>JBDRCT010000013.1:0-151356 GCA_043821445.1 Candidatus Omnitrophota bacterium | reverse complement strand
GCGAAACATCAATGAGTGAGATCCCCTGTTGAGGGATGCCACGAATAACAGTAAGTTCGAGTCCTTTCAAAGAGCATAAAGCAAAAGGATCCAGAATCAAAAACATTCACGCTTGAATACTTGACTCTTTACATAACAGCGTGGCTCACCCCACTTCCCGTCTCCGTTCCTTAGAGAAGGCGAAGGATTGAGACGAGGCACGCTAGTCCCAATACCTATCAATTTCAGAGGATCTGAAATTGGGGCAATCCTTGTCAGCCCTTTAGGAAAAGAATGAAAGAAAAGGATAGAAGGACGAGCGGGCAGGGACTTCTCGAAGAGAAGGAGCGAGGACTGGAGGGCGAACGAGGGAATCCACGCTGGGGATTCCCGAGTGGTGACGAGGCTCAAGCCCTGAGCCTTCATTCGAGTAAGTCCTCTAAATCTGAAGCGGGATGCGTTTGGGGTGCGGCGTCTTACCTGCTACTTCTCAATTCTCAAGACAAAAAACCCATGATTATTTTCATGGAAATGGATAAACTATCCCTGTCTTTTATTGATTACTTCATCCTGAACGCGCAACCCAAGAAACCGGAAAATGGTAAAACGTTTAGCAGGGCTAATCCTCTTATTGCCGTTCCTGACCGGATGTTCGGTCCCGGCCGATGTGAATATTCCCTCGATCTCTAAGGATCACCCCGCCAACAAATTCTACCAGGCCGCCCAACAGGGAATGCTTGCGGACAGAGTTTGTCGGGACAAGCAAGGGGATCCGTCGATCCCGATAGGAAAGATCGAGAAAGGCGAGGGATACACAAAATCTTCGGAGTTAACAGCCGGTGTTTTCCGCTTTCGCGAAAATACGACCGGGAAGCAATATCTCGGTGTTTCTTTCCTTCAGTACAGCGGTTTTCTTCAAATCCCCAAAGTCTGTTCGTGGGAAGAGAAAGACAGGGAATAGGGCTTAGTGTATCGGGAATAGAAAAAAGGGGGACACCCAGTTAATTAATGCCCGTCCTTTTTTATTATGCCACTACTTGGCCGGTGTCCCAGGCAAGGCTGTTCATTTCCTGCCAGGTGGTGATGCCGACACGGGGAGCCAGGTTGGGGTCCGGAGTGGAGCCTGTCACCATGCCAAGGTCGAAGTGGAATGCGGGAGTCCCTCCGCCGCTTGTCGAAAAAGTTTTTGCGACCACAGCTCCGAACCAAACACCACCCTTCCCGGAGTTTGACGCTTTGAATTCGACATCCGAATTCGGGGCGTAGAGTCCGCCATAAAAAGAACCGTTCCCCTGGACCTTACAAGGCGCCGTGCCGGTTACGTAGATGTGAAGATTTCCGGGCTTATTATCCGGGACGGTGGTTCCTATCCCGGTGATCTGAACGCCGCTGTCGACGTAGATCTTGACGGCCCCGGTCGTGACGATCTTCCCGTTATTTCCTGAAACGCTGATCTGGGTGCAGTGGTAGGTTCCGGCAGCCAATGTTCGGGTGCTCGTGACACTGCTGAGATCGATCTCGGTGGGCGCTGTCTCGAGTTCCGCCATCGGTGTGGGGGCACCCATGGCCCAACCCGCCGGCAAATTTCCTGTTGTTCCGGTGATAGTCGAATCCTCTTGTTTGATCACGGTAGCCGGGTTACCGTTCTCGTTCACCAGGACATTTCCTCGCACCGTGGTGTCATCCAGCTCGATCTTTTCGCTAGCAGTGGTGTCGGCGGCGATCGCTCCGGTGCTGCTGACATTAGCTCCGCCGTAAGCTCCTGCAGCTGAATTGTAGCTGTCAAAGGTGCTGCCTTCTAAGTCGATCGCAGTTGTTGCCAAGATCCCGTAGTCAAAAATGCCGGCCGGAGGTGTGGGCGATATAAGATCGGCATAGACGGTGATCTGTGAAGTTTGATAAGCCCGGGAAGTATCGTCGCAATCGGGCGCGCAACCCGTGGCATCGATCCTGCGCATCGAGGATTTGTCTTCGACGGGAGATATCACATATTGGAATGCATGTTGTCCCAGCGGAGTGACAGAAGAAGTGGAGGTGGTACTTGCCGTTGTGGTTCGCAGCGCCTCGCTTGCCCCGAGTTCATGGAGCGCGGAATCGATGCCGGCTTCCGCCGCATTAAAAGCGAGAAGGCGGTTTTGATACCGCTCCGTGGCTTGAATGGCGACCTGTTGTCTCGCAAAGAGCACAACCGAAAAGAGGCACATGAAGATCGCGGCCATATACACCGCTAGCAGGACAAAGCCTCTTTCGTGAGTTCTTTTTTTTAAGTTTTTCATGTGCTGTTCCTCGCTTCCGCCTGCATGGTTAATTGAATGGGTTGTTCCGGGATCAATTTGCCGTTGGCAAGTTCCCGCTGAGCAGAGGCCGTAATGGTAATAAGTCCGGAGAGGATGCTTGATCTGGAGAATGCAAGTGCCGTGATCTCGTTGGCGAGCACAGCCTCTTTTGTTGCAAGCGTGGTTGTATCGGTGGAGGTCCGGATGATCTGGTGCGTATTTTCGTTCAGGGAATAGTTGATGTCGGACGCCCACAATGGCAAATAGTTCTGATCCACAAGGGTCGATTCATCCGGAGCAGGCACAGGGACCGAGAAGTTGATCGTATTTCCGCTGAGGGAGTTTCCGGCCCCGAAGTTTAAGATCTTGTGGTGGGCGGTCTGCCTTATCTCCTGGGCCATTTTGAACAACGCCTCGCGCAGGCTTTCCTGGAGGCTCATTTTGGCATGAATGGTCTGGAGCTGTTCGTTACTCGCCTTCAGGATCCCAAACACTCCGGCGATAATGATCGTCGAAATGGCAGTGACGATCACCACTTCAATGAGCGTGAAACCTTTCTGCGATTTTTGCATCATGTCACCTCTGCGTAATATGAGTCTTGACCGTTTCCGTATGCTCGCGTCCCGTGTAGGACGTCCAGGTTACTGTGACCGTAACATCCAACGGATTTGCCGATTCGTCCGCATAAGAAACTGTGACCACTTCATCAGTCAAGTTGTTAAACCCCTCTATCGTGCCGTCGTTCGGATATACGGCGACCGTCCCAGAAGGAAAAGACAGACTCTCGGCATTTGAAGTATCTCTCATCCGTTCAATGACCCGGTTCGCGTCCTGAAGCGCGACAGTCCGCTCATTCATTTCTTCGGTGTTCTGCTGTGCCTTGACATTGGCTCCCACGTAGCTGCCGATCATCAGAGTAAGAACTAGAAGTGCGATCATCAGTTCTATGATCGTAAAGCCAGCCTTGTTTTTTTGAGATCCGTTCATGTTCCGCATTGCTTTTTCTCCAAAAATCATTCTTAGCCTATTCGCCACGCAGCAAACTTCATTTTTTAATTATACTACTTTCCCGGTCCCCCAAGCGAGGCTGTTGAGTTCCTGCCAGGCCGTGATGCGAACAATGTGGGTCTGGTTGGGATCCACAGGCTGGCCTTCTTTCATGGCGAGATCGAAATGGACCGCGCCATTTCCTGTCGATGAAAAGTTTTTTGAGACGATGGCCCCAAAAATATCCCCGTTCCCGGTGGCGATGACATCCGAGTTCGGCGCGAAGATCCCCCCATAGAAAGAGCCGTTCCCCGCCAGCTTTACTGTCACGGAGCCGGTGGCGAAGATGGTGAGATTCCCGGGGTGATTATTCGGGACCGTAATGCCGTTTCCAGCCACATCGACGGGTCCGTCAACATAGATACTAACGGGTCCGGTAGTGGGGACCGTTCCTCCTCCCGAGATCTTGATCGATGTGCAGTGGTAAGTTCCCGCGGGCAGTGGAGTTATAGAACCCGTCACATTGCTGAGATTGATATCAGTATGTGTTTCCGGAAGAGCCGGCATCTCGGGCAATTCCCAACCTTCCGGCATGGTGGATTTGGATCCGGTGATTTCCGCCTTCTTAAGTTCAATCACGATGTTTGGATTAGCGTCCTCTTTTACCTGGGCGCTTCCGTTCACCGTGGTGTTTTTCAGATAGAGCTTTCCAGCACCGGCAGTATCAGCAGCGATCGCTCCCTCACTGCTGATATTAGAACCGCCATAAGCACCCTGGTTTGAATTGTAGCTGTCGAACGCGCAGGCCCTTAATCCGTCTAATGTGATCGAATCCTTCGCGTAGATCCCGTATTCAAAAAGGGCGGGCGGAGGCGCAGGTTCGGTGATCTGGGAATAGACAGTAATATTCGAAGTCTGATAGGCCCGTGAATCGGCGTCGCAACTGGGCGCGCAACCCTCCGCATCGATCCTGCGGATCGCGGATTGGCCCGTGACGGGAGATATAGTGTACCGGAATGCATGTTGCCCCAGCGTGACGTCGGGAGAGGTATAGGCGGTACTCGCCGTTCCGGTCCGTCTTGACGGGTCTGTCGCAAGTTCTCTGAGCGCGAAATCAATGCCGGCCTCTGCTGCGTTAAAGGCGAGGACCCGGTTTTGGTACCGTTCCATGGCTTGGAGAGCAACCTGGTGCCTTGCAAAGAACACGGCCGAAAAAATGGCGACAAATATCACGACCATATATGCAACCAATAGAACAAAACCCTTTTGATTGGTTACTGTTTTTAAGATTTTCATGGGTTCCTCGCTTCCGCTACCGTGGTCATCCGCAGGGGAGTTTCAGGGATCATTTCGCCGTTCGAAAGCACTCGTTGAGCTTCTGCGGTGATCGTGATAAGTCCGGGGGTAGCGCTTTTCCTTGAGAATTCGAGTATTGTTACCTCGTTGGCAAGAACGGCCTCCCTTATTACATTTGTGGCAAGATCAGTGGAGGTTCGAAGGATTTGATGTGTGGTTGTGTCAAGGGAATATTGGACATTGTGAGCCCATTTCGGTGCAAAGTTAGCATCCACAAGGGATGATTCATCCGGAGAGGGGACAGGAACGATGAAACTAAGAGTGCTCGCCCATCTCACCCCGTTCGCGTCCGCGGTTCCGAAGGTATCTTCGATCTTGTGCCAGGCCGTCTGGCGTAGTTCCTGGGCCATTTTGAACAGGGCCTCGCGCGGGCCTTCCTGGAGGCTCATTTTGGCATGCATGATTTGAAGCTGTCTGTTGCTCACCTGTAAAATAGTGAACGCACCAAAGATAATGATGGCTGAGACGGCGATTACGATCATCATTTCTACGAGCGTAAAACCTCCCCATGTTTTATGCATGCTATCACCTTTGTGTAATGTAAGTCTGGATCGCTTCTGTATGTTCCCGTTGCGTATAAGATAACCAGGTTACCGTGATCGTGACATCCAACGGATCGGCCGTTGCATTCGCATAAGAGACCGTGATCGTTTCATTGGGCAGATTTGCAAATCCCGTCGGTGTGCTGGCGTCCGGATATGCGGAGACAACATTGGCTGGGAACGTGCCGGTTTTTGAAGCATCCCTCATTTGTTCGATGACCTGGTTTGCGTCCTGGATCGCGAGAGTCCGCTCATGCATGGCCTCGGCGCTCTGCTGAGCTTTTACATTGGCAGCTACGTAGCCGCCGATCACAAGAGCAACAACCACAAGCGCGATCATCAGTTCTGCGAACGTGAACCCTGCCTGGCCCCTTGGGGACACATTTTCATTCATCATCATTTCTCCTTATAAGTTCCTCTTGTTCCTATCCTTACTATAAGTATAGGGCTATACAGAGAATTCCACAACTTCGTTTAACTAGCAAAAACGATCATTATTATTGTAGAAAGTCTTTATTTTGTCAATTACTAACATTTTAGCCTCAACAAAAAGGAGCTCAAAAATTTTCAAATCTGAAGAGAAAACCTCAGGAAATTCTGTCCCCTTTCTTAGAACCATCATGAGCAGAGCTTTTTAACCACAGGATTTCGGTAAAACACGATTTTAGAATCAAAGTCGTCCGAGTGATCCGCTTTATTTACTTTTTATGAAGGCGCATACTTCTGGATTATTGGGCATGGAATTTTGTATACTTATAAAAAGCGCCGGCATTGTTTTCAACGGGAAAGGGAAAATGCAAACCCCTTCGTTTTTAACCGAAATCCTCCTGGTTCTTCTAATGGCCACAGTGGTGGCCGTGATCTTCGAAAAATTCCGTCTTCCGACAATCCTCGGATTTCTTCTGACGGGCGTGATCATCGGGCCCCAAGGTCTCGGCATCCTTTCGAATAATGAACATATCCGGATGCTGGCGGAGCTCGGAGTGGTGCTTCTCATGCTCACGATCGGGCTGGAGTTCTCGGTCGAGCGTTTGCGCGGGATGCAAAATATCGCGGTGGTCGGCGGGGCCCTGCAGATCCTCGTCTCGATCGGCGTCTCAATGGCCTTCGGCTGGTGGCGCGGCTGGACCTTTTACGAAGGGTTTTTCCTGGGCTCGGTCATCGCGCTCAGCTCGACGGCGATCGTGTTGAAATATCTGATGGATCGCGGCGAGATCGATTCGCCGCATGGCCGTGTCGCGATCTCAATCCTGATCTTTCAAGATCTTGCAGTCGTACCGCTCATGATCTTTCTCTCGGCCTTCGGACAGTCCATGAGCTCGGTGGGGCCGGCGCTCGGGCTCGCATTCCTTAAGACATTCCTGCTCCTGGCCGGCGCTTTCGTTTTTTCGCGTTTTCTTCTCCCCCAACTTCTTTATCGCGTAGCCGCGATCCGGAATCGCGAGATCTTTTTCCTCTTTTCGGTCGTGGTGTGTCTGGGCATGGCGTGGGGGAGCGGCGCCCTCGGGCTTTCCATGGCCATCGGGGCGCTTCTGGCCGGTTTCATGTTCGCGAACACCGGATTTTCGCATCAGCTGATCGGTGACATTATTCCGTTCCGCCATCTTTTCGTGAGCATTTTCTTTGTTTCGATCGGGCTTTTATTCGACATCCACTTCTTCCTGGGCCATATCTTCCTCGTGCTTTCGGTGGTGAGCCTTGTGCTCTTTATCAATTTCTTCATCATGACGTTCCTGATCATGGCCTTCGGATTTCCGCCACGAGTGGCCGTGATCACCGGGATCATCCTTTCACAGATCGGGGAGTTCTCGTTCCTTTTGATCGAAATGGCGCGCGGGTCGGGACGTATTACACCCGAACTTTACCAGGTCCTGCTTTCGACGGCGTTTATGACCATGTTGATGACGCCGCTTCTTTTCGCGGCGATCCCATTCGTCCTGAAGGTCCTGAGCCGGTTCATGATCTTTGGTGTGCCCCCCACGAGTTGGACCAAACAGGATCGCGCACTTTCCTCTCTCACGGGACATGTGATTCTTTGCGGGTTCGGGCCTACGGGCCGGGACCTGGCCATATCTCTTCAAGAAGAAAAGATCCCGTTCGTGATCATTGAAATGAATCCGGTCAGGATGCGCGAGGCCAAGAAGCTGCACATGAAGGCTATATACGGAGATGCAGCCAATCAAGAGGTCCTGAAAAGGGTCGGGATCAGTCGTGCGCGAGCGGTCATTGTAAGTTTTCCCGATCCGCTTGGTATCACACAAATCATCCGTGTGGTGCAGGGCCTCAATCCGGATGTGACCCTCGCAGTCCGGGCTCGTTACGAAGGACAGATGCCGAAGCTCTTTGAACTGGGGGCCGATATCGTGGTGACCGAAGAGTGGGAAGCAGGCCACGAACTGAATCGCCTGGTTCTCGGGCAATTGAATATTTCCAGGGAAAGGATCGAATATCATCTCGACCGCATCCGCTCGCGCAAGGAGATCGCGGTCGAAAATGCGATCTTCCGGCGGCCCGCCAAAACGGCTATCCCGGGAAAAAGATCAATGATAGATTAATGCGTTCGCGGTAAACGGTTTTCTTCGGTCTGGGATCCAATCAATCATTAACATTCAGGAGGTCAATATGAAGCTGCTCATAAAGCTGGTGGTGTCATTGGTCGTGGTGTTGGTCGTTTTGGTGCTCGCGCGTAATGTCGTGGTGAAAGCAGCGGTGGAGAATGGCGTGAAGATGGTGACCGGTATGCCGCTCTCCTTGGGAAAACTCGACCTTAATTTCCAAAATTCGTTCGTGGATCTCGAGGATCTTGTTGTAAAAAATCCTTCGGGCTTCCATGATACTTCTTTGGTAGAGATCCCCAAGATCTTCGTGGGCTATAACCTTTCCGATATCCTGAAAGGGAACGTTCATCTCAATCATATCCAGTTTGATATGAAACAGTTCACGGTTGTGAAGAACGAAAGAGGCGAACTCAATTTGGACCGCTTGAAAGCGCTTCAGGGAACCCAACAGGCGCCCGCCCAGACGACCCAACGGGAACCCAAAGCCCCCGCAAAACCCATGCCGATCCAGATCGATATGATGCACCTTAAGATCGGCAAAGTCGTTTATGCGGATTATTCCGGCGGTCAGCCCTCGACCAAGGAATTCCGCATCAATCTCGATCAAAGCTATGAGAACATCACGGACCTCAATAGCGTTGTGCGTTTGATCGTTCTGAAAGCCATGCTAAGCTCCGGGATCTCGAATCTTGTGAATTTCGATATCGGAAGTCTTGAAGGGACCCTCGCGGGGGCTTTTAATACTTCCACGAAACTTGCGGCCCAGGCCGCGGCACAAAGTCTGGATGCTTTGAAGACCGCAGCAGGGGATCCGAGCGCGATCGCGGGTCAGGTCGGAGGTGTGCTCAAAGATACTTCGGGTGCTGCCGAGAGCACGGTAACAACGGTGACGGGCGGCGTTAAGAACGCCGCGAGCAGTCTTAAGAATAAATTGAAACTCCCATTTTGAAAAAGCGATTCTTGATCCTCACTTCAGATAAAAGGCAAGTCTCTAATGAGCCGGGAAAAAGAGCTTAGGGTACTTCTTTGCATCACGCATCAGATCAATACGGGGCTGACGGTCGAGGAGGTTCTGGATTACGCTTATAAGACCCTGCACGTTATTATTCCTTATGACCGGATCGGATTCTCGCTTTTAGAGGAGAACGATACAATTCTGCGGGCGTACTGGGCGCGTTCAAAAGCGTCCATGATGAAGATCGGGAAGGGCTATTCTGCGGCCATGAAAGGCAGCAGTCTTGAAAAAGTTCTTCAGACACGGGAGCCGCGTATTCTGAATGATCTGGAGGCCTACCTCAAAGACCACCCGGATTCGAAATCTACAAAAGACATTATGATGGAAGGGATGCGCTCAAGCCTGACATGCCCCTTGATCGCTTCCAGGAAACCGATCGGTTTTCTTTTTTTTTCAAGCAGGGAGCCCTATCGATATCAGAACGCGCACGTGGAGCTCTTCCGGGAGATCGCGGGCCAGCTTGCCTTGACCCTTGAAAAGAGCCGGCTTTACGAGCAGGTGGTCCGATTCAACGATCTGAAGAACAAGTTCCTCGGGATCGCAGCGCATGATCTTCGAAGCCCCATTGCGGCGATCAAAGGTTATACGGATCTTTTTACGGACGGTCTGATGGGGGATCTTAATACGACCCAGAAAGAGCCGATACGAGCCATTGCCGGGCTTTGTGACAAAATGCTCGCTTTGATCAATGATCTTCTGGACGTCAGTGCGATCGAATCGGGCCATTTGACGATGGAGATGCGGGAGGTTGATCTGGGAGCCTATTTGGCGGAGGTCCATAGGAATAACGCGCTTATGGCCAGATCTAAATCGATCGAACTTGCTTTAGAGGCACCGGAAGCCCTTCCCAAGGTTTGGATGGACCCCTCTCGCATCGATCAGGTGATCAACAACCTTATTACGAACGCGATCAAATTTTCGGCGCCCAAAAGCCGGATCATTCTGCGGGCCGTTCTTTCGGAAGGGGCGGTCGCGATCTCGGTCACGGACCAGGGGCAGGGTATTCCCCCTGAAGAGATCTCAAAAATGTTCCAATATTTTGGAAAGACCGATGTTCTTCCGACCGCCGGAGAAAAAAGCACTGGGCTGGGGCTCGCGATCGCCAAGCGCATGGTGGAAACCCATGGCGGAAAGATCGGAGTCGAAAGCGAACCGGGGAAAGGCTCCACATTCACCTTCACGCTTCCCCTGAAGCCTTCTTGAGTTCTTGATGGATTCCCTGAGTTTTGAGATCAAGGCGCGGTGTCCCGACCCAAGCCGCATCCGGAAGATCCTCCTCGCCCGGGGCGCGTCTTTTAAGGGTCTGGATTGCCAGGTCGATACGTATTTCCGCGTTCCCTCCGGCCGGTTAAAGCTTCGTGAAGGAAATATCGAGAACGCCCTCATCTATTACAAGCGCGTCGATCAAAAGAGATCCAAAAAGTGTGATGCCACGCTTTTTCCTTGCAAGAAAAAAACCCCTCTTAAAAAACTTCTGACCGTTGCGTTCGGTGTTCTGACCGTGGTCGATAAAAAGCGTGAGATCTATTTCATTCAAAACACAAAGTTCCATATTGATCGCGTCGAACGTCTCGGAAATTTCGTGGAGATCGAAGTTTTCGGCCGGAAGGAAAGCCCCGGCGTGGCAAAGCTCAGGAAGCAATGCAAGTTCTACCAAAAGCTTTTGGGAATCCGGACCCAAGAGCTTGTGGCGGATTCTTATAGCGATCAACTTTTAAAAATGGTGCAAAGTTCAACGCACAACGCTCGACGTAAAAACCGTACGTTGCGCCTTGCGCGTTGCGCGTAGTACGGTTTCAGGTAAAATCCCCAAGCCTGACAGGCAGGCATTTGGATCCCCAGTTTCCGGGGGTGGGCTCAAAAACTCCAGCGCAGAGTGTGTCACAAAATTCGCAAAGGCCGGTTCCCTTCAAATGCCAGCCGGTTATTTCATAACTGCTCCGGCCCATCAGTTTTTTGCCGCAGGCATGGCAAAAAGTCGTTTCGCCTTCGGGATCTTCGATATTTCCGGTGTAACCATAACGGATTCCGTTTGCGAGAGCGATCTCGCGGGCCTTTTGAAGTGTTGAGGCCGGGGTCGGGGGAGGCTCCAAAAGCCTATACGCGGGATGAAATGCCGTGAAATGAAGAGGAACGTCCTGCCCTAAGTTTTTGACGATCCAGGACGTCAGAGCCTGCAGTTCTTTTTCGGAATCATTCAGACCCGGAATAAGAAGCGTGGTGATCTCAAGCCAGACCTTCGTTTCTTTCTTGAGATAAAGAAGCGTTTCAAGCACGGGTTCGAGAGAACTATCCGTGTATTTTTTGTAGAATGTTTCCGTGAATCCCTTCAAGTCCACGTTCGCCGCGTCCATCCACTCATAAAACTCTTGCCGGGGTTCGGCACACACGTAACCTGCCGTTACGGCCACCGTTTTGATCCCGAGCCTGCGGCATTCCTTGGCCGTGTCGACGGCGTATTCATGGAAGATATGCGGCTCGTTGTAGGTGAAGGCCACGCTCCGGCAGCGGAGTCTCTCGGCGGTTTTCGCGATAAGCCCGGGCGAGGCGGAATCTGCGAGGGTGTCCATTTCCCGGGAATGGCTGATATCCGCATTCTGGCAGAATTTACAGCCCAGGTTGCAGCCGGCCGTGCCGAAAGAAAGGACCGGCGTGCCGGGAAGAAAATGAAAGAGAGGTTTTTTTTCTATGGGATCTACGCAGAAACCGCTCGAGCGTCCGTAGGTAGTGAGAACGATCCGGCCACTTTGGCAGGCGCGCACAAAACAAAACCCCCGCTGACTTTCCACGAGTTTGCAATGGCGAGGGCAAAGATCACATTGGATCTTGCCGTCTTCGAGTTTATGCCAGTATTTTGCCGGAACGATCGGATCCATAGCGCTTGATCCTCCATAAATTTTTCAATCGAAGATCAATGCAGTCCTGGTTTTGGTAAAGATCGAAAGTGAACCAGGACGCCTCTATTCTGCACTAGTTTTTAATGGTTTGCCTATGAGAAAATAGAGGCCGCCGGGAGATAGAAGGTTTTTATCGAAATAGCCGATAGCCTTCGAAATGGCACTGGGGAGATCGGTCCTGTAAAGGTTGGAACAGAAAGAGGTCTTGCATGAGTTCGTCGGATGATTCCGAAGGAAAATTTTTCATGTATCTTTGTGTGGGCTTTGTGCTCGGCATCGTGGGATTTTTCCGGGGATTCCAATTGCGTAAGAGAAAAAAATTGATCGAGGATATTCCCACTTCGACCGTTCGCGCCCTTGCCTTGGGACTGGCGGAAGTCAGCGGGACGGCGCGGGAATCCCAGAAGCTTTTGACCAGTGATTTTTCAAAAACCCCGTGTGTTTTTTACCACTATAAAGTTGAAGAGTACAGAAGCTCCGGGAAAAGTGGCAGTTGGGTCACGCTCGCGGAGCACACAAGCACGGAGTATTTCTATCTGGAAGATAAAACGGGACGTGTACTCATTTGTCCGGCCGGGGCCGAGCTTCACGTCCATATGGATCGTAAGTACAGTAACGGCATAGGCACGAAAGATAAGAATTTGTTCCTGGCGCAACTGGACTCCATGGGGATCGCGGCGAGTGGAACATTCGGTTTTGGCAAACAACTCCGGTGCGAAGAAGCGTATATCGTTCCGGGAGACGAGCTTTATGTGATCGGAACGGTGCAGCCGAATCCGGTGGTTCGGGGGTCCGCGCAAGGGTTTGAGAATCTTTGCGTGGCGGCTCAGCCCGGCGCTTTCTTTCTTCTCTCAAGTGAAAGTGAAAAACATGTTCTTGGCGAATTCAGCGGGCGGATGTATCTTTTCCTTTATGGGGGGCCCATTCTCACCGTCGTCTGCCTTTTTATTCTGATCGGGCATTTTTTCAAACACCTGTTTTAAAAAAGGAGGGGATCATGGAACTTGTGGTTCTGGCGGTAGCGGTTTTTGTGGTGCTCGGGCTTATCGGGTATTTTGTCGGGATCTACAACGGCCTGATCCAGGTACGGAACAATGTGGATAAGGCGTGGGCGAATATTGATGTGCTTCTGAAGCAGCGGCATGACGAATTGCCGAAGCTGATCGAGACCTGCAAGGGTTATATGAAATACGAGCAATCCGTGCTCGAGAAGATCACGCAGGCGCGGACGGCTTTTATGAACGCGACCTCGATCGAAGACAAAACCAAAGCGGAGAATCAGCTCACGGCGGGGCTCAAAACTCTTTTCGCGGTCTCCGAGAACTACCCGGACCTTAAGGCGAATGCGAGTTTTCTTCAGCTTCAGGGCCGCATCTCAGGGCTTGAGAACGAGATCGCGGACCGTCGCGAGTTTTTCAACGAAAGTGTCAATATCTACAATATCCGTATCCAGCAAATGCCTGACGTTTTTGTAGCGAATTCGATGGGGTACGCGCGCCGCTCCATGCTCGAAATCCCGAAGGAAGAAACCGCAGATGTTAAGATCCAGTTTTAGAGCGGCTTGGAGATTTTTTGAATGCTTGCCCGATAGTTTTCTAAGGTATAAAATGAACGCGGTCGGAATTTGATAGCGGTCAACTTTTTTAAAAAGGAGAAACTAGCATGAGAAAGATGCTGTGGGTGTTTGTGGCGGTTATTTTCTGCGGTTCCTTGCTCTGTGCCGCAAAGGTCCATGCGGAAGAGAGTGGCGCTTCCACGGCGCCGGGTCTTAAAAAGGAGGAGCTCGCGGCGGACAAAGAAGCGATCAAAGCCCAGAAGGCAGAGATGAAGACCCACGCTCAAGCCGCTCGGACGGAAGGGAAGAGTCTGAAAAAACAGATCAAGGAGGCTGAGGCAGCCGGAGATACCGCGAAGGTCAAGGAACTCCAGGCGCAGTTGCAAACGATATATAAGGAAAATGCCCAGGAGAGACATCAGGACAGGAAAGAACTGGGTGATGCTAAAAAGGAACTCCGGAAAGAACGGGTTGACCGGAATAACAATGGCGTTGTAGACAGAAAAGAAAAGAAAATGGCCGGCAAAAGGGACAAGGACAATAATCCTCCTGGATCCAAAGGTGGTCCGGGGACCAACTGGGAAAATCCCCCGGGTCCTAAGGGCGGTCCCGGAGCAAGTCCCGATCGAAAAAAAGGGCGTTAGGGCAGATAAAGTTTGATAAGGCAATAAACGTCAAAACTCTTCGGGAAGGTGGGGCGAACTGGCTTAAGGGCCGGTTCGCCCTTTTTTTTTTCACAGCTCAAACGGAAAATAAAGCACCGAAATCGTCCGGCTATTTATCCGGGTTCAAGACCGGATCATGATGAGGAGCATTTTGAAAGGTTTAGCGGCTTTGAGCGAATGCGGGACGCCCGCGGGCATGATGATCATCTCGCCTTTCTCCAGTTTGTGCGGTTTTCCATCGATCATGATCGTGGCTTTTCCGTCGAGGATAAGGACCGACGCATCGTAAGGCGCGGTGTGTTCGCTTAAACCTTCGCCTTTATCGAAGGCGAAGAGCGTAAGCGATCCCGTTTTTTTGCTTAGGATCTGCTTGCTGACGACCGAATGTGCCTGATACTCCACCAAGCTTGCGATCGCAAGCGTCATGCCGGTGAAATTTCCGGGCCGGGCGGCTGAAGATCCTGAAGATCGCTTCATAAAAGACTCCTTTGATTAAAAACACTTTCCTGTGGTTTTGCGCGGACATGAACTCGTGGAACACTTGTAACAGATCTCATTCGGTATTTTCCCTTCCGTGAAAAATTCCCGGACGTTTTCAAGCGTGGTGGACGCGATATTCCGAAGTGCCTCCCGGGTGAAAAATCCTTGATGCGACGTGATGACCACATTATTAAAAGAGAGGAGGCGAGCGAGGACGTCGTCTGTGATGACTTTGTTGGAAAAATCTTCAAAGAAATAATCGCTTTCTTCCTCGTAAACGTCCAGGCCTGCGAAGCCGATCTTGCCTGTTTTGAGCCCCTTGATGAGAGCTTTGGAATCGATCAGCATGCCCCGGCTCGTGTTGATGATCATCACGCCTTGTTTCATTTTCGAGATACTCGTCTCGTCGATCAAATGGTAGGTTTCCTTCGTGAGCGGGCAATGGAGTGAAAGAATGTCGGAATTTTTGTAAAGGGTATCGAGGTCTACGTACTCGAACCCCGTTTTTTTCTGATACTCCGGGTCAGGAAAGGTATCGTGAGCCAGGATGCGCATCCCAAAACCTTTGAGGATCTCGATCAAGACCTTTCCGATCTTTCCCGTGCCGATGACGCCCGCGGTTTTCCCATGCATGTCAAAGCCTAACAAACCGTTCAATGTGAAATTACTATCGCGGGTTCGGTAATAGGCCCGGTGGACTTTGCGGTTCAGAGCCAGCATGAGGGCGACCGCGTGTTCGGCTACGGCGTAGGGGGAATAAGCCGGGACACGGACGGTGTGGATCTTCTGGAAGAGAGCTTTCAAGTCGAGATTATTGTATCCGGCGGCACGGATCGCGATAAGCCGGACCCCGTTTTGGGCCAGGATCTCGATGACATCTTTTTGGACATTATCGTTTACGAAAACACAAACGACCTGAAAACCTTGGGTCAGAGAAGCAGTCTCGAGCGTAAGATGGTTTTTGAAATAGGTGATCTTACCCCCAAAATTCTTATTCGCATCATCAAAAGACTCAATGTCGTAGGGTTTGGCATCAAAGAACGCGATCTTGACGGAATTAAGGATTTTACTTTCCATGGGAGGCCTCTCTTTTCTTAAATTATAATACGGGGTCACGCCGAATTCCAGACATCCCTCGCTTAAAATTTTAAGGGTTTTCCCGGTCTTTTTTGGGTGTAGAATAACCTCGGAACTTTAAGCTGAGGGACAGGTATGAATGTCCAGGAAAAAGTCCGTGCAGCGGTGGTGAGCGGACAATTCTATCCCGAAGGGCCCGAACTCCTCAAAAAAAAGGTCCGGCGGTTCTTAACCGAAGCCAAGGGCACTCCTGCCCCGGATGTCCGGGCTCTGATCGTCCCACACGCAGGTTATGACTACTCGGGGCAGATCGCGGCCGAGGCCTACAAATTGGTCGAAGGGCGAACATTCGACAGCGTGATCATTATCGCCTTTCTCCATCGACTGTTCTTGCAAGGCGTGTTCGTAGACGATGTCGCCGCTTATGAAACGCCACTGGGCCGTGTTCCCGTAAATCGTGAACTTGCCCGGGAGATCCGGATGTTCCATCCCATTTTTCAAAATACGATGCCCGACCGGCTTGAAGAACATTCCCTGGAGGTCCAGATCCCATTCCTCCAAGAAACGGTCCCCGGCCTTAAGATCGTTCCCGTCTACATCGGCATTCAGGAGATCACAAACAGCACGATCCTCGCGGAGGCTTTAACCAAGATCCTCGCGGGTCGGAACTTACTTGTGGTGGCGACCACGGATCTTTCCCACTTTTATTCTTATGAAGCAGCGTCCGGAAAAGACAAGGCTTTGATCGCTCTGTTCGAAAAAGGGAATGCCGAAGCGATCTATGATGCTTATGTCAGGGAGGAGGCTGAAGCCTGCGGCATGGGGCCTGTTCTGACTTCGATCCTGCTGGCCAGGAAAATGAAATGGTCAGGTCCTCATCTGATCCGGTACGCGAATTCGGGAGATGTCACGGGGGAAAGGAGTTCTGTCGTGGGTTATGCGGCCATGGCTTACAGGGGGGCGGCATGTTAGGTGCGGAAGAGACAAAAAAGATATTGGCCTATGCGCGGGAACTTTTGAAGGCGCGTTTGACGGGTGGACCCGGGCCCAAACTCGAGCTCAGCCGGGAAGTCCTGGAAAAAAAGCGCGGGGTCTTTGTCACGCTCAAGCACGGGGGCCGTCTCCGGGGTTGTATCGGGCATATCCTGGGAGACGAACCTCTTGGAAAGAGCATACGTTCTATGACCCTTGCCGCGGCGTTCGAGGATCCGCGGTTCCCGCCTCTTGCCTTGAACGAATTGGAGGGCCTTAAGCTTCACATTTCGCTCCTCACGGAACCTGCGCCGGTGAAGAGCTACAAAGATATCCGGATCGGAACGGACGGTATCATCGTGACCTGCGGATGGAAAAAAGGAGTTTACCTTCCCGAAGTCGCGACGGAGACCGGTTGGGGCCCCAAAACTTTTTTTGAGAGTTGCGCGTTGGAGAAAGCGGGGCTTTCGGAGCAGGAGCTTCCGAAGGCCACGATCGAGATCTTTCAAACGGAGGGGTTTGAGGACTAGCACTGCGTTACTGTTGATTTCATATCATATGGTTCGCAGTGCAGTCCCAATACTTATCCATTTCCGCATAGCGGAAATTGGGGCTGTCCAAGTCGACCCTTCTGGAAATGAAACAAGAGACTTGGGCTGTACCGTTAACCCATCAAATTAATTGGAGAACGGCGCTGAAGAAGAGTGTTCAAAAAAAATTAAAAAAGACATAAAATGGTCGATACCTAGGGATGGAACGAATGGGTTTGAATGAGAAAAGGAGAATCTTAAAATGAAAAAATTTGCTCTATTCCTCGCCGTCGTATGGGTGTTTTCGGGCGCTCACGCCGAAGCCGCTCTTGCAGAAAAAATGAATTCCACTAAGGCGCTCGACAAGTTCGGTCGCGGAGTGACGAATATTGTGACCGGTCCGGGAGAACTCGTGATGCAAGTGCCCACCGCGATGGAGAAGAGTCCGGATTATCTCACAGGATTTGTCGTGAGCATCGGGCGGGGGATCGGGTATGCACTCTTGAGGGTCGGGGCCGGGATCTATGACGTCGCGACCTTTCCTTTTCCCGGTTCGACCGACTATAAGCCCATCATGAAACCGGAAACGATCGCCGAAAAATTCTCTGAGACCACCATAAGTCAAGCACTTCCGGTATAAACCGGACGTTCCCGTAAAAAGCTCGGAGTTTCAGATCATTGACCTTTGCCCCATCCAGACAAAGATGGGGCGGAGGTCTTTTTTGTTCGCCCCCGTCTTCGTGCTATCCTTGCCTCGGATTTTTTCTCAAATGGTCGGCATACTGATTTTTATCCAAAATTAATGGTAATCAGTATAGTCCCAACCACCTTTAAGTTTTTTACAGGGTTGGGACAAGGACGGTCCTGACTTTTATTTTCTTTTTCCGAATGGTAGTCAGGACGGCCCCAATTTCAACTTCATTGAAATTGATAGGTATTGGGACTATCCTTGTCTTGGATTTTTTACCAAAGGGTGACAAGGATTGCCCTAATTTCATTAAGGATGAAATTGATAAGTATTGGGACTAGATTACCCACATTCCTTTATCAAGGAGGTAAGCCATGAAAACACACACCGAATATCTCTCGTTCGAAACAAAGAAAAAACGCGATTACATCAATATCACGCCCCAAGTCGAAGCCGCGGTCATGAAAAGCGGCGTTCAGGAGGGCCTTTGCCTGGTCAACCCCATGCACATCACCGCAAGCGTTTACATCAATGACGACGAGCCAGGTCTGATTCAGGATTTCGACGATTTTCTCGAGCGTATGGCGCCCTACGATCTCAAGGGGTATCGTCATCACCGGACCGGCGAGGATAACGGCGACTCCCATGTCAAGCGCCAGCTTTTCGGTCGCGAGGTCATGGTCGCCATCACGAAGGGATGCCTTGATTTCGGGACTTGGGAGCGTATTTTTTATGCCGAGTTCGACGGCCGCCGTCGGAAACGCGTGCTCGTCAAGATCCTTGGAGAATGATGATCAGGTTACAAGGGGTTGCAGGAGGTTGCCTCAGGTTACGTCAAGATGCATTTATCGCTTTTCATGTAACGTCCTGCAACATGCCTTAACTTGTTGCAACGGTTTGAGGATTGATCATGGCCCACACCTATCGTGATAGACCGCGGAAATTCAAAAAAAAATTTTCCAAACCGCCTCTTCCTCCGAGAGTCGAGAAAAAAGAAGAGCGGAGGATCTGGGTCGGCGACGAGGCCGTCATCGAAAAGCATTTTCTCCGTCTGACACGCCTTCTCCGTGACGAAGAACGCGAAGAGCAGGGCCGCTTCAAGACGGATTTTCTGGATCGAAAACCCGAAGAGCGTGAAAAAAGAGGCAAAGCCATTTTCCGGCTCGATCTTCTGGAAACCCATTACAACCCTTCAGGCCAGAAGCTTCTTACCTTTGCGCTCCAGAACGGCCGGTCTTTGCCGCGTTATTCGCTGGATCCAGGCGACGTCGTTTCACTTTCCGGTTTCCAAACACCCCCGGAGGATTGCCCCTCTGGGACGATCTATGAAAAAGACCGTTCCAGCATCACGGTCGCTTTCAGTGGCAGGATCCCGGGGTGGGTCGAGAGTGAAAAAAGTTACCAACTCAACCTTTCCGAAAACCGAACCACGTATCAGCGCATGTATGAAGCTTTGCAAATGACGCGTACCGCGGAACATTCCAAGGTCGCCCGGCTCAGGGATATCAGTCTCGGTCTCAAAAAACCCCTTTGGGGGGATCCTGTCCCTGCAGAAGTATTCCGGAGTTTTGATCCGACGCTCAATAGTGACCAAAAAAAAGCCGTCGCGATGGCGCTTGAGGCCGAAGATATGCTACTCATTCACGGGCCTCCGGGGACGGGAAAAACGCGGGTGTTGACCGAGATCATTCATCAGGCTTTTCAAAAAGGCCAGACCGTTCTTGTTTCGGCCCCGAGCAACGCCGCATGCGATCACTTGGTGGAGTGTCTCGTGAAAAAAAAGGTCCCCGTGACGCGTCTCGGCCATCCGGCGCGTATTACCGAACGGGTCCGTGAGCATACCTTGAGCTATAAGCTTGCCGCGCATCCCTACGCAAAAATGATCGATGCTCATGAGGCACAGCTCGAACAGTTTGTCCGTCAAAAGGAAAGGCGGCAGGACCGGCGGGTCATGTCGTGGGAAGAACGTAACGAGATGCGCAACGAGGTGAACAGGCTTCGCGACGATATCCGCGATCTCAAGACGCAGATCTTCAAACAGGTCTGGAACGCTTCCGACGTGATCGTGGCAACGCATACGGTTTGCGGCGATCCGCTCATTCGCGCCAAGGCCTTCGACTGGGTGATCCTGGATGAGGCGACGCAGGGGATCGAACCTGCGACCTGGATCCCGATGCGTCACGGGGGCAAGGTCATTCTGGCGGGGGACCATTGTCAGCTTCCGCCAACGGTCTTCCGGTCGCGTCCCGGCGAACGAGGCCTGGGGTTCACGCTTTTCGAGCGGTTGCATGAAGTCCTGGACGCAAAGTTCAAGGTACGGCTGGAGCGGCAATACCGGATGCATAAGGACATCATGAATTTCTCATCCCGGGAATTCTACGATAGCGCGCTCACGGCCGATCCGTCGGTTGCGGGACACGAGCTGAAAGACCTTTCGAATGTGAAGACTGAAGGCCTGGATGGAACGCCCGTTGTTTTTCTGGACACTGCCGGGCTGGGGTATGAGGAGGAGGTCGAGGAGGGGACCGAGAGCCGCTCTAATTCCCAGGAGGCGAAGCTTGTGGTGAAGGAGCTCAGCCGTCTGATCAAAGCCGGCGTGCCGCCGGAAGAAATTGCGATCATCAGCCCCTACAGCGCGCAGGTGAAGCTCCTGACGGGGATGATCCTTGGCGAAAAAGGTGATTCGGGCGACTTAGCGGCGCTGGAGATCGACAGCGTGGACGCGTTCCAAGGCCGGGAAAAAGAAGCGGTGATCGTTTCGCTGATCCGTTCCAACCGGGAAGGGAAGCTGGGTTTTTTGACCGATACGCGCCGCATGAACGTTGCCATGACGCGTGCCAAGCGCAAGCTCATCATGATCGGGGACAGCGCAACCCTTTCCAACCACGCCTTTTTCGAAGAGCTGCTTCGCTACGTCGAATCCGTGAATGGTTATCGTAGCGCGTGGGAAGACACAAAATAAGGTATAGGTTTAGAGAATAGAGGATAGAAAGAGTTTGGCGTTGAGGCAGTCGTGATTTTCCTATACCCTATATCCTGAACGCTAAACCCTATCAAGAGGATTCGGAATTACGCGGAGGTTCTCGCGTAGGAACGCCAGATTGAAAGGAGAAGAATATGCAATGTCCGCTTAGCAGTTGTTGTTTCATGGCTACAAAACTTGTTTTTCTCGGGATCGGTTGTTTGGGTCTCGCCGTGGGTGCTTTGTCAGTGGGTTGGCCCAAGCGGTCGATAGGTCTTTATCAATGGATCATGGAGCGCTTCAACTGGAAGGTGGCCCCGATCGATGAACCGCGCGAAGTCCGGAATACCCGGATCCTCGGTGCCATTCTCGCAGCTTTAAGTCTGGCCATTTTTTTTATGATCTTTCACCGCCGCTAAGGAGTTTGTGCTGAACGCGTTACTATCTATTTTTTTCTGGGTCAGCTGTGTTTTGCTGATCGCGCTTCTTTATCTGGTCCAGCTGGCCCTTCTTGCCGTCTGTTTTCCTTTTGATCAACAGAGAAAGATCCTGCACCGGCAGTGTTTCTGGTGGTCAAACGCCGTGATCGGCCTGAGTCCGTATTGGAAACTGAAGGTGAACGGTCTCGGGAATGCGGACCCCAAACGCACCTATGTGATCGTGGCCAATCACCAGAGTTTGGCGGACATCGTGGTTCTATACCAGCTTCACCTGCAGTTCAAGTGGGTGGCGAAAGAAAGTCTTTTCAGTGTTCCTTTTTTGGGATGGTGTCTCGGGCTTTGCCGACACATCCGTTTGAAGCGCAATGACCGGGCCAGCATCCGCGATGTTTACCGGGAAGCGATCCGGTATCTCCGGTCGGGGATGTCCGTTCTTTTTTTTCCGGAAGGGACGCGCAGCGAAACGGAGGAGATGAACCCTTTCCAGGCTGGGGCTTTCAAACTGGCCATTTCCGAAAAAGTCCCGGTTCTTCCGGTCGTCATCAGCGGAACGAGGCATGCGATCCCTAAAGGGGATTGGATTATGAAGTCCAAGGTCTTTTGCAACCTGACCGTTCTGGAGCCCGTCGAGACGGCCCATCTCGAGCCCGGCGATTTCTCAAAATTGAGCGAGACCATACACTCCCGCATGGCCGAAAAATCGACCTAGGTTTTGGGGCGCATTTTTTATTGATGGCTGCTCTTGTAGGGTGTAATCTTCCTTCTCATTTGGGGGAATTATGATTCTATTCCAAAGAAATAAAGCGTTCCATTTTGCAGCAATCCTTCTATTGATAGGATTTGCTGCGCTCGCCTTCCATCCTCTGATCCACGCGTCCCATCATGACGGTGATAAGGATGACGGGGATCGTTGCCCCTTATGCCAATTTGTTATTGCGCTTGGATTCATTCTTTTCTGTGTTTTTCTTCTTTTTCTCAGGATGCAGCAAGAACGATTTAACCTCTCAGAATTTAGACAATCATTACCGTTTAAATTCCTTTCCCCGATACACGGCCGAGCGCCCCCCGTCCTTTTCTAAGCATTTTTCTTCCGATTCACAACGCAGGAAAGGAGTGTCACTATGCGACTTCATCTATGGATATTTTCTCTTTTATTGTCTCTTTTTTACCTCGGCCCTATCGGAACTGCATTGGCTGAACCCAATGGCAGGCCAAACCTTGTGCAGGAAATGGCGGACATCAAACGGATGGTTGCCACCATGGAAAGCAATATGGAAGTCCTGAAATCGACAGTCCGGGCCCAAAACGAAATTATCGAGCGGCAAAATTATCGGATCGAGGTGTTTGAGAAAAAACAGACTTTGCTCCCTCTCCAAGCCGCAGCGATACCGCAAACCCCTACGCTGGCAAATCCCAAGGCCAATGCAGGATGGAACCCGGATATCGGGATTGCGGGGACGGTGCAAACAAAATTGACCCAGAACAAGTCGGACACGGAGGGCAATAACGCGACCGCGCTGAAAGAGTTTGAAATTACTCTGGGGCAAGTGGTGGATCCCTACTCCCGGTTTGATGCAACGATCAGTCTTAACGATCATATCGAGGAGCATGTCATTCATCTCGAAGAGGCATATTACACCCGATGGGGATTGCCACTTGGGTTCACGGGACAGATCGGCAAATTCCGCGCCAACATCGGAAAAGCGAATCTCATGCATGCCCACGCACTACCCGCGGCGGACTATCCGCTAGTTATCCAGAACTTTTTCGGGGACGAAGGATTGTCTTCATCCGGGCTGCGTCTTAGGAACAACATTCCGAATCCCTGGGATCTGCCTTTAGAGGTTACCGGAGAAATCTTGCGGGGAAATAACGGCGCGAGTTTTGCCGGGGTTTCGAGACGTCCTATTTTCAATACGCACCTCAAAACCTTCTTTGAGCCATCGTCCGATACAAATCTGGAATTAGGCTGGACGACAATGTTCGGGACCGTCAATCCGCCGTTAACGATCGATGACGGTAGCGGAACGACCACGGAATGGACACGACCGGAAGGAACCGATTGGTATGGTGTAAAGGTGTATGGGGGAGATGCCACCTTTAATTGGTTCCTGCCTGAGGGGAAACAGATGACATGGCAGAACGAGATTTATTTTCAGAACAGACCGGATCTTGTTAATTCCACCAATGCAAAGCCATGGGGTTTTTATTCGCTTGTGGAGTACAAGCTCTCCCCGAGGTTAAGCCCTGGAGTCCGTTTTGATTATGTTAATCCGCTCGATGTCTCCGGTCAGCATGGCACCACATCGGTTTCGCCTTATTTGATCTTCTGGCAAAGCGAGTATGTAGATGTGAAATTGCAATATTCGCACACGGTCTATGCGGGCGGCGAAAAAACGGACAATGCCGCGTTTTTCGTAGTGGATTTTTTAGCGGGCAACCACAAACATGCCATTCAATAGATCTTTTAATTACAGGAGAATTGTTATGCTTACTAAAAAGATAAATATCGCATTAACTTTGGGCCTAAGCTTTTTGCTGCTTTTTTCAGGGACTCTTTTCGGAGCGGAAAAACTGAGTGTCGTCGCGACGACCACCACTCTGGCCAGTATCGCCAAGGAAGTGGCCCAGGATAAGATCCGCCTTCAAGCGATCGCTTCGCCCAAACAGAACATCCATCATTATGCACCGACCCCCAAGGATGTTTTCAGGGTCAAACGGGCGGATGTGTTCATTCACGAAGGGCTGGATCTGGAAGCCTGGCGTCAGCCGTTACTGGATGCCGCTGGCAACCCCCGTTTTTTAGGAGAGGGAAAATCTTCTATTGATGTCTCCAGAGGGATCTCGCTCCTTGAGATCCCCGCTGCCTTATCGCGGGCCGAAGGAGACATCCATATTTTCGGTAATCCTCATTACATTGGCGATCCCGAGAATGCGAAGGTCATTGCCTCGAATATTGCCGAAGGATTGGCGAGTGTGGATCCCAAAAACGCGGCTTTCTACAGGGTAAACACAGTGAATTTTAATGAGCGACTGGATGCAAAGATCAAAGATTGGGAAGAGCGAATGGCAGGATTCCAGGGCGCCCCGGTCGTGACCTATCACCGTAGTTGGTCCTATTTCGTTAAGCGGTTCGGTCTTTCAGTGATCGGAGAGGTGGAACCCAAGCCCGGCATTCCTCCTACGGCAAAACATCTTGCGGGACTTATTCAGCAAATAAAAGACAAAAGCGCGAAGGTGATCATCAAGGAATACTTCGAGGAGAACAGAACCCCCAAGAAAATAGCAGAAGAAACGGGTATTCGGATCGTCAATTTGTCACAAGCAGTTGGCGAACCAGAGAACGCGAAAGACTATATATCCCTTATGGAACAAGACATCAGCCTGCTCGAAGGCGCATTGGGTGAGCAGAAAGGCAGTGCTTCATGAGTGATTTTTTTCTTTTGATGTGGAAACCTTTGTTGGCTTGCTTCATCCTGACGGGGATCCATACCTATCTGGGGGTCCATGTCGTTGAAAGGAAGGTCATTTTTGTGGACCTGGCTCTGGCACAGATCGCGGCTTTGGGCGCGGTTCTTGCCTTCATGTTCGGGTTCAGTCTTCACGGACATGCAACCTATTGGTTCTCCCTCGGTGCGACTTTTGTCGGAGCCATCATCTTTTCCGTGACGCGAACCCGCAGAGAAAAGATCCCCCAGGAGGCCATTATTGGGATCGTCTATGCGGTCGCTGCTGCCGCAGCCGTCTTGATCCTGAGTCGGGCGGCGGAAGGGGATGAAGAGATCCGGCACATGCTTGTGGGCAATATCCTTTTGGTGGGTTTTCCCGAGATTGTGACGATGGCGGTCCTTTACGGCATCGTGGGTTTATTCCACTGGTATTTCCGTAAGACGTTTCTTCTGATCTCGACCCAACCCGAAGTGGCTTCTCAAAAAGGGATCAAGGTCCGATGGTGGGACATCCTTTTTTATCTGACCTTTGGTCTCGTGGTAACGAGCTCGGTGCGTATCGCGGGCGTGCTTCTGGTTTTTGCTTTTCTGATCATCCCGGCGGTCGGAGCGATCCTTTTTTCGGATAAAATATCCGGCAGGCTTTTTTTAGGGTGGGGTTTTGGGATCCTTGCGAGCCTTGCAGGGATTGGGCTTTCCTATTGCTTTGATCTTCCGACCGGAGCAGCGGTGGTATGCGTTTTCGGAGGGCTCTTGATCTTACTCGCGCTAATAAGAACTTTGCTTCCTAGATTGTCAAAACAATAAAACTTTCTGGAAGGGTCAACTCAAGCATTAGACGAGTAATCTAAAAAAGATTGACAGCCACATCTTTTTGAGTAGCATCTTCCTAAGAAACGTAACACCTATTTCTTTTCACGCTAATTCAAGGAGGTCTTGCATGCACATTCCGGATCATATGCTCAACGGTCAGATTTGTCCCGTTACTGCCACCGTAAGCGCGCTCGGCATTGCCGCCGCCGCGATCATGGCATTGAGGTCCAAAGAAAAACCTGCGGCATCCCGTTTCGGAGCGGTCGCGGCATTTATTTTTGCGGCACAAATGATGAATTTTCCCATCCAGAACGGCACATCTGGTCATCTCCTGGGGGGCGTGCTCGCATCCGCTTTGCTCGGCGTTCCTTTCGGTATTCTGGCGATCACGCTTGTCCTTCTTATCCAGTGTCTTGTATTTTCCGACGGCGGCGCATCGGTCCTTGGCGCCAACATCCTGAACATGGCCTTGATCGGAGCGGGGGCGGGAGGATTCCTTTTTAAGCGATTTGCAGGGGCTTCTGCAAAAGATTCGGTCTTCTGCTTGTCATCGCTTGGTGTGGCGGGATGGCTTTCCGTGATCTTGGCGGCGCTGGCGTGCAGTATCGAACTGGGAGTTTCGGGAGCGATCCCTTTTGCAAGGGTTGCCGGTACGATGTTAAGCGTTCATGCCTTGATCGGGGTCGGTGAAGGATTGATTGCTGTGGCAGCTTACCGCGTTCTTTCATCGAAAGCTTTAAGCCGTTCTCCACAGTGGAATGTTGGAGTACCGCTTTTGGCGGCCGTGACAATCGGAGCTTTGTGGAGTCCTTTTGCCAGCGGATTTCCAGACGGGCTCGAATGGGTTGCTGAAAAATATCAGTTCTTGCACGAAGCCGCACCCGCATTCGTGAGCCCGTTGTCGGATTATGCTGTTCCGGCGCTGCAAAACGGGATTCTGTCCATAGGATTGGCCGGTTTGATCGGCGTATTGTTGACTTTTGCCATGGGCTGGCTTTTGGCCCGATGCTTTACCGGCATGAAACTCAAAACCGCAGCGTAATCGGAGAAGAACAATGAAACGATTCGGAGTTTCTTTAGAAGATTCTCTTTTGAAAGAATTGGACCGCCTCGTGTCCAAACACAAACTTCCCAACCGTTCGCAGGCGATACGGTTTCTCGTACGGAAAAATTTACTCCAGGACAAATGGAAGGACAACCGGCTGGTGGCCGGCTGCATCGTGCTGATCTATGACCATCACCGGCGCGATCTTCTTAACAATCTCATGACCATCCAGCATGGCCATCATCACCTCATTCTTTCGGGCCAGCATGTGCATCTGGACCACCACAATTGTCTCGAAACCATTCTCGTGAAGGGCCATGCGAAAGAGCTGAATGGTCTGTCAAAAAAGCTGATCGGATTGAAAGGGATCAAGGGCGGAGACTTGATTGCTTGTTCGACGGAATAACGACTATGAAGGCGCGATTTTTCCCCATCTTTTTTTTTAGCGTAGTTTTCACATCCGTTGCCCTAGCGTCAGAACAAATACGTGTTGATCCTGCCATTCAAAATGAGGAAGAAACAGAAGCATGCCATTCCAAGCTGCTGACCTTAGATGCTACACCTACGGATCCCGGCCATGTCGAGGTCGATCTTGCCTATTCGCTTCGTGGCGGGAAATTCGCTTGGCAAACGGATGCAGAGCGTTATCACCGGGGAACCTATCTCACTCACGCTTGGGATGTCGAGACCTATATCGGACTCTATAAGGACATTGATATGGCGATCTTCCAGAGCTTTTATCATCTTTTCGACAAAAACAATAATGATAATGAAGTCGCCGACGAGATCGATCCGTTGACCGGCGAGGCAATGGAAGATACGATCGGCGGGCCGACACACGGAGGCGGCCGCGGGGACCTTGGGGTTATGGGTCGTTGGCGGTTTTACGAGAATAAGGAGAAAAAATTCGAACTGGCTTATAGCCCGACGGTCTATTTGCCGACGGGCCGACGCAGCAATCTTGATCATCTGGGGCCGGGGGCGGGTTATGTAAGTTTTGCGAACAATCTGATCTACACCCAGGAATACAAACGGTTCTGCTGGACTTTGAACACGGGTTACAACGTACCGCTTGCGAATTCGAAAAAAACGGGGAACTACCGCGGCACCTGGAATTTTAATGCGGCGGCGGGTTACCAGTTGCTTTCCTGGCTTCACCCTCAGATGGAGGTTATTTATAACCATAGTTTTGAAAACCCCGGCAAAGGCGGAAAGCTTGTGAGTGTGGTAGCGGGCGCGATCATTCCGGCGGGCGATCATCTCCGCTTCGACCTCGGCGTTCAGCAGGACGTCCTGGGCAGCAATCAAGACCAGCTTACCACAGGTATCTTTCGAGTCGCCTTCGCGACCTGACCGTTTAGAGGGTAAGCGTATTGCCTTCGCGTAAGGTCACAAAATTCCTTTCGTAGGTTTTTTGGAATAATCGGCGGGCAGTTGCGCCAGTGCAGTGGAGGGGGATGACCTTTTTAATGCCGAGCGCTTGAAGTTTTTCGATGATTTTTTAATTCTCTTCCTGCGTATTGTCCTTCATGTGGAATCCGCCGCAAATGGTGTAAATTTTATTCCCGAATATCTTGATGGCCTGTCTGATGATCCGGAAGATCCCTGGGTGGGCGCAGCCCGTGATCACGGAAAAACCATGTCGCGACTTCACAACGAGAGCCTGCTCATAAAGAATGCCTCGGCCTGTATCGGCCCGCATTTGACCGAGAGAGAAAATATTGCGGCTTATCTTTCGGGGTTTGTCGACTTCGATAAGTGAGCCGCCGTTGCTGCGGATTATTTTTCTTAACGCGTTACCGGATTTCCTGCAGACATAAACAGGTGTTTTAGGATGAGTTTTAAGAAAATTCTCAAGCCCGGCGATGTGGTCCCAGTCTTCATGTGAGATCACGACATGTTTGACGCGGGACAGATCAATCCCGAAGCGCCTGATGTTTCTTTTAAAAATATCTTTCCGGCCGAAGGTGTCAAAGAGAACGTTCCCGACAAGAAAGGCCAGGCCCCACCGGAGGATCTTTCGTTCGCGTCTTGTTGAGCCTTCGGCAATAAGCCGAATTTTCATTTTTCTTCGACCACTTCCGCGGCTTTTTCAACGCAGCCGACGCACGGCAGTTTTTTTAAAGCTTTGATCTCCCGGCATTTGAGGGAGCCTGCGGCAGAATGAAGCTGCGCCATGCTTTCTTGGGTGCGATGGGGGGAATGATAGTCCAGAAGGCATTTTGCTGCGTAAAACGCGCCGCAGTATCCCTCCGGGGCCATGCCCCCACCGCATGCGGAGAGAATAGTCGTTTTTTTCTCGTCCAGAGGGTATTTCTCCCGGAATGTCTCAGCCACCGATTGAGCGCAATTCAGCCTGCGGGATCCTTTTTTTCCTAAAAAATAAGCTTTAGCCGTCTCTTTCATGATTTATTGAGATTTTTCGTTATCTTGTTTTAACTTTTCGTGGGCGCTGCAAAAAGGGCAAAACTTTTCTAGTCGCTTCATGCTCGCGGCGAATTTGGAATTTGGGAAACACCTCGCCGTGATACATAAAGGGCAGATTTCACACACAAAGGCCAGCAGCCGGATCCACAAGTTCATTTTCTTTCCTCCTCCGCTATTTTATGTTGTCTGAGAAAATGTTCCGTGCATTCCATGAATTTGGCCGTCGCTTTCGCAACGGTGCGCCTGCCTTGCAAGAGTTCTGATTCCAAGATATGACACGAGGAAATAGATTTTTTCACCCGTGCCCGGACGGTCGCAGTCTGTTTTACGGCAAGGGGGGACACAAAACAAACCGTCAAAACCCCTGTCACGGCTATTCTACCCTGGGCAAAAAGGCAATTCATCATCGCTCCGTCGAGGATCGCCGCGATCACGCCACCATGCATCAATCCGGGATATCCCTGCAAAAGCTGATCGCAGAAGAACCATGCTTTGACCGAGCCGTCCTTGCAGGTGTGAAAAGGCAATTTCATGCCTTGAGGATTTTCTCTTCCGCAAACTACGCAGGCCGCATGAAAACGGCTTTGTAATGATTTAAGCTTTTCTTGGGTTTGTCGCATATGTTTAGTCTACAGATCCTCACACCGGAATGTTTAATGGCACCCGTGTTGAGCGCAGGCATTCTCAATAGTCAGTTCCTGAAGACCACCTTTTGAAAATTGCTTCAAGATATTTTCGACAGTTCCGGGGATGGCGCGGTAGACTTTGATCCTGCCTTCGTTCAGTTTCTGGACAGCTCTGGCTCCCATGCCTCCGGTAACGACCGCATCGATTTCTTTTCCGACGAGCGCGCTCATGGGCTGGCACATGCCGTGGGAGTGGTGCTGGTTTGCGTTGTCGATGATCTCGATAGTGTTTTTATCTGAATCACAAATAGTAAAAAAAGGCGCACTTCCGAAATGTTCGTAAACTTGGGCGGACTTTCCGTCTTTGGTTGTTGTGGGGATGCAGATCTTCATGAACTCCTCCTTTGCGCCACAAAAATTTGGTGGCATGGGTGACGATAACTTTTGACGTTAAAATGATGTGCGAGAAAATGCTTTTTTAGGTCTCCAAATGGGATCTTGGGGGTTTCGTGTCTCTTTCCTTCACTTTTATGAACAAGGTCCATGATCCGCATACCGTTTTGGTTCAAATCCGCGATTGTTAAGGTCTTTCGAGTTACTCGCATCATTTCCCGGAGGCAACGGAGCGGGTTTCGGGCGTGATGAAAAAAATCTATGGAGATCACGTTGTCAAAACTCCTTGACTTGAACCGGAGTCTTTCCGCATTCATCTTCCGGAGCGAAACGCGTTTACTGAGTTTTAGCGCGGACAGGTGAGTTTTTGCGGTCTTGAGAACCTCTCCATCAAGATCGACCGAGATGATCTTGAGACCTTTCTGGGCCAGCAGGGCGGTCAAATGCCCCTTGCCGGTTCCGATTTCGAGGACTTCCCCGTGACAAATACCTGATAGTTTCCAGATGAACCGGCGGGAGGCAGGGAGGTCGTAGCCGTATCGCTTGAACTGCCTTGTCCTTTTCCTGAGTGACAGCAGCACTGAGTCCATAATCAATACCGGATCAATTTTCAGCCGGAGAGATCGCTCCGGACGCACAGGATGCGATGCAGGTCCCGCAATCAATGCATTGTTCATTAGCTACAGCCTTACCGTCTATAATCTTGATCCCGTCTACTGGGCAAATTTCTTTGCAGATTCCACAGCCGTTGCACAGTTTTCCTTCGATCTTTATCATGTCTGTGTTTCCTTAATATCTTTGTTTTCCGAGATTTTAAGGGCTTTACCATTCACAATGGCATCTGCGATCTTCTTATGAGCGGACGCAATGATGTTTCCGAATGTCTGACGGGAGATGTCCATTTTCTTGGCGGCGTCCTCCTGGTAAAGGCCTTCCAAGTCCGCAAGGCGGATCGCTTCAAACTCATCAATCGTTAGGCCGATTTCCTGGAGATTGGAGAGAGGAATACCTCTGGGCTTAAAATAGTCTGTTCCGGGCGTTCCGCAAACGCGTCTACATTTAAAAGGTCTTGGCATGGGCTTCTTCAGAGGTTATTAGCATATGCCAATAATAGTCAAGAGGTGTATCTTTGTCAAGCGTTGACATACCGCGGTCCTTCCGCTACACTCCCGCTTATTCAGACTTAATCTTAATAAGAGGATCCTCTCTCCGTGATCAAAAATCAAAAAGAATTCGAAGGGTTTATCCGAGGCAAAGGATGCCGTCTGACGGGGGAACGGCTCAAACTGATCGAGGGGATCAGGCATCAGCGCGGGCATTTCAACGTGGATATCCTTGTTTCCTGTCTGAAGAAGCAAGGGCTGAAGGTCTCGCGGGACACGGTCTACCGGAATCTTCCGATCCTTCTTGAGGCAGGTGTGGTCGCGCAAAGTTTCCGGACGAGTCGCGACACTTATTATGAATGCGGGTATTTCAAGGCCCACCACGATCACTTGATCTGCCGCGAGTGTGAGAAGATCGTGGAGTTCAAGGACCCCCAGATCGAGAAGGCGCAACGCCGCGTTGCGGAAAAGTACCGTTTTAAATTGGAGCACCATTGTCATCAACTTGTGGGGCTTTGCAAAAAATGCCGGAAATGAATCGCATCACTCTCGATCAATTGAAAGCCGGGGAGTGGGGTGTTGTCCAGGGCTACCAAGGAGAAGAAGACCTCCACTACCGGCTTAAAGAGCTCGGCCTCGTCCATGGCACGAGGATCCTGGTGAAGCGTTTTGCGCCGCTGGGCGACCCCATGGAGGTCGTGCTCCGGGGGTACAGCCTCTCGATCCGGAAGCAGGACGCCTCAAAAATACTTGTTCAAAAGGCGGAATATGATGACGGAAAATGATCCGGGAGAAAAACGCAGGGAGATCGCTCTGGTCGGGAATCCGAACACGGGGAAAACCACGATCTTTAACGCCCTGACCGGTCTCCGTCATAGCACGGCCAATTATCCCGGCGTGACGGTCGAGAAGAGAATGGGACGGATGCAATTCCCCGGAGGTGAAGAGATAGCGGTACTGGACCTTCCGGGCGCTTACAGTCTTTTGCCGCGTTCCTTGGACGAGGAGGTCGTTCATGATGTTTTGTTGGGGATAAGGAAGGATACGCCGCCTCCGGATCTCGTGCTCGTGATCCTCGACGCCAATAATCTCGAGAGAAATCTTTATTTGGCGACGCAAGTCTTGGAAACCGGGATCCCCGCGATTTTAGTGCTGAATATGTGGGATATGGCTCAAAGGAACGGAATGGCGGTCGATCTCGAAAGGTTATCAGAGCTCACGGGCGTCCCTTGTGTGGCGACTATTGGCATGGAGCGTGAAGGGATCGCAAGACTTCAGCAGACGATCGCGCTGACACTTCTTAATCCGGTCGCTCAGCAGGCAAAGTTTTCCCTGGGGCCGTTCTTACCCGAGGGGCTGAAGACCGAACTCGATAAAATCGTAGCCCTGATCGAAAGCCGTTTGAGGGACCGTCCGGGGGCGGTTTTTGGGGAGGCCTTGAGGCTTTTGCCGGACCGACTTTTTCGGAGCCCTTTTTTCAAAGACATGAAAACGGGGGATCTTTTGAGGACGGAGGTTTTGAGCGTCCGGTCCTCACTCAAGCAAAGCGGGATCGATTGGACCTCCGTGGAACCGGAATGCCGGTACCGGGCGATCGATGATCTTTGTGCTCAAGTCGTCCGGCGCGCGTCCCGCAAGGTCCCGGCTTTTTCGGATCGGCTTGACAGGATCCTGACGCACCGCGTTTGGGGCCTTGGAGCTTTCATCGTGATCATGGGTGTCATCTTCCAATCGATCTTCTCCTGGGCGCAAGCGCCGATGGACCTTCTTTCCCGGGTTATTGAAAAGCTGGGCGGTCTCGCTCAAGCGTGGCTTCCGGAGGGGGCCCTTCGAAGCCTTGTGGTGGACGGTATCATCGCGGGCGTCGGGAATGTGATCGTTTTTTTGCCGCAGATTTTCCTGCTTTTCTTTTTTATCGCGCTTTTTGAAGATACGGGCTATATGGCACGCGCAGTGTTCGTGCTCGACAAGCTTATGAAAAAAGTAGGGCTGAACGGAAAGGTGTTCTTGCCGCTCTTGAGTTCTTTTGCGTGCACGGTCCCCGGAGTGCTTGCGACACGTACGATCGAAGACCGCAGCGACCGGCTCGCGACGATCCTCGTGGCACCTCTTATGAGTTGCAGCGCCAGGCTTCCCGTTTACACGCTTTTGATCGCGGCATTCATCCCGAACATTCACGTGTTCCATCTTTTGCATCTCCAAGGAGTGACGCTTCTCGGGCTTTATCTCTTGAGTATCGGAGCCGGACTGGGGATCGCCGCGCTCTTCAGGAAAACATTCCTCAAAGGGAACAGGATGCCGTTCGTGTTTGAACTGCCGCCTTACCGCGTTCCGCATCTCAAAACCGTGTTGGGTACCATGTGGGACCGCGCCAAGGAATTCATCACCCGGGCGGGCGGTATCATTTTCCTGCTGTCGATCGTGCTCTGGTTTTGCGTGAGCTATCCGAAAGATCCCGCAGCCCAGACACGTTTTGAGCTCGCGCAGCAGCAAGCTTCATCAGTGCTGAGCGGAGAAGCCCTAGAGGAGCGTCTTGATGCCATCGAGCATGAGCAAAAGAATCTTCAGATCCGGTCAAGTTTTGCCGGGTCTCTCGGGAAAGCCATCGAACCGGCCATCCGCCCTTTGGGTTTTAACTGGGAGATCGGCATCGGGATCGTGGCTTCGTTCGCGGCGCGCGAGCTTTTGATCAGTACGCTTGCGATCGTGCATCACGTCGAGACCCAAGGCGAGGGTATGACCGTCGGTCTCATTCAGGCGCTTCAAAAGCAGCGTTCGCCTATCACCGGAAAACCTAGTTACACGCCGCTTGTGGCGCTTTCTCTCATGGTCTTCTACGTGCTAGCCTGTCAGTGTTTCTCGACCTTTGCGATCGTGAAGCGCGAAACCGGGTCTTGGGGCTGGATGTTCTTCATGATTCTTTACATGACCGGCCTTGCATGGTCGGCTTCTTTTGTAGTCTACCAAGGCGGTCGGCTTTTGGGATTCGAATAATAAACAGAAAAGAGGACAACTATGGAAACTAATGAGACCATTGCATTAAGCGTTGTGGCATTGGCGGCTCTTCTTGCGCTACGTTGTTTTTTTGGCAAAAAGGGCGGAGGGCGCTGCGGCCCCGATTGCCTGCCCGCGGGCAGGCAAAAATTAGAAAAAAAAGACAGCACCTCAAAACCGGAGGAAAAAACATGACGCGAAACCTTCTTTTTCTATGCTTGCTGCTTACCGTTTCAAGCCCTCTTTACGCGACGCACGTTGCGGACAATCTGGCGATCGAGGAACATTCCAAAGTCGTGACCACGGATGCCACGCCAAATGATCCCGGGCAAGTCGAGGTGTGGGGCTCTTATGTGCTCCAGGGAGGCAAATTCGCCTGGAAGTCGAACGGCGCGAGAGAGAACCGGGGAACTTATCTGGCCCAGGTATGGGAAAGCCAGGTAACGGTCGGGGTCTATAAAGATATCGATGTCGGGATCATCAATTGGTTCCAGCATACTTTGGACAAAGAGAACAACTATGATGAGTTCAGGGATCTGTCGGACCCGGATACGGGGGAGAGACTGGAAGATGAGACCGAGGGGCCTTCGCACGGGTTCGGCTGGGGCGATCTCGGCGTGGCTGGCAAGTGGCGTTTCTATGATTCCGCAGAGAAGAAACTCGAGATCGCGTATATGCCCACGATCTTCATTCCCACCGGACGGCGCAGCAATCTCGATCACCTCGGCGCCAGCCAGGGTTACACCAGCCTGGATAACTCCTTCGCGTTCACCAAAGACATCGGCCGGTGGAACGGGACCGTGAATCTGGGTTACAATGCTCCGCTCGCGCATTGGGAGCGGACGAATCATTATTATGGGACGGCACACGCGAATTTCGCGGCAGGCTATCAGGTGTTCTGGTGGTTGCAGCCGGAAGCCGAATTGATCTATCTGCACGATTTCGCAGGGCAAGGACAGACCGCCAATCTGGTGAGCTTGGTGCTGGGCGTCATTATGCCACTGGGCGATCATTTGCGGTTTGAACTGGGCGTCCAGCAGGATGTTCTTGGGAGCAACAAGACCCAGACCACATCCGGCATTTTCAGCGTCGCATTCCTAACCTGACCTTTTAAATTTCAAAAATATTTGACAAATCATCTTGCCCTTGTATTATGCACATATGTGCATAACTAAGGTGTTCTATGCGTCCTAAGAAAACAAGATACGTTGGCTGTAAGCCGGGGGACCGGTGTTTCCGCCCGGTCCATGTTCCATGCAAGGATATTATTGTAACGAAGATCACTTTGGATGAACTTGAGGCCCTGTGGCTTTGCGATGGTAAGCGTCTTGAGCAGGACGCCGCCGCCCGGAAAATGAAAGTGCATCGCTCCACAGTTTCCCGCATTCTGACCGCAGCTCGAAAAAAAATCGCGAACGCCCTTGTCCACCACCATGGCATTAAAATCGAAGGGGGCTGCTGCCAGGCCGTTCGAAGGAGTAAATCATGAATGAATGGAAAAAAGTTCTTTATGTCTTAGCAGGATTTTTAGCGTGTTTTTATCTTCCGGTCGAAAATCTTCGTTTCACGAACGCTATCTTTGAAGCTCTCGCTCTTGTCAAATGGTATGCTCGTGAGCACGTGATCCTTTGCCTTGTTCCGGCGTTTTTTATTGCCGGTGCCATTTCTGTGTTCGTCAGCCAAGCATCCGTCATGAAATGCTTCGGAGCCAAAGCCAATAAATTTCTTTCTTACAGCGTTGCCTCGGTTTCGGGAACGATCTTGGCCGTCTGTTCTTGCACCGTTCTGCCGCTTTTTTCGGGGATCTATAAAAGGGGATCGGGCCTCGGCCCGGCGATAGCCTTTCTTTATTCGGGTCCTGCCATCAACGTTCTTGCGATCATCCTGACAGCCCGTATTCTCGGCTGGCAGCTCGGATTGGCAAGAGCTGTGGGGGCTGTGATCTTTAGCGTCGTGATCGGGCTCTTGATGCATTTTATCTTTCTCAAAGAAGAACAAGCGCGTCAGGTAAGCGGTGATTTTAATGTAGGAGAGGTCAAAGAAACACGGTCCTTAGGCAAAACGGTCCTTTATTTTTTTTCGATGATCGCGTTTCTTGTTTTTGCGAATTGGGGCAAGCCCCTTGAAGGAGATCATGGAACGTGGGCCCTGATCTACCAATATAGGTGGTGGATCTCCGGGATTTCCCTGGCCGTGCTTGCGATCATGCTCATTAAGTGGTTCGAAAAAGAAGAACTGAAGGAATGGACCTCTGCCTCCTGGACTTTCGCGCTTCAAATTCTACCGCTTCTTTTGGGAGGTGTCCTGATCTCCGGTTTCTTGCTTGGGCGGGTGGGGCACGAAGGTGTCATTCCCTCGAAATATGTAGCGGCCCTGGTGGGCGGAAACTCCTTGAGAGCCAATTTCTTTTCATCCATCGTCGCGGCGTTCATGTATTTCGCCACGCTGACCGAAGTGCCTATTCTCCAAGGTCTCATCGGTTCCGGAATGGGGAAAGGTCCCGCATTGGCGCTTCTTCTTGCGGGGCCTGCGTTGAGCCTTCCCAGCATGCTCGTGATTCGCAGTGTGATCGGAACCAAAAAGACCGCCGTTTATGTCTGTCTCGTCGTAGTGATGGCAACGATTAGCGGCATGATTTTCGGCGCTATTGTTATTTAGGAGAAAACTATGGGAAAAAGCACTGACAAAATAAAAAAAATAGTCCGCAAGGGTTATGCCAAGGCTCTTGAACAGCATATCGGGTGTTGTTCGTCCGGTTCGTGCTGCGGAAACGTAAGTCAGGCAAAGGCGATAAGCGAAAAGATCGGGTATAGCGATACAGACATAAATGCGGTTCCCAAAGGCGCGAATTTGGGATTCGGGTGCGGCAATCCCGTAGCTTTTGCGGCTATTAAAGAGGGCGATGTGGTGCTGGATCTTGGTTGTGGGGCCGGATTCGATGTTTTTCTTGCGGCGAAGAAGGTCGGTAAAGCCGGCCGCGTGATCGGTGTTGATATGACGCCCGAAATGATTGCGAAGGCCAAAGAAAATGCCGGGAAAGGGGAGTATGAGAACGTGGAGTTCCGTTTGGGCGAGATCGAAGTGCTTCCCGTTGAAGATCAGTCCGTGGATCTCATTATCTCCAATTGCGTCATTAACCTCTCTCCGGAAAAAGAGAAAGTCTTTAAAGAGGCTTTTAGGGTGTTAAAACCCGGGGGTAGGCTGATGGTTTCCGATCTGGTGCTGACTCGGGAACTGCCGAAGGCTCTGAAAGAATCGATCAATGCTTATGTAGGGTGCCTTGCCGGGGCGATCAAAAAGGATCAATATTTGAGGTGCATCGAAGTGGCGGGATTCCAGAATGTTAAGGTGATCAGCGAAGCAAGTTATCCCGTGGATACGATGTTCGAAGATCTCAGAAATGCTGAAGGCACAGTAGCTAGCATCAAAGTTTCAGCTGTAAAAGAAAAAAACACCGGAGGTGGGCTGTGAAAATAGAAATTCTTGGAACAGGTTGTCCGAAATGCGAACAACTTACCGCGAACGCGGAAGCGGCGGTTAAGGAGCTTAACATTCAGGCTGAGATCGTTAAGGTGACAGACATCGATGCGATTACCGGCTATGGCGTAATGATGACTCCTGCCGTGGTGGTCGACGGCACGGTGGTTTCGACGGGAAAGCTGTTAAACACAAACGAGATCAAAAAGATCCTTGCGAAATAAAAGGGACCCATGAAAAAACACACTCTCCTTTTGCTGATAGCTGTTGCACTGGCAAGTCATTTATGCTTCGGGACTTCTCCTGTCATGGCCGAGGAAGTGTCCGCAGGCGGTGTTGTCACAGCTTATTATTTTCACGGAACTTTTCGTTGTCCGACTTGCAAAAAATTGGAGCAGTATGCCCAAGAGGCCATTGAGAGTAATTTTAAGGAAGCTTTGGCTTCCGGGAAGCTCGCGTTTAGGGTCGTGAATGTCGAGAGTAAGGGCAACGAGCATTTTGCGAAGGATTATCAGCTCTACACCAAATCCGTTATTCTCTCTCTCACAAAAGATGGCAAAGAAATCCGTTCCAAGAACCTCGACAAGATCTGGGAATATGTTCGCAATAAAGACCGGTACGAGAATTATGTGCGGGATGAAGTCGCCGCCTTCCTGAAGGAGGCGTGATGGATCAATTCTGGGTCGGCTGGTTTTCTGCGCTTTGGCTGGGGATTCTAACCTCGATCAGTCCCTGTCCTTTGGCCTCGAACATCGCGGCGGTCTCTTTTCTGTCAAAAAAGATCGCGCATCCGGCTGCCGTTTTCATTTCGGGTTTGGCGTATACGTTCGGAAGAGTGGTCTCCTACGCCGTCCTGGGATGGATCATTATACATTCTCTTGTGAGCGTCCCGCAGACCGCTCTATTTCTCCAGAGATACATGGGGAAGGTGCTAGGACCGCTTTTGATCGTAACGGGATTGCTGCTTCTTGAGATCATGACTGTCCGCTTGCCCGGCCTTTCTCTTTCCCAAAAGCATCACAATAAACTCGCCGAGTCCGGTGCGCCTGGAGCTTTTCTGCTCGGTTTTATTTTCGCTCTCGCGTTCTGTCCCGTGTCTGCGGCGCTTTTTTTCGGAAGTCTCATTCCTTTGGCGCTTAATCATCCGGTGGGCGCACTCCTGCCGTTCATTTATGGAATTGGCACCGGCCTGCCTGTGTTGGCGTTTGCCGTGGCGATAGCTCTTGGCGTGACATCTTTGAGCCATTGGTTCCACAGGTTGACCAAGATCGAACTTTATACGCGCAAGATGACAGGCGTGATCTTCATCGGCGCGGGTATTTATTACGTCTGGGCTTATTGGCTCCAAGGAGGGAACTTATGAGCGAATGTCATAAGAAGCAGCTGTCATTTTTAGACCGGTTTTTGACACTTTGGATCTTTCTCAGCATGGGGATCGGTGTCGCGGCGGGGTATCTTTATCCGCCGGTCGTGGGATTCTGGAACAAGTTCCAGGTGGGCACGACCAATATTCCGATCGCCATAGGGCTCATTTTGATGATGTATCCTCCTCTCGCCAAAGTGAAATATGAAGAGCTCGGTGATGTGTTCAAGAACACGAAAGTCCTGCTGCTGTCCCTCGTCCAGAACTGGGTGATCGGTCCCATTTTGATGTTCGTGCTGGCGATCACGTTTCTGCGCGGCTATCCGGAATACATGATCGGGCTCATCATGATCGGCCTCGCTCGCTGCATTGCGATGGTCATTGTCTGGAACGACTTGGCCGAAGGGGATACGGAATACTGTGCGGGGCTCGTGGCGTTCAACTCGATCTTCCAGGTGCTTTTTTTCTCCCTTTACGCATGGGTCTTCATCACGGTCCTGCCGCGCTGGTTCGGTTTGCACGGTGCGGTGGTGGACATCACAATCGGTCAAATCGCCAAAAGCGTTTTTATCTATCTCGGCATCCCATTTCTTGCAGGGATGCTGACGCGATTCGTCCTTCTCAAGATCAAAGACAAAACCTGGTATGAGACAAGATTTATTCCGGCGATCAGCCCCATCACGCTTGCCGCGCTTTTATTTACGATCGCCGTAATGTTCTCCATGAAAGGGGAATATATCGTGAAGATCCCGATGGATGTCGTGCGGATCGCAATTCCGCTCCTCGTTTATTTCGTCGTCATGTTCTTGATCTCTTTTTTTATGAGTAAAAAAATAGGCGCTTCTTACGGCCAGTCTGCCACGCTGTCCTTTACCGCCGCAAGCAACAATTTCGAGCTTGCTATCGCGGTAGCGGTCGCGGTGTTCGGCATCCACTCCGGGGTCGCGTTCGCAGCGGTGATCGGCCCACTCGTGGAAGTGCCGGTACTGATCGGCCTCGTGAGTGTGGCGCTTTGGTTCAAACGGAAATACTATGGCAACTGAAGAGTATTTCTTCTAAAATGAAAGTTAATGTTATGAAAAAAATACCCATCTTTTTTTTGGCGCTCTGTTTTTTGACCATTCCGGTCGTGTCTGCGCAGGAGACCGGGTTGCCGACGCAGCAGGCGGGGTTCGAGGCTCTGACCTTTCTCGACTGTTACGGGAAGGTTTTGGCGCATTATCCCGCCTTAAAGAAAAGATACGAACAACTTGAACAAGCGAAGGCAGGTCGGAACATTGCCATCGCCGATCTTTTTCCTCACATCCAAGGCGTGGCGTCCATGACGACCACCAATGATCCGGTCGGCGTGTTTGGCATGCTCCTGCAGCAGAACAAATTCACACAAAACGATTTTGTGTTAAGCGAGCTCAACAATCCTCGCCACCGCACGGACTATCACTTCGGGCTGCAAGGGGAGATGCTGCTTTTTGATTCCTTCAACACGATCTCCAAGATCCGTTCCGCGCGCCGGCTCGTCAAAAGCGCGGACCTCGAAGCGGATTTTACTGAGATGGAAGCCGGGATCGTGACGCTTGAGAGCTACCTGGGTATTTTGCTTGCGAAAGAAATTCTTACAGTGACTGCCGCTATGAAAGATCAAAGCGACAAGGATCTTAAGCAAGCCGAGGACCTGAATCAGAAAGGCCTGATCTTGGGAGCGGATTTTTATGCCGCAAAGGTCATCGCGGCCGGGATCGAACGCGAAAGGAACAGGGCTCAGGCGATGTTGAAAAGCTCCAGAATGCTCATGAATATTCTTATGGGCGAAGACCTGGAAATGATTTGGGAGCCGGCTGGGAAATTGCCGGAGTATGTGCAGGACAAAGGCGAGGTTCGGGCCTGGATCGCGAAGGCTTATCAGGAGCGCAAGGACCTTGCGGCCATGGATCAAATGATCGACGCTCAGCGCATTGAAACCCTTCGGCAGAAGACTTCTTTTCTCCCGAAGTTTTATGGTTTTGGGAGCCTTAATGAACATACCCCGGATTGGCATACAGGCGGTCAGGATTTTTCGGTGGGGTTCAAAGGGACCATGGACCTTTTTGATCCGACCCTTCCCGGCCGTATTAAGGGAGCCAAACATCGTTATGAAGAATTGAAAGCGGACCGGCAGGCTCTGCGTGATGAGATCGCCAAAGGGCTCGCCGGTGAGTTGACACGGTTTGAAACCGTCATCATGGACCTTCCGGTGCTGAAACAAGCTTCGAAGGACGCCGAACAGGCGAGCAATCTTACCGCCAAACTCTATCAAGAAGGGCGCAAATCCATCGCGAATCTTCTCGAAATGCGCCGTGCTTATCTTTCCACAATGACAGAACTTACACAGGTTCTTTTCGGCTTAGAAGTGGAATACGCAAAGCTGCTTTTTCTTTCCGGTCAGCTGGATGAGAACGGGATCCGCTTAGTAAATACCCGCTTGAAGGGAAGGGCGTCATGAAAACCCACCACTCCGACTTGATCAGCAGTACTGTCAGCTACTTCGCGAAGTCGAAGATCACACCGCTGATTATCGCGGCGTCGTTCATCATCGGACTTTTTGCGGTCATGAACCTTCCCCGCGAAGAAGAACCCCAGATCTCGGTGCCGATGTTCGATATTTTCGTCTCTTATCCCGGCGCGGATTCCAAAGAAGTCGAGCAAAGGATCGTGAATCTCGGGGAACGGAAACTTTGGGAGATCCCGGGCGTGGAGTACATCTATTCCACGATCGAGCCCGAAGGCGCACTGATCATTGTCCGGTTCAAAGTGGGGGAAGATGTCGAAAGAAGCCTGATCAAGCTCTACACCAAGGTCCATTCCAATCTCGATTTTCTTCCCGAGGGTGCGACGCAGCCGCTCATCAAAGTCCGATCGATCGACGACGTGCCCATCCTGACGCTTACGTTCCATAGTGAAAAGCAGGACCCGATGGCGCTACGCAGGACCGTGGCCCATCTTCAAAATATCGTGAATGCGATTCCCGAAGTTTCGAGAACGCACATCACGGGTGGTCGCAAGCGGCAATTTCAGGTCTTTTTTGATGAGGAAGAATTAAAAGCGAGGCTTTTGAATCCTCTTGAGATCGGGCAGTTGATACGCGCCGCAAATGTGAAACAGAATGCCGGCCATTTGGAAAGCGAACCGGCGCTGGAATCGGTGGAGGCGAACTCTTTCTTCAAAACAAAGTCGGACCTTGAAAACCTTGTGGTCGGAGTGAACGCCGGAAACATCGTAATGCTTAAGGATATCGCGCAAATTGTGGACGGTCCCGATCAGGAAGAACGCTCGACGCAGATCCTTTTTGGCCCGGCCGCCAAGGATCAAAAAAAGGGGCCCTTCGATGCGGTGACGCTCGCCATTTCCAAGCGCAAGGGAGCGAACGCCGCTCATTTGTCGGACGTGATCCTCCATACGATCAAAAAAATACCCGAAGCAGTGATTCCCAAGGACGTCCAGATGACCGTGACACGTGACTACGGCGAAACGGCCAAGGAAAAATCCAACGAACTTTTGTTTCATATGGGGATCGCGGTATTCGGGGTCAGTCTCTTGATCGCCTGGGCGCTCGGGAGCCGGGAGGCGGGCGTGGTGGCGATCGCGATCCCGATGACGCTCGCGCTCACGCTTGCGACGTTCTATTTTCTCGGGTTTACGCTGAACCGCATCACACTTTTTGCGCTTATATTTTCCATCGGGATCCTGGTCGATGACCCGATCGTGGACGTAGAGAACATTGTCCGTCATCTCCGGATGCCTGAGAACAAGGGCAAGAACATCCTGGATGTCACGATCGAGGCCGTCAACGAAGTCCGGAGCCCTTTGATCCTCGCGACGCTCACGGTGATCGCGGCGATCCTTCCTATGGCCTTCGTGCGCGGTCTTATGGGACCCTATATGCGCCCCATTCCGATTGGGGCGAGCGCAGCCATGATGTTCTCGATGTTCGTGGCGTTCGTGGCGACACCGTGGGCCGCTTATCAGATCCTGGGCCGGGCGTTCGCTCAGGGCAAGCTCAAGGTCCATCATGAAGGCGAAAAAGAGGATTTCCTGACGCGTCTTTACCGCTCATACATGAATCCTTTGATCCATAACCCGAAGATCCGTAAAAAATTCCTTTGGGCGCTGGGGATCCTTCTTTTAGCAGTCGTGATGCTGGTGCCCTTGAAACTTGTCCGGATGAAAATGCTTCCCTTTGATAATAAAAATGAGTTCCAAGTGGTCCTCAATATGCCGGAAGGAACGCCCAAGGCCCGGACTCAGGCTGCGATCACGGAGATCGCGGATTATCTGGTCACGGTCCCGGAGGTGAAGGACATTGAAATGTACGTGGGGACGGCGGCCCCTTATAACTTTAACGGGCTCGTGCGTCATTATTTCCTGCGCTCCAAACCGCACCAAGCGGACCTTCAGGTGAATTTGGCGGGCAAGCATGACCGTAAGCGTCAAAGTCATGATATCGCCAAAGCCGTGCGGCCGAAAGTCCATGAAATCGTGAAAAAATATGGCGGGCACGTTCAAGTAGCCGAGGTTCCGCCGGGGCCGCCGGTGCTTTCGACCCTTGTTCTTGAGGTCTATGGTCCGACCCAGGAAGGACAGAATGAGCTTACTGGCCGGATCGAAAAAATGCTTTCCGAGGATAAAGATATCACCGACATCGACACCTATGTTCAGGCCGAGGAAAAACTGGCAAGTCTGAAAGTGAACACTCAAAAAGCTTCCCTGAACGGTATTCCTGTGACACACATCGCGGAGGCCATCACGACCGCGATCGGGGGAAAGGCCGTGGATCTTGCGCATCTCTCCGGTGAATATGAGCCGGTCGAGATCCTGGTGAGGTTGCCGGAGGAGAAAAGGAAGACGCTGGATGCTGTGCTCAACATGACGCTTCTTTCTCGTTACGGGAGCCCTATCCCGATTAAAGATCTTGTGGAGATCCAGGATAGGTTCAAGGACCGTGCGATCTATCACAAAAATCTCATGCGGGTTTCCTATGTGATCGCGGACGTGGGAGGCAAATTCGAGAGCCCGGCTTACGCGATCCTGAAACTCAAAAAGAATATCGCGAAGATGCCGGCACCGGAAAACCATGAAGGCCAGAAAACGCTCGATCAGCTTTTCAACGGCCAGCCGTCCGCGACAGACCGTTGGACCCTCAAGTGGGACGGGGAGTGGCAGATCACCTTCGAAGTGTTCCGCGATCTGGGGATAGCATTTGCGTTTGTTCTGCTTTTGATCTACGTCCTGGTGGTCGGCTGGTTCCAGTCGTTCAAGACGCCGTGGATCATTATGCTACCGATCCCGCTCACGCTGATCGGCATTTTGCCGGCACACTGGCTCGGAGGTGTGTTCTTTACCGCGACGTCGATGATCGGGATGATCGCGGGTGCAGGGATCGTGGTCCGTAATTCTATTATCCTGGTGGATTTTATCGAATTGAAACGCGCGGACGGTATGCCGCTTGAAGAAGCGGTGATCGAAGCGGGCGTGCAACGGTTCCGGCCCATGCTTCTGACCGCCGCGGCGGTGGTGGTCGGAGCTTCCGTGATCCTGTTCGATCCGATCTTTCAGGGATTGGCGGTGGCTTTGATGGCAGGAGAAATTGCGTCGACCCTTCTTTCGCGCACAGCCGTACCTGTCTTTTATTACATGATGGCTAAAAAAAGCGCAACGCTCAACGGGCAACGCACAACGTAAAAAACCAAGTAAAAAAACGTTGCGCGTTGCGCGTCGCACGTTGAGCTAAGGAGAAAACTATGACCATGGAAAAATACATTCGTATCATCGCGGGGACTTTTATTCTCATGAGCGTCGCGCTCGCGATCTGGGTAAGCCCTTGGTGGCTGATCTGGACCACGCTCATCGGCGTAAATCTCGTTCAGTCCGCGTTTACCGGCTGGTGCCTTGCCGAGATCATCCTGAAGAAGTTCGGCGTCAAGGGCAGTTGCTGTTCCCGGCCTGAGTAGATATTCAATCCGCGGGCAAGGGCCGGTCAGCCCCGCCGGTGAAATAATTTAGCGGGGGATCCCTGACATTGAAAAGGAGGCTGGCGATGAATAAGACACGCTTTTTCTATTTCACGGTCCTGATCGCCGCGGTCGCCATTGCGGCCGGTTTTGTGGGCGTTCCCGCGGCGCGGGCGGCGGCCAGCACGGAAGAGAAAAAAGGACTTCTCGAAATGGGGAGCCAGGCCCCGGATTTCGCGCTCCCGGATGTTGTGACCGGGAAGATCGTCCGGCGCGACGATTTCAAGGACCAAACAGCGTTCCTGGTCGTGATCTTGTGCCGGCACTGTCCCTACGTGAAACATATCCGCCGGGACCTCGCGGGTCTGGGCAAGGATTATGCAGGTAAAGGGCTCGCGATCGTCGGGATCAGTTCAAACGATCCCGGCGCCTATCCGGATGACAGCCCGGAAAGCCTAAAAGATATGGCCGTAAGCGAAGGTTTTACGTTCCCTGTCCTCTTTGACGGGAGCCAAGAGGTGGCGAAGGCCTACACCGCGGTCGCCACGCCGGACTTCCTTCTTTTTGACAAAGACCGCAAACTCGTCTACCGGGGCCAGTATGATGACGCCCGTCCGGGCAACGCGTTACCCGTGACTGGCAAGGATGTCCGGGCCGCGGTGGCCGCGGTGCTCGCCGGAGAACCCGTGTCCGCGGACCAGAAACACGCGGTCGGTTGTTCAATCAAATGGAAGAAATAAGAACGCTCCTCTGAGCGGATAGCCATGATCTCCGAAAAACTCGGACTGGAACACCAAACCCTTCTCCGCGACCGCCTGAAGAATGCCGGTTCATTCCTTTCCGAATTCAGTTTCGCGAACCTTTATCTTTTTCGCGAAGTTCATGACTACCACGTCGTCACCATTCCGGAAGGGATCTTTATCAGCGGCAGGGCTTACGACAGCCGCCGGTTCCTGATGCCGGCAGCGGAGATCCGTAAAGAAGAGGCGGACGCCGTGTTACGGCTTTTGAAAGAAGGGGAATTTATTTTCCCTGTCCCGGAGGAATGGCTCCCAGCCTTTGATGAAAAGAAAGTTTCGTTTAAATCCTCGGAAGATGATTCGGATTATATCTATACGGTCGAGAAGCTTTCGACTTATCAAGGACAAAAACTGCACGGTCAGAAGAACCTCCTGAACCAGTTCCTTTCGCGGTACGCGCCCGAGGCCCGGCCCTTGACGCAGGACCGCATGGACGATGCGCGGAAGGTCCTGGAGGCTTGGCAGGAGGATGTAGGGGAGGAAAAGCCGGCCACGGATTATTTTCCGTGCCGTGAAGCGTTCGAACGTTATGACGAACTGATCCTCTGCGGCGGGATCTATTATGTCGAAGGGGAAGCGGCAGGGTTCATCATCGGCGAGGAGGTTCGTCCGGACATGTTCACGCTCCATTTTGCGAAAGGGAAGCGGAAGTTCAAAGGGCTCTACCAATACATGGATAACCACTTCACGAAGATATTGCCGAAGCAATACGCTTTTTTGAACTTCGAACAAGACTTAGGGAAACTTGCCCTCCGCATCGCGAAATCCTCCTACCATCCCGACAAGGTCCTGAAAAAATACCGCATCCTTCCGCTTCCCAAAGCTGGCGAACCGTCTTAGACCTTTTAAACACTTCCTGAAAATTCCGACAGAATGTCATCACTTTTAATCCCTCATGGAGGATCTACCCCGTTAAGGATGAGGAATTTTTTAAGTTTTACAAACGATTTGTCGATGCTAATTTACGGAAAGAAGAGCCATGAGCCAAGCGATATTTGACAGAAAAGTCATGAAAAGGAATTGGCCGTTGCTTTCGAAATCGCTTCTTGTAACTTCCGTTTTTGATACCATCAAAGGGCGGGCAGATTTTTCTTAGAATCGGCCGCCCTTTTTTTTGAAAAACAACCTTTTATTAACCCGTGGAGGATCCCATGAAAAGAAACTTTTTGATAATGCTGGTCTTTTTACTGACCCTGAATGCCGGATCCGCCCTGGCGGGTGAGGCGGAGATGATGGCCATGATCCAGAATCTGCAGAAACAGATGATGCAGATGCAGAGCGTGATCGATGCGCAAAGTCAGAGGCTTGGCCAGATCGAGAAACACGAGGCTGCGATCCAGATCGGGGGGCAGGGTGCGGAGCAAGGGCAGGCAGTGGCGCCGATGTCTGAGAAAGAATTCTCGGAAAGACTTGGAAAATCCCTGGGGGGCGCGAACAAGTGGCTTGACGGGCTTGTATTCAAGGGGGATACGCGGCTGCGCTATTCGGGATCGGATTACACGAGCGGGAGCCAGTCCGAGACGCCGGACCGCAATGCTTTCTTTTTCCGTTTGCGTTTTGGGTTTGAAAAAGCGTTCTCTCCGGAGATCAAAACGGGATTTGAACTGGCTTCCGGTCCACAGAGCGCTGCGAATGGGAACAATGTGGCCCCCACCTCGAACAACCAGAACATGGATAGCAATTTCAATTTCAAGAACCTCTGGATCAACAAGATATTTGTGACCTATCTTCCCGAGTGGGCCAAGGTCGGGCCGGTCGCGGGTCTGAACATCACGGCCGGAAAGGTCCAAAATCCGTTCGAGGAAGGTTCAACGGACATGATCTGGGACCGCGACGTGACGCCGGAGGGTATCTACGAAAAGGTGGATTTTAATATCTTCAAGAACGACAAAGTGGACCTCAAGGGGTATGCCCAGGCCGGGCAATTTGTCCTGGACGAGGATGCGGCCAAAGGAGGCCGTGATGCCGAGCTTTTCGCTTATCAAGTGGCGTTGAGCCCGACCCTGGACCTCGGGATCACCCAGAAACCGGTGAAAGCATTTTCAGCGCTTTCTTTCTACAACTACGCCGGTTATGCCAAGCATAGCAACTTCACGATTTTCGGGACGAGCTTCGCGAAAGGCAATCCCGTTACTCCCTGGAACACGACCGAATTGAACGCCCAAGGATTCAATGTTTTCGAATCCTATTCCTCGATCACTTTTTATCCCCGGGGGATCCCAATGAAGCCTTTTTTTGATTGGGCCAGGAACATGACGGACCGCTCCAACATGATCATGGACGGTTCGGACGCGTGGTCGGTCGGGCTCGCGCTCGGCAAGGTCAAGAAAAAACACGATTTGGAAGCCAGCTATGCCTACAAATGGATCGGCGCGAATTCCGTCGTCGGAGCCTTCACGGACGGCGATTTCGGCAACGGAACGGCCGGACAACGGGGAAGCGTCATCAGGTTGGGTTATGGACTTACTGACAACGTTACGGTGAACGCGGCAGGCTTTTTTACAAATTCTCTGAATACCGGGAGCTACGGCATTCTTGATCAGGAGCACCGGAAATTTATCCTGGATTTGAATCTGAAATTCTAAGACCGGTTTTGAAGAAACATTTTTTAATACGGGCGGTTTGACCCAATACGGAACCAGTACCCGGCCGATTGAAAACGCCTTCATCAGCCGTGTTCAGGTCGCATTCTAGAAATAAAAAAATACCGGCCGGCCCCTTCCATTGACACTCCCTTCGCCTTCGGGCAGAATGTCGCCATCTGTTTAAAGGAGGCCCGATGGAATTCAATATCGAAAGGGTCGCCGAACTCGCGCGGCTCAATCTGAAACCCGAAGAAAAACAGAAGCTCGCAAAAGATCTCGACGCCATTCTTGCCTATGTCCAAAAGCTGGACGCCTTGGACACGAAGGATGTCGAGCCCACGAGCCATGTCCTCAATATGGAGAACGTGTTCCGCGCCGATGAAGTAAAGCCCTCGGACGCCGCCCCCAAGGCCCTCGAACACGCCCCGCAGACCGAGGGTCCTTTCTTCAAGGTCCCCAAGATCGTGCAACGATGACCGACCTCTGTTCTCTGACTCTCAAAGAAGCGATCGGGATCTCTAAACAAGTCGGCCCGCCGACCATTCTTAAAGCTTTCGAAAAACGCGTCAAAGCCCTGAATCCGAAAATAAATGCGTTTCTACGCTCGGATCATCCCATTGCACTGGATAACGGTGATGAATCAGACTTACGCAGTGCGACACGCAGGGTGATTGGTAAAGGGCCGCTTTACGGCGTTCCCATCTCCATCAAGGACAACATTTGCATTGATGGCAGGGAAGTGACCTGCGCGTCGAAGATCCTGGCGAAGCACGTGCCCCCCTACGATGCGACCGTGATCACGAAACTTAAAAATGCGGGCGCGACGCTTTTCGGGCAGTGCAACATGGATGAATTCGCGTTCGGTTCCTCCTGTGAGACTTCCGCGTTCGGTCCGTGCCGGAATCCCTGGGACCTGGAGCGCGTGCCGGGCGGCTCCAGCGGCGGCTCGGCGGCTTCAGTCGCGGCGGACATGACGGTTGCGGCTTTGGGGTCCGATACCGGCGGTTCGATCCGTCAACCCGCGGCACTTTGCGGCGTGGTCGGCGTGAAACCCACCTACGGACGCGTGTCGCGCTACGGGCTTATCGCATTCGGCTCCAGCTTTGACCAGATCGGTCCTCTCACCAAAACCGTGGAAGATGCGGCCATTCTGATGAATATCCTGTGCGGTCATGATCCGAAGGATTCCACTTCTTCGCCCGAGAACGTTCCGGATTTTACGCAGGCGCTCACGCGCAATGTGAAGGGTCTTAAGATCGGTCTCCCGAAAGAATATTTCATCGCGGGGATCGATCCTCAGATCGAAAAAAGCGTGCACCAGGCCGCGGAGATCTATAAGAAGCTCGGCGCCGAGATCAGGACGATCAGTCTTCCGCACACGGAGTATTCGGTCGCTGTTTACTATATTGTCGCCGTGGCGGAGGCGAGTTCAAACCTCGGCCGCTTTGACGGCGTGGAATACGGTTTGAGGGTCCATGCGAAAGATCTTCGCGAGATGTATTTTGAGACACGCGACCGTGGGTTCGGACAGGAGGCGAAACGCCGCATTCTGCTCGGCACCTTTGTCCTCTCGGCCGGTTATTACGAAGCGTATTACCTGAAAGGGCAGAAGGTCCGCACGCTCATCCGCCAAGATTTCGAAAAGGCGTTTAAAGAAGTGGATGTGATCCTTTCGCCTACGTCGCCCACCGCGGCGTTCAAGATCGGTGAGAAGGCCGCGGACCCGATTGCGATGTACTTGTCTGATATTTTTACGATCCCGGCGAACCTGGCGGGAATTCCGGCGATGTCGGTCCCGTGCGGATTCACAAGCGGCGGTCTTCCCATCGGCATGCAGCTCATGGCCCGTCCGTTCGACGAATCCACCATGCTCCGCGCCGCCCACGCCTTTGAGCAGGAAACGGAATTTTACAAGCGGAAGCCTCAATTATGAGCGGCCTTGAAAATAATAACGAAGTAAAGGGCGGAGAGGTCATCCTCTATAAGGATCGATTTGAGGTCCGTCTTGATAAGGACACTGTTTGGCTTACGCAAAAACAAATGTCCGAACTTTTCGAAATAGAACGGAGTGTTATTACGAAGCATATTCATAACATATTCAATACGGGGGAATTAGAGCAAAAAAGCAATGTGCAAAAAATGCACATTGCTAACTCCGATAAACCCGTAACATTTTATAACCTCGATATGATCATTTCCGTTGGTTATCGGGTCAATTCCAAGAGGGGAACGCAATTCCGGATTTGGGCCACTCAGGTGCTGAAAAAGCATTTGATCGAGGGATATACCCTTAACGAAAAGAGGTTACGGGCGGCTCAAGGCAAATACCTGGAACTTCGAAAGGCGATAGCTCTTATCGGGAATGTCGCGGCGGTCGAAGGCTTGGCTCCAGAAGCGGCAGGGATCGCCCAGGTAATTACGGAGTATTCCCGTGCGTTGGACATCCTCGACGATTTTGACCACGAAAAGCTCTCAAAACCCAAGGGGACAAAAAAAGCCAGATTCGAACTGACTTATGAAGAAGCCCGAAAGATCATCGAGACCATGAAAAAGAAGTTTCATGATTCGGCGCTCGTGGGCAGGGAAAAGGACGCTGGTTTCCGAAGTTCCATCGGAGCTGTTTATCAGACCTTCGGCGGCAAGGACGTGTATCCGACAGTCGAGGAAAAAGCCGCGCATCTTTTGTACTTCGTGACCAAGAACCACAGCTTTGTGGACGGGAATAAGCGGATCGCTGCGGCGTTGTTCGTCTGTTTTCTGCAGAGAAATGGCATTCTCTTGTGTAAGGATGGAACTCGGCGGATCGATGACAATGCCCTTGTGGCATTGACCTTGATGGTCGCGGCCAGCAAAGCATCCGAAAAAGATGTCATGACTAAAGTGATCTTGAATTTGTTAGGCTGATAGGCCGCTAATTCCTTTGTCAAGCGGATGAATTGCCCGGCGGGCCAGGAAATTGGGAATGAATTTTGCCGCATGCGGCAAAATCGAAGGGTTAGGAAGGCATGCCGAACAATTGGGAATGAATTGTTCTGTTGCAGGACGTCCGTTTTTACATGGAGACTGAAGTAATGACGAATAACCTGTATCTCGTAGCCAAAAAATATGTTGAAGTGATCGAAAAGATCGAAAAAACGACAAACCCCGAGGAATTACAGGTTCTCGAGGAGAAGCAGATCGACCTGCGCTGGAAATTCATTGAATTGCTCAAGAAACAGGGGATCAAGTACAAGGACAGAGAGCATGCGACCCGGATCGCCATACGGATCGCACATGGTGAGCTATAACGGTTCTTGAGATCGCAAGAATTTATACAGATTTGGTCAAGGCGGAGCGGGAGATATCTGAGGAAGAGCCGCACGCCAAGGAAAAGGTCCATGCCCTCCGGACCAAGTATCACGAGCTTCTGATGGCGAAGATGAGGGAGGAGCGGATCGATTTTTCCGACCGGTTTGACGCCGCGGCCAAGGCATTCGACCTTGTCCGTGAAGAAGACGCGAAGTACGGCAAAGGCCATAGCTTATAGCTGAGGTGCAGAACGATTTCCCCGCATGTGGGGAAATTGGGATAAGCAGCAGATTTTCCCGCATGCGGGAAAATTGAAGGGTTGAGGGTCTCGGCAGATTTTTCCGCATGCGGAAAAATTGAGAATTGGGCGTTCGGTAGATTTATCGGACGTCCGATGAATCGAAGTGACCGGCCAATATTTCCGTCGACGGAAATATTGGAAGAAAATACGTAGGGTGTTCAGTTGTAGGACGCCTACTTTATAGGGCGTCCAGCTGCACTTGTCCGCCAAAGTTTTATGGCGGAGGACACCTACTTTATACATACTTTTATGGGGGCATAAAAAATATGGAGAAAGCACAAAGCGTGGTGCGGAGACATTATTTGTCTATAGGAAGGAAAACAGAAATTGTTAGCGATGAAATTGAAGCTGTTGTTGCCGGCATTCAATCAAAAGCTTTGCGCGGGGCTGCTAAGGCTTTCTCAGTTAACTTAGAAGATGTCTTAAGTCTGGAAATGCTGCCCCTGCATTTTTCTACGCTAGCATCTTATGAAATTCAACATTTCGCAATACAAACGTTAGCTGAGGTACGCAGTTTTCCAAGAAGAAACAAAGATTCTGAGGAGCAAAATAATAGTTTCTTAAAAGAAGAAATCGAAAAAATTCAAAAACAAAAAGGTTTTACAAAGGAAGATGTGATCGATGCGGCTTTTCGTAGCCTAGATCAAAAAATCAAAAAAGATCAAAAGCTTAAAACAGCGATACGAGCGCTGTATTTATCTGGCGTGATGAATAGTTGGGTAGCGTTCGAATCGCTGGTGAAAGACGCCTGGATTTTAATGGTTAATGCTAACCCAACTCTGTTGGTTGAAAAGGTGTTGGGCGCAACAGATAAAGATGAGGATGAAGACAAGATTACAAAGAAGGGGTTTAGCGTTGGGCTTCTATCAAAGTATGATTTTAATATCAAGAAATACTTGGGAGCATTGCTGTCCGAGAAGTTTGATTTTACGAGCTTGAAGGGTATGAGAAAAGCTTACAAGGCTATTAGGATAGGCTCTAAGAGCGATGAAGACTTCCTGAATACAGCATTTCAAGATGGGACTGTTTTAAAAAGAATGGAAAGCATTCGGCATTTAATTGCTCATCGGGGCGGTATTATCGACTCTGAATATAAGGACAAAAACAAGACAAGACTCAAAGTGGGAACAAAACTAACTATCAGTCATATCCAAACAACGCGATATTTTAACGAGGTGGCAAGGGCTGGTTGCAGTTTAATCAAGTATGTTGATCAGTGGCTTCTGGAAATGTCAAAGAAAAGAGGGAAATCTTCAAAGAAGAAGTTGCTGGTTGATGGTGAAAAAATATGAATTGCGAACCGGTCATTGGACTTGAAGTCCGGAAAACTGCGAGAGGCGGAAGGTGTGCGGCGCACATGAAAAAAGAACGCGAGACGCCGTACTCCGTACCCCGTACTAGTTTATGAACTACGAACCCGTCATTGGGCTTGAGGTCCACGTACAACTGAAAACGAAGTCGAAGCTCTTCTGCTCATGCTCCACGGAGTTTGGAGCGGAGGGGAACAAGCATACGTGTCCGGTGTGTCTTGGCTGGCCGGGATCGTTGCCGGTCCTAAACGAAGCGGCCTTGAAGCTTGCGATACGGGTCGGGCTTGCGCTCAATTGCAAGGTGGCGGAGCGGCTCAAATTCGACCGGAAGAATTATTTTTATCCGGACCTTCCCAAGGCCTACCAGATCTCGCAATTTGACATGCCGGTGAACGGTAAAGGTTTCGTCGATATCGAAACCCAGACTGCAGACTGCAGACCGAAGACCGCAGCAAAAAAGGAAAAAGCAGGGGCTGTAGACTGTGGTCTGTCGTCCGTGGTCTTAAAACGGATCGGCATCACACGCGCGCATCTGGAAGAGGACGCGGGAAAACTCCTTCATGAAGGCATTGCGGACGGGAGCCTGGTGGATTATAACCGGGGCGGCATTCCGCTTCTTGAGATCGTTTCCGAGCCGGACCTCGGGAGCCCGCAGGAGGCTTACGATTACCTCACCGCGCTAAAGGCTATTCTTCAATATCTGGAAGTGAGCGACTGTGATATGGAAAAGGGGAGCCTTCGCTGTGACGCGAACGTGTCGGTGCGGCCCGTGAGCCAGGAAAAATTAGGCACCAAGGTCGAGATCAAGAACCTGAATTCTTTTAAGATGGTGCAAAAAGCCATTCAGTATGAAATTGAGCGGCAGACCGAAGCGCTCAAGAACGGGGAAACGATCGTCCAGGAAACGCGGCTTTGGAATGATGCCAAAGGCACGACGTTTTCCATGCGCTCCAAAGAAGAAGCCCATGATTACCGCTATTTCCCGGAGCCGGATCTTGTCCCGTTCACGCTCACCCGCGAGACCGTCGAAGAGGTCCGCAAGACTTTGCCCGAGTTGCCGCTTGAACGCGCGAAGCGGTTCATCAGGGAATTCGGCATTCCGGAATATGACGCCTATGTGCTGGTGCAGGAGAAGAAACTCGCGGGATATTTTGAGTCCTGTGTTCGCGAAGGGGCCCCCGCTAAACTCGCGAGCAACTGGGTTCAGAACGAGCTTCTCGCCCTCTTGAACGCGAAAAATATTGCGATCGAGGATTGCTCCGTCTCACCGCACGCGCTTGCAGGGCTGATCCGTCTTGTCGAACAGGGGACCTTGAGCGGAAAGACTGCCAAGGACGTACTTCAGGAGATGGCGGCGACCGGCAAGGCCGCGGAAGCGATCGTCAAAGAAAAAGGCCTTACGCAAGTCTCGGACACGGGGTTGATCGAGAAGGCGGTCGAGAAGGCCATCGCCGCGAACCCCGCCGCGGTCGCGGAGTTCAAGACCGGGAAACAAAAGGCCCTCGGCGCTCTTGTCGGCGCGGTGATGAAAGAGACGCAGGGGAAAGCGAATCCGAAGATCGTCAATGAAATCCTCCAGAAAAAACTCGCGAGTTAGCGCAACGCGCAACGCTCAACGCACAACAAAACAAAAGGGAGCGTTGCGCCCTGCACGTTGTGCGCATTACATGCTCGGCATCGAAACCTCCTGCGACGAAACGTCGTGCTCGGTCCTGCGCGGCAAAGATACGATCCTTTCCAATGTTGTTTCCTCCAGTCTTTTCCGGCACAAGAAATTCGGCGGTGTGGTGCCCGAGATCGCGTCCCGGCACTGCATGGAACAGATCCAATGCGTGTTCGAGGAGGCGCTTCGTGAAGCCAGGATCAAACCCCGGGATCTCGATCTCATCGCCGTAACCCAAGGCCCGGGGCTCATCGGTTCTCTTTTGGTCGGCGTCGCATTCGCCAAAGCACTCGCGTATCAACTAGAGATCCCGGTGGTGGGGGTCCATCACATGGAAGCACATCTGGTCGCCAATTTCTTCGGAGCCCGGGAACCCAAGCGTTTTATCGGACTTCTGGTCTCGGGCGGGCATACGATGCTCACATTCTGCGAAAAAGAGAAGGTCCATATCCTGGGCGAGACCGTCGATGACGCAGTGGGCGAGGCGTACGACAAGGTCGCGAAGATCATGGGGCTCAGTTACCCCGGCGGGCCCATTCTGGATAAACTCGCGAAAGAAGGGAACCCGCGGGCTTTTCATTTTACAAGACCCAAACAGGACAAGCGATTCAACTTCAGTTTCAGCGGCGTGAAAACGGCCGTGCTCTATCAGTTCCGGGACCCCAAGACCGGGAAGCCGAACCCCTTGGCACCTTCGCAGAAAGATATGGCTGCGAGTTTTCAGCATGCCGTGATCGGCTGGCTCGTCGAGAAGGCGCTCGACGCCGCCCAATTCAAAGGCGTGTCCGATATCGTAGTCGGCGGAGGCGTAAGCGCGAATTCCTATCTGCGCGAAAAACTCACGCAGGACGCCGGTAAGTTAGGGATCAAGGTCTGGTTCCCGCCGTTTGTGCTCAGCACGGACAATGCGGCCATGATCGCACGCCGGGGTTTTGAACTTTATCAAAACGGGAAACGGTCGAAACTTAATATGACCGGCGATCCGGCACTTCAAATAAAATAAGTATCAGGGTATCAAAGTGTCAGAGTTTCATGATACTTTGATACATTGACACTTTGACACGCATTTGAATGAGGGAGGGTTTTCATGTGTTCCTTTATGGGTTTGACGCCGCAGGACATTGATTTTGCGATCAAATTGAGCGTTGCGACATTGCTAGGGGCTCTGATCGGCCTTGAACGGGAGGTCCACGGGAAAGAAGCCGGTTTCAAGACCTATTCGCTCGTGTGCCTGGGTTCGGCGCTCATGATGATCGTATCCATTGGCGTTTTTGAGATCTTCAAAGGAGTCGCTACCGTGGATCCGGGACGTATCGCAGCGCAGGCCGTGACCGGGATCGGATTTCTGGGCGCCGGAGCGATCATCCGCTCGCAGGCGGGGAGCGTCAAGGGGCTGACCACTGCCGCGGGGATATGGGCTGCTTGTGCGATCGGTTTGTCTTGCGGACTGGGACTTTACAAACAAGCCGTGATGACCACGATCCTTGTGCTGATAATCCTGGTGCTGTTCTCCAAGGTCCAACGTAATATGCTTCCCAAAAAGCAGCAAGGCGGATAAAAGTTTATTTTCCTGGATTGACACTCCGGGAGCAAAAAGCTAGAATCCGCCCTCTATGAATAAGCTCAAGATCGCATTACCCAAAGGCAGTCTCGAAGAAGCGACCTATAATCTCTTCAAGCGGGCCGGTTTCAAGATCAGCGTCAATCCCCGCTCCTACATTCCCTCCATCGATGATCCCGAGATCGAGGTGGCGCTTTTCCGCCCTCAGGAAATGTCCCGCTATGTGGAAGACGGCATCGTGGACTGCGGCCTGACCGGACATGACTGGATCGTGGAGAACGATTCCAAGGTCGTGGAACTTTGCGAGCTCCAATATTCTAAACGCACTTCCAACCCCGTTCGCTGGGTCCTGGCCGTGCACGAAACCTCGCCTTTTAAAAGCGTCAAAGACCTGAACGGGAAGAAGATCGTGACCGAGCTTGTGGGCGTCACGAAGCGTTATCTTAAAAAACACAAGGTGACCGCGGAAGTGGAGTTTTCCTGGGGTGCCACGGAAGCCAAACCGCCGCGCCTTGCGGACGCCATTGTGGAGGCGACCGAGACCGGGTCCAGTCTTCGCGCGAACAGGCTTAAGATCATCGATACCGTGATTGTTTCCATCCCGAAGTTCATTGCGAACAAACAGAGCGCGAAGGATCCCTGGAAGAAACACAAGATGGATAATCTCATTATGCTTCTTGAGGGTGCGATGCGCGCCCAGGAGAAAGTCGGCCTCAAAATGAACGTCGAGAAGAAGAACCTGCGAAAGGTCCTGAGCCTCCTTCCGGCCATGAAGAAACCGACCATCGCGAACCTTACGGACAAGAATTGGCTCGACGTCGAGACCATCATTGACGAGTCCGTGGTCCGGGAATTGATCCCGGCGCTCAAGAAGGCCGGCGCCTCAGGCATCATCGAATATCCGCTCAATAAAGTTATTCCATAAATGCAGCGAAAAGCGATAAGGGATAGGTTGTAAGAAACTTGTCGCTTACCGCTTATGATTGACAACCGGAGGAAACAATGCCTTGGGCTCGTAAACAGCGCAAGAAGAAGATGAACAAGCATAAGCGCAAGAAGAAGTTGCGCAAGCACCGCCACAAGAAAAAAGATTGGTCCTAAAACGCGGGACCAGTCCCGCGTTACGGGAAGCGGATAGCGGATGGCGAAGAACGCAAGGCAAGATGTTGTTTGACGCCATCCGCCATCCTCCATCCGTATTCCTGAAATGAATAACCTTACTGTTAGAAGTCCCGCAAAACTCAATCTTCATCTGCGTATTCTCGGTAAGCGACCGGACGGGTATCATGAACTTTTGACGCTTTTCCACCGCATCTCGCTTGCAGATACCCTTGTCATTCGAAAAAACTCCGGGGGCTTTAAACTTACCACGAACATTTCCGCTCTCAAAACCGGGGAAGGCAATCTCATCACCAAGGCCTACCGGGCGCTTCAAGGGAAATTCCAAGGGTTGGGAGGAGTTTCCGTGCGGCTCACCAAGCGTATTCCTCTAGGTGCCGGGCTTGGAGGTGGCTCTAGCAACGCGGCTTCCTTCTTACTAGGCATGAAAAAACTTTTCCGGCTCAAGATCTCCCGCAAGGAGCTTTTCTCTATAGGGGAAAAGCTCGGTGCGGATGTGCCGTTCTTTCTTTCGAACACGCGGCAAGCCATGGCTTGGGGCATCGGGGATAGGCTCCAAAAAGCGCCGTTGGGTACCCGCCTCGAGTTCCTTTTGCTTGTGGCGGATCAGGGACTTCCTACGAAAAAAGTCTACCAAATGCTCTCCTGGGGCGGGCGGCCCCTCTCCTTGACAAAGGAAAGGCGTATTGCTAGAATTCTGCGCTCTTTTCTTAATAAAAAGTGGATCTGGGAAGCGGCGACGCTTGCGCGGAATGATCTGGAAATCCCGGCATTTCGTCTGATGCCGTCCATTCCCAAAGCCGTGGCGGTTCTCAAAGGCCTGGGAGCTCCCTTCGTTCTTATGAGCGGAAGCGGGGCTACGGTCTTCGCAGCGTTCTCCAGCCGGAAAGAAGCTTTAGACCTATCGAAGAGATTGAAAGAAGTTCCCTTTCCTTTTCGCAAGGTGATTTGTCACTCATTGTAGTCCCAATACTTATCAATTGAAGCGAAGCGGAAATTGGGGCAATCCCGACTGCCGTTGATGAGAAGAAAATAAAAGTCAGGATAGTACATAAGATTATGAGGTTGGGAAGTGAAGATCACGGAAATTCGCATTTTTCCCCAAGCGAATAAAGAAAACAAGCTGTGTGCTTTTGCCAATATCACCTTCGACGGTTGTTTCGTAGTGCGCGGGCTGAAGGTGCTCGAGGGATCGAAGGGCCTTTTCGTGGTGATGCCTTCCCGCAAGGTCAAAGGCGACGATTACCGGGACGTGGCGCATCCTATTACAGCGGAGTTCAAGGACTATATCCAAAAAGAGGTCCTGAACGCCTACGAGCTTTTTATCGAACATGAGCCCCAGGCGCAAGCACTCCGCGATGGCGATCCGTTCGAGCGTTGATTTTTTTTAAAATAAATAAGTTATTGCCCCGTGTCCGCCTCAGGCAAAGGCCTGAGGACGGATCCGTCCTGGAAATCAAAGATTTCCAGGCGGAGTGAAATTATGAAAAAGCACTTTGTTTATGTGCTAGTTAGCCAAAAAAATGGGCGTATTTACATTGGGCAGACAGCCAGCTTAGAGAAGCGGATTTTAGTGCATAATCAAGGGTTTTGCCGATCAACAAAACCCCATAGACCTTGGGCGCTTGGGTATCATGAAACCGTAGGGTCAAGGTCGCAGGCCGTTATCCGTGAGCGTTATTTGAAAAGTACGGCTGGTAGGAAATTTTTAAGAACGATTTTGTAAAGTTATTGCCCCGTGGTGAAATGGTATCACACTGCCCTTTGGAGGCAAGGTTCCTGGTTCGAGCCCAGGCGGGGCAGATCTGAAATGCGGGACATCAGGAAAATAAAAATGAAAAACGGATTGAAAGATAAAACGAAAGAGACGATCGCGGCGTATGGGTTTCTTATGCCGAATCTGCTCGGGTTCCTTCTATTCACATCGATCCCGGTGCTGGCGTCCTTGGGCTTAAGTTTCGTGAAGTGGGATCTTTTATCGGCTAGTCCGCAATTCGCAGGACTCACGAACTTTATCGAGTTAACCAAAGATCCGTTCTTCGGGAAGTACTGTTGGAACACGCTCGTTCTAATGACGGCCATTCCAATCAGCATGGCGGGGTCGCTCCTTTTGGCGATCGCTCTCAACCAAAAGCTCCGGGGAACGGTCATTTTCAGGACTATTTATTTTCTCCCGACGATCTGTTCGGGCGTTGCGATCTTTATGCTCTGGCGGTTGATCTACAATCCGAATTTCGGTTTCTTAAATTCAATGATCGCTCAGTTCGGGGATATACTGGGTTTGCGGTTGACCGGACCGAACTGGCTTACGGACGAAGCGTGGGCGAAGCCGGCTTTTATCATCATGAGCGTGTGGCAATCGATCGGTGGCTACAATATGATCCTTTATCTAGCGGCGTTGCAGGGAGTGCCGCGCGATCTTTATGATGCCGCAGAAGTGGACGGCGCGAACAATTGGCAAAAATTCTGGAATGTCACCTGGCCGCAGATCTCGTCGACGACTTTTTTTATCGCGACAATGAGCTTAATCGGCGGGTTTCAGGCGGGATTCGATCAAGCGTATATCATGACGGGTGGCGGGCCAAACGGGTCCACCACGACGATCATCTATTACATCTTTAATAACGCGTTTGAATGGTACCGTATGGGATACGCGGCCGCCATTTCATGGGTCCTATTCCTGATCATTTTTGCTGTCACGGTCGTGAAATGGCGTTTTTTTGGCAAGGCTGTTCATTACGCTTAAGAGAGAGTCATGGGACATCACATTGATTCGTTGATCCAAGAGGAAATGAAGCAGGAGATCGCCGCGTCCGCCTCCCGTTCAAAAAGAAAAAAAGTGGTGAAGGTGGTGACTGAGCTCAAGGAAAAGTCGCCCCTAAAGCGAAGATTACAAAGAGCGGTGCTTTTTATGGCCCTGCTCGCAGGCGCGGTGAGTATGGCGGCGCCGTTCCTTTGGATGGTCTCGACTTCACTTTCCGATGCGGGACAAATTTTTTCGGAGAATCGTTCCTGGTGGCAGGAATGGTTGCCGACTAGTTTTGTCTGGCAGAATTATGTGAAGGTCTGGTCCGTGGTTCCGTTTGCGCAGTTCTATCTGAATTCCATTTTGGTGAGCTTTTGTATTACGTTCGGACAGGTTGCCACAAGCGCGATGGCCGCGTACGCGTTTGCGCGTTTGAATTTTCCGGGTCGCGACAGGCTCTTTTTTAGTTATCTCGCGACCATGATGATCCCGGGCGCGGTGACCATGATCCCGGTATTCATCCTGCTCCGTCATTTTGGCTGGATCGACACTTATAAAGCGCTGATCCTCCCGGGGATCTTTACCGCTTACGGGACGTTCATGCTGCGGCAGTTTTTTTTGACGCTGCCTAAAGACCTGGAAGATGCCGCAAAGATCGACGGATGCTCGTATGTCCGGATCTTCTGGCATATCATTCTTCCGCTTTCAAAACCGGCCTTAGCGACTTTGACCACTTTTACATTCATGGGATCGTGGATGAATTTGATGTGGCCCTTGATCGTGGTGAACACGCATACCAAATATACGCTGCCGGTCGGACTCGCTTATTTTCAAGGGGTGCACGGTACGGATTGGACGCTTCTTATGGCCGCGTCGATGATGATGATCCTGCCGATCTTGATCGTCTTTTTATTCAATCAGCGGTTTTTCGTCGAAGGTATCAAATTGACCGGGATCAAGGGGTAGTCCCAATTTTTATCAATTTCAGAGAATCTGAAATTGGGACAATTCTTGTTAACCATTAAAGAAATAAAATTTAAAACAAGGATGACCATGGAAGCCATTGTTCTCGCAGCGGGGAAAGGGACCCGGATGCGCTCTGAATTGCCGAAGGTCCTGCACCCGGTGTTCGGGAAGCCCGTGCTTGGGTATGTGCTCGAAACTCTGGCCGGGGCCGGAATGAAAAATCCTTTTGTGGTGGTAGGTTACAAGGCCGAAAAAGTGCGGTCATTTTTGAAGGTGTCTGGCGCGACCCCGGTGCTTCAGCGCGAGCAAAAGGGGACCGGGCACGCGGTCAGAGTAGCCGGGCCGGCGCTCAAGAACACACAAGGTCCCGTGCTCGTATGGCCGGGCGATATGCCGCTTGTGAAGCCGGAGACGCTGGCGAAGTTCCTGGCGGAGCATAAAAAATCGCGGGCGCATGTCAGCGTGTTATCCTGTGTTCAAGAAGACCCGTCCGGATATGGAAGGATCGTGAGGGAAGAGGGACATTTTGCTGCGATCCGCGAAGAAACGGACGCTACTCCTGAGGAGCGTACGATCCGGGAAGTGAATACCGGTATCTATCTTTTTGATAAGAAAGTTTTATTCGAAGCCCTGGAGGGGGTCGGACAGGATAACGAAAAAGGCGAATATTATTTGACGGATACCATTGAGATCCTGCGGCGCGAAGGCTATTGCGTAGAAGCTTTTTCACTTGCGAGCGCGGAGGAGGGGCAGGGGATCAATTCCCAGAAAGATCTGGCCACCGTGACAAAAAAAATAAACGAGCGGGAGATCACGAAACATCAGGAGGGAGGCGTGACGTTTATAGCGCCAGAGCAAACTTTTGTAGCGCCGGGCGTGAAGATCGGCAAAGGTACCACGATCTATCCGTGGTGTTTTATTGAAAGCGGGGTGGAGATCGGTAAGGATAGTGAGATCGGGCCGTTTGCGAAAATCCGTCACAACACCGTGATCGGCGACGGAGCGGTGATCGGAAGTTTTGTGGAAGTGAACCGGAGCCGTCTTGGGAAAAAGGTTTTGGCCAAGCATTTGACTTATTTGGGGGATGCGGTGATCGGCGACGGAACCAATGTCGGGGCCGGGACCATTACCGCGAATTTTGACGGAAAGAAAAAGCATCAAACACTGATCGGAAAAAACGTGATGATCGGATCCAATACCGTTTTTGTAGCGCCCGTCCGGATCCCGGACGGGGTGAGGACTGGCGCGGGGTCGGTGGTGATCCCAAAGATAAAAATTAAAAAAGGAGATGTGGTCGTCGGCGTTCCGGCCCGGCCCGTCTCAAAGAAGAAAAGGTAGGGTATTCTTATGAAAAAGATCCAGAAAAAGCAGAATGGGGATATGGTCCTTTTAACGGGGAGCTCTCATCCGGAGCTCGCCAGGGAGATCGCCAAGTATCTCGGCATTCCGCTAGGCGATGTACTGCTCGGCCGTTTCCCGGAGGGGGAGATCCAGCTCCAGATCCGCGATAATATCCGGGGCAAAGATGTTTTTATCGTTCAGCCGACTTGCACGCCTCCCAACGAAAGCCTGATGGAACTTTTGATCTTGATCGACGCCGCGCGGCGTGCTTCAGCCAAGCGGATCACGGCGGTGTTGCCATTTTTTGGCTATGCCCGCCAGGATCGCAAGGACAAACCGCGCGTTCCAATCACCGCGAAACTTGTGGCAAACCTGATCGTGAGCGCCGGCGCGAATCGTGTGCTTGCGATGGACCTTCATGCGGGACAGATCCAAGGATTCTTCGATATCCCGGTGGACCATCTCTATTCGATCAATGTGATGGGGAGCTATTTTAAGAAAAAGAAGATTAAGGATCTCGTAGTCGTTTCGCCCGACGTGGGCGGGATCAAGATGGCACGGGGATACGCCAAACTTTTTCATTGTGCTTTCGCGATCGTAGACAAGCGCCGTGAGAGCGCGTCCCAGACGCATGTGATGCACATTATCGGTTCCGTGGCCGGGAAGAATGTCATCATCATCGATGATATGATCTCGACGGGCGGCTCGCTTGTGGAAGCTGCCACGGCCCTCAAGAAAGCAGGGGCATTGGATATCTATGCTAACATTGTGCACCCTGTCTTGGCCGGAAAGGCCGTGGAGAGGATCCGGGGTTCCGTCATCAAGGAGCTTATCGTAACGAACAGTATTCCGCTCGGGAAGGAAAAACGGATCAAAAAGATCACCCAGCTTTCGATCGCCTCGCTTTTGGCGGACGCGATCTATCGGATCCATTACAACGAGTCGATCAGCACACTTTTTTCGAGCGCAGGGGTTGAAGCATAAACCGAACAAGAGGGAAGTCGTTTCCGTCTTAATCAAAGGACATCAAGGAGGAATTTGAAATGCAAACTTTTGAATTACAAGCCAAGACACGTAATGCCGACGGGACCCGCAAGGCACGCGCGGTCCGCCGCAACGAAATGTTTCCGGCCGTGGTCTACGGCCACGGCATGAAACCGCTCGCGATCGAAGTGCCGGACCGGGCATTTCTCAAAGCGATCCATACGAAGGCCGGCGCAAACGTTCTGATCACGCTTCAGGTCGAAGGTGTGAAGATGAAAGAATCGACATGTCGCATCAAGGCGATCCAGAACAATCCGGTCACGGACAAGATCGACCATATCGATTTCATGGTCATCTCGCTCAACGAAAGGATCACGGTCAAAGTGCCGGTGGTTCTCCTTCACATTGAAGAAGCACCCGGCATCAAGGAGGGCGGGTCACTCGATCTTGTACACCGCGAGATCGATGTGGAGTGTTTGCCTACGCAGATCCCGGAAAAGATCGAGATCGAAACAAAGGCCATGAAGATCAACGATGCGGTCCACGTGAAGGACTTGACGCTCCCGCAGGGGATCAAGTGCCTGCTTGCACCGGAGGAAGTGGTTCTTGCGATCCATCCTCCTCGCGAAGAAGAAGTAAAGCCTGCCGAAGAGGGCGCCGTTGAGCCCGAGGTTATGGAAAAGGGCAAGAAGGACAAGGAAGGCGAAGAAGGCGCTCCTGCGAAAGCCGCTCCCGCTGCGGCCAAACCAGGCGCACCTGCCGCGGGAAAACCTGCTGCAGCACCGGGGAAAGAAGGAAAGTAATAAAGGATCTTCCGGGAACCGCGCAAGCACTTCCGGAAGGATCTTGAGGGTTCTGATGAAACTCATCGTTGGGCTTGGGAATCCCGGGGACGAATACGCCCGCACGAGGCACAACATCGGCCGCCGGCTCGTGGAGTTTATTGCCGAAACAGAGAAAGTGAAGTTTGCTTTTAAAAAGTCCCAGAAGGCGGCCTTAGCCTCAGTCTCGTGGAATGGCGAGACGTTTCATCTGGCCCATCCGTTAACCTATATGAACCTTTCCGGCGAAGCGGTCGTGGCGCTCGTAAAGTACTGGAAAATCGCTGCAAACAAAGATCTTTTGATCGTGGTCGATGATATCGCGTTGCCGTTCGGAAAGTTCCGTTTGCGAGGCGAGGGAAGTTCGGGCGGGCATAACGGGCTTGCCTCGATCGAAGAACATCTCGAAGGCCGTGAATATCCGAGGCTTCGGATCGGGATCGGTTCCCGGGCAAATAAGGCAGGAGCAGAGCTTACGGACTCTGCCGGGCCGCTTCGGGATTATGTGCTTTCCGCTTTCACCGTCGCAGAAGAGAAGAAAATGAAAGAGCTTCTGGGAAAAGGGATGGAGGCATGCCGCGCCTGGATCTCGGAGCCTTTGACGAAGGCCATGAACAGGGTCAATGCCGCAGTGGTGTAGAGGGTTGTGAGCCTTGGAACTTTTCTTGCCCAAGCGATGCATTTATGTTACATTGTCTCCTCTTTTAGCCTTTTCAAAGGCCTAAAAGCTTCATAACTGCTTCTGTAGCTTCTGTTTATGAAACTTACGGAAAGAGTTATCATTTTAATCTAGCACCGCGTTGCTTCAAATTTGAAGGGTTCGCAGTACTTGCACCGTTAACCGTTAGAAATTAATGGAAAACGGTACTAGATTCTGAGGGAGTGTACGATGAAAAAATACGAGGGTTTATTTATTTTTCCGCCGGAGATCACAGGAGAGGGGCACAAAGACCCTGCCGCGGAGGTTGTAAAATGGATCGAGAAATTCCAAGGGAAGGTGATCCAGAAGACCGATCTTGGGAAAAGGGCGCTCGGTCACATGATCCGCAAGTACAAGGACGGCAGGACGTTCGTTTTTGAATTTGAAATGGACCCGTCCCGGACGCAGGATTTCCGTAAAGAACTGGAGCTTCAAGAAAACCTTTTGAGATATATGGTGAGTATTCCCGCGAAGAAGCCGGCGTTAGCGCCTCTTCCCGCCGCTCCTGTTACAACGTCCAAAGTATAATCAATCCAACACGCAAAACATCGGGTGACCTATGGCCGTAAGTTTGAACAAAGTCATGTTGATCGGGAATCTTACCCGGGATCCGGAGCTTCGTTACATCCCCTCGGGACAGGCGGTGACGACTTTTACGATCGCTGTGAATCGCACGTATAATTCCAAGGCCGGGGAAAAAAAAGAGGAAGTTTGTTTTATCCGGATCGTGGTTTGGGCGCGTCTTGCGGAGATCTGTAATGAGTATCTGAAAAAAGGCCGTCCCGTCTTTGTGGAAGGAAGGATCCAGACCCGGAGTTGGGACGGCCCGGATGGTAATAAACGGTATTCCACGGAAGTGGTCGCCGACAATGTCCAGTTCCTCGGATCAAAACCCGGCAGCGGAAGGGGCGAGGGGGCGGATGTGCCGACCATGGACGTGGATGAAAGCATTTTTGAAGCCCCGGAGGGCGGCATGCCTTCCAAAAAGGATTCCGTCTCCCTTTCAAAGGACGAACTTAAACCCGACGAAGAAATTCCCTTCTAAATCAGCCAGGTATAAAAAATATGAAACCGAGATCCTCTTCAAGGTTTGGAAAAGACGAAAAGAAAAAACCGTTCGACAAAAATGCCCGGGGTCCCAAAAAAGGAGAAAAGGGTTACGGTTCGCCGGCCCGGAGTCCCTCCCGGCCCGTACGCAAGCGCATGCGTCGCGTGCTGCCGCCTATGGACTATAAAGATGTGGAAGCGCTCGGGAAATATATTACTGAGAAAGGCAAAATCTTGCCTCGTCGCATCACGCGTTTGAACTCGAAGGACCAACGCACGCTCACACGTCTCATTAAAAAGTCACGTCATTCGGGGCTTTTGGCGTTCCAGGCGAACTGATCACCGGGAGCATTTTAAAAAAGAAAAAGGGGAATCGATCCATGGAGTTATTGCTTTTAAAAAATGTGGCAGATGTCGGCAAAAAAGGCGACGTCGTGCGTGTGCGCGACGGATTCGCAAGGAATTTTCTAATGCCGCAGGAACTTGCGATCCCGGCGACCCGCGCCAATAAGCAGTTCTTTGCGGAAAAGCGCGTCCGAAGTGCCGCGCGCAAGGCTAAGGAAAAAGAAGCGGCCGAAAAACGCGCCAAAGAGATGAAAGACCTTACGATCACACTTGAAGTTCGTGCGGGTGAAGGCGAAAAGCTTTATGGCTCCGTGACCGCCGAGGATCTCCGTGCGGCGCTCGAAAAGCAAGGACACAGCTTCGAAAAAAAACAGATCCGTATCAAAGATCCTTTGAAGACCTTGGGCACGCATCAGGTTGATCTTGAGATCTACCCGCAGGTCAAGACGCGCCTGACGGTCGAACTCGTCCGGGAACCGTCTTAAACCTCTTTAGAGGTCATTTGTGGCTGAAATACAGACAACGGTCAATCTTTACGAAAAACTTCCGCCCCAGAATCGCGAAGCTGAAATGAGCGTTCTGGGCGCGATGTTTTTTGACGAGATCGCGCTTACGAAGGCCATCGAAGTCCTGACCCCCGATTTTTTCTACGACCAGCGTCATCAAAACATCTTCAGTGCGATGACCACCCTTTTTTCCAACAACCACCCCGTGGATCTCATCACTGTCTCCGAGGAGCTCAAGAAACGCAAGCAGCTTGAAGAACTGGGCGGGATCAGTTATCTGACGCAGTTGACAACGATCGTGCCGACCGCGGCGAACATTGAACATTACGCCCGGATCGTCAAAGACAAGGCGCTCCTTCGCAAGCTCATCCAATCCGGAACGCAAATTGTGCAGAACAGTCTCGAGGCCGAAGGCAATGCCCGTGAGATGATCGACAGTGCGGAGAAAATGATCTTCGATATCGGCCAGTCACAAATCGAAAATAAGACCGTTCGGATCAAAGATATTATCCATGAGAGCATGGAAACGATCGACCAGCTTTTCCAGCGCAAGGAACATGTCACAGGCATTGCGACCGGTTTTCACGAATTCGATATGAAGACCGCGGGACTCCAACCTTCGGACCTGATCATTGTGGCGGGTCGTCCCTCGATGGGAAAATCCGCTTTCGCCACGGCAATCTGCGAACATGCAGGCATCAATCTAAAGAAACCCGTCGTTGTTTTTTCGCTTGAAATGAGTAAAGAGCAACTTGTTCAGAGAATGCTCTGTTCGCACGCGCGTGTGGACGCGCAAAAGGTCCGTACGGGATATCTCTCTCATCAGGATTGGCCGAAACTGACGAATGCAGCCGGTAAACTTTCCGAGGCACCGATCTTTATCGACGATACACCGGGCCAGACGGTACTCGAGATCCGGGCCAAGGCGCGCCGTCTTAAAATGAAGCACGATATTTCACTGATCGTGATCGACTACTTGCAGCTGATGCAAGGTTCGAAATCCTCCGAGAACCGTCAGCAGGAGATCTCCGAGATCTCCAGATCTCTCAAGGCTCTTGCCCGTGAGATCCGTGTTCCCGTCATCGCGGTGAGCCAGCTTTCACGTGCGGTGGAGTCCAGGACCGGCAATCGTCCGCAGCTTTCCGATCTTCGCGAGTCCGGCGCCATTGAACAGGACGCGGACGTAGTTGTATTTCTTTTCCGGGAAGAGTATTATCAGCCGTCCGAAGAGAACAAAAACAAGGCCGAGGCGATCATCGCCAAACAGCGCAATGGGCCCACGGGCGTTATCCCGCTCGTGTTTCTTAAAGAATGGACGCGTTTCGATAATCCCGAATTTTTCAGATCCGAGGAGCCTGCATGAAACGTTTGATCATACTGCTTCTAAGCTTATCCTTTTGCGCGGGTTCTTCTTCCGTAGCCTTCGCCGAAGATACGGCTGAGAAAAAGGCTGCTGAAGCCGTTGCAGCTGCTAATGTTCAGAAGCCCGTCTCCGGACCTGTTGCAACCGATTCTCAAAGTGCGCCTCAGGCCGAAAAGAAAGTCGTGGCAACGGATGTTCGTGGAAATCGCATTGTGAGTACGAACACCATCTTGAGCAAGATCCAGACCAAGCAAGGGCTTGCCCTCAAACAGAAGACCGTGAACGAAGATATCAAGCGCCTTTATGCGACCGGATTTTTTGAGGATGTGAGATTGGAAGTGGAAGATCTTCCCGAAGGTTATAAATTGATCGTGGAGGTGGACGAGAAACCGATCGTTAAGCAGATCATATTCGAAGGCGCCACCACCTTTAAAGAAGAAAAACTCCGCAAGACGTTCGGCGTGATCGAGGGGCAGATCCTGGACCGCAGGGCCGTCAAAAAAGGCGAAGAGGACATCCGTAAACTTTATGCAGATAAAGGATTCCGGTTCGTGGACCTTCAGGTCGCAGTGAACGTGGATCCGTCGACCAAAGAAGCCGTGATCTCGTTCAAGGTCTTCGAGGGGAAAAAGTTCAAGATCTCCAAGATCTCTTTCGAGGGGACGCACGCGTTCAAACCCCGGCAACTTCAGAAACTCATGAAGACAAAAGAGAAAAAATGGTTCCTGTTCGGAACGTTCAAAGAAGGTGATTTTGAGAAAGATCTTGAGAAGATCAGTTTTTTTTATCAAAAAGAAGGTTATTTGGACGTGAAGGTGTTGCCGGAGTTCGATTATGACAAGGACCATAACACGATCCGGATCCTGATCAGGATCGACGAGGGGCAGCATTATCTTGCCGGCGAGATCAAGTTCAAGGACAACACTCTTTTTCCGGAGTCCGAGCTTTGGCAGCAGCTCGAGATGCTTCCCGGCCTGACCTATTCGCAATTTTATGTCGCGCAGGATATCGAAAAGATACGTCAATTCTACGCCAGCGAGGGCTATATTGACGCTCGTGTAGTGCCCGACGTAAAGCTGAACCGGGACAGCGGAAAAGTAGATGTCACCTACGAGGTCCAGGAGGGAGACCTCTATTTCGTGGAGAAGGTCCAGATCCGCGGGAACACCAAGACCCGCGACAAGGTCATCCGCCGTGAACTTCGCATCCGTCCGGGTGAGCGTTTCGATGGCAAGAAGATCGAGAAATCCAAGGAACGTCTCCAAAATCTGAATTACTTTGAAGAGATCACTTACGATACCGAGCCCACGGATTCCGGGACAAATCGCAAGGACCTTATTTTCCGGGTGAAAGAAAAACGCACCGGGGAACTTTCTTTTGGCGGCGGGGTCAGCTCCATTGACACCTTCATGGGTTTTGCCGAGATCTCCCAACGCAATTTTGACATCCTCAACTGGCCGCGTTTCACGGGCGGCGGGCAATCACTTGCGATCCGCGGGCAGATTGGAACCATCCACCAGGAATACGACGTCAGTTTTGTGGAACCCTACCTCTTCAATAAGCCGATCTCCTGGGGCACGAACCTTTTTCTCAATTCGCAAGACAATGAAAACACCCTTTTTGGCGAAAGAAGGATGGGCGCTTCCACGACTTTGTCGCGTCTTTTTAAGGACGTGCTCCGGCTGGGCGGCGGATACACGTTGGAGAATGTGAAACTCAAGGATATCGCGGATGATGCGCCCATTTCCGTCACAGAATTTGACGGGCCGGATTGGCTTTCCAGGCTTCGCGCTTTCACGACTTTTGACAATCGCGACAACGTTTTCAGTCCCACCAAGGGGCGCGTGCTCAATCTCGCGGGCGAGTTGGTCGGAAGTTTTCTTGGCGGTGACCAGGAGTTTTATATTCTGAGGTCGGGGTACACGGAATACCTCACGTTCCATAAAAAGCACCAGATCGAATTTCAGGCCCGCTTGGCTACGTCGCAGGCATTTGGGAAATCATCCACGACGCCGGCCTACGACAGGTTCTTTGCCGGCGGCCTGGGCACGGTGCGCGGTTTTAATTACCGGCGCGTGGGTCCACAGGAGAATGGGGAAGCCATAGGTGGTCAGACCCTGGCTGTTGTGAACCTGGACTATACGTTCCCGCTCCCTTACCTTGATGCCTTTCGCGGCGTGGTGTTTATTGACGCAGGCAGTGTCAGTAGCGATTCTTACAATATCGATTTCGGGAAATTCGCCGTAAGCGTGGGTCCCGGGATCAAAGTTAAGACACCCATCGGGCCTCTGGCTTTTTATTATGGTCTTCCCATTGCGAACCGGGATACCAAGGACAAAAATGGCCGTTTTGAATTTAGTTTGAGCCGTAGTTTCTAAAAAATTTCAACCATCGTTTCATTCAAAAGAGGAGAAATACCGTGAGCCGTAAAATGATAGCCGTTTTTTTAGCAATATTCATGATGTTGAGTTTGAGCTTTCCGGCCTTTGCAGCCGAGGTGAAGTTTGCGTATGTCGATGTGGGTGAGGTTTTTGATAATTACCAAAAAACCAAGGACCAGGATCTGGTGCTTAAGACCGCCGGAGAGGCCAAGGAAAAAGAGAGAAATGATCTGATGGCCAAGATCCGGTCCATGGAAGATGAAATGGCTCTTCTTGCGGCCGACACCCGTACCGCCAAGCAGGAACAGATCATCGAAAAGAAGCGCCAGCTCGAGGACTTTGATCGCAATGTCCGCCAGCAGCTTGCGGAACAGCGGGATAAAGTGGTTCGTGAGATCTTCCAGGAGATCGACGACATTGTCCAGGACCTTTCGGCTAAAGGCGGGTACGATATGGTCTTCAATAAGCGCGTGCTTCTTGCCCAGAAGAAGTCCTTTGACATCACGGCGCAGGTCTCCGCGGAACTCGCGAAGAAGTACAAGAAGGCTTGAAGCCCTGAGAACAATGAAACAAAGGACTCTCAAAAACAAGGCCGTTTTCGAAGGATTAGGGCTTCATACCGGCCGCAAAGTGACGGTGTGCGTAGGCCCGGCTTTGGAAAATTCCGGGATACTTTTTTGCCGCGTTGATCTTGCCCCGGACCTCAAGGTCAAAGCTTCGATCGAGAACGTCTGTGCCGATGAAATGCGCCAAACTGCGATCATGGCCGGAAAGGGCCGCGTTCGTACGATCGAACATCTTATGGCCGCTTTTCACGGGCTCGGGATCGATAATGCTCTCGTGGAGATCGACGGAGAAGAAGTTCCTGGGATGGACGGGAGCGCCCTGGAATTCACGGGGGGTCTGATGGCCGCCGGCCTCGAGGAGCAGAGCGCGGAACGGCAATTCCTAACGATCCAGACGCCCGTCTATATCGACCAGGGCGATCAGTCGATCGTGATCTTACCCGCGGATTCACTCTCGATCTCCTACATGCTTAACTATCGGGATACGGACCTTTTGGACCAGCACCTTTCGCTTCCGATCATCCCGGAGATCTTTGAACGGGAGATAGCGCCGGCTCGCACTTTTTGCCTTAAAAAGGAGGCAGAGCTTTTGCTTTCCCAGGGATTTGGGAAAGGCGCGAATCCTTCCAACACGCTTATTTTTGAAAAGAACAGGCCGCTCCAGAACACTTTGCGTTTTGAGAACGAAGCCTGTCGCCACAAGATCATGGATATCCTTGGGGACCTTTTTTTGTGCGGAAAATTCATCCGCGGGCATGTGATCGCTTCCCGGAGCGGCCACGCCCTTAACGTCGAACTCGTGAGGAAATTGATGATGAACGCTCCCGCTGAACCGAAACCCCTCCCCAAAACGCTGAATGTGGAGGAGATCCAAAAGATCATCCCGCATCGATACCCCTTTCTCTTCGTGGACCGGATCGAGAACTTTGTGCCGGGGACGCGCGCTACGGGTTTCAAACAGGTCACCATGAACGATTATTTTTTCCAGGGGCATTTTCCGGGTCATCCTGTGATGCCCGGGGTGCTGATCGTGGAAGCCATGGCGCAGGTGGGCGGCGTGATCATGCTGGGCGAGGCCGGGAACCGTGGCAAGATCGCCTACTTCATGAGCGTCGATGCCGTCAAGTGGCGCAGTCCGGTCCTTCCGGGGGATACGCTCCGGATGGAGGTCGAGGTCCTGAAAAAACGCGCCAAGTTCGGTCAATGTTCCGGCAAAGCCTACGTGGGGGATAAACTTGTATGCGAAGCGGATGTGAAGTTCGCAGTGGTCGACCGGGAATAATGATCCATCCGACGGCGATCGTCCATCCGGACGCCGTTTTAGGCGAAGGGGTTGAGATCGGGCCCTGGGTCATTATCGAAGGGACTGTGAAGATCGGAGCGCGCACAAAAGTCGGGCCGCGTGTGACGATCGAAGGACACACCACGATCGGAGAAGATAATGAGATCTTCACCGGTGCGGTGGTCGGAAGTTTGACGCAGGATAAAAAAGCCGACGGCGGCATGAGTTTCCTCAAGATCGGCGACCGTAACACGATCCGTGAGTACGCGACCCTCAATCCCGGGACCCTGAACGGCACCGAGACCGTGGTCGGAAATGACAATCTCCTGATGGCCTACTCGCATGTGGCGCATGATTGTATGATCCATAACGGCGTGACGCTCGCCAATAATGCCACGCTCGCAGGCCATGTGATCGTGGAGGACGGAGCGATCCTCGGGGGACTCTCCGCGGTCCATCAATTCGTCCGGATCGGAAAATTATCGATCACGGGGGGGTGCTCCAAGGTCGTGCAAGACATTCCGCCTTTTATGATGGTCGACGGCCATCCGGCGCATGCTTTCGGGATCAATACTGTGGGCCTGGACCGCGCGGGATTTTCCCAAGAAGAAAAATCAGCCATCAAAAAAGCCTTCAAGATCATCTTCAAGTCGGGTCTTATCTTAAAGAACGTCATTAAACAGATCCAACAAGATATTCCTTCAAGTCCTTCCATTCAGACGATCGTCGATTTTCTGGAAAAGTCCGAACGGGGCATTTGCGGATAGTCCTCCCGGTTGGAAATAAATCATGGATTAGGAGTATGGCTCCTATGAATTCATCCTTTGAGATGGAAATCCAAAATCTTTTTGGCATTACAAGGCGTGGAATTGTTTTTCGAGGAGCGATTCTTCAGGGAACGGTCAGAGTGGGCGACAAGCTGGAATACACCGAGGACGACGGCACAAGGATTTCGGTGGTAGTGACGCAGATCATGGCAAATGAAACGAAAAAGGTTTTCGGTATTTTAAATTATCATCAAGCAACGAAGGAAATCTCAAGTGCTGTACAAGGACAGCAAGTGTCTATCATGGTTTCAGATTTTTTTAATATCAGCGGGCAATGTGAATATTCTCCCGTGATCTTGCGTCCGGGAGGAGGAATGTCGTCTAAAATGTCCAAAACCAAAACATTACGAAGTTTTTCAGGCTTGTAAGTATCTTTGATGAGGGAGCGGTTATTATGAAGACCATGGGCATTATTGCAGGGAACGGCCGTTTTCCCATCCTGGTGGCCGAAGAGGCCAAGCGGACGGGATACCGGGTCGTGACCTGCGCCATCGAGCAAGAGGCCGACCCCGCTTTGGAAAAGCTTTCAGACGCTTTTTCATGGGTGAAGGTGGGCGAGCTTAAGAGACTTTCAAAATTCCTGAAGGACGAAGGTGCCCACGAAGCCATGATGGCCGGCAAGATCGAGAAAGTACGTTTTTTCAAAGAGAACGTGCGGTTCGATCTTGACATGATGGCGGTCCTGGTGAAGCTCAAGGACCACAAAGACGATTCCCTTCTCAGGGGTATTGCGGATTACCTTTTTAAAAAGGGTATCACACTCCAAGACTCGACATGCCTTCTCAAAGACATGATGCCGGGACCGGGTCTCCTCGGGAAAAAGAAGCCCTCCAAGTCCGTTATGGACAATATCAATTTCGGGTTTGAAATGGCGCAAAAGATCTCCGGCGCGGATATCGGACAGACAGTGGTCGTGAAGAAAAAAACGGTGCTTGCGGTCGAAGCGATCGAAGGTACGGACGATGCGATACGCCGCGGCGGGGCGCTCGGACGCGGGAAGATCATTGTCGTGAAGATCGCCAAGCCGAACCAGGACATGCGTTTCGATGTGCCGGCGGTGGGCCTGAAGACCCTGGAGGGGTTGATCGAAGCGGATGCCGAGGCGTTCGCCTTCGAGGCGCACAAGACCCTCTTTATCGGTAAAGACATTTTCGTGGAGAAAGCCAACCGCGCAGGCATCGTTCTTTATGGAGTCCAGCCCGTTAGAGATTCATAGGGCAGTTTCGGGTCGGATTTCTCTGTGATAGGAACCGGCGGCATTTTAGGTAGTTCCTTCAAGTGAGACGGAAACGTCGAAGATAAAGAAAAAATATGAGCAGCGAAAAAACAAAGCCTTCCGGCGGACTTCAACGTAAGATCCAAGAGCTCAGCGTACTCTATGAGATCACCCGGCACATGACGGTGCCGATCCCGATCGAAGAACGAATGAAAAAAGCGCTGGATGTGCTCCATGAGAAAATGGGGATGCATCGCGGGACCTTAACGCTTTTGGACGCTGACGGAGAAAGCCTCACGATCGAGATCGCCCATGGCCTTAATGATCAGGCTAAAAGGAAAGGCCGCTATAAGGTCGGGGAAGGGATCACCGGCAAGGTCGTGGAGGCAGGAGAGCCGATCGCGGTGCCGAACATCGGAGAAGAGCCGCTTTTCCTTAATCGCACCGGCGCGCGGAAAGATTTTCGCCGCAATCGCATCGCCTTTATCTGTGTTCCCATCAAGATCGACCAGGAAACCATCGGTGCGCTGAGCGTGGACCGTCTTTTTGAAGGGGATGTTTCACTCGATGAAGACCTGAGGCTTCTCACCATTATCAGTTCCATTCTTGCGCAAACCGTCGCGAACTATCGCATGCGCGAAAAAGAAAAGGCGAAGCTTCAGTTCGAGAACGTGGAGTTAAAGCGCGAGCTTGCCAAAAAGTTCCATCCGGCCCATATCATCGGGAAGAGCAAGCGCATGGAAGAAGTCTATGAGGCCATCGATATGGTGAGCCGGACGCGTTCGACCGTGCTTCTGCGTGGGGAAACCGGGACCGGGAAAGAACTGGTGGCGCACGCGATCCATTATGGAAGCCATCGCGCCAAGGGCCCGTTCGTGAAAGTATCTTGCGCGGCATTGCCGGAAACGCTCCTGGAAAGCGAACTTTTCGGCTATGAAAAAGGTGCCTTTACCGGAGCAGCCGCAAAGAAATTGGGACGTTTTGAGATGGCCGACGGGGGAACGCTCTTTCTCGATGAGATCGGGGATATCTCGGCCTCGACGCAAGCGAAGCTTTTGCGCGCGCTTCAAGAGAAAGAATTCGAGCGCGTGGGAGGGACCCAAACAATCCGCATCGATGTGCGCGTCATCGCGGCGACGAATCGCGATCTCGAGAAGGCGATCCAGGAGAAGCAGTTCCGGGAAGACCTTTATTACCGGCTGAACGTGGTGCCGATCCTTTTGCCTTCTTTACGGGAGAGGAGGGAAGATATCCCGCTTCTCGTCGCACATTTTCTAAAAAAAGCAGCCCTTGAGAATGGCCGGAAGGTCAAGTATGTTTCCGACGAGGCCATGGAGTACCTGATGGGCTACGCATGGCCCGGAAATATCCGGGAGCTCGAAAACGCGATCGAAAGGGCCGTGATCCACTGCAAATCGGATACGCTCAGCGCCGATCTTTTTCCGATCCCAGGCCGCAAGGGCCATCCGGTTGCGGTCCAGTTTAAAACCCGCCAACCTTCTGCCGAGGAGGGGACAAACGAGGAGGTTTCCGGGGATCTTCCCGGCGCTGTTGAAAAACTCGAAAGAAAATTGATCCAGGAGGCCTTCCAAAAAACGGGCGGGAACCAGCGAAGGGCAGCCAAGATCCTCGGAGTCACGGAGCGGATCTTGGGCTATAAAGCCAAGCTCTACAACCTTAAGTAGTCTACAAAATTGTAGACAACGAAAATATCTACAAAATTGTAGACAAGTGGAGCCCGAAGCGCTATCATCCATGGGTGATCTTAAGCCGCAAATTGGCATAGATCTTGCATCTTACTTTTTACACAAAAGGGGGAGATTTATATGCACAAACACATTGATGTGACAGAAATTTTCGGAAGCAATGTTTTTAACGATCGGGTGATGAAGGAAAGGCTCCCGAAGGACACTTACAAGGCCTTGAAGAAAACGATCCAAGAAGGATTGCCTCTTTCCCTCGAGGTCGCCAACGTCGTTGCGAGCGCGATGAAGGATTGGGCGATCGAGAAGGGCGCCACGCATTACACGCACTGGTTCCAGCCTTTGACCGGTCGGACCGCGGAGAAGCACGATTCTTTTATTGCGCCGACCGAAGACGGCAGCGTGATCATGGAGTTTTCCGGCAAACAGCTGACCCAAGGAGAACCGGACGCTTCGTCTTTCCCAAGCGGCGGCTTGCGCTCCACGTTCGAAGCGCGCGGCTATACGGCCTGGGATTGCACGTCTCCGGCATTCCTCAAGACCGATGCCTCGGACAATGTGACGCTCTGCATCCCGACGGCTTTCTGCTCCTATACGAGCGAGGCGCTGGATAAGAAAACCCCGCTCCTCCGTTCCATGGAAGCGGTCTCCAAACAGGCGGTCCGCGTTCTGAAGGCGCTCGGCAATAAAACCGTCAAACGGGTGACTTCGACGGTCGGCCCCGAGCAGGAATATTTTCTGATCGATAAAACGTGCTATGAGAAACGTCTCGATCTGATCGTTTCCGGGAGAGCGCTTTTTGGCGCGCCCGCCCCGAAAGGACAGGAACTGGAGGACCAGTATTTCGGCGCGATCAAAGACCGCATCGCCGACTTCATGAGGGACCTCGACATCGAGCTTTGGAAGATGGGCATTTCTTCCAAGACCAAGCACAACGAGGTCGCGCCCTCTCAGTACGAAATGGCGCCGATCTTTTCCACGACCAACATCGCGGCGGACCACAATCAACTCGTGATGGAGACGATGCAGAAAGTGGCCCTTCGTCACGACCTTGTGTGCCTTCTTCATGAAAAACCGTTCGCAGGTGTGAACGGATCCGGCAAGCACAATAACTGGTCGCTTTCGACTGATGACGGGCAGAACCTTCTCGAACCGGGGAGAACACCTTCCGAGAACGAACAGTTCCTTATCTTTGTGAGCGCGATGATCATGGCGGTGGACCGTCATGCGGCAAAATTGCGCGCGAGCTGCGGAAATCCAGGGAACGATCTCCGGCTTGGCGCGAATGAGGCTCCGCCGGCCATCATCTCGATCTTTATGGGGGATGAATTCACGGAGATCCTGGAAGGGATCGCCACGGGCAAGAAAGTCGCAAGCCGCGGGCAGCATTTTGTGCAGGTCGGCGTGGATTCCCTGCCCCACCTTCCAAAAGATAACACGGACCGGAACAGGACTTCGCCATTCGCCTTTACCGGCAATAAGTTTGAGTTCCGCATGGTGGGGTCCTCGGCATCTATTTCAGGCCCCAACATTGTGATCAATGTGATCGCATCGGAAGCGCTGGATGAGATCGCAACTCGTCTTGAGAAAGCCGGCAAGAACGGTCTCCACAAGGAAGCGGCCGCGATCGTCCGGGATGCTATGAAAAAGCACGGGCGGGTCATTTTTAACGGGAACAACTATTCGGACGAGTGGGTCGCCGAGGCCAAGAAGCGCGGTCTTCCGAACGTCAAAACGGGCGTCGAGGCGCTCGCCTCGATGGCCACTCCGGAAGCCATCAAGCTTTTTGAAAAGTACAAAGTGCTTTCGGCAGGGGAGTTGCACTCCCGCTATGAGATCTATCTCGAGATCTATGTGAAGCATGTGAATATTGAGGCCCAGGCGGCGGTCCAGATGGTGAAACGGCAGTATCTGCCGGCGGTCATGGAATTCACCAAGGATCTTGCCAAGACGATCGCGCAGGTGAAGGCAGTGGCCGGTTCCGCAAAAGTTCAGAAAGAGCTGCTTACGAAAGTGACCGGTCTTCTGGAATCCGCAAATGAGAAGCTCGAATTGCTTGAGGCGGCGATCGAGAAAGCACACGGTGTTCCGGATATCACAAAGCGTGCCGAAGCGTTCCGGGACAAGGTCGTTGTCGCAATGAATGCTTTGCGCAAGGATATCGATGCGTTGGAAGGGTTGACCCCGGCAAACCTTTGGCCGGTCCCGACCTACGCAGAAATGCTCTTCAAGTTATAAAAGGTGCTCTAAGGGACAGGCACATGATCCCTGTTGATTTCAAAAAGAAATCAGTGCCAGTCCCAATTGGCGATTTAAATATTTTTTATTGAAAATTGGGGCAGGCAGTAAATTAATGCCTGTCCCCTATACCTTTACCCTTACCCTTCGCTGTTACACAGTATAAAAAGGCCTTCCCTCAGGAAGGCCTTTTTGTTTTCCATAGAAATCTTCTTTTTTGAATCTCTCAAAAATAAATTTTTCCCTCTCATTTTTTGTTTCCTGACCAAGTTGGCACACCTTTTGCATACCTATATTCATGGGTGAGAAGACTTTTATGGATTCAAAATACAAATGCCAGGTGTATGGCGGCAAGATGATGACTCTCAAAAAGGAGAAGCAAGCGATGGGGAGATTAAATAGGTGGTTCTTAGGGGTGACAGGATTTCTTATTCTCATGGGAGTCTCAAAGCTGGCCCTAGCCGCCGACTCGGCTGTGCCGGCTATCAACACGGGCGATACAGCTTGGGTGCTTCTGTCCGCGGCATTCGTGTTCCTGATGACGCCGGGACTTGCGTTCTTCTACGGCGGGTTGGTCCGCAAGAAAAACATGCTCTCGGTGCTTATGCAATGTTTCATGCTGATGTGCATCATCACGCTTCAATGGGTGATCTTCGGCTACAGCCTTTCGTTCGGGCCGGACATCAAGGGGATGATCGGGAGCTTGAGCTGGGCAGGCCTGTGCGACGTCGGTCTGGAACCCTTCGCGGATTATTCAGCGACGGTCCCGCATCAAGCCTTCATGATCTATCAAGCGATGTTCGCGATCATCACCCCGGGCCTGATCCTGGGAGCTTTTGCAGAACGCATGAAATTCTCTGCGTTCTACGTTTTCTCACTCCTTTGGGCCACGTTCGTTTATGATCCCGTTTGCCATTGGGTATGGGGTGTGGGCGGTTTCTTGAGAAATGCGGGAGCTTTGGATTTCGCAGGAGGCACCGTGGTACATATTAACGCCGGTGTTGCGGCCCTCGTTTGCGCACTCGTGCTGGGCAAAAGAAAAGGTTATCCGAGCCATATGTCGCCTCCGCACAATCTTCCGTTCGCGGTGCTTGGTGCGGGACTTTTGTGGTTCGGCTGGTTCGGATTTAACGGGGGAAGTGCCTTGGGCGCCAACGGCCTTGCCACGAGCGCCATCGTGGTGACGCATGTCGCTGCCGCTGCCGCGGGTCTGACCTGGTCTTTGCTGGAATGGAAGATCAGCTCCAAGCCCACCATGCTCGGCATGATCACGGGCGCTGTGGCTGGGCTCGTTGCTATTACGCCTGCCGCGGGATTCGTCGGGCCGATGGATGCCATCTGGATTGGTATCGGGGTTTCACTGATCTGCTATTTCTTTGTCGCCGTGGTCAAAACAAAATTCGGTTATGACGATTCACTGGACGCTTTTGGCGTGCACGGCATCGGCGGGATCTGGGGCGCGCTTGCGACAGGTCTTTGGGCCACAAAAGCCATCAATCCGGCCGGGAATAACGGGTTTGTCTACGGGAACCCGGGACTCTTTTTGGTCCAGCTGAAGGCCGTGGTCATCACGATTGTCTATTCATTCATCGTCTCTTTTGTGCTTCTGAAGATCGTGGACGCCCTAGTGGGTCTGCGTGTTTCTGAGGACGAAGAACGCATCGGGCTTGATCTCACGCAACATCGCGAGTCTGCCTACACCATGTTGGACTAAATTAAAAAGGAGGATGTCATGAAATACATCGTTGCAGTGATCCAACCGGACCGGTTGGATGAAGTTTTGCGGATCCTTGAGGAAAAAGAGATCCATCTTGTGACCGTGACCAATGTCCTGGGACGCGGGCGCCAGAAGGGGATCTCGGAGGTTTATAGGGGCCACAAGGAAGGTGGCCGGCTCTTGAAGAAAATAAAACTCGAGATCGCAGTCAACGAGGCTTTTGTGAAGCCGACCGTGGATGCGATCAAAGAAGGTTCACGAACGGGACATATCGGTGACGGAAAGATCTTTGTCCTTGATCTCAAGGAGTGTTTCCGTATCCGGACCGGCGAAGTCGGCGAAGTGGCCATTGGATGAAGCCATTCAAAAGAGATTCTTCCGGCCTCGGATCGTCTCCCCTGGTGATGATGTCCTGACCCACTTATTTGCTCTAGGGGAGGTTGGGGCAGGCACATGATCTCTATGGTCTTTTAAAAGAAATCAGTGCCAGTCCCAATTTTCGATTAAAAAATTTATTGAGAATTGGGGCAGGGCCGGGACTTTTTTCGAGATTGAGGGGCCAAATTGCCTCGGATTTTTCGATTATCCGCTGCTGGACAGTTGCCCAAACCTGAAGTATTCTATGCGCCAAAATGAAGGCATTTTGACAGTCCCAATACCTATCAATTTTCGATTTTTGGAAATTGGGGCTGCCCAATCATCCCGTCGAATTAGAGGGAGGATTGGGACAGCTCGGAAGCCCACTAACGTGCTTACCCAGGGGAAAACCATGAAGAAAGCGATACTAGCCCTCGAGGATGGTGTGTGGTTCGAAGGCGAAGGTTTCGGCGCCGAGGGCGAAGCCTTGGGGGAAGTCGTTTTCAATACAGGGCTTACGGGCTACCAGGAGATCCTGACCGATCCCTCCTATAAAGGTCAGATGGTCTGCATGACCTACCCCCATATCGGCAATTACGGCATCAACGCCGCCGATGTAGAATCCTCCAGACCCTGGGTCGAAGGGTTTATCATTAAGGAACTGAGCCCGGTGGTGAGCAATTACCGCTCCGAGATGACGCTGGATCAATATTTAAAGCAATACAATATCCTTGGCATCCAGGGGATCGACACCCGCAGGCTTGTGAAGCACCTCAGGACCGTGGGAGCGAAGAAAGCGATTATTTCCACTGGGGAGCTGGATCCCAAGAAACTCGTCCGAAAAGCTAAAAAATCCAAAGGCATTGAAAGTGTGGATCTCGTTAAAGAAGTGACCTGTCAAAAACCCTTTGAATTCAACGAGATCATGCCGGCAGAGTTTGCCTGGGGGGATTTTCAGAAAAAAAAGTTTAAGATCGTGGCCGTGGATAGCGGCGTCAAATGGAACATCTTGCGGAAGCTCAACCAGCACGGCTTCAACGTTCAAGTGGTCCCGGCGAGTGCGACCGCGGGAGAGATCATGGCGTACCAACCCCAAGGTGTTTTTCTTGCGAATGGTCCTGGCGATCCTGCGGCGGTGCAATATCTGGTTAAAACCGTCCGGAAACTGATCGGCAAAGTCCCGATGTTCGGGATCTGTCTCGGTCATCAGATGATCGGGCAGGCCCTTGGCGGCAAGACCTCAAAACTCAAGTTCGGGCACCATGGCAATAACCAGCCCGTCATGGACCTCAAGACCCGGAAGATCGAGATCACTTCCCAGAACCACAATTTTGTGGTGACGATCGATTCGTTGCCTAAAGATGAAGTGGAAATGACCCATGTCAATTTAAATGACAAAACGCTCGAAGGGTTCCGGCACAAAAAACATCCTATCTTCTGCGTGCAATATCATCCTGAGAATGCCCCGGGGCCGCACGATAGCGACTACCTCTTCACAAGATTTTACGAACTGGTCAGCAAACACGCAGGTTAAAAAAAGGAACGAGGGATATTATGCCAAGACGCAATGACATCAAAAAGATCCTGATCATCGGCTCGGGCCCCATCATTATCGGCCAGGCTTGCGAATTCGATTACTCCGGAACGCAGGCGTGCAAGGCCCTTCGCAAAGAAGGGTATGAGATCGTGCTAGTGAATTCCAATCCCGCCACGATCATGACCGACCCGGAGATGGCGGACCAGACCTACATTGAACCCCTCACCGTTGAAAGTCTTGAGAAGATCATTGCCAAGGAGCGGCCCGACGCTCTTCTGCCAAACCTCGGGGGACAAACGGGACTCAATCTTTCCTCGGCGCTTTATAAGACAGGTATTCTCGAGAAGTACGGCGTTCAGATCATCGGGGTCAAAGCGGATGCCATTGAACGCGGCGAAGACCGTGAGATCTTTAAGACGACCATGGCCCAACTTGGGATCCCCGTGCCGCAATCCGCTACGGCCAATACCGTCGCGGAATGCGAAGCCATCGCACAAAAGATCGGTTACCCGGTCGTGATCCGTCCCGCTTATACGATGGGCGGCACCGGAGGCGGGATCGCTTATAACGTTGAAGACTTGCGGGTCATCGCGCTCAGAGGGCTCACGGTGAGCATTGCCCGCCAAGTGCTGATCGAAGAAGCAGTGATCGGGTGGGAGGAATTGGAACTGGAAGTCGTTCGTGACGCGAAAAACCAGAAGATCACAGTCTGTTTTATCGAGAATGTGGACGCGATGGGCGTTCACACGGGTGACAGCTTTTGCGTGGCGCCGATGCTGACGATCGCGCCCGAACTGCAGAAAAAGCTCCAGGAATATTCTTACAAGATCGTCGATGCGATCGGCGTCGTGGGCGGCACGAACATCCAGTTCGCGCACAACAAAAAAGACGGCCGCGTGGTCGTGATCGAGATCAACCCGCGCACATCGCGGTCTTCGGCGCTGGCTTCGAAGGCGACGGGTTTTCCCATCGCCATGGTCTCGACCCGGCTTGCCGCCGGGCTGACGATGGATGAGATCCCTTATTGGCGGGACGGTACGCTTGAGAAATATACGCCAAGCGGCGACTATGTCGTCGTCAAATTCTCCCGGTGGGCATTCGAGAAATTTCCCAAGGCCAAGGACATTCTCGGGACCCAGATGAAAGCCGTGGGAGAGGTCATGTCCATCGGCAAGGATTTCAAAGAAGCGTTCCAGAAAGCCATCCGGTCCCTTGAGATCGGCCGTTACGGCCTCGGCGGGGCGAAGGATTTCAAACAGCTTTCCGAGGAACAGCTCCGGGGGCGTTTAGCTCATCCTTCGAGCGAGCGGATCTTTTTGATGTACGAGGCCCTTCGGAATGGGTTATCGGTGGACGAACTTCACTGCATGACCCATATCGGCGAATGGTTCATCAATGAAATGAAAGAACTTGTGATGTTCGAAGAAGAGATCCTCAAACACTCCTGGGACAAGTTCACGGACAAGGATCTTCTTAAGGCCAAGGAGTGGGGTTTTTCCGACCGCTATCTTGCGGGACTGTTCAAGGTCTCGGAAGCCGCCATAAGAGAACGCCGTATCCGTCTTGGCAAGATCGCGCGGTACGAAGCCGTGCCGGTGAGCGGCGTGGAAAATGCGGCGTATTATTATTCCACCTACCATCCTGGGAAAAAAGATGTGGCGGTTTCGAAGAATAAAAAGATCCTCATCCTCGGCGGCGGTCCGAACCGGATCGGCCAGGGGATCGAGTTCGATTACACCTGCGTGCATGCCGTCTTTGCGCTTCGCGCTGCCGGATATGAATCGATCATGATCAACTGCAACCCTGAAACCGTTTCGACGGATTATGACACGGCGAACAAACTCTATTTTGAGCCCTTGACGGTCGAAGACGTCCTGGCGATCTATGAAAAAGAAAAGCCCGAAGGTGTGATCGTCCAGTTCGGGGGGCAAACGCCTCTCAATGTTGCCCGGCAGCTCAAAGAGGCCGGAGTGAAGATCCTCGGGACCACGCCGGAAAGCATCGCTTTCGCAGAGGATCGCGAACTTTTCCGGGAAAAGATGATCGAGCTCGGCATCCCGCAGCCCGAAAGCGGTATCGCGCGTTCATTGGAAGAAGCACTTGTGATCGCGGAGAGGATCGGCTATCCCCTGATGGTCCGTCCTTCTTTCGTTCTTGGCGGTCGAGGCATGGAGATCATTTATGACGAAACCATGTTAAGGAAATACGCGATCGAAGCCATCAAAGTGAGTCCGGAGTTCCCGATGCTCATCGATCGCTTTCTCGAAAAGGCGCTTGAATGTGAAGTGGATGCCTTAGCGGACGGGAGCGACACGTTTGTCACGACCGTCATGGAGCACATCGAATGGGCCGGAGTGCACTCGGGGGATTCCGCCTGTTCGATCCCAAGCAGGACCATCTCAAAGGAACATTTGGACCAGATCCGGGACTACACGGACAAGATCGCGAAGGCACTCAAGGTCGTAGGTTTGATCAATGTCCAGTACGCGATCTGTGACGGCAAGGTCTATATCCTTGAAGCCAATCCGCGCGCTTCCCGCACCGTGCCGATCGTCTCCAAGGTCACGGGCGTGGCGATCGCGCGCATCGCGACCGAGATGATGCTCGGGAAAAAGATCAAAGATTTTCCGCAATTGAAAGACGTCAAGGCTCTTTTCTTCGGCGTTAAGGAAGCTGTTTTTCCGTTCAATATGTTCCCGGAGGTGGATCCGATCCTGGGTCCCGAAATGCGCGCCACGGGGGAGGTGATGGGGGTCGGGGACAACTTCGGCGCCGCGTTCTATAAGGCGCAGGAAGCCACAGGAGCGAAACTTCCGCTGGAAGGGAACGTTCTCCTGACGGTCGCTTCCAAGGACAAGGAGATGCTTTCTCCGATCGCGAAGAAACTTGCCGCGCTCGGGTTCAGAATATTCGCGACTGAACACACAAGTGCGTTCCTGACGTCCCAAAAGATCGAAAACACCTTCATCAAAAAGATCCATGAAGGTCAACCCAATATCGCGGATGCCATCAAGAACGGCGAGTTGCACCTTATCATCAACACGCCGGAGGGGCGCGGAAGCCAGGCGGATGACAGCTATATCCGCATGATGGCGATCCAGCGCAAGCTGCCATATGTGACCTCCTTGGCAGCCGCGGAGGCGACCGTCGCGGGGATCACGGCGGCGAAGAAGGACAAGATCGTGCCGAAATCGCTTCAGGATTATTATGGTGTGAAAAAACAACTGGTGACCGTCTAGAAAGTCAAAATGCCAAAAAGAACCGACATTAAAAAGATCCTCATCATCGGGTCCGGGCCTATCATCATCGGGCAGGCCTGCGAGTTCGATTACTCGGGCGCGCAGGCCGTAAAGGCGCTAAAGGAAGAAGGCTACAAGGTCACGCTCATCAACTCGAACCCTGCGACCATCATGACCGACCCCGAACTTGCGGATGCGACCTATATCGAGCCGCTCACGGTGGAATTTCTCGAGAAAGTCATCGCCAAAGAGAAGCCCGACGCGGTCTTACCGACCATGGGCGGTCAAACGGGACTGAATCTTGCGGTCGAGGCCTACGAAGCGGGAGTGTTCCAACGCCACAATGTCGAGATGATCGGCGCGAAATACGATGCGATCAAGAAGGCCGAGAACCGGGAGGAATTCAAACGCGCCATGCAAAGGATCGGCCTGGACCTTCCAAAAAGTGATTTTGCGTATTCTCTGGAAGAAGCCGAGAAGGTCGCCGAAAAGATCGGCTATCCGGTGATCGTAAGGGCGAGTTTCACGCTCGGCGGTTCGGGAAGCGGTGTTTGTCATAATCTTGCAGAACTCCGGACTACGGCACGCACGGGGCTTGATTACAGCCGGGTCCATGAGATCCTGATCGAAGAATCGATCGTCGGGTGGAAGGAGTATGAGTTGGAAGTGATGCGGGACATCAACGACAATTTTGTGGTCATTTGTTCCATCGAGAATCTTGACCCCATGGGAGTGCATACGGGCGATTCCATCACCGTGGCTCCGGCGCAGACCCTGACGGACCGGGAATACCAGCGGATGCGCGACGCCGCACGCAAAGTTATGTCCGAGATCGGGATCGAGACCGGCGGTTCCAATGTCCAGTTCGCGGTCGACCCCAAAACGGGCCGTATGGTCATCATTGAAATGAATCCGCGCGTGTCCCGTTCATCGGCCCTTGCCTCCAAGGCCACGGGATTTCCGATCGCAAAATTCGCGGCCAAGCTCGCGGTCGGACTTACGCTGGACGAGATTCCCAACGATATCACCAAATACACTCCCGCCTCATTCGAGCCTTCGATCGACTATTGCGTGGTCAAGATCCCGCGCTTCGCTTTTGAAAAATTCGAAGGCGTAGATGACCGTTTAACGACACAAATGAAATCCGTGGGCGAGATCATGTCCATCGGCCGCACCTTCAAGGAAGCATTTCAAAAAGGATTACGCTCGCTTGAGACAAAGCGCTTTGGGTTCGGGGGCGACGGGAAGGATAAGATCTTTGACCTGACGCTCAAAACACGCGAGGAATATCTCCAGTTCATCAAAACGGTTCCGAATGACAAAGATCTTCGTGAAAAAATATTCGCTTATGCCAGAGTCCCGCGGGAAGGCAGGGTCTTTTACCTGAAATACGCTTATCTGGCCGGGTACACCACCGCAGAGATCTATCAAAAGACAGGGGTCGATCCGTGGTTCTTGGCACAGATGGAGCAGATCATCGAACTTGAATGGGAATTGCTTGCCGTACAGGGGAAGCCCAAACAGCAGGAGACGCTCATGCGTCAGGCCAAGCAATATGGATTCTCCGACCGGCAGCTGGCGTTTTACTGGGGGCTCCAGGAAAAGGATGTGCGCAAAAAACGCAAGAACCTCGGCATCAAACCGGTCTATAAGCTCGTAGATACCTGCGCCGCGGAATTCAAGGCCTACACGCCTTATTTTTATTCGACTTATGAGGACGAGGACGAAGCGAACCCCAGCCGGAAAAAGAAAGTCATGATCCTCGGGGGCGGGCCGAACCGCATCGGACAGGGGATCGAATTTGATTATTGCTGCGTTCACGCCGTGCTTGCGCTCAGGAAAATGGGCTATGAAACGATCATGGTCAACTCCAACCCGGAGACCGTGAGTACTGACTATGACACTTCCGACAAACTTTTCTTCGAGCCGCTCACGCTGGAAGATGTCCTTAATATCTATGAAAATGAAAAACCATTGGGCGTGATCCTTCAGCTGGGCGGACAGACGCCCTTAAATCTCGCGAAATCCCTCTTGGCGAACGGTGTGAAGATCCTTGGGACCTCGGTCGACGCGATCGACCGCGCCGAAGACCGCGACAGGTTCAAGAAGCTTCTTAAGAAGATCGGTTTGCGCCAGCCCGCCAATGGGATCGCGACGAGCATCGACGAGGCCCATCAGATCGCAAAGGAAATAGGATATCCTGTCGTGATCCGTCCGTCCTACGTGCTCGGAGGGCGTGCGATGGAAATCGTGTATGACCAGACCTCTCTTAAAAAATATATGAAACAGGCGGTCGAGGCAAGTGACGACCAGCCGGTGCTGGTCGATAAATTCCTGGAAGATGCGACTGAAATGGATGTGGACCTTATTTCAGACGGGAAGATCGCGGTCGTCGGCTCGGTCATGGAACACATTGAAGAAGCCGGCATTCATTCCGGTGACAGCGCTTCCGTCATTCCGCCATTCTCGGTCCCCAGGGAGATCGTTGAAGAGATCGTTTCAAAGACCAAACAGATCGCCAAAGAGCTCGGCGTGGTAGGGCTGATGAACGTCCAGTACGCGATCCAAAAAGGGCAGGTTTATTGCCTGGAAGTGAATCCCCGCGCGTCACGAACGGTTCCGTTTGTGAGCAAAACGATCGGGGTGCCGCTCGCCAAGCTTGCCGCGCAGCTTATGGCAGGCAAGACACTTAAAGAGCTGAAATTTACCGAAGAGGTTGTGCCGAAACATGTGGCGGTAAAAGAATCCGTGTTTCCGTTCGTGAAGTTCCCGGGGGTCGACATTATTCTTTCACCGGAAATGAAATCCACAGGAGAGGTCATGGGGATCGATAAGGATTTCGGCCGGGCATTCTACAAGTCCCAGGACGCGGCGATGAGTTGTATCCCGCGAAAGGGTACAATTTTTATCAGTGTGAAGGATACCGACAAGCCGAAGATCGCAGAGATCGCCAGGGCATTCCACCGGCTCGGCTTCAAGATCGTGTCGACCAAAGGAACGACGCAGGTGCTGAGAGACTACCGGGTGCCGGTTCAGGAGATCCTGAAGATTACCGAGGGAAGTCCGAATATCGGGGATTGGGTCCGGAATAAAAAAATGGATCTCATCATCAATACGCCGAGCGGGAAAGGCCCGATGCTGGATGAGGGTAAGATACGGTCGCTTGCGGTCGCTTTTAATATTCCTTGTATCACGCCGTTGAGCGCCGCGCGCGCGGCACTCCGGGGACTCCAGGCCGTCAAGGATAGTGACCTGGACGTCCGGTCGATCCATGATTATCATGCGCATCACAATTAAGTCATAAAAGGAGAGTCTCTTGATCAGCTCAGGAGTGAAGGGTCTCGACAAAGTGACCACGGGATTGCGGCTGGGCGACAATGTCGTTTGGCAAGTCGATACGATCCAACATTACGCGGAATTTGTCATTCCCCTCGTCCAAAAAGCTCTCGAAGAAAAAAGAAGGCTCGTCTATATCCGCTTTGCCAGTCACGAGCCCCTGCTGAAGGAAGACAAGAACATCAAGGTCTACAAACTGGATCCGCACGCAGGCTTTGAACCTTTTTCCGCCGAGATCAACAGTATCGCGAAGAAAGAAGGCGAAGGCGTTTTTTATGTTTTTGACTGCCTCTCGGACCTGCTCTCGGCTTGGGCCAATGATCTCATGATCGGGAATTTTTTCAAGATCACCTGCCCCCTACCTTTATGAACTGAATACGATCGCCTATTTTGCTCTTTTGCGGAACCGGCATTCGTTCAAGACCGTCGCGCGTATCCGGGATACGACCCAGCTCTTGATCGAAGTGTATTATTACCACGGCGATTGCTATATCCACCTTCTGAAGGTTTGGAACCGGTATTCCCCGACCATGTTCCTGCCTCATGTCCGTCAGAAGGAAAAATTCATCCCGATCGCCAACAGCGCCGACACGGCGAAGGTTTTCTCTGAGATCTTTAAAAAAGGGGCCAAGAGCGCCAAACGTTATCTGGATTACTGGGACCAGCTTTTCTTAAAGGCGGAGGACCTTGCCGGCCGCAAAGGCGCTTCTCACGGGGCTAAAGAACAAATGATGGACCAGCTGTGCCGGATCGTATTGGCACGCGATGAAAAAATGCTGGGCCTGGCCAAGGAGAACCTTGCGCTCGATGATCTATTGAATATCAAGGCGAGAATGATCGGGACCGGGTTCATCGGAGGTAAATCCGTGGGGATGTTGATCGCCCGGAGCATTTTGTTGAAAGAAAAGTCCCTGGAAACGGAAAAATTATTCGAACCCCACGATTCCTTCTATATCGGTTCGGACGTCTTCTATACCTACATTGTTGAAAATGGCCTGTGGAAAGACCATATGGCGCAGAGGACTCCCGAAGGTTATTTTGAAGTGGCCGGGAAACTTCATGAAGAATTGCTAAGGGGTGTTTTCCCCGAAGAGATCAAGGACCAATTCTTGCAGATGATCGAATATTTCGGGCAATCACCGATCATCGTCCGTTCCAGCAGTTTGCTCGAGGACAGTTACGGGAATGCCTTTGCCGGGAAATATGAAAGTGTTTTTCTCGTCAATCAGGGGACGCCCGACGAGCGGTATGCGAAGTTCGTTGAGGCGGTCCGGCGGATCTATGCCTCCACGATGAATCCGGATGCTTTGGCTTACCGGCTGCAACGCGGATTGGACCAGATGGACGAACAAATGGCGCTTCTTGTCCAGAGGGTCTCAGGGGCCTACCATCAGGATTATTTCTTCCCGGATGTCGCCGGTGTCGGAATCTCACAAAACGTTTTTGTCTGGAAGAGCGGTCTGGATCCCAAGGCAGGCATGTTGCGTTTGGTCCTGGGTCTGGGGACCCGCGCGGTCAATCGTGTCGAAGGTGACTACCCGAGGGTCGTGGCTTTGGATGAACCTCTTCTCAAGGCTTATGCGGGGATGGCGGCGACGCAAAAATTCTCCCAACATGACGTGGATGTATTAAACATCAAAGAAAATATTCCGCAAACGATCTCTTTCAGAAAATTACTTAGGGAAAAAGTGGGGCTACCTCTCGAGCTTCTGGCGATCAAAGACCATGAAGTTGCGGAGAAATTACAGGCGATGGGGTCCGAAGAGGAACCCTGGATCATCACATTCGATAGCCTTGTTTCAAAGACAGAATTTTGTCCGATCATGCAGAAGATCCTCAAGATCTTGGAAGCGGCCTACGGCTATCCCGTGGATATCGAATTCACGGTCAATTTCAAGAAAAACGAGGAGTTCCAGATGAACCTGGTCCAATGCCGGCCGATGCAGACCAAAGGATTGGGGCAGCGCGTCAAGATCCCGAAAATGATCCCCAAGGACAAGACCCTCTTCTGTTCGAAAGGGAATTTTCTCGGCGGGAATATTTTGCAGACGATCGACAGGATCATCTACGTAGACCCGGAGGCTTATTGCGGGCTGGAAACACAATCCGAGCGTTATGACATTGCGCGCATTGTCGGAGAACTCAATCGAAAGATCGAGAGCAAGGAGAAAATGGCCGTGATGCTCTTGGGCCCGGGCCGGTGGGGGACGACCACGCCTTCTCTGGGGGTGCCGGTCTCTTTTGCCGAGATCAATCATATTACGGTCCTTGGGGAGATCGCTTTTGTCACGGAGAATGCATCTCCCGAGATCTCCTTTGGGACCCATTTCTTCCAGGACCTTGTGGAAACGGGGATCTTTTATGTGGCCCTTTTCCCGGATGATCCGAGCGTGGCGATGGACCGGAAATTCTTTGAAGCGATTCCCAAGACACTTAAGAAATTGGCACCGGAATACAAAAAATATGAACACGTGGTCAAGGTGTTCGATGTAAAGAAGAACGAACTCAAGATCGCCGCGGATATCCTTTCTCAAAAAGTCATCTGCTATTTCGGGTAATGTTCGAGGCCCGGGACTCAGGCCTTGAAGGATAATGAGCTGGATGTCCGGTCGGTCCAAGACTATCATGACGTTGTAAGGTATCAAAGTATCAAAGTGTCAAAGTATAAAGGGAAAAAGCAATGAAAGCGCAAGGACTTTATCATCCCCATATGGAGCATGACGCGTGTGGCGTCGGTTTCATCGTTAAGATCGACGGGACAAGAACGCACCAGGTCGTCCGCGACGGAGTTCAGATCCTGAAAAATCTCGTTCATCGCGGCGCGGTCGGAGGCGATCTGAAGACCGGCGACGGCGCCGGCATGATCCTTCAGATCCCGCACAAGTTTTTCTCCAGAGTTCTGAAATTTCAGCTGCCGGTCGAAGGAAAGTACGGCGTGGGGATGCTTTTCCTTCCGAGGCAGGAAAAAAATTCCGAACACGCGCGAAAGATGATCGCCGATCAGATCATTCTGGACGGCGGAAAAGTCCTCGGGTGGCGGGAAGTCCCGGTCCATCCGGACTGTCTCGGAGACATGGCCCGGGAAGTGATGCCGTCCATTTGGCAGGTCTTTGTGGCCTATGACGGGCTTGAGAAGCTGGTCTTGGAACGTCGTCTTTACATGCTCCGGAAAATTCTTGAGAACGAAGCGGTGAAGCTGGGTTGGGCCCTGGAAGATTTCTATATCCCGTCCCTTTCCTCACGCACGGTCGTCTACAAAGGCATGTTCGCGGCCCCGCAGTTTGACCACTTCTTTATCGATCTTATGGATGAAGATCTCGTCAGCGCTCTTGCAGTCGTGCATCAACGCTATTCCACGAATACGTTCCCATCCTGGGCCCTGGCACACCCCTTCCATTTTTTGGCGCATAACGGGGAGATCAATACCCTGCGCGGCAACATCAACAAGATGATGGCCCGGGAGACGAGGATCTCCTCGGATCTTTTAGGTGCTGGGATCAAAAAGATTTTGCCGGTCATCAATCCTAACTTAAGCGATTCGGGCATCCTTGATAATGTTTTTGAGCTCTTGACCCTGGGCGGACGCTCCATGGAGCATGCCATGATGATGATGATCCCCGAGGCCTTCGGCGTGAAATACCATATCAGCGAGGCGAAGCGGGCATTCCTTGAATATCACGCCGCGATCATGGAACCGTGGGATGGCCCCGCCGCCGTTGCATTCACGGACGGAATGAAGGTCGGCGCGATCCTGGACCGGAACGGCCTGCGTCCTGTCCGCTATGTCATCACAAAAAGCGGGCTTGTGGTCATGGCGTCCGAGGTCGGAGTGCTTGATCTAAATCCTCCGGACATTCTTGAGAAAGGAATGCTGACCCCCGGGAAGATGCTTTTGGTGGATACGGTTTCGAGACGGGTGATCAAGGACAATGAGATCAAATCCGTGATCGCCCGGAGTAAACCCTACCGCCGGTGGCTTGAAGAGAACCGGATCGAATTAAGAGGATTGCTTCAGGTGCCGGGTCCCGTGGAAGTCGATGAAAAGACGCTCGCACTCCGCCAGCGCATTTTCGGTTACACGCTCGAAGACGAAAAGATGATCCTTCTTCCGATGGCACAGAACGCGCAGGAACCCGTGGGCTCCATGGGCAATGACGCCGCGCTTGCCGTTCTTTCGGACCGTTCCCAGCTCCTTTATAATTACTTCAGGCAGCTTTTCGCGCAAGTGACCAATCCGCCGATCGATCCGTATCGTGAAAATCTCGTGATGTCACTAATGAGCTTTGTGGGACGGCAAGGCAATCTTTTGAGCGAGACCCCTGAACACTGTCACCAGTTGAAGTTGTCACACCCGATCCTCACCAATGATGACATCGAGCGCCTCAAGGCCTCTAACTTGACCAGTTTTCGTGTGTGCACGGTTCCAATGCTTTTTGACGTTTCGGCATCCGCAGGCAGTTTAGAAAAATCTGTTCAGGCGCTTTGTGTGCACGTGGAGCAGAAGCTTGATGAAGGATATTCGCTTGTGATCCTAAGCGACCGGGAAACCGGACCCGGGAAGGCGCCGATCCCGGCGCTTCTGGCCGGCTCCGCGGTGCATCAGCATTTGATCCGGAAAGGCAAACGCTATTTGGGCGGACTTGTGCTGGAGACAGGCGAGGCCCGGGAGGTGCACCATTTCGCATGCCTCGTGGGCTATGGCGTGAACGCGATCAATCCCTATCTTGTCTTCGAAAGTCTGGCCGACCTGAAACGTCGCGGGCATTTGTCCGCCGAAATAACGCTTGAAACTGCCATCGAGCACTATATTACCGCCGTCAAAAAGGGCCTTTTGAAGGTGATGTCCAAAATGGGGATTTCCACGCTTCGCAGTTATCGCGGCGCCCAGATCTTCGAGGCGGTGGGACTGAACGATGAATTCGTGAAGCGCTATTTTCCGGGGACGCCTTCCCGCATCCAGGGGATCGGCCTGGAGGTGGTTGAGAGGGAATCCCTGGACCGGTTCGCGGCGGCTTTTCAAGGATCGCGGTCCAACACCGAGATCTTGGATTCCGGGGGGAGTTATCACTACCGGTTGAACGCGGAAAAACACCTTTTCTCGCCTCAGGCGATCGTCAACCTTCAGCAATCGGTCCGGGAGGGGGATTACAACGTTTTCAAGCGTTATACGTCTGAGGTCAATGATATCAGCAAGAACCTGTGCACGCTCCGCGGACTTTTCAAGTTTAAAAAAGGACAACCGGTCCCGATCGAAGAAGTGGAGCCGGTGGACAGCATCGTAAAACGGTTCGTTTCTTCGGCCATGTCTTTCGGTTCCATCAGCAAAGAGGCGCATGAGACCATTGCGATCGCGATGAACCGGCTGGGGGCCGGAAGTAATTCGGGGGAAGGGGGCGAGGACGAGGCCCGTTACAAGCCGCTCCCTAACGGGGACTCCAGCAAAAGCTCGATCAAGCAGGTCGCGTCGGCGCGTTTCGGCGTAACGATCGATTATCTGGTCCATTCCCGGGAACTTCAGATCAAGATGGCGCAGGGCGCGAAGCCTGGAGAAGGCGGGCAGCTTCCCGGCCATAAAGTGGACGAATTGATCGCGCGGGTGCGTCACTCGACGCCCGGGGTGATGCTTATTTCGCCGCCGCCCCATCATGATATTTATTCGATCGAGGACCTGGCCCAGCTCATCTTCGATCTGAAGAACGCCAATCCCGAAGCGCGTATCTCCGTCAAGCTCGTTTCGGAAGTGGGCGTCGGTACGGTCGCCGCGGGGGTCGCCAAAGGAAAAGCGGACATGGTCCTGATCAGCGGTCATGACGGAGGGACCGGCGCATCACCCATTTCTTCGATCAAATACGCGGGTTCGCCGTGGGAGATAGGACTTGCCGAGGCCCAGCAGGTGCTTGTCATGAACAAACTGCGCGACAGGATCCGCGTTCAGGTGGACGGCCAGCTCAAAACCGGCCGGGATATTGTGATCGGCGCGATGCTCGGCGCCGAAGAATTTGGTTTTGGGACAACGGCGGTCGTCACCCTGGGATGCATCATGATGAGGAAGTGCCACTTAAACACCTGTCCCGTGGGAGTGGCGACCCAGAACCCGGAACTGCGTAAACGCTTCGCCGGGAAACCGGAGCACCTGATGAATTTTATGAGGTTCATCGCTCAGGAAGTCCGCGAGATCATGGCAGAACTTGGGTTCAAGAAATTTGAGGAGATGGTGGGGCGTGTGGACAGGCTCGAAGTGCTTGAGGCGGTTACCCATTACAAGACCCGGGGCCTTGATTTTTCAAAAGTGCTTTCGGTGCCCGAGGTGCCTCACGGTGGATCGATCCGGTGCGTGTCGGCCCCCGCGCATGACTTTTCACTTTCTTTGGACCCGGATCTTATCAAAAAGGCCAAGAGCGCCCTCGAATTCAAACAACCGATCGTTCTTGAACAGAAGATCCGCAATTGCAATCGCACGGTCGGGACGACTTTAAGTTATGAGATCGCGAAACGCTATGGCCTGAAAGGGTTACCCGAAGACACGATCAAGATCAAATTCGAAGGATCGGCGGGGCAGAGTTTCGGAGCTTTTCTTGCTCACGGAGTGACTCTCGAGCTGGAAGGGGATGCGAATGATTATTTCGGCAAAGGACTCTCGGGGGGACGGCTCATCGTGTATCCGCCAAGGTCCGCGACTTTCCGGCCGCAGGATAATATCATCACCGGGAATGTGAACCTTTTTGGCGCGACCGGGGGAGAGGCCTACATCCATGGCCGGGCCGGCGTGAGGTTTTGCGTTCGCAACAGCGGGGCGGTGGCCGTGGTCGAAGGCGTGGGAGATCACGGCTGCGAGTACATGACCGGCGGCCGTGTGATCATTCTGGGACAGACCGGTGTGAACTTCGCGGCGGGCATGAGCGGCGGGATCGCCTACGTGCTTGATGAGAGCCAGTTCTTTGACACGCGTTGCAATCTTGAAATGGTCGATCTTGAGCCTGTCGCGGAAAAAGAGGACCGTGAGTTCCTCAAGACGGCGATCGAGCGGCACGCAAAATTCACGGGTAGCCAGTATGCCAAGGCGATCCTTGCCAGCTGGGACGAAATGTTGCCGCGTTTTGTAAAGGTCATGCCCATGGACTACAAAAAGGCCGTGGCCAAAATGAAAGAACACCAGATGAAAAATTCGGAATCGGCCGAGATGACGGAAGAGGTCTTTTTCTAATACCGCATTTTATTGATTTGAAGGGTTCGCAGTACAGTCCCAATACTTATCAATTTCCGCACAGCGGAAATTGGGGCTGCCCAAGTCAACCATTCTGTAAGTGAAATAAAAGACTTGGGCTGTACCGTTAACCCTTAGAAATTGAATGGAGAACGGTACTAATGGGAAAGTCGGACGGTTTCTTAGAATATCAACGCAGTTTCTCACCCAAACGGCCTGTCCAGGAACGTCTGAAAGACTACCGGGAGATCGCCCAGCCGTTTTTCGGCGAAGAGATTCTTAAGCAGGGCGCGCGCTGCATGGATTGCGGGATCCCTTTTTGCCATGCCCTCGGATGCCCCGTTTCTAACCTTATCCCGGAGTGGAATGACGCCGTTTACCGGGGCCAGTGGCATGAAGCGTTTGAGCGTCTCTCCCTCACGAACAATCTTCCGGAAGTGACGGGGCGGGTTTGCCCGGCCCCGTGCGAAACCGCTTGCACGCTCGCGATCAATTGCGCTCCGGTCACGATCGAGCAGATCGAACTTTCCATTATCGAAAAAGCATTCGCAGAAGGCTGGGTGAAACCCCAACCCCCTGCGAAAGAAACCGGAAAAAAGATCGCGATCATCGGTTCCGGACCCGCGGGGCTTGCTTCGGCCCAGCAGCTGCGTCGCGCCGGACACACTGTCACGCTTTTTGAAAAATCCTCCAGGATCGGCGGACTCCTCCGGTACGGGATCCCGGATTTCAAACTTGAAAAATGGGTGCTGGACCGCCGCATCGAGCAAATAAAGGCCGAAGGCGTACGCTTTGAGGTGAATGTCGATGCGGGGACGACGCTTTCCGCGGCAGAACTTAAGAAGAACTTTGACGTAGTCCTTCTGACGATGGGGGCCGGCGCGCCGCGCGATCTCAAGGTCCCGGGCCGCGAACTTTCCGGGATCCACTTTGCCATGGATTTTTTGACGCTTTCCAACAAGGCCGTTTCCGGCGAGATCAAACCCGACCCGCTTATTTCCGCGAAAGGGAAAACGGTGCTTGTGATCGGCGGCGGGGACACGGGGTCGGATTGCGTGGGGACTTCGAACCGCCAGGGCGCCAAAAAGGTCCATCAATTTGAGATCCTTCCGAAGCCTCAAGAATGGAAAGAGCCGTGGAACCCTTTCTGGCCCAACTGGCCTCTGATCCTCAGGACCTCGACCTCTCATGAAGAGGGGTGTGAGCGGGACTGGGCGATCACGACCAAGGAGTTCAAAGGGAAGGACGGGAAAGTCCGCGAGGTCCATTGCGCGCGGGTGGAATGGACGCAGGACAAGACGAGCGGGCAGTATTCGATGAAGGAGATCCCGGGTTCAGGATTCGTTCTGCAGGCCGACCTGGTGCTTTTGGCCATGGGGTTCGTCCATGTAGAACATTCCAAGCTCCTGACGGACCTGGGAGTTCAGTTTGACGCCCGGGGCAATATCCAGACGGACAAGAATTACATGAGTTCGGTGCCGGGTGTTTTCGCGGCGGGGGACTCGGTCCGCGGCGCCTCGCTCGTGGTGTGGGCCATCAATCAGGGCCGCCAGGCCGCCCAAGCCGTAAATAGTTATCTCAAAGTCTGATATCTCTCGAGCCGATTTCAGGCTGGCGTTGCCGAGGCTTCGGTGTTAAATTATGCCCGCCATCCCAACTTTAAATTTCTTTACATTAATGGTAGTTGGGATGGCCCCAATTTCTGCCCAAGTCTTTATGTTCTTTTTTTAGATGGCGACTTGGACGGCCCCAATCACAGCTTGGCTGTGATTGATTGGTATTGGGACCGCTTCGCAAAAATTGAAAGGTATTGGGACCATGCAAAGACCCTATACGATATTGATCGCGATGTTCGTTCTTCTTGCTTTCTCGCTTCCCGCGATGGCGGCTGTAGCGCCGGAGGCTGAGATCCAGGGGGAGGGAACGTGTCTCCGGAAACTCCAGCGCGGGTTTCTGAACGTGGCGCTTTGCCCCTTTGAGATCTCCAACGAGCTCTCCAAAGAGGTCCGCAATGACACGCTTCCGCCGAGTTGGGTGGCGGGATTGGGCCGCGGTTCGATCTATGCCGTGGGACGGGCTTTGGTCGGAGTTTACGAGATGGTGACCTTCCCGATCCCTTATCCTGCGAAATATAAACCGGTGCTTTCCCCCGAATTCCCCTGGCAACTCGCACCTGAAAAATCGTAGATTTTTCAGGGAAGATACAAGAAACAAGACACAAGATACAAACAAACCCGAAATCTCAACTTCCAAACACATAACAATATTTGGATTTTGGTCTTTGCTGTTTGAAAATTGTTTGTAGCTTGTCCCTCGGAGTTTGGAATTTTTTCGCACTACAGTCTGCGGTCTTCGGTCCGTGGTCTAATATGAACTATGGTCTACAGGCTATATGACAGGATAAAGGGAGTTGGGGTTCCGCCGATACAGTAAGGGTAAGTCGTGAAGATCTTTAAAATTCCTTAAGGAGGGATTTATGAGCAAGAAGAGTAAACGGGTCTTATTATCTCTGGTGTTGGCACTTCTTTTTATGCCCTCGGCCGTTTGGGCCGGAAATCCCTGGGAAAAACTTGCTCGAGGCATCACCAATGTCGCCACCAGTCCCGGAGAATTCATTTATCAGATGGATCCTGCATTAGAAAGTACCCCGGATAAAATAACAGGCTATATCCTCGGATTGTTCCGGGGAGCATTTTTTACGGTCAAAAGGGCCGGGGTGGGTTTGTATGACATCGTGACGTTCCCGGTTGCCAAGCCGGCCGACTATGCCCCCGTCTATCAACCCGAAACTTTGGTCAAGGATGTTTTGAGAGGCAGTTATTTTAATGATCCCACTCCTCCGGTAAAGAACGGCTAAAAGGCAGGTCTCTATCTGACCGGATGAGCCGTTCCATCTTGAAATCCCACCGATTCAATTTCTCTTGTTTATTCATAGCGCCTGCGATTGAAAAGTGTTTCGAATTGCAGAGGCCAGGGATCTGTCATTGACGTTTGGTGATCAGGCAACTCCTTAGCATGATAGCATCGTGCCGGGAGAGAGATTGCGGTGTGCTTTGGTTTGGATGATTTTAGAAGATGGGTATAGTTTCTTCTAAAATCGACTGTTCGAAGCAATAGGATTGAAGTGCAATCCTTAGCCTGTTTCGTCAATCTCCTTCGGTTGAAAGTCTTTCAAATATAATTCTTTATAACAATAGCTATCAACATAACCTTTGTAAAACATTTTATAAGAATTTTTTAATAATCGGTGTATAATTAGGTGTGTAGGATGCGAAATAACACAGGAGAAAAGAAGACATGACTGTAGGAAAGAAGGGATCAAAAAATTCACTTCAGGGAATGAAAGGTCAGATAGGGATGGGTCTCGTCTTTCTTTTTCTGGGGGGACTGATGCTCAGCGGTTTTGCATTAGATTCCGGAGTTATTTTTTTAAGACGCAGCCAAATGCAAAAAATCCTCGATAGTGCCGCATTGAACGGAGTGGCAGCCTCTGTGAACGGGAAGTCGCCACAAGAAGTCAGGGTATGGGTCCAGCGCTTTATCCGGCATCAGGCGACAAAGCAAGGTATCGAGATGGTCGGTGAGGCAAACGTCGATGTCCAAGCGCCGAGCAGAACTTCGTCGCTTACGAAAGTCAGAGCCAGTGTGCGTGCCAATTGCAACTATTTGATGGCAAAATTTCTTTCCTCTTTCTCAACCCGTGGTTCCTCAACAAGTAGCTTTGGTCTTTTAGTTAAAGCCGCGGCGGCCACAAGCCGCAGGCCCGTTATCTTGAGCATGGTTTTTGATAACTCGGGTTCCATGGGTGATATCGTCGGCGGCCGGCAAAAAATTGTGCCCGCCAGGGATGCGGCAAGACAACTGGTAGATGTTTTGAGTTATCCCGATGATCAAATGGCCTTAATTTCATACTCAGATTCCGCTACCGTCCGGACAGCGCCGCCCGGTTCGGAACAAGGGATGCTTATAGTGAATGAGGACGGGAACGCGGACTTGATAAAAAATGCGATTGACGGCCTGGCGCCAGGCGGCTGGACCAACATGGCTCAAGGCGTTTTGAAAGGGAGAGAGCAGATGGAAGGGGCGGAAGTGACCCCGAGGGTTGATTATAGGCGCATCGTCATTTTGTTCACGGACGGGGTACCGAACAAGGTCTTCACTAGATTTCCTGACGCGCGAGTTATTTACAAGCCCTTTTTTGACAGCCAGGATGTCGAAACCCTGGGCAATCATGGCAATAGTAACTCTCCGCCGCAATATTTTGTGGATATAAACAGGGCTTTTCCTGCTTGTAGTGGTGGTAGTCTTACTAACGACGACGGAGTGGCCAATAAGTGTTTGGAAAGGTGGACGTATCTTGATTCGATGGGTGCTGCGATGGGCGGAGGGATCGTACTGTCTCCGGGGCCTCTTCCGACTCCTGGCGAGTTTAATTTTTTAAGAAAAATTTCTATGGATCTGACCATCCGGGAAGCGGATTACGCAAAAGATCTTTATGCCGGCGATCCGGACAGGAGAGTCACTTTTTATTCGGTGGGACTGGGGATACTTCCTCCAGTGGGCGCGGATCCCTACGAGTTTGCGACACCGGATCCATCGACTGTTCGAGGGATCTTGCTCCGGAAGCTTGCGAATGATCCTAGGGCGGCTGCTGATCCGCAATTTATTCCCGGGACGTCTAATCTCAATGGAAATCAGGAAGAGGGTCAATTCTACTACACCCCCGACCCTGCCACGCTCGCGCAAACATTCAAAGACATTATTAATGCGGACCTTAAGACGATCAGAGTAATCGAGTATGACGCCTGATTGACATGTCTCCCATAGGCAGAAAGCCCGGAAGCAATTTCTAAACAAAATCATTGAAGAGTCGTTACAATAGTAGCTAGACTTGAGCGGGATTGATAGGTTTTGATGCGTCTATTATTGAAACAGCAGAAAGGGAGACTCCAAGAATGAGACCTTTCAGAAAGTTACAGGATCAAAAGGGACAGGGTGCTTTAGAGTATGCGATGATCCTTGCCATTGTTTTGGCGGTGATCGTTATGGGGTTTAAATTCGGAGTTTTTCAAAATGCGGTGACCTCAGTCTCGAATTTTTTAAGCGCCCGGGTGACAACAGCAACAACCTAGCGGAGCGGTTTCTCAATAAAATCCTTGAAGGGTCGTTACAGTAGGGATCAAAGCTAAAAGGGGTTTTTGGATTTTGGCGGGTTTATCTTAAAATAACATAAAAGGAGAATACGAGAATGAAACTTTTCGAAAAGCTAAGGGACAAAAAAGGACAGGGCGCTTTAGAGTATGCGATGATCCTTGCCATTGTTGTGGCAGTGATCGTCATTGCGTTAAGGACGGGCGCTTTTCAAAATGCAGTGACCGCAGTCTCAAATTATCTAGCCGGGCGAGTGACCACTGCAACAACGTAAAAGTTTGAGGGGGAAGGCAAGACGTCTCAGCGTATGATGACAGGCGTCTTTTTTGAGAAGCATGCGGGTCCCGCTTTCAAGGGATCATGCCGCATAACTTTTCTCCTTTAAGGCAAGAAAGTGGTGTCCAGTATGGCTTTAGAGAAGAAGTTGTATATTTTATTAGCGACTCGTGATCAAAATTTCATCGGAGAAGTGAACGCATGCCTGAAACAAGAGGGCGGCGGCGAATCTCCCTGGGAGGTCCGTGCCTGTGCTCCCGTGGAATTGTCTCAATATGCGGGACCCAAACAGCCTGATGTCCTTTTCTTGGACCTTGAAAGCCTCCAGGGGGACCGGGTCGAATTAGTCGGAGAAATCGTACAAGTTTTCGACCGCGCGGATGTGATCTGTTCCAAAATGCATCTTGAAGTCCCCGAAATGCTCCGCTTCCTTAAAGTGGGTGTCAAAGATTTTTTGATGCGGGCTTCCCTTCAAAAGGATCTCCAGGAATACCTTAGAAAATTCAAAAATACCCGTCGCCATTCAAAAGAAGAGTCAAAAGAAAAAACCCCTCGCGGCAAGATTCTGGCAGTTTTTGGTCCTAAAGGGGGATCCGGCGTTACTCTTTTTTCCGTGAATCTTGCGGCAAGTCTTTTGCAATGCAGTGGTCAACGGACACTCGTTTGTGATCTTTCAAGTGGGTGCGGGGATGCTATGACCTACTTGAATCTGCATCCGCTTTATACGATCCGGGATGTTCTGGATCATGCCGACCTTATTGACAACTCTTTCCTGGAGGGGACCTTGATCCGGCATGCCTCAGGGTTAGAGATCCTGGCAGCGGCTCGCGAAGATCAGGAAGCAGTGTCTTCCTCGAATTTTGTGGAATTGCAGAACGTATTTTCTTACCTCCGGACCATGGCCGATTATGTGATCGTGGACCTTGGCGGCCGGGACGTTTCTCTGGTTCAAATGGTCCTTTCTCAATCCGATACGATCTTCCTGATCGGGACGCTGGATGTTCTTTCGATGAAGGGGATGGTGAGTTTCTTCAACAAATTACGGAAAATGCATTTTCCGTTCGATAAGGTCATCGTCGTCATCAATCGTTTTAACGCCAAGAACCAGCTCGATATCGTCAAAGATTTTGAAAAACATACAGGGCATTCGATCGCTTACCGTCTGCCGAACCATTATGCCCTTTGCATCCAGGCCCTGAATGAGGGGAAATTGCTCGAGGATGTTCATCCGGGCTCCGCTTTAGGAAAAGGGATCGAGGAGATCGCCCAGGCGGTGCGTGCTCCGGGGAAAATGGAGCAGCCAACCGCGAAAAAAAATCTTGCTTCGTCTTTTTTAAAACGATTAGGAGCCTGAAACCACTATGGATATTCTTTTTCCAAAACAGCCCATGGTTTCGAGTAAGGGAGAAGTCGACCATCGTTCACGCTGGCGCGAGCTTAACGAGCTGAAGACCCAGTTGCATCAAAGCATTATCGATAACGTGGACCTGGAGGTGCTTCTCCAATTCGATAATGAAACAGCACGGGAAGAGATCGCCCATTTTGCCTCTGAACTTTTGGAAAAGACCCCTCTGCCTCTCGCGGCGGCAGAAAAAACCCGGCTAGTGCAAGAGGTGGTGTATGAGACTTTCGGGCTGGGTCCGCTCGAGCCGCTTCTGGCAGATACCAGCATTGATGATATCATGGTCAACAATTACGAAAGTGTTTTCGTCGAACGCCGGGGCAAGATCGAGAAGGCAAAGATCTATTTCAAAGATAACACGCACTTGCGGCACATCATTAACCGGATCGTCGCTCGTGTCGGACGGCGCATCGATGATTCTTCCCCGATGGTGGATGCCCGGCTGTCCGACGGATCGCGCGTCAATGCGATCATCCCTCCGTTAGCGTTGGATGGCCCTTGTCTTTCCATACGAAGATTCAAGGCGCAGCCCTTGACAGCTTCGGATCTTGTTGAGCTCAAAAGCATCAGTTCTGAAATGCTCTTCCTTTTGCATGTGGCGGTCCTCACCAAGATGAACATCCTGATCTCCGGCGGAACAGGTACCGGGAAAACAACGCTCTTGAACGTGCTTTCTGCGTTCATTCCGGCGGATGAGAGGATCGTGACGATCGAAGACGCCGCCGAACTTCAGTTACAGCAGCCGCATGTGGTCCGGCTTGAGATACGCCCTTCCAACATTGAGGGGAAAGGGGGCGTGTCACAATGTGATCTGTTCCGGAATTCTTTGCGTATGAGGCCGGACCGTATCATTGTGGGGGAAGTCCGCGGGAACGAGGCTTTGGACATGATGCAGGCCATGAATACGGGTCACGAGGGCTCTTTGACTTCCATTCACGCAAATTCTCCCAGCGACGCCTTAGGGCGCCTCGAAACCATGATCATGATGTCCGGGATCCGTTTTGATCATCAGACGATTGTCAGGCAGATCGCGAACGCCTTGAACCTTGTGATCCAGATCAGGCGATATCCCGACGGAAAACGAAGGATCGAATCTATTTGTGAGATATCGGGTCTCGAAGGGGATGTTGTGACCATGCAGGAATTGGCCTCTTTTGAGCTGAAACAGGTTCATGCTCACAAGGATGTAGAGGGTGCTTTCAAGATTCACGACCTGAGACCGAAGTTCATGGAACGCGCCCGCGAGATGGGGGTCCTTCAAAAGATCTCACAGGAAAAGTGAAAAGGAAGCAACAATGATCTTAGGGGCTCTACTCATGGCGGTCTCGATTTTTTTGATCGCAGGGCTCATTGTCCAGTGGGTCTTCCTTCCGAAAAAATTGGCTGGAGCCCAACTTGCGGCAGATCGTTTTTCCAAAGATCTCCAACGTCCCGGGATTCCGTTCAAACATCATACACGACTCAGTAACATCGCCTTTATTCAAAAATTCCTTCGCAAGCGGTCCGTTTCCAAAACGCTGCTGCTTTATCTCAGACGGGCCAAATGGGGGATCTCTGTAGCCGTCTTTTTTTTGGGCTGTTTTTTCCTGGCGGCAATCTGTTTGTTGCTCCTTGCGGGCAGGGTCCCTTCGCTTATCGCCATCGTTCTTTCGGGCGTGGCGGGTGTTTTGCCGATCGTATACCTTCGGAAGAAGAATCAAAAATACATCGATTTATTTTGCGAGCGGCTCCCGGAAGGCCTTATGACCCTAAGCGGCGGCATCAAGGTGGGCCTTAGCCTGGAGAGAGCGATCAAGGAAGTCGTGCAAAACGCGCCCTATCCCGTTGCGCTTGAATTCAAGATCGTATCCGGGGAGGTGGCTTTCGGAGCGTCTCTGGAAAAAGCGGTCCATAATCTTTACAAAAGGATCCCGAAGCGAGAGGTTCAGATCTTGGCCACGGCGATCGCTATTCACAATCAGCTGGGAGGGAATCTCAGTGAGGTCCTTGTAAACCTTCAGAATACGATCCGGGAACGGCTTACGATACAAAGGGAGATCCACGTTTTGAGCGCTCAAGGCACGTTCACGTCGTTTGTTCTGGTCTTGGTGCCTGTCTTTGTGGCGGGGATCTGGTTTTTCATGGATCACGAGAATTTTGTCGGTTTTCTAAATGCCGAGATCGGAAAATGGACCGCCGGAGTGGCGGTTCTTTCTGTTTCGCTGGCTTATTTGATGATCCAAAAGATCATTAAGGTCAGCGATTGAAGGAGGGAAGACCTTGATCACGTGGGACGTCGTTTTGATTTCATTGGCCGCAGGATGTTTTTCGTGGGCGGTCATGATTTTCTTGGGGGAGTTTCTTGAAAATCGCAAGAGCCGGACCCGGCTTTTTGATCCGGTCTCGAACGAAGAAGTTCATCTGCCTTATACGCTGGATGAGAAACAATGGAGAAAAGAGAACGTCGAGGACATTGAAAAAGACCATTTAAAAAAGCAGTTGATCGAGGCAGGGATTTTCCGCAAAAGCATTTACGGTTTTTTTAAACTCGCTTTCCGTTTTGCCATTTTTTTGCCGCTCGCCATCATCGCCATGGCACTTCTGACCAATAAATTCAATGCAGACACGCTGATGCTGTCGCTTTTCGCAGGAGCGTTTTTTTATTTTCTGTTACGATGGTCTATTTCTAAAATGCGGCAAAAACGGAAACAGGCTATTTTGAGGGCCCTTCCGGACCAGCTGGATCTTTTGATCATCTGCATTGAATCGGGGCTGAATTTTATGGCTTCTTTGGCGTGGACCCTTAAAGAAAGTGATAAAAATTCGCCGCTTAGCAAGGAACTGGACCTGCTTTATCATGAGTATCTTGGGGGACTTCCGCTGTCGAGTGCTTGTACCCGGATGGCGCAACGGTGTGATATGCCGGAGGTCACTTCGATCCTTAGCACGATCACTCAATCGGAAAAGCTGGGGTTGGGGCTGGGCCAGACCTTACGGGTCCAGGCGGCTGAATTCCGGGATAAGTACCGTCAAAGGATCAGGGAAAAGGCGTTCAAAATCCCTGTCAAACTTGTTTTTCCGATCGTGCTGATCCTGACAGGAGCCATGATGCCGATTAGTTGCGGGCCGGCTTTTTATAGACTGATGAACGCCTTGAAATTTACGGTGGAAAAAGAGCAGCCGTCCATGGATAAAAAAACTTATGAAATTAGAACCATTACACCAGTTAAAAACACAAAACGGTAATGTCCTGGCTCGGCGGGTTTGGGTTTGTGATGATCTTCTGAGCCGTTGCAGGGGGCTTTTGTTTCGCCCGGATTTCCCGGAGGGAGAAGCCTGCTGGCTGGTTCCCTGTCGTAGTGTCCATACGTGGGGCATGAGATTTCCCATCGACATTCTTGCGTTGGATAGAGACCATAAAGTCATTGCCCGGTTGGATGCGTTAAAGCCTTGGAGGTTGTCGCCTTTTTTTACGAAGGCTTATTCCATTTTAGAGTTCCGCTCGCCCATGCCCGGAGCATGTGCGGTGGGGGAGCGACTCATTTTTCAGGACGGGATCCTATGATGAAGATCGCGGCGAGGCATAAGAACAGCAAAGGACAGAGCAGCGTTGAGACGGCCTTTGCGCTTTTGATCGCTCTCGCTTTTTTCATGTTCCTTTGGGATGGGATCAACCTTGGTTACAATTGGGTGAGCCTGCAATTTGTTCTCGGTCGCGGTCTGCAGGATGTCCAGATGCAAAAGAGTGCAGCGACGACCCGAGCGAATATTACAGCGAATGCCACATCCTTAGGAGTTAATACCGGATTGGTCGCGACGGTCAGGTTCGGAGGCAATGATCTCGCCTGGCATCAAGGGCCCCGCCCTTTGGCGGTCATTACGCTTCAACGGACGGTTGATTTCGGGCCTTTCCTGAGAGTGGTCTTTCAGGGGTTTTCGATGGCGCCTCAGGTTACCATAAGAGTCCATGGATATGCGGAGACACCTCCATGACCGGGAAAAAAACACGAAAAGGCAGCCGGGGGCAAGCGATGATCGAAGTGGCTATCCTGGGGCCTGTCTTGATATTGCTGCTCATGATCTTTACGGAATATTCCCTTTTTTTTCTGGCAGGTCAAAAGATCGAGACGCTAAGCCGTGAAGCGGCCCAGACCGCTTTTCATGACTGCAGGGGGGCCACGGACGCAAGAGAGCGTCTTGTTTGTTTGGACCGGGTTGCGAATAATACCATGGAGATCCTTACCCGTGTGCTGGCAACTTCCTCCACGCCGGTTGCCAATGGGGACTTCAGGATCATCATGACTTCTTGGCAAATGAACCCCGCAGTGCCCACGGAAGTCATAAAAACTCCGCCGGTCGCCGGGACAACGAATCCCGTGCAACGCGGTGCCCTGTCAGGGGTTTCTAAATATAATAACGCTTCGGATTTTGATGTGGCATCCGCGGGCGGCGGGAATTACAACCTTATAAGGGAAATCGGAGGGCTTTTTACCTGCGAAATCTTTTATAGACATCAGGCATCTAGAAGCATTCCGAGGTCGATCAACTTTTGGGATTTTACTTTTTCTTTCCCTCTTTTGAATAATACGATTTATGCCGCGAGTGCCAGCTGATTAAAAAAGTTTAAACAATATTGTTGGAGAACGATTTGCTTCAGAAAAGAGGGGTTTGTGGAAACTTTTCTTGCGGGCGGTGTTCTGGTCGCCGTGTTGTTCATTTTATTTCCTAAATTTTTGAAACGAAAAAAGGTCCGGGCCGGTATTGCGGGAGGAGTGGTCCGGTCCGGCACGTCCGATCTGATCGTCGAACCGGCATTAGCTGGACAGAAGATCGTCATCGAAAAAAGTTCTCACATGGAGCTTTACTCGATCAAGGTCTCCCTTTTCTTGAGTAACCCTATGCCCTGCGAGGTCATTATCTCAAAGATCTTCTGGACGACGTGGTTCTCCAATTTAGTGCACAATGGGGTTTCAACCCGGGAGATCGTTGTCCCGCCCCAAACAAGCCATTTCGAGGTCAAATTATCCGACGTTGTTGAAGAAAGGCTTTTTGGGGCATTGTGGGAGATCTCGAAGCTCGCCTCCTCGGGAGTGCAGGGTTTTCTTGATGGAAAATTGTTTTTGAGGGCACGGACGGGACCCTCTTCTAAGAGAACCTTTTCACAGGTTTTCTCGCATTGCGGTTTTACGCTAGAGATCAGGAAAGGCTTAGCTGAAAAAGAAAAAGATGCCACGGTGCTTCCCAAAGATCTCCTCACGGGATTTCTGACGCGGCAATTTCTTGAGATCCAATGTCAGTCTTTGATCGACACCTTTGTTCCTTCCCATGTTCTTTCTCTCATGATCCTTGATGTGGATGATTTTAAATCGATCAATGATGGGCATGGGCATCTCGTCGGAGATGAGGTCCTAAGGCTTTTGTCCCGGGAGATACGAAACTTTCTGAAACCGGAAGACTTTGCGATCCGTTACGGAGGGGATGAGTTTGTGATCCTCTTGCAGGATAAGGGGGGGGCGGAGGCTGAAAAATTCGCAAACGAACTGCGAACGGCCGTTTCCATGATCTCGCTGACGCTTGAAACGGGGCAACTCCTGCATTTTACGATCAGTATCGGTCTTGTCGTTATCAATGTCCGCGCTCCTTACACGCAATGGTTCAAATTAGCGGACGATGTTTTGAGACTTGCCAAGAAACAGGGGAAAAACCGTCTCGCCGTCAATCGCCGGGCCCCGGACATTACTTTTTGAAAAACCCCTCAAGAATTCATTTGAGTGACCGAAAACACTATCTGGGGTACTTCTCAATCTCTATATAAAAAGGGTCCCATGGGGCGAAAAGAGTTTACCGCATTGATCGTAGCTGTCATCTGCGGCCTTTTAGCATTTGTGATCTATGTTAAAAAGCCGGCTCCTCCTAGGGTCGTCGTTTCAGAAGGAGCGCGGTGTGTGGTGGCCGCCGGATCTTTGGAGAAGGATGCTGTTTTAGCCGCGGAGGATCTTGCCTTTTCCGCTCCTTTAAAGGCGTCCACGAATGCAGATGATCTTTTTCTTCAAAAAGAGGACGTGATCGGAAAAAAGTTGAAAGAGGCGGTCGAAAAAGGTGCTCCTATTCTTCGCTCTCAGGTCGAGGTTCCGGTGGCAGAGGCCCCAAAGGTTTCTGAAGAATCGCTTCCGATCCCACCTGGCATGCAGGCCGTGACCCTTGACTTAAACGAGATCGTCGGTGTGACAAACCGGGTGGCGTCCGGGCAATATGCCGATATCATGGGAGACATCACGGATATGCAGGGAAAAACGGTTCTCACCACCCTTGCTTACTCGGTCCCGATCATTGCTGTCCAAAAAAATCGCGACGAAATGATTCAAAAAATCACTCTCGCTTTTTTACCCGAAGAGGCTGAGACAGTATTCAGTGCCATGGCCAAGGGGAAGATCCGGATGAGTCTTTTGTCCGGACAAGGTCAAAAGCCGTCGGCCGAACAGAATCAAGGCACCATGAAGATCATCAAGGGGGTCGAACATAAACCCAGTGTTATTTTCCTGAACGAGGATGAGGCGTCCCGTGCCGGGAAAGGGGTTCCTACGTTGCTGGAGAAGGCTCTTAGCAGTGTCTCTCCCAAGAGGTTTTCATCCGAGTCTGAAACAGGAAAAACATTTAAAGGAAGGGAAGGCGCGGAATCTTATGGCACATAAGGTCTCATGTTTTTACCCGTGGGTGCGTGGGCTTGTGATCTTCGCGATGTTCTTTACGTGTGTTCCGGCATCCCCTCTTTTTGCAGAAGCCAACAGTAACATGGATGTCCGGGTCCGTTATTTGCAATGGCCCTCCAATGATGTTGCGCGTTCCGATACTCTTTACCTTTCCAAGGATACTTCTCAGGTTCTGCGTTTTGACCGGAATATTGCAAGGACAGCCGTGTCGAATTCCGAGCTTTGTGATTTTACGCCGCTCAGTCCTAAGGAGATCCTGATCTATGCGAAGAAACCCGGGCTCTCCAATCTGATCGTTTGGGACGACAAGGACAAGATCGCCACCTATGACGTCTATTCTGTCTTGGATACGGACAAATTAAAAGATATCCTGAAGAGCATTGACCCGGACAATTTTTTTCGAGTCGTTCCTTTTAATGAGACTTTGGCTGTTTACGGTATGACAAGTACGGCGGCGAAACTCAAGCAGATCGCCCAAGCGGTCACGTCTTATGACGCCAAAGCCGTCAGCTTCGTAACCGTTAAAGACCCCAAGCAGATCCTCTTGGAGGTGCGGTTTGCCGAGATCACGCGGAACGGTGCCGAAGATTATGGTCTTGATCTTGAGGCGTTTCTTACGACTCGAAACCATGTTGCCTCCTTCCGGTCCCTTTATGGTGGCAATGCGCTCAATACGGACGCTACGAACCTGGTAAGGCCAAGTCCATTCGCTAAACAGCCTTTCGGGTCTATGGTCGGACCCGCATTCTCTGATCTTGACAGCACGAGCAGTGCGGATATCGTCGCGACGGTCTTCGGGAAGAATTTTACTTATGCGCCCATTCTCGAATGGCTTCAAAGCAAAAATGTTCTCAAACTTATTGCCCGGCCTAATCTGCTTGCCAAAGACGGAGAAGAGGCCAAGTTCCTGGTCGGAGGCGAATATCCCGTGCCTTTGCAGACAGCGACGGCCATCGAGATCGATTACAAAAGTTACGGAACGCAGTTGAATTTTACGCCGGAGATCCTCGATAACAACGTGATCCGTCTGAAAGTTAAGACCGAGGTCAGTGAGCTTGACTATGCAAACACGGTCACGCTCGGCGGGAATACGGTCCCGAGCATCATCGAAAGAAAACATGAAACCGTTGCGGAGTTAAAAGACGGCGAGACCTTGATGGTCGGCGGGATGATCACTCAACGGATCTCGGAGGTCCAAAGAAAACTGCCGATCCTCGGAGATCTTCCCGGGCTGAAATTTTTGTTCCAGCGCAAGGAATATTCCAGAGGGGATGTCGAACTGGTCGTGATCATTACGCCTCATATTGTTTCCTCATTCGAACTTCAGGAGAAAAAGAAATTCTTTTCGCCCGAAATGGTGAAAAAATTAGAAGAAGCCGTTGAAGTTTACCAGCCGGGTTTTCATGACCTCCAGGGGGATGCGATCAATCAGGTCATTATCCAGGGAGAGCAGAGGGCGGATTTTGCGGAGTGGCGGCGGTTCCGGGACAGAGCGATCCTCGACGACGTGAACGCTCAGCACAAGCTTGCCAAGAGGGAAGAAAAGGTTCCGCCGGTTGTGATGATTCCGGTCACAGTGCAACCGGTTCCGGTACCCCAACCGGTTCCAGAGGTGAACCGTGAGATGGAAACGGCTTTGACCCAAGTGGACGGATCTTCCGCGGTCGCAGAAGAACCGGAACAGCTTTCTGAAAGACCCAGTCTGTGGTCCCGCATTTCAAGTCTTTGGAAAAAGGAAGACGTTTCTTCTGAAGAGGAGGAGGACGCTTCTTCCGAAGAGGAGGAAGATGTAGCGGAGGTTTCGTCCGACATAGATACTCCCGCCGTAACGGACGTTACGCCGCTTGAGTTCAAATCCCACGAAAATAGCGATTGATCGCGGGACTGTAGACTTTCCTGCAAAAAAAACCCGCCACAACAGGCGGTAGAACAAAGTCCGAAGTCCCCATACCGTTCAATGATCCGCGGGGAGCGTGTGTTTCGAGCCGGTAGTCTTCAGCCTGCGGCCTGTGTTTTGTCGGCCAGGAAATCCTGGATTTCCTTCGCGGCCCTTCTGCTTGCGCCTTTTTCTCCGAGCTTCTCCCTGACCTGACGGAACTCCTCTTTCATTTTTTCCTGTAATTCCGGGCTCCGGAGGAACACTTTGGCTTCATGGGCGAGCGTTTCAGGATGGGCGTCCCGCTGGATGAACTCAGGGATCACGCGGGTATCCGCGAGAAGGTTGACAAGCCCGAGGTAGGGAACTTTGATGAGATATTTTCCGAGGAGATAGGTCGACCAGCTTGCCTTGTACAGAAGAAAGAACGGCGTTCCGATGAGCGCGGTCTCAAGCGTGGCGGTCCCGGAGGCTACGTAAGCAAAGTCCATGGCTTTGACAAGCTCATAAAATGAAACGGACGGACATTCGACTTTAAAAGACAGATCCTTGAGCAACTCTTCGTAGACTTCGGGGCGCACGTTCGGTGATCTTGAAATAAAAAAGACGGCTTCGGGGAGGTCCTTCCGGAGATAGGCGGCCGCCCGGAGCATGACCGGGAGGATACGTTTGACCTCTTTTTCCCGTGAGCCCGAAAAAAGCCCGATGGCCTTTTGGCCTTGAATGATCCCGATCCGGGCGCGGAGCGTCACGGCATGCGGAAGCTCCGGGATCGCGTCGAGCAGGGGATGTCCCACGAACTTTACGGCCACCCCTTCCTTTTCATAGAAGTCCTTTTCGAACGGCAGGATCACGAGCATTTCGCGAACATGCTTGCGCACGATGTGGATCCGCCGTTTTCCCCATGCCCACAATTGCGGGGAGATGTAGTAGAAGACGGGCGCGAGCCTGGAGATCTTTTTGGCGAGCCGGAGATTGAAGGCCGGAGAGTCGATCAAGACCACGGCGTCCGGTCTTTCGCGGCGGATATCCACAAGTGTTTCGTTGAAGATCTTGAGATATTTGAAATAGTTCCTGAGGACGTCGCCTAGGCCCAGGGCCGAGATCTTCGTCATGTCATGGAAGATCTGCATGCCCGTCTTTTGCATATGGGCGCCGCCTACGCCGCAGAATTCCATTCCGGGTGCGAGTTTCCGGATCTCGGAAATGAGGTGAGCACCGTGAAGATCACCGGAGGCCTCGCAGGCAACTAGAAAAATTTTTTTAGACATAATTTTTTGTAAAGTGTCAAAGGTGTCAAGGTGTCAGCGTGTCAGTGTTTTGATACTTTGACACTCGGACACTATGATATTTGTGAGCGCATATGGGTTCTTGTTTGATCATTGTATCTTGACGCTTGGATTTTGGAGGGACAAGCCCGGTTTGAGTTGCTCGTCTTGGACCCTTCGCGCGATCTCGAGCGCCAGTTTGAGCGCGTCGCGGGCCGCAGTATCGGGATGGCCGAAACTTTTCCCGGACCGGATATTTGCAAGGAAAAATTTCAATTCCTCCTTAAGCGGTTCGGCCTTCTCAATATCTACGGTCTCTTGGGCGATCTCCGGCCCGTTTTTGCGAAAGATCTTACAGCTTTGCGCTCCGTAGTCGAGGGAAATGTAGGCGTCCTCCTGGAAGATACGGATCTTGCGTTGCTTTTCGAACGTGAGGCGCGAAGCCGTGATGTCCGCTACGGCGCCGTTCTTGAACTTCATGCGAACATTGGCGATATCTTCAAAAGGAGTGAGCACGTTCACGCCGATAGCGTCAAAACTAGCCACCTCGGATTTTACAAGCCCCAGCACGATATCCAGATCATGGATCATCAGGTCAAGCACCACGCCGCAGTCATTGATGCGGCCGGTAAAAGGGCCAAGGCGATGGATCTCGAAGAAGCGGATATTTTTTGCGATCTCTTCGATGCGTTTGAATCCGGGATTGTGGCGTTCGATGTGCCCGACCTGGAGCGCACAATGCTTTTGACGGGCGAGGTCCAGAAGTTCATCCGCTTCTTCCAGTTTGAGCGTAATGGGTTTTTCGATCAAAGTATGAATGCCGGCCTTAAGGAATTCCTTGGCGACCGCGTAGTGGGTGGAGGTCGGGGTGGCGATGCTCACGGCCTCGACTTTTCCGATCAATTCACGGGGGTCCTTATAATAAGCCGTGCCGAGTTCTTTGGCTTTTTCCGCTTTGGCAGGGTCCTGGTCCGAGATCCCGACCAGTTCGGCCTCGGGGAGGTCGCGATAGATCCGGGCATGTTCCTTGCCGAGATGTCCTACGCCGACCACACCGACTTTGAGAGGTGCTGTCATCCTAACTCCTTTACAATTCATGAGTTATCGGGAAAAAACAACGCAGAAGCTTAAATCATAACCTTGAGCAGTGTCAACGAATATGTTACAGTGTCGGCTCTTGGCAGAGCCGCACTACGTTCTACGCTCAACGCGCAACGGAAAAACAAGTTTTTACGTTGAGCTTTGCGCGTTGCGCTGCTTTAAAAGGCATCTATGGACATCTATAAAAGACTACTGGGTTATGTGAGGCCGTACCGCTGGCGCCTCGCCATCGCCTTCGTGTGCATGCTTGCTTTCTCGATGGCCAACGCGCTTGTCTCGGTCGCGCTTTATGTCATCACGAAGGGGTTCTTTCAGAAGAACCAGGTCGTTGTGGATAACGTCCCTTATATTTCCAAATATTTTCCGCAACTGACCTCCGTCGCCGTGCCAATGATATGGATACCGTTCATTTTGATCGCCGTGTTCGCTTTCCGCGGTTTTTTTGACTATATATCAAACTATAATATGGCCAATGTAGGGATCCTTGTTGTCCGCAAGGTCCGGGACGATCTTTACCGCCACTTGGTCTATCTCTCCCATGATTTTTACGCGAAAGGCCGTACCGGGGATTTTTTAAGCCGTATCACCAACGACGTCGGACAGATCCAGGGCGCGGTCACGGACGTGATCACCGATCTTGTCAAACAGCCGCTCGTGATCCTGTTCAACATCCCTTTTATTTTCATCTGGGGCGGGAAATTCGCGATCATCGCGATCCTGATCTTTCCGCTGGTGGCCATCCCCATCGTGCTTTTGGGCAAACAGCTCCGCAAATTGACGAAGAAAATGCAGGCGCGTGTTGGGGACATCACTTCCTTTATCGGCGAGACCCTCGCCGGGGCGCATATCGTAAAGTCCTTTACGAGCGAAGAAAGAGAGATCCGGCGTTTTGAGGAGATCAATAACAGCGTTTTCAAATTCTTCAGAAAAACCATCAAGATCACGATCATCCAACGTCCCCTGATCGAACTGATCGGCGCGGTGGGCGCCGGGTTTGCGGTATGGTATGGAATGCAATACCTTTCGCCGGAACGGTTTGCGGCTTTTTTTATCTCCCTCTACATTTGTTACGAGCCTTTGAAAAAGATCAGCAAGGTGAACAGCACGATCCAGCAGTCGATCGCTTCGGGGCAGCGCATTTTTGAGGTCATGGACGCAAAGCCCACGATCCAGGATAAACCCGGCGCCCTTGTCTTTTCCGAGCCGGTCCGCGAGATCAGCTATGAACATGTGGATTTTTATTATGAATTCGATAAATGGGTGCTCAGGGATATTGAGATCAAGGCCAAACATAACGAGGTGGTTGCCTTTGTGGGCGCGAGCGGCTCCGGAAAAACCACGCTCGTGAGCCTTCTCCTCCGTTTTTATGATCCCGTTCAGGGTGTGATCAAGATCAACGGCAAAGACATCCGGGACTTGTCGCTCCATTCTCTGCGCGGTCTGATCGGGATCGTGTCGCAGGAGACCGTGCTTTTCAACGCTACGATCCGGGAGAATATTGCTTACGGGCGTCCGGACGCGGGTCTGGAAGACGTGAAGCGGGCGGCCGGGATCGCGTTTGCCGATCATTTTATCGAAGCCCTTCCTCAAGGGTATGACACTCCGTTGGGGGACAGGGGACTCAAGCTTTCCGGCGGCGAGCGCCAGCGCATTGCGATCGCAAGAGCGCTTCTTAAGGACCCGCCGATCCTGATCCTTGATGAAGCGACCTCTCACCTTGATACGCAAAGCGAAAAAGAAGTCCAGGGCGCCCTGGAGAACCTCATGAAGGCCCGTACTGTTTTTGTGATCGCGCATCGTCTTTCCACCATCCAAAAAGCCGACCGTATCCTGGTGATGGATAAAGGGAAGATCGTCCAGCAGGGAACGAATGAGTTCCTTTTGCGGTTGGGCGGCATGTATAAGAAACTTTACGACCTGCAGTTCAACCTCTAAGGGGGGACTTGTCATCATGAAGATCCTCGGAGCGTTCTAGAGAAGATTCGGCGATGATCTATCAGCACCAGAATTTTGCGGACGGGCGCTGGGCGAAAATGGCATTTGTTGAGCAAATGGCCCATATCGGTAGCGAGGTGGAAAGGGCCCTGAACTGGCAAGCCAAGCATAACGCGGCGCATTCCCAAAAGGCTTTTGAGCGCGCGCTTGAATTGGCCGATCTCACTTTGGACAGCGGGTGGGGCGGGTCGCGCCTCAAAGAAGTAGCCCGGGTAAGGGAAGCGCTTGTGGATTACTTCTCGGGAGCGAACGAGTTCGGTTCCACGGAAAAATCCTGGAGGCGATACTTTTTTAATTTTGGTTATGCCGCCCGCAAAGGCCGTTAAAAGCCTTTTCCTGCACTGACAAGTTTTTCGATGACCTGAAATTTAAGCTCTGACCACGCCTCGCCCCCTAGCCATACAAGGAGGGCTCCAGGCTCCCTCCTTGGGAAATGTTAATCCCACCCCCTAAATTAGCCCATTTTGTCTCTACAAATGGCCGGATTTATTTTACCCGCTACCCTTGTTAAAATCAAAAACAGAGGTTATCCTTCCGGCATCCTCTCTATTGGGGAAATCCACCGTTTAAAAAGGCTTTAGAAACATGAATTTTGGAATGAAATCATCACATAACATATGGCAAAACGGCCTTTTTTGGCGCCGGGTCACGGCGACGTTTGTCATTCTTATTTTTACCCTGTTCGATGCCTTTCGCTATGCCCCCCAAGGCTATGCAAGCCCTTCTACCGTAGCGGTTGATCCCGGACCGGCGCTCTTCTCGATTCCCAAAGAACTCGGGAAAATAGACGAGGTCTATTTTCCGACCACAGACCACAGTCCCAATACTTTTCAATTTCAGCGGAGCGGAAATTGGGGCAGTCCTGACTACCCTCCATCAAATGAAAACAAGAATCAGGACAGACTACAGACCGCAGACTCCCTCTCCCTTCGGGCGAGGGACAGGGTGAGGGAAAAAAGTCTTCAGTCTCCAGTCTCCAGTCTCCGGTCTCGTTTTATCGTTTTCATTCAAGACGCCCACGACTCCCTCGAAGCCCAGGAGAACATTGCCAAGATCATCAACCTGCTCGTGAAAGAAAAGGGGATCAAAACGGTTTTTGAAGAAGGCTACGAAGGGCCCGTTCCCACGGACAAGTTCTTTGGATTCATCAAAGACCCGGCGATCAAACAAAAAGTTTCCTATTTCCTGTTGGATAAACTCCGTATCGGCGGAGCGGAATATGCGCACATCAACCGGAAATTAGCGGATAGGGTACAGGGGATAGGAGATAGTAAAAAAGAGAATTCAAATGATCTAAATCCTAAACCCTACCCCCTAAACCCTGATTGGAATTTGATCGGCGTCGATGACCTGAAGCTTTATCGCGAAAATATCCGGCATTATCAGGATGCGTCGAAGAACAAGAAAGAAACGGAAGAAGACCTCGCCTGTCTTTTGGCCCGGGTCACGATCCTTGCCGACCAATTTTTCCCAAAAGACCTCAAAACGCTTTTGAAAAAGCAGGAGCGTTTTCATGCCGGGCAACTTCCGTTGCTCGATTACTTGAAAGATCTGCACTCCCTCTATCTTAAAAACAAAGAGGCCGAAGCGGCGGAGCGGTTTTCCGGGGAGTATCCGGCTCTTTCGGTCCTTTTGATGGCCCAGTCGTCGGAAGACCGGAAATTGCTCGACCAAGTGAACCTGCTGGATTCTTCCGTGATCTTTAAAGAAATGGGGAAATTAGAAACAGAGATCTCGACCGATTTTCTCAAAAACGAACGAGATCGAAAAATTTTCGGATATTATCAGGGGTTGAAACTGCTTCAGCGTTTGAATCGTATCGAATTGACCCCCGAAGAATACGAGGCGGTCAAAGGAACGCTTCAGGATCTTCGGACGCAAGACCTTGCCGAGTTCGTCGCTTCTCAAACCCATAAGTCACTTGTGCTTTCCAAGGAATGGGAACGGCACATCAAGGACCCGGTCCGGTTCTACGAGGCGGCCCATTCCAGAGACAGCTCGGTCGAGGCTCGTCTCAAGGATTTTTCCGAGAATGGCAAAGAAGAGACCGCGGTGCTGGTTTTCGGGGGATTCCACGCCAACAAGATCAAGGAGATCCTCCGGGAAAAAGGCTTTTCCTACGTCGTGGTCTCTCCGCGGTTCAACCCGGACGATAAACGGCACCAGGCCTATTACAAACAGCTAATGTCGGTGGGCCATCACTCCTTTGAAGTCCCTGTTCATGTCGCCCGGGCCGCAAGACCCGAAAGCGAATTTGTCATGGCGAATGCATGGGGAGAAAATGTCATTCACCAAAGACTCGCCGTGATGGCTTCCTTGGCCGGTGACCTGCGCAGTGAGCTGGATCCCGCAACTCTGAATCTTATGATTGAAAAGGGCCTCATCGCTTCTGATCAACCGCAATCCGGCCAAAAGGCCACAGCACCAAGCATTCGCTCTGAGGCACGGCAAATGATCAGCGGATTGAGCGCATCCAAGGAAGAACCCAAGGCCTGGGTGGTGAGGGATGCCAAGACCGGTGCGGAAAAAGGGCTGGCGTATCAAACACCGCTTTTGCCGAAGGGGCCGGCGGATCTCGACCGGGCATGGCGCGATTTCCACGCCATGGTTTTTGAATTCCCAAAACTTCTCGAACGCGCCGCCCGGGAAAAATTGCCCGTGGTCCTTGTGATCCCGGAGAAACTGGACGGGTTCGGGCCGCTGGCGGATGAAGCGCCCTGGATCGAAGGGGCCCGCACGGCGTTAGCCTGGGCCAGCGCCTACTTCCGTTTCAAGGAATTGGGCAATGTCGATGTGCGCGTGCTTCAGCTTCCCGGGAAGGAAGTTTCTCCGGAGCAGATTGCGGAGGGTGTCAAAAATATCTTATCGAGAAATATCCGGGATGCCACAGGGACGACCGATTATCATCAAAAAGACGATCGGAAATCGGAGCTGTCCTTGGCGGCCATCCTAAAAAAGAAACAAACGCCAAGGACGCCCGAAGCCCAGATGGAAGCGAGGATATTCCGGTTGGAGGAGGTGCTTAAGACAACCCGTACTCCGGAATCGGACCTTTTGCTGGAACCGAGTGCGATCGCTGAAATCGTAAGAGCGGGAAAGAACGATGCAGCACCGGAGATTATCCGGCCGGTTCTGCCGCGGGTCCCGAGCGGGAAAAAACGGATCGTGGTCACGGGTGCTGCAGGGTTCATCGGTATCAACCTTGTGAAGAAGCTTCTCGCGGAAGGGAATCAGGTCATTGCCCTGGATAATCTGATAAGTGCGAACAAGGATTTCGCCTCGTTCTTCCGGGATGAACCGGACTTTTATTTCAGACAGTGGGATGTTTCCGAATCCTTCGAGATCGAAGGGCCTGTCGACCAGGTCCTTCATCTTGCATCGCTCGCGAGTCCGCCGGATTATTATGGGCATCCTCGTGAAGCTCTACGGGCCGGATTGCAGGCTATCCGTGAAATGATGGAATTGGCGCGCCGCAAGCACGCGCAGTTCCTTTTCACATCGACCTCCGAAGTTTACGGGGATGCCGCGGTCCATCCCCAGCCCGAGACCTATGCGGGGAACGTCAGCCCCTTCAGGATGCGGTCCCAGTATGACCAATCCAAGCGCGGCGCGGAAACATTAATGAAATTGTACGCCTCGCGTTATGCCGGAGAAGGACTCGACCTCCGCATCGCAAGGATCTTTAATACCTACGGGCCTTTCATGCGGATCGATGACGGGCGCGTGATCACGAATTTCATCGAAAAAGTGCTTCAAGGGAAACCGATCGAGATCAATGGGAACGACAAGATCACGCGGAGCTTCGGATATGTAGATGATACCGTGGACGGGTTGTTGAAGCTCCTGAGATCGGACAAGCTGGGCCCGGAGACGCCGGTCCAGAAACGCGTTTTCAATATCGGCAATGATTCAGAGTTCACGCTTCGCGAGCTTGCGGACCTTGTCAACGCACTCGGTCAAAAATACCTTCACAGAACGGTCCCTGTCCGGATCGCGGAGGTCAAAGATCCCTCCGATCCCGCCCGGCGCCGGCCTGACCTTACGAGAGCCCGCGTGTTCCTGGGATATGCTCCGGCCATTCCTCTTCGGGAAGGCCTCGAAAAAACCTTCCTTCATTTTCTGAACACCCGCTCCGGCAAAGCACGGAGCGAGGCTCGCCCAGATCCCAAGGCGGCCCGTTCTGAGATGCGGGATGCTGGGGCGAAGCAGACCGGGGAGGATCTGGCGGAGGGGGTTCGCCCGCAGGTTTCGATCGTGATAGGCACAACACTCAGTGATGACACCTTCATCGACCGGCTCAGCGAATATCTCCATTCTGAACAAAGCGGAAAAGTCAGCGAGCAAGTGATCGTTACCGTTGACGCGCGCAGTCAAACACTCCGGCGCGAACGGTTCGAGGAACTCAAACGGCTAAGCGAGGAACCGGGTTCCAAGACATCAGGCCGCACCTTCCAACTTGTGACGAATCCTCGAGCGCATGAGGCGGGACAAGCGCTTCAGCAGGGGATCGCGCTTGCGACAGGAGAGGCGACCATTTTGGCAGAGGACCGGGCGCCTCTGGGCGGTGATTTTTTTGAAGCCTTAGCGTTACCGGTGCTTCAGGCAAGCACGGATACGGTTTCCGATGATTCCGGCCTTTACACGGCGATCAAGACACGGGCGCTTAAAGAGATCAAGCTGAACGAGAGGGGGCCTTTGATCCATGCGGAGATCAAGGCAAAGCTTGAGCGGCTGGCTTATACGTCCCAGACCGTTTCCGTGCTGTCGGCTGAAGAACGGGCGCGTTTTGCCGCTCGCCCCGGTTCCATGATCCTTGAGCGCATTCGCGCTGCTGCGGTGAAGCTTATTTGTTCCGTCATGCCGGCGGAAAGTTCCTATCGAGGCCAGTACGAATTTGAGAAGTCGATGGAATCAATGGCGAAATTACCGCGCCTGCCCGAAGGCCAAAAAAGAAAGGTAAGCATTGTTATTTCTTCAAGGAGCGGCACACGCTTCTTTTCGCCTGACGAGGAGATCGAAGGGCAGGACGCGCTGAGGGTCAAAGTGCGGCAAGAGTTGGATGTGCTCTTCGCGCTGAACAGTTCTTATGATTATGAACTTATCATCGTCGATGATTCGAGCCCGGAGGGGAAGACCGGCAAGCGGATCGCACAAAAAGCCGAAGAGCTTTTTCCGGAATACGTAAGATCCGGGAAGGTCCGCGTCATTTTTTCAAAAAATAAAAAGAGCCAAAAGGGCGGGGGCATTCTTTTCGGGATGAAGGACGCACTCGATCGCGGCGCGGATTATCTGGTTTACACCGATGTCGATCTTTCCACGAACTTGATCCAGGTCGGGTCGCTTCTGGAGCGGATCGTGGCCGGCGGCGCCGGCGTCGCGATCGGCTCGCGCGGTCATCCCAGGTCCCGGGTCGTCGGTAGAGAGGGTTTTCGGAGCATCTCAAGCGCTCTTTACAATATCGCGGTGCGGTTCATTCTGCCCCTGGGGAAAATCCGTGATACACAGGCCGGCTTTAAGGCGTTCAGCCGGGAAGCGGCGCTCGCGGTCGTTCCCGATACGAAGGATCTCCTTCTTTCTTTCGACACGGAACTTTTGCTTCTGGCGCGCGAAAAAGGCTTTACTGTCGAGGAGGTGCCTGTTTATTGGAAAGAAAGCCGGGTCGGCACTTCGGTATCCGTTATCTTGCAGGTATTCCATATGACCGTCGGGCTTCTTGAACAGCGGATTCGCATGTCGGGGCGCGTGTTGACGCGTCCCGGTATTCATTTAAGCGCAGAACTTTCGATCGTGGGCTCGAGAGCTGCCATTGCGGCGATCCGCTTCGTTCAGATCTTTCTTCAAGCCTACCGGCGCGTGAAAAATTTCGTGACGACACTTCCTTTTTTAAAGACCCAACACGTTCCAAAAGCGTTTGAGCTTCGCGAAGCCTCTCTCGACAAGAAACGGGTCCGGGATCTGACCGCTGAAGCCCGCTGGATCGTTCGTGAAGCAAGCCTGATCCTTGCCGATTTCCGGGGGCGGCTTTCGAGTCTCGACGTAAAAACCAAGATCGAGCCGGGTTCCGGGAATCCTACTCTTGTGACCGAAGCGGACGAGACTATCCAACAATTCGTCATTACGGAGATCCAAAGAAGTTTTCCGAAGCATTTCGTGATCGCGGAAGAAAAGATGGAAAATGAGATCTCCCGGAAAAATTGGCAGAACGCGGATTCGGACTTTGTCTGGATCCTTGATCCGATCGACGGGACGAAGGAATTTCTCAAGCCCGGCAGTGACTATTACGGCATTTCGCTCGCGCTCTACTATAAGGGCCGTCCGGTGCTTGCCGTCGTTGCCTCGCCGCGTTTCGGCATGATCGAGGCTTCCGCGGAACGCAGCGGCATTTACTTGAACGGAAAACAGGTGCGTGTCAGTCAGGAATCGTCGACGGGGGAGCTTCGCGCGGTGATCGATGATGACCCTCAGAATGTTCTCGCGCCCATCCTGGGAGTGGGCGATGGATGGAAGTCCATTTCACATAACACGCGCTCCGTAGTCCTGAACCTCGCGGGGATCGCTTACTCGGGTCAAGATACGGAGGCGCCCCATCTTTTCTGGAAGGGCGGTGATCATGGGCCTTCGCTTTGGGATATCGCTGCCTCAAGCTATCTTCTTAAAAAAGCGGGGGGTATATTCAAGAAAGCGGGGGGTGTAGTCACTGCCGGGTTTGTTGCGTTCAGCATCGAACAAGGTACGGCCGTTGAGATCGGGCGGGCGATCCACCAGACGATCCTTGATCGCGCCCAACGAGACAGGCATTTCTCGATCTTGGCCGGGACACCGCCGGCGGTCCTTGCCGCGACGATAACAATACAGAAAAACCTCGGCGGTGGTATGGCGCAAAGCACGAAATCTCAAGACTTGGCCGTCACGCCGGTAACATTCGATCAAAAGATCCATGCGGTCCGTTCCCATTATGATCTAGAACTGTCGGACCCTCTGATCGCTTACCCGATCGGGCATGCGGTAAAACCTCAAGTGCCTATTCTCCTTCGATCGAAGGAAGGTTCGTTCGTGTTCAAAAAATTAAGCACTTCCCGTCCGGGTGCCCAATACATCGTGTCTTATCAGAACGCGTTACAGCAAAGCGGCGTGTCTTCAGTCCCACGGCTTATTCCGCTCAAGGGGCGCGCGGGGAATGTCGCGGATGATTTTCTGGTCGAACTTGATGGCGGTTATTACGTTCTTGAAGAAGCAATCTCCCGGGGTGTGGAGATCCGCTATGAGGACGCGAACTTAAAACAATTTGAGGATCTTGGCGCGTTGATCGCCGCATTTCAAAATATTTCCGGAGGCTTTAAGCTGGAGGGCGGCAAGAGCGAAAAACCGTTGATCGCGATCCTTGAGCGGGACAAAGATTTTGAATCATTAGGGATCGCGCTCCGGATCAGAGAGCTCACCGCAGGAGCAGCGCGTCTTGGCCGGGGCGAAAAACTCTTTTTGGAGAACCTCCCGTTAGTTCTCTCCCAAATGAAGATCCTGCGGGCCAATCTTCCGGACTCTCTTTATGAAAGACTGCCGAAGGCGTTCGTGTCCGCGGACTTAAGCCTTCATAACATGCGCTTTACCGGCGACGGCCATACCGCACTTGCGGTCTATGATTACGGCAAACTGCGTTATCAGGCGCGGCTCGAGGACCTGAAGAACCCGGCGATGGCGCGCGGGCCTGAAAAAGGCAGGTCTTATGATCTTGAGGTGCTGCAGGCGATCGTGCGGGGATATCAAGCAGAAGCGCGCGAGCCTTTGACCGTCGAAGAGCTCGAAGCCTTGCCCGAATTTATCCGCGGAACTTTTCTTTGGCAATATGCGGGATGGTTCTTGCTCGAGATGTCAAAACTGAACACGGATGATGCGATCTACGAGCAAGCCGTGGCGCTTTTCAAACGTTTTGAAAGGTTTACGCGTGATTTTCCCGCAGGCAAGCCGTTCGGTGCGCGCCTTGAAAGTTCAACTATCTCGCGCAAAGATGTTTTACGTTCCGAGGTCCGCCTACACACGGGCGAGGATGTTCCCCTAGACGCTTCCGTTAGTAAAACTAACGCTATGACTCAATCAGCTTCTCCCATTGTACGGGCCGAAATGCGGGATGAGACAGTCTCTTCGCCAACTTCTATGGTGATCACCGGTGCAAGTGGGGACTTGGGGGCCATGCTTGGTCGCTATGCCGAAGCACAGCGTTCTCCGTTGAAACTCATTGTCCGTTCTCCAAATTCCAAAAAGAAATATTCTGACAGGACCTTGCGGGAAGCTTCTGGTGCGGAATTTTATTTGTCCGATCTTTTTGACCGCGTAAAAATGAAGAAAGTGATCGCTCAGAGCCCCGTGTTCTATCACTTGGCGGCGCTTGTCGGGTTGGATAAGGATGCCGGGACTTATCCCGAGAATTTCAAGGTGAACGGTTTGGCTGCGATCGGATTGCTGAAGATGGCTGAAGAGGTCAATCCGGACGTCCGATTTATTTTCGCCTCTTCTGAGCGTGTCATCAGCATAGAGAAGAATCCGGCGATCAATCGATGGATCGAAGGCGCTCTTCAACTGATCGATGAAAATCCAGAACTATTTCAGGAGCCGAATTATTCGACGGCTATGGACAAGCTGACAGAGTTAATCCTTTCGAAGTATCCGTTCCCCGAGGGGGTGTATCCCTATGAATTGAGCAAGCTTCTTGTGGAGCGGTACATCCAGCGAGGTGTTCTCAAAAAAGCCGTTGCGGTGCGGATCACAAGTATTTATGGGCCGGGGAATTTGTCCGGACGGAAGATGCAGCGGATGATCGAAGCACGCCTGCTCGGCCGGACTATCACAGAGAAACGGGAGATTCGCGACTATATCTACATCCAGGATGCGATCGAAGTTCTCTATCAGTTGGGCGTCAGGAAAGACCTGCCGGAACAGCGGGTCGTTGATTTGGCACCCCAGGCGGAAGTTTCTGCGGAAAAGATCTGGGACATGATCGTGAAACACACGCCGGATGCAAAAGGTAAGATCGAGTGGAAAGGGGAACCGACGCCCGCGAATCCACAGTCCAATCAGATCAGCCGTAACCTGCTCGGAAGAGACTTTACATATATCGAAACCGGTGTCCGGAACCAGATCGATGAAGCCCGGCGCCGCCTCGATCCGGGAATTCCGGCCGAGACAGGAAAGGGTCCCGTATTGGTCATTGATGCCGGCGGGACCTCGACGCGTATGGCCGTCTGGGACGGCGAGAAGCTCACGGACGCGATCAAATTTCCGACGGTCAATTACACTTCCGCTGAGGCCCAGGGCAAACCGATCGACCGAATGCAAGAGGTCTGGCTCGAGTCACTCGCGCAGAAGATCCGGGAATACCGGGAACGTCATCCGGACATTCAAAGTGTTTCGATGGGATTTGCGGGGCCCGTGGGTGAGGATGGGGATCTTACCGAATCTTCGGTTATCTGGGGGCCTGACAGGAACAGGATCCCCCATGCGGTGCTCCAGAACAGGTGGGGGCTCCCCGTGAAAGTCGTCAACGATCTTACGACCGCAGTCTACCGTTATGGCCGCTCCCCGAAATTCGCGGGGATGAGGACGATCGCCCTGATCACGGTCAGCAGCGGGATCGGGTCCAAGCTGTTCGACGTGGTTCACGGGAATGTCGTCATCGACCGTCAGGGTCGTGCCGGGGAGATCGGCCACACGATCGTTGACTATGCCGGTAATGCTATCCAGGGTGAGGGATTGAAAGGCGAATTGAACGCTTATGCTTCGGGGCGCGGTCTCTCCAATCTGGCAAAGCGAATGGCCGGCCAAAAAAAATACAGGACATTTTACGAAGGATCCGCCTTAAGAGCGGAGATTGAAAAGACCGGTCAGACCATCGAAACTGTGGACCGGGACGTTCTCACGCGACTTTTGGTGGAATTGATCAAGAAAAATGACGGCTTTTCCATACAAGTCATGAAGAGCTCCGTTGGGTATTTGGTCCGTGTTCTCGGGCCATTTATTTTGCAGAATGCGCCAGACGCCATTGTGTGGATGGGAAGCATTGCCGAAAATCTAGAGCCGGTTTATCTGGACGAAGTGATCGAACAGCTGATCAGTAAAGGACTTTACGGCTATAACCGGGACGACTTGAAAAAAATGTTCGTCATGGGTGAAAAAGATGATGAAAATGGACTTCGTGGCGCAGGCCTGATGGCTTGCGATAAACAGGGTGTGGCGTCCGCGCAGCCGGCCTATGATCCGGGATATGTCAGGGACAATGTGGATCCCCACGGCCATAACGTGATCGAGGCGGTGGCTCCGAATGATGTGCAACAAAGGAATTATTATACGGAAGGCGCTTTTGACCTCGACAACCGGGTTTTGGCGAACGTTCTCGAAGGGCGCAATGTGATCTTCGTGGTGGAAAAGGCCGTCGCGGACAAGGTCCTGGAGCCTTTAAAACGGTACCTTCAGCACTACCATATGGAAGGGAGATGTAAAGGCGAGATCCAAGTTCTGGACGGCGGGGAAAAGATCAAGAGTGCCGAGCAGGTGAAAAGTTTGACCGACTATGCCCAGGAACGGAATCTTGACCGGAACGGGGTTTTCGTGGTCGTGGGAGGCGGGGCCATCATGGACATGGTCGGAATGGTGGCCAATCAATTCCGTCGGGGCGTTCGGTACGTCCGGATCCCGACGACCCTCTTAGGACAGGTCGATGCCGCGGTCGGCGTCAAGGTGGGCATCGACTACAGGACCGCAAAGAATTTTCTCGGAGCCTTTTATCCTCCGTTTGCGACGATCACCGACACGCGTTTTTTGGAGACCCTGCCCGAACGTCAGATCCAGGGAGGTATCGCGGAGATCATCAAAGTAGCGCTTATTTCGAACACATCCCTCTTTGAGGTACTGGAAAAATACGGAACGGCCTTTATCCGTGACATGCCCAGGGACGCGAAATGGACCTTCATTAAAGATGCCGCGGTTGAGCTCCTGAAACATTTGCAGATGGATTTTTTTGAACACAACCTGATGCGGCACGTTGATTTTGGACACGTGTTGGCCCACAAGTTTGAGTCCATGACGAACTACGAGCTTACTCACGGGGAAGCGGTGGCCATTGATATTTTGATGTCTGCCTTCATCGCGCACGCTCGCGGCATGTTGAGCGATAAAGATTTCCGGCGCATTCTCTCGTTACATATCAAGTTGAAATTGCCCTTCTATCATCCGGCCCTAAATCCTGACCGCGCATGGGAAGGACTGGAAGATGCCAAGGCGCATAAGGGTGGCCGTTTGATGATGGTCGTCCCGATCGGGATCGGCCGGACCGCTTTTGTGGATTCCCTGAGGCGTGATGAACTGGACGCCGCGCTTGATTTTCTGAGGCGGCATCAGGAACAAGCGGATGACGCGGTCATGACCCATGAGATCGAAGAAAATCATCCTCCTGCGGAGTTGAAATATCTCGGTCGCTATTTAGAGACTCTTCCACGCGATCCGACGAATTACGCCACGGAGATTACGGGGGTCTTGGAAGAACTTGTGACACCGTCGGTGCAGAAGGTGATCAACATCGCCATGAATCAGAGCTTAGATCCCAAGATCTGGGGTCAAGCCTTGGGGATGCTTACAAAATTCGGACTCCACTCAGACAGCGCCGGTACAGTCTTTACCCTAGAATCGGCAAGATCGCCGGACTTGAAAAAGATCCGGTTCGTACGCCAAGGGACGACTTTTATTCCGGACCTTCCTACCCAAACGCAGACCGAGACGGAGATCGCGCAGCAGCTTTTAGATCGAGATACCTTTGCCTTCGGTCTTGACGACGTTCTTATTTCACCGGCTGGTTTTGATCCTGAGGTCATCGGCCTGATCATCGAGCTTTTGAAAAGGCACAAGACTGTGGCTTTGGTCACCGCGCGAGGGCTTACGGTCGAGGATTATTTCGCGAACATCCGTAAAGGCGACGGCATCGGCATTCTAAAAAACATTTTTGAACATCCCGACTTTAAGCCAGAAATGCTCGGGCGTCTTTTCGCTTATACAGGCTTTGGGACTTACAAATATGGGTTTCGTTTGAGGCATAACCAGCAGCCTCCGAGTTGGTTCAATGTGGAACCCGTGCTGGAGACGAAATTTTCGGCGAAGTTTGTAGCTTCGAAAACTTTTTCCGAAGAGGACGGAAAATACCTTCCCGCCATCATGCGAAAGATCCTGGAGATCGAAAACGGTTTTTCGACGGATTTCGGGTTCCCTAATCCGGACCGTGATTATGAGGGTTTTGTACGTGGGGCAAAGATCCAGGAGGACGAAAGGGCGATCCTGTATTTCCCACAGAGCAAGCAAGGGGAGATCGAGAATTGGAAGTTAAGGATCATGTTGGAAAATCTCAAGGAGGCTCTTAGCCGGGCATTGCCCCCTGAGGTCTTTAGCCTCCTCACGTTTAGGGTCGTCTCGCGCAAAGGGATCGTTGTTGCTAAAACGTTCAACCAAAAAAATGAAGCGCTTTTGGATCTTGAAGCGATGGGCCTTTCCAGGAAAAAGGTGAGCTTTTGGGGGCATGATTTTGCGGCGGACGGACTCGAAGTGTCTTTACTCAAGTTGCCCGGTTTGACGAGGGTGTCCGTCGCCGCGCCGCTTCCCGGAGAGGTCCCGGTGCTGCAACTGAGATCCAGTGATGCGGACACAGGACCCGATCGTGCAAAACGTATTTTAAAAGCGTATTTTAAACTGATAAATGAAAATTCCCGGCGTTCGGAAATGAGGACCGGCGAAGATGCAGTGAGTCAAGCTTTAAGACGTATCCGGATCAACGGGGAACTTTTGATTTTAGAGAACGTGCGCGAGACAAGTCTTGGGGTTTTCCGTCGTGAAGCAGATGTCCTAGGAAGCATGGATCCGGAGTGGGTTCTTCGTTCTATCTTTGGGAAAGCCTCCAGCGAGGTCATTTCGGAGGATGAAAAACGGATGTTTTTTTATGAGGGGCGGATCCAGCCCGTAAACGTTGTTTTCCACCCCAAATTCAGACCGGCGGAAATGCTCCATTCGAATGCGCCCAAAAAGGGAGTCCCGATCACAGGAAGCCACCAGCCTCTTTCGGTTGTCATGGGAGAAAGCATCGTTCACGCCCTCCTTGAAAAGTTGCGAGGCACCCCTGAGGGCCGTCGCATGCTTGAACAAATGAAAGGGGATCCGACGCGTTCTTTCATTATTGGAAAATACAACGCAGGACTTGTCCCTGGCATACTCGCTTCTTTGGAGCTCGGTATTCCCATGATCACGCTGACCAAGCGGAGTTTTGATCCGTTCGATCCGACCTTGCCGGCCGGAGAATCCGTGGTTCAAATGGAAGAACAACATATGCTGCGGGACAGCCCGGAATATTTCTCTCATATGGTGGTGCCCGCCGGGAGCCGGTTCTTCTTGATCGACGACGAGAGCACGACCGGTCGCGTCGTCGTCAATATCGCGAACATGCTGAAAGCCGCGAATGCTGGTCTTGATGGCGCCGCGGTAGTTCTTAGGACTTCTAAAGAAGCTTCCGAGAGGCTTGAGGGGGGAGCGGTCCCGTATTTTTATTTGGATTTTTTGACAGAAGAGGAATTGGCAAAGGTTTCAGCCGCGCTCGACCGCCAACACATGTTCCCGTTCAAACAGCCGGTGGAGCTTTATATGCCGCCGGAATCGGTCGAGGCCCAGGGCCTATCCGGTCCCACAGATCTTGATCTGGATATCCGGCACTATCCGAGGAGGAACGATCCCGGACGGGTTTGGACGGATCATGCTTTTCGCGGAATGACCGTTCCATTGACCCCCGATCAGCTGCGGAAATTCGGACCTGCCATGCAACAGAAGATCGAGAAAGTGTTGGGGACCCCTCTGGCAACGATACGACGCGAATATTATAAAGAAGGAAAAACGGTTTACGTCCTAGGCCCATCGACGTCCGGTTTCTACGGTGGTGTGGCACTTTCTCAAGCTTCTCATGTACCGTTTGTCGGTGTGACGAACCGTCCGGAGCCCGTAGGCTACGATGAAATGTCATCTCTGGCCGTGAACTATATCGGCTTGGACGGTTATGCGTACAGCATGTACCGGTTGATGCCCGGCGATGCCGTTATTTTAGTCACGGGCGAGCTGACGGACGGGGAAGAACAGATGAGGATGATCACGGCTTTGGAGCAAAAAGGTGTGAAGGTCCTTGCTTCTTCGAGCATGATCGAAAATTCTCATTACCATGGCCGCCAAAGGGTTGGGCAAGAGGCGAAAGTTCCGGTGGTCTCCATGGCTGAATATGCGGCCGACGAAGGCGTTCCGGTTCACAATATCAGCGGCCGCGTGTGGGCTGCTTTGAAATACGCGACCATGAGGCTTGAGGAAGAGGTCCGCAGGACCCATCCCCAGGCCTCCGTTAAGGAGATTCTTTCTTTCCCAAATTCGCTGACAGCGGGGATCTTACTGGACCAAAGCGATTTTGACTCTACTTATGTCATCGTCGAAGGTGTGTCGCAGGAGGAACTCCAGGCGCTACAGCCGCTCATGAAACAATGGCTGACCGGTTCCGGGATCAAAATGGACGCGGGAGACGGGAAGGTTCCTCAGTTGCTGTCCGCGGATCATCAAAAAAAGATATGGGGACCCGAAGGGCGCAATCTACTGCCTTATATCAGCCTCTATTCAAACGGACAATTTATCGGGCCTGAAGAACAGATCCGGCGCGGCGTTCTTCCGCTCATGGTGCTTCCCGACAAACATGTCGCGCGGATAAAATGGTTCCTTTCTCTCGGAGAATTGGATCCGGAGTATGCCCGTAAGCTGATCGAACGCGGCAGTGCGGACCAACAGATGGATTGGCTGGCAAGACGATGCGTGGAGATTCGAGGATTCATGGATGCGTTCGAGAAACGGCGATTATCTCCGGTGGCATTGCGCTGGATCGAAAAGTTGGACGAGGCTTACCGGTCCGGAACGATGAGTCTTGCGGTCGCAGAAGAGGATGATAAATCTCTGGCGGACGGTTTGCGCGAGCTTCTTATGGAAAAGATGGTCCGGATCTTTGACGGCAAATTGGTTTTGGTCTGGAGGGAGCGTTCGGCATCTATGTCGGATAGTTATTGGCGCGAGACAATCTCCGTTCCCGGACGGGAGTCTGTGATCACGGCGGCCTATGAAGAACGATTGCGACAAAGAAAAGACGCTTTGGATGTGCTGAACCATTGGGACAGAAACACGGATCCCGAGCTCGTGATCATGAAGATCCGGTCTTGGTCCGCGCAGCGCACACTGACGGAAGATCAGAAGCAGCAGTTTGACGATGTCCTCGGATTCTCCCCGGCGGTTCGTGCGGCGGCCATCACGGCGATGGCGACGCGAGCGGATGAAATGTGGGGGACCGTTCAAGAAAACATTCTTCGGATCTTGGAGGAGCATTCCGCGCGAGAGTTGCATGATAGCGGCCCTAACATTTTTGCGGCCGAGACAATGCAAGTCTGTGTGTATGCGTTGATCATGGCCCTGTGGATAAAGTCCGGTTCTCTGAACGCGAATGAAGCCGTTAAGTTTCTTCTCGACTGCATCTACCCATTCGATGGGAGGCCTCGGATTTCGCCATTGGTCATGCGAAGTTTGATGCGTAATTTACGGTCCGTTGTTCCGCAGGTGACCGACCCGCAACTGCGTGACCGACTTCAATTCCTTTCTCTGGGATACGGCGTTTCTTTGCCGGGGATGATGACGCTGGAAGGATTGGCCCATAGGATCGGCTTCCTGAATGATTATATTCACTCTTTTGAAGGACAGTACACGGACAAATTGGAGGAGATTGCCGAGTCTTTGAACGAGTTCCGCGAAGATATTCGCTGGCTCAGTCGGCTGGCGGGGAGTAACAACCAGGAAGTCGGGACTTTAACCGTTCGTGGAGTTTTGGAGCGGTCCGGATTTAAGTTAGCTTCTCAAGGCGCTCAGATCTCGATCGGGGAGGGGGCCGATTTCAAATTATCACCGGAAGGATCCTGGCGGTCGACCGTTTCACCGCGGCTCACTTCCCGGGAAGATATTTCGGAGATACTCAAGAAAAAGGATGTGTTCGTTTTTGATGTCGACGACACGCTTGTGACTCTTCATGATTATGTTTCTCCGGCGATGATCGACCATTTGATCCGCCTGTTTCAGGAAGGGAAGACCGTTGCGATCGATACCCTGCGTGTTTTTAATCCCGCGGATTTTTCCAACCTTGAAAAAGGACGAGGATTAGGGTTCCTTAAGAACCTTTTCGGGTATCCCGGTTTTAAACCGGAATATTTTGACAGGTTCCTGCTTTATTCGTCGGGCGCTGGGCATAAATTCACATTCCGCATCGGTGACCGCGACAAGATTGAGATCGTTGAAGATCAGGCCTATTTCGAACGATACGGTAAACAAAGACGGTGGAAAGAGGACGAAGCCGGGGAGGGCCCGAAGATTGTCAGCGCGCTTTATGAGCTGGATCGGCGGTGGCAGGAAATATTCGGGTTTGCGCCGACGCCTAAGATGCTCGATCAATTTGAGAAAGAAAAAACACGCGGAACAAATTCCCCCTTTCTCTATGCACCTAATTTTGATTACTACGTTAATCCCAAGAACCAAATGCCGAGGTGGCAGCTACGTATCATGCTTTCGGACCTGCGAAAGGCCTTAAGTGGCCAGTTATCGCCGACATTTTTTGGAAGGCTGGTTTTTCGAAGTCCGGATGGCCGGGTCTTATTGGTCGGTAAAAAGACCACGGGGAAAAATGACGCCATCGTGGACCTCGAAGGCATGGGCCATTCCCGGGAACGGATGATCGTATTCGACGATGAATTCCAAGCGGACGGTGTCGCCAGGAGCTTTTTGGATCTATCGGGTTTGGATGTGATTTCGGTCGGGAAGCCTCTCCCGGGGAACTTTTCTTTGATCCAACCGCCCCATGAGGAAGGTGCATTGTCCGCGAAAGAGACAGAGAGGATCTTCGATCATTATTTTCAAAGTAAAGGGACCGGCGTTGCACGTTCTGAGATGCGGGCCGCCGATGATCCGAAGCATCCATTGGAAGGCGCACTCACAAGTGCTGCGAAACGCGCTGAGATGAGAACGCAGTGGAAAAATGAAATAAAGAGCAGTCTGAAAAATCTGGATACCTTCGTCCAAGTGATGGTCCGCTTGCGGCAGACTCTCGCGGAGGAGGGCAAGGGGCCCGGACTTCTGTCCCGCTGGCTTTTTGAGGTGACCCGGAATGACGCGATCCTGCAGCAACTCGTCTCCGACTACAGGAACAAATTGAAGAAAATCGCGTTGCAGACGGGGGCGGGCAGCGAGTGGGACATCGCGCTGAAGGTCATCGAGAATATCGGTGTCGGGCATGTGGTCATGATCTCGCCCGAAATCGCCCCGTTCTCGATCGCGGGCGGAATGGCCCAGGTCCTGGAAGGCCTTCCCAAGGCACTGGCGCAAGCGGGTTCCGAAGTCAGTATCGTGACCTTTCTTTATAACGAATCGCAGGGGAAAAAACATACGAGTGCGGAAGAACTTCTCCGGAACGGGATCCAGATGGGCGGGAAAACGGTACGGCTTGAGGCGACGGGACGGCGCGTTCAGGTCGCGCTGGGGCCCACGATCAATGTCTTTTCGAACCGCGTTGAGAGTCCCGCGCACACGGAGACGGCGGAGGTTTACCGGGCTCAAAACGAGGGGGTTACGATCTATTTTCTCTATCACCCGCATCTGGCCAACCGGCTCTACCCGAGCGTTTCCTCCTCCGACCAATTGAAACGGTCGATCCTTTTGTCGCGCGGAAGCCTGGAAGTAATGCGGGAGTTCGACCTTTATCCGGACTTTATCCTCGCTCATGACTGGATGGCAGCGCCGGCCTTTGCTTATCTTAAAGCGGATCCGATCCCAGGAGATTTTGACTACCGCACGGACGAGCATTTTTATGATCTCGAAACGGGACTCGTGCCCAAACTCGGTTTTGCCATGCACAATTTAGGCCGCGATTATCAGGCGCGCTTTTTTACGATCGAGAATGGGATCGACTTGTGGCCGCTGTTCCGCCTGCAAGGGCAGCACTACAGGGGACTTTCTAATCGCGAAGGGGAAAATCCGGACCATCCGACCCGGTTGAATCTGGTCCGCGGAGGGATCCTCCATTCAGATTTCGCATTGACCGTCAGCAAAAGTTATGCCCGCGAGATCCAGACCCCCGAAAAAGGGAACGGTCTTCATGAAGACTTTCTCAAGAAGGGAAAGGTCTACGGGATCAGTAACGGGATCGATATCGAAGCCCTGAGGACCGAATTCATCCGCATGGGCGGGGGTGACCCCGGGACAGAAGACCCGGCCGCTTTTTTCCAAAACTTGCCCCAATTCAAAGATTTCGCCAAGCGAGAAATTCAAAACAAATACGGCCTGGAGGAACGGGAGGATGCCATCCTTGTTTCCATGGTCGGGAGGATCGCGGACCAGAAGGGCGTGGAATTAGTGGCCAGCGAAGCGAAAAATATCCTGGACCGGGACCCCCGTGTCCAGCTTTTGATCGCGGGCCCGATTGCCGACTTCGACCCAAGCGCGTATGCGCTTAGGGACGCGATCCGCGCTCTGGAAGCGGACCCGAAATACGCAGGAAGGGTCCGGGGAGAATTTGAGTTCATCGCGTTCCGTGAGGCGCTCAGGATCTATCTCGCGAGCGATCTCTTTTTGATGCCGTCGAAATATGAACCGGGAGGTCTGAGCCAGTTGGAATCACTTTCGGCCGGGACCGCGGTAGTGGCCCACGAGGTCGGAGGGATCGCCGATACGCTGAATGAATTCGACCCGCAAAGAGGGATGGGAGATGCATTTTTCTTTCAGGAATTCAACGGCAAAGGATTTCTGAGGGCGGTGACCCGGGGGATCCAAGCGATCAGGAACAAAGACCACAGGAAAACGATCGTGCTTCAGGCCGCTGTCGCGGCGCATGGCTGGAATGACAAGGTCAGCGCCTATTTTAATATGTTCAGGAACGAGTCCGGTGTTTTTGAGTACGATTATCCCCATCTCCGGGAGGAACAAGCACAGCTGGATCGAATCATTGCCCGGCCTTCAGAAGCGAGCGAGGGAACCAAGCGGTCCGAGGTGAGGGGGATTTCCGGCACAACGGGCAAGGCGAAACGTACAACGGAAGAAAAAAATACGTTGAGCGTTGAACGTAATGCCTTAAGCAAGGCCGAAGGCCGGCGTCCCGATCCGCCTTTGCAAAGCGAAGGACAGATCCGTCCTGAGACGCGGTATGTGAACGAGCCGACCGCGTCTATTTTAAACGTTTGGGCGATGAAGCGGGCCGATAGAACCCGTGACTTATTTGCGACGATAGCGCGCCCGTTGCAACAGAATCCGCTGTTCGCAGCAGCAGTTTCGGAACGTCGTTCCGAAGTCCGCGTTGAGACGGATATGCGGCACACCCTCACGAATATACAAGCCGGTAAAAGAAACGCGACATCCCATAAAGATATTGCCGACAGAATGGTCCGGGACATCCGCAAGAGCGTACAGCCGGCAACGGTGTTCGTGGATGCCGAGGATTTTCCGAATCTTTCCGTGGCGCAGAAGAACGAATATTTTTACGCGGCCCTTTCCGGGCAGGGAGTCCGGATCGTGGTTTATAATGAGCGCGGCCAGGTGCGGGACCAAGAGCTTGGCGCTTTGCTGAAGCTTGATCACGTGACGAGGACCGACCGGGGCCTTGCGGGGGCTCAGAGCAGTTTTGACCGGCCGGGCGCGCCGGGCATTCATCTTTCAAAGCAGATCCTTCCATCCCAGGAATTGGTCCAGCGTCTGAGGAAAAGAGTCTCTTTCTTCAAAACACAGGGGCAAAATGGCGGGACCTTGGCGGCAGCGCTCCTTTGGGCGTGGTCCGGCGGGGAAGATGCAAGGCTTCGGGAAGTAAGCCAAGGCCGGGATGGGTTCTGGATCGTGGCCGAGTCCCTGGTCAATGCCCTTCAGAGAAGTTACGACGCCACCCTTGCCTTTGCCGTTGCGGCTTAATGATCGGGTCGAGACATAAAAAAAGCCGGGCTTTTTTAGCCCGGCTTTTTTGTTGAAGTGCCGCGTAATTTTTAAAACTGGAAGAGTCTGATCTTGGCGGCGTCACCGGAGCCTTTTTCGGCTTGTTCGATCTCGTAGCTGTCATCCTTCGCGTAGCCGAGGGACGCGACCTTCTTGACGCCCTTGATGGTGTTATCGACGACCTTCTCTCCGGCCTGTTGCGTTCCATCCAAGGTTCCGATCACCGGTTTCTCATGCATGGTGGATCCACCCGTATCGCTTAAAGTGTCCCGGACGTTATCATACGTGACCTCTTTGACGCCCGTCGCGAAATTCTTTGCGGGATGGCGTTTTTCGGACGTTGAAACCTCTTGAGCCATCTGTTTCTGGATCTTTTCCTGTGCGCGCGCATCTTCATCGTACTGGCCGGACCGCGCCATACCAAAACCAGCGATTGCTGAGACAAGAACAAGAGCGGGGATGAACTTATTCATCATTTTTGGCCTCTGAGTTGATATTTTTTCACAAAAACAAGGGTAGTATACATCAACGAACCATAAAGTAAAGGGAGAGGAAGATCAAGCGCAACGCGCAACGTGCAACGCTCGATTCGTTGTGTGTTGAGCTTTGCGCGTTGTGCGAGGAAGGGCTGTTTGATTTTTACTTTAGGGTGAGATATACTACCCTGACTTTCGTTCGGGGAATTAACAAGGAAGTCAGGGTTGTCCTGATCACCTTGTTATTTTTTTATGGATCGAAAATCAGGGCTACCCCGACTTTCTTAAGGTTTTGTCATGACTGAACTTAGGGCGTTTACTTGAGAGGAAATATGAAAAAGATCAAGATCGGACTTCTCGGGTTGGGACAGATCGGCACCGGGCTTTATGAGATCCTTACGGCGAAGAGGGCTTTATTCGCCCGCCAACTGGGGGTGTCTTTCGAACTCGCGAAGATCGCGGAGAAATATCCCGGGCGGAATAAAAAAGTCCATCCTCCGAAACACCTCATGACCCGGGACGCTTTTGCCGTCGTGCGGGATCCGTCCATCGATGTCGTGGTCGAACTGATCGGGGGTACGACGGTCGCCCGGCAGTTGATCAAAGAAGCGCTCCGGAACGGCAAGCATGTGGTGACCGCCAACAAAGCCCTTCTGGCCGAACACGGCGATGAGATCTTCGAACTCGCGCACCGGATGAAACGCTGGCTTTGTTTCGAGGCGAGCGTGGGGGGTGGTATTCCGTGCATCAAGGCACTTCGTGAAGGGCTTGCGGCGAACCGTATCGATTCGGTGCATGCCATTATCAACGGGACCACGAATTACATTCTGACCCAGATGACCGCCAAGGGCATGAGCTTCGCCGAGGCATTGGCCGGCGCTCAAAAGCAGGGTTTCGCCGAGGCGGACCCTTTTCTTGACGTGAGCGGGCACGACGCCGCCCACAAGCTTGCGATCCTCGCCCGTTTCGCTTTCGGCGGGAAAGTGAAATTCAAGGACATTTACTGCGAAGGGATCACCGAGATCTCAAGCGATGATATCGCCTTCGCCAAGGAATTCGGGTACACGATCAAATTGCTCGCGATCGCCAAACGATCGAGAAAGGGTATGGAAGCGCGCGTCCAGCCGACCCTCTTGCCGAATTCGCACATCCTCGCAAATGTGAACGGTTCGTTCAATGCGATCCTGATGCGCGGCGACGAAGTGGGGGATGTGCTTTTTTACGGTCGGGGGGCGGGGCCGCATCCGACCGCAAGTGCCGTGATCGCGGACCTGGTGGATATCGCCAAGGCCGGGGCCGCGGGGCCCGCCGAGGACCGGTTCATGGTCCGAGCGCTCGGGAAGACCCTTCCGGTGAAAAGTATTTTTTCGATCCTGTCGCGTTATTATTTGAGGTTCTATGTGATCGACAAACCCAGCGTGCTTTCGAACATCTCGAAGATCCTAGGGAAACACAAGATCAGCATCTCGGATGTCATGCAGCGCGAACGCAGCGCCGGGCGCGTGGTGCCGCTCATCCTTTTGACGCACGATACCCAAGAAAAAGACCTAAGGGCCGCGGTCCGCGAGATCGACGGCATGTCCTGTATCAAAGGCAGGACCCAGGTCATCCGTATGGAAGAGGCGTAGGGCTCGGAGCGTTATTCCGGTTCCAGCATGTTTTTCTTGTGCGGACAGAAATTCAGGAAGTTGGAAATGGGTCAGTGTCAGCGCATCAAAGTGTCAAAGGGTAAAGCTTTAAAACCTTGATACATTGACACCGTGATACTTTGATGCGAGTTGCTTCAGTTTCAGGAATGACAAAAACTAAAAGGTTTAAACTGAACGGTAAAAGGTAGAATTTTATGGGAAAATACGCGGTCAAAAAGATCGGGATCATCGAGCGTTATCAGGAGTATCTTCCGGTCACGGATAAGACTCCCATCATTTCGCTCAATGAAGGCAACACGCCGCTCATTCTGGCGGAGGCCTTGCCCCTGGAACTTGGTCTGAAGAATATCCGGATCTATTACAAATTCGAAGGCCTGAACCCGACGGGCTCGTTCAAGGACCGCGGGATGACCCTGGCGATTTCGAAGGCGGTCGAAGCGGGCTCGAAGGCCGTGATGTGCGCCTCGACCGGGAATACGTCCGCCTCCGCCGCGGCTTACGCGTGCCGGTGCGGCCTCAAATGTTTTGTGTTGATCCCGGAAGGGAAGATCGCCAAAGGAAAACTCCTGCAGGCGTACCGCTACGGCTCGAAGGTGATTATGGTCGAGGGGAATTTTGACAAGGCGCTTGAGCTCGTGCAAGAGATCACCCGGGAAGGAAAGATCACGCTTGTAAATTCCATCAATCCGTACCGCATCGAAGGACAGAAGACAGCGGCCTTCGAGATCGTCGACGATCTCGGGGACGCGCCGGAATATCACGCGATCCCGGTCGGGAATGCCGGTAATATCACGGCTTATTGGAAGGGCTACAAGGAATATAAAAAAGCGGGGAAGTCCGAGACCTTACCGAAAATGCTCGGCTTTCAAGCCGCGGGTTCCGCCCCGATCGTACTGGGGCATCCGGTGGAGAAACCGGAGACGATCGCGACCGCCATCCGTATCGGGAATCCTGCAAGCTGGCAGGGTGCCGTTAACGCGCGCGACGAATCGGGCGGCCTGATCGATAAGGTGACGGATACGGAGATCACGAAGGCGTACCGTTTTATCGCGGAGCGCGAGGGCGTTTTCGCGGAACCGGCCAGCGTTGCGCCGGTCGCAGGAGTGATCAACCTTGCGAAAAAAGGATTTTTCAAAGAAGGGTCCCGCATTGTGATCACGCTGACAGGTGCGGGGCTCAAAGACCCTGATTTTGCGCTCAGTTTTGACGATCCGATCTCTAAGGTCAAATCCACTCTCGATGCCGTAAAGGAGGTTATCCGATGAAATCTATCGTTGTGGTTCTCGCGGGCGCTGCGGATCATCCAACCGAAGAGCTCGGAGGAAAAACTCCCTTGGAAGCGGCCAAGGTCCCGAATCTGACCTTTTTTGCGCGGAACGGCAAGGTAGGGACCGCGAAGCTTGTTTCCGACCGTCTGTCGCTTTCCGCGGATATAAGCCTGTACAATCTTTTAGGCTACGATGCGTCGAAGCTTTATACCGGCCGCGGGCCGCTGGAGGCTGCCGACAAGGAATTGACGCTCGACGACAAAGAAGTCGCATTCTGCATGAATTTCATCACCGAGGCAGCGGGCATGTTGGCCGATCCGACCGCCGGAGCCATTAGCACTAAAGAGGCGAAGGCGCTTGTCAACTTTTTGAACAAAAAGGTCGCCAGCGATTTTGTGCGGTTCTTCTCGGGTTCCGGGCACCGGCATCTTGCGGTGATCAAGGACGCGAACGGATTTGATGCCCTGTCCGCGAAGACCCAGCCGCCGGAAAGCGTGATCGGCGAAAAGATCGAGGATGTGCTGCCGAAGGGCCCGGGCGAGGAATTGATGCGGAAATTGATGTATGACGCCAGGCTTCTCTTGCAGGATCATGAGATCAACCAGGTGCGCGTGGATCTCGGCGAGAATCCCGCGAACATGATCTGGCTTTGGGGGCAGGGAAAGAAGCCGGTCCTTAAACCTTTCCGCGAATGTTTTGACGTTTCCGGAGGCGCGATGGTCGCCGCGCGCGAATACGCGAGGGGCCTGGGCCGCATGGCGGGGCTCACGGTCATGGAGGTCAAGGAGGGGGGCGAAGAGCCCGCGGCTTTTTATGACAAGATCTCCAAGGTGGCGATCGAGGCCATGGAAGAAAAAGATTTTGTTTGCCTCCATCTTCATACTCCCGAGGAAGCGTCGCGGGCCGGGGATGTGAAGGGGAAGGTCTCGGCGATCGAGGGGATCGATTTTTTTGTTCTCTCGAAGATCCGCAAATATCTTGAGCGCTCCAAGGATTCGCGCCTTCTGGTCACGCCGGGGCATGCGACCCTTTGGAAAATGAAAGAGATCGTCCGCGACAGCGTTCCGTTCGCCATGAGCGGCAAGAATATCATGCCCGGCGAGATCGAGCGGTTCTCGGAGATCGCGGCCAAGACTTCAGAAGTGAAATTCAACAAAACCACGGAGCTGATGCCTTTTTTCATGACAAAAGCTTCGTAAAGGAGAAATGCGTCCTTTACGAGCGCAACGTATTACGCGCAAAGCGCAACGAATTTTTTCAGGTTTTAACGTTGTGCGTTGCCCGTTGAGCGTTGCGCTTTTTATTGAACTTTCTAACTCAACGAAACAAAGGAAAGAATATGTCATTAGTCGTACAGAAATACGGAGGTTCTTCGGTCGCGAATGCGGAAAAGATCCTGCGTGTCGCGCAACGCGTGATCAAGACAAAACAGGCGGGACACAAGGTCGTCGTGGTCGTTTCCGCGATGGGGGATATGACCGATGACCTGATCGCGCTCGCAGACCAGATCAATAAAGATCCCCAGGAGCGTGAAATGGATATGCTTCTTTCGACCGGGGAGCAGGTCTCGATCGCGCTTTTGGCGATGGCGGTCCATACATTAGGCCACGAAGCGGTTTCTTTCACGGGTTCGCAGGTGGGGATCATCACGGATGAATTCCACAGCAAAGCCCGCATCCAGAACATCAGCGCGGACCGCATCAAGAAAGCCCTGTCCGCCGGCAAGATCGTGATCGTCGCCGGGTTCCAGGGCCAAACGTCCTCAGGCGAGATCACGACGCTCGGTCGCGGCGGTTCGGACCTCACGGCCGTGGCGCTCGCGGTGGCGCTCAGGGCAAAGCATTGTGAGATCTACACGGACGTGGACGGGATCTTCACCGCGGACCCGCGCGTGATCCCGGAAGCGCAAAAGATGGACCGGGTCACTTATGACGAGATCCTGGAGCTCGCGTCACTCGGCGCAAAAGTGATGCATTCACGTTCGATCGAAGTCGGAAAGAAATTCAACATGCCGATCTGGGTCTGTAATTCCCAGAACGACCACAAAGGAACTCTTATCACGAAGGAGAATAAAGCCATGGAAGAAGTCGTTGTAAGCGGCGTCGCACTCGCCGAAGATGAAGCCAAGATCACCCTGTTCCGCGTCTCGGACCGTCCGGGCGTGGCGGCCAAGGTCTTTCAGACCCTGGCGGACGCGAATGTGAACGTGGATATGATCATCCAGAACAAAACGCAGACGAATTCCACGGACATTTCTTTTACCGTTTTTAAGAACGAACTTGTGAAGGCCATGAAGGTCGTGAAAGCGGCCATGAAGAAGGTCGGCGCCACGAACGTCACCTGCGACGAACATATCGCGAAGGTGAGCGTGGTCGGGATCGGCATGCGGTCCCATTCCGGCATCGCGTCGAAGATGTTCTCGACCCTGGCCAAGAACAAGATCAATATCGATATGATCTCCACTTCCGAGATCAAGATCTCAGTCGTGGTGGCCGGCGATAAAGGCAGGCTTGCCGCCCGCGTCATTCACCAGGCGTTCGGACTCGGCAAAAAATAGTATCAGGGTATCAGAGTATCAATGTATCAAAACGCTAAAACTTTAAAATTTTGACACCTTGACACCCTGATGCTTTGATACTCGGGTAGTTCATCATGAAGACCAAAAAGAAAAAAATACTATTTTACGATACGACTTTAAGGGATGGCTCCCAAGCGGAAGGGATCAGTCTGTCTTCGCACGACAAGGTCCTGATCGCGAAACGGCTTGATAAGTTCGGCATTCATTACATCAAAGGCGGGTGGCCGGGCTCGAACCCCAAGGACATGGAATTCTTCACGATGGTCAAGAAAGCCGGGATCCAGCGTTCCAAGATCACGGCCTTCGGCTCCACGCGGCGCGCCCACACCAAGGTCAAGGACGACTCCAATGTGAAGGCTTTGATCGGGGCCGGCACCCGGGTGGTGACGGTGTTCGGGAAATCCTGGGATTTCCACGTGTCGGAAGTCTTTAAGACCACGCTCAAAGAAAATCTTCTGATGATCTACGAGACGGTCGCTTATCTCAAGGACCGGAAGCTCGAAGTGATCTTTGACGCGGAACATTTTTTCGACGGTTTTAAAGCGAACCCCGACTATGCGCTCAAAGCACTCCAAAGGGCCGCGGCGGCGGGGGCCGACAATCTCACGCTTTGTGACACCAACGGCGGGAGCTTGCCGCACGAGATCCGTCACGCGATCCTTAAAGTGAAGCGCTCCGTGAAAGCGCCGCTCGGCATCCATTGCCACAATGATTCCGAACTCGCGGTCGCAAATTCCATCCAGGCGGTGGGCGAAGGATGCGTCCTGGTGCAGGGAACGATCAACGGCTACGGGGAACGCTGCGGGAACGCGAATCTCATAAGCATCATCCCGGACCTGCAGTTCAAAATGAAAACCCCCTGCTTTCCGGCGAAGAAGATGAAGGAATGGACCCAGCTCTCGCACTACGTGGCCGAGGTCTGCAATATGCCGCTCGTGAACCACCAGCCGTTCACGGGCCGTTCCGCGTTCGCGCATAAAGGCGGCGTGCACATCAATGCGATGATAAAAAACGCCAAAACCTACGAGCATGTGGAACCCAAGGCCCTCGGCAATTATCGCCGCTATCTCGTCTCCGAGCTTGGCGGGAAGACCAATATCATGATCAAGGCCCGGGAACTCGAGATGCATTTTCGGAAGGACTCGCCCGAGACGCAGAAGATCTTGACCGAGATCCAGCGCCTCGAGCACGAGGGCTACCAATTCGAGGCCGCGGAGGCGAGCTTCGAGCTTCTGGTGCAAAGACTTCTCGGAAAATTCAAACCGTTCTTTAAAGTCGAGGACATCTCGGTCCGCACCGAAAATATCGGCAAAGGGATCCCTCGTTCCATCGCGGACGTCAAAATTATGGCCGGGGGGGAGGAGCATTTTGAATCCGCCGAAGGGGACGGTCCGGTGAACGCGCTTGATTCCGCGCTCCGCAAAGCGCTCGGCCGTTCGTTCCCGTCGATCTCCGAGATCCACCTGACGGATTATAAAGTGCGCGTCGTCAACTCCGAGGCCGGGACCGCCGCCAAGGTGCGCGTCTTCATCGAATTCCAGGACAAGAACAGGACCTGGACCACGGTGGGCGTTCATGAGAACATCATCGAAGCCAGCTGGAAAGCCCTCGTGGAAGCCATCGAATATAAACTGCACAAAGGCTGATCTCGCGCAACGTTCTACGCGCAACGCTCAACGGAAAGGCCAGGTTTTTACGTTGCGCGTTGTGCTTCGCGCATTGCGCTAAAAAATATGAAACTAGACAAGCAATACAATTCCAAGCAAGTCGAAACCAAGTGGTATTCCCTCTGGGAATCGAAGGGCTATTTCCGTCCGCAGAGCGACGGAGCCGCTCAGACTACAGACCACAGACCACAGACCACAGCAAAAACAAAAGAAAAGTCTGCCGTCTGCAGTCCGCAGTCTGGGGTTCTTCCGTACGTCATCGTGATCCCGCCGCCGAACGTAACGGGCATCCTTCACATGGGCCATGCGCTCAATAATTCTATCCAGGATGTTCTCGTCCGTTGGAACCGCATGAAAGGCCGGGATACGCTCTGGGTGCCGGGTGTGGACCACGCGGGGATCGCAACACAGAATGTGGTCGAGAAGAAACTGGCCAAGGAAAAGAAAACCCGGTGGGACGTCGGTCGTGAGGCTTTTTTAAAAGAAGTGTGGAAATGGAAGAACGAACACGGGTCGACCATCACGCGCCAGCTCCGCCGGCTCGGAGCTTCCTGTGACTGGACACGCGAACGGTTCACCATGGACGAAGGGCTTTCCAAGGCGGTGCGTGAAGCGTTCGTTACGCTCTATGAGCGCGGGCTGATCTACCGCGGCAACTACATCATCAACTGGTGCCCGCGCTGCCAGACCGCGCTCTCGGACGAAGAAGCCGCCCACAAGGACGTGCAGGGCGGACTGTACCACATCAAGTATCCCATCGCGGGGAAGAGCAGTCCCTACGAAAAGATGGGGGAAGACCATATCGTGGTCGCGACCACACGGCCCGAGACCCTGCTAGGCGATACGGCGGTCGCGGTGCATCCGGACGATCCGCGTTACAAGCACTTGATCGGCAAGAAGGTCATCCTGCCGCTCATGGACCGCGGGATCCCGGTGATCGCGGATGAATTCGTGGACCCTGAGTTCGGGACCGGGATCGTGAAGGTCACGCCCGCGCATGACCCCAACGACTTCGCGATGGGGCACCGTCATAAGCTTGAGCAGATCAATGTCATGACGCCGGACGGCAAGATCAATAAATACGGAGGCGCCTACAAGGGGCTCGACCGCTTTGAGGCGCGCAAAAAAATCCTGAAGGACCTGGAAAACCAGGGGCTTTTCGTCCGGCGCGATTCGCATCTGTATGCGGTCGGACATTGCTACCGGTGTGACACCGTGGTCGAACCTTATCTCTCCAAACAATGGTTCGTGAAAATGCAGCCCCTGGCCGCGAAGGCCCTTAAGGCGCACGAGCAGGGAAGAACGGTTTTCTATCCGGACCGCTGGACCAAAGTTTATCTGAACTGGCTCGGCGGTATCCGCGACTGGTGCATCTCGCGCCAGATCTGGTGGGGGCATAGGATTCCGGCATGGTATTGCGGTGAATGTTATCCTGATATACAGGCGCACGCAGATCCTAAGGGTGGTAAGTTAGCGCCTAATAAAACAATTCCTAGGGCGCATCTTGAAGTAAAAGATAGAATTGATTTAGGAAATGCGATTCCTTTTATTTCACGAGAAGAACATCCAACAAAATGTCCAAATGGTCACTCATCACCTGAATTATTTGTGCCAGATCCAGACGTCCTCGACACCTGGTTTTCCAGCTGGCTTTGGCCGTTCTCGACCTTGGGCTGGCCCGATCAAACAGAAGACCTGAAGAGGTTCTACCCGACCTCGGACCTTGTGACCGCTCCGGAGATCATTTTCTTCTGGGTGGCGCGCATGATCATGGCGGGCCTTGAATTCATGGGGGAGGTCCCGTTCACCCAGATCCATATTCACGGCACGGTTCGCGCGGTCACCGGGCTCAAGATGTCGAAATCGCTCGGGAATTCCATCGACCCGCTTGAAGTGATCGAAGAGATGGGGGCCGACGCCCTTCGCTACAGTCTCGTGATGCTCTCGGCGCAGGACGTTTATCTTTCGCGCGAAAAGTTCGAGGTCGGCCGCAACTTCGCGAACAAGGTCTGGAACGCCTGCCGGTTCGTGCTGATGCAACTCGAAGGTTTTAAAGAAGCTTCGGTTGATTCCGAGCAATTTGCAAACTCAAACGTAAAATTATCTTTGCCGAATCGGTGGATACTTTCTCAATATGAGCAAAAAACGATCGTTATTGATAATCTGTTGTCCGAATTCTCTCTAGCCCAGGCAGCCGTGCAGCTCTATCACTTTGTATGGAATGATTTCTGCGACTGGTATATTGAGCTCGCGAAACCCATGATTCAGTCCGCAGATGCCCAGCTGAAGTTCCAGACACAGAAAGTGCTTTTCTTCATGACAGAGAGAATATTGCGGCTCCTGCATCCCTTTATGCCGTTCATTACGGAAGAGATCTGGCAAACACTTAAACAGAAAGCGTCGGATGCAAATGCTTGGCCTGAAACAATAATGTTCGCGTCCTGGCCGCACAACCGAAATAACAATTTGCTGGAGTTTGCGGATGATGAAGCCGATCGCTCTATTAATTGGTTGCAATTGGCTGTCGGCGGTATTCGCGATCTCCGGGTCCGGTACCAGATCGCACCGACCGATAAGCTGAAGGCCGTCATGGTTTGCAAGGAGCAGGGGGTGCTCGAGACCGTGCGCGCTTTCGAGCGTGAAGTGAAAGTGCTGGGCCGGCTCGCGGAACTTCAATGCGTGCATACCTTCCAGAAAAAAGGCGCGATGGTGGCCAGCTCCTTCGCGGCTTTCGATGTTTTTGTCTCGCTCGAGGGGATCCTGGATCCGGAGGCGGAGAAAAAGCGGCTCCAGAAAAAGATCCTGGAAACGGAACAATGGATAGAAACTATTCGTAAAAAAGTCGAGAACCCTTCTTTCGCCGAAAAAGCACCGAAAGAGATCCTTGAAAAAGAGAAAGAGAAACTGAACGATGCGAAAAGCCTTCTCGTATCCTACCAAACCCAGCTCGCCGGCCTTTAGCCAGAGGCACGGCGCCTACGGCCATCCGCTACCGGTCTCTCAAAGGACCCTGAATTTCCTTAAGGAAGCCCTGCGGGAGGATATCGGGGCCGGGGACATCACCTCGAACCTGCTCGTTCCGTTCCACGCCAAGGGGACCGCCCGGGTCATCGCCAAAGAAAAAGGTATTTTTTGCGGCGAGCGGCTCACCATGGAGCTTTTCAAGATCGCAGATCCCACGGTGAAACTGGAATTCCGCGTCCATAACGGCCATCTCTTCCGCCGAGGACAGGTCATTTTTAAAATGCACGGGAACATCCGTTCCATTCTCAAAGTCGAGCGGACCCTGCTCAATTTTATCAGCCATTTTTCCGGGATCGCGACCCGGACGCGTCAATTCGTGGAAAAGGTCAAAAAATATCCGGTTCTGATCCTCCATACGCGCAAGACCACGCCACTTTGGCGCGAGCTGGAAAAAGTGGCCGTCGAAGTCGGCGGAGGCAGAAGGCACCGCCCCAGCCTTGATGCGTATATCCTCGTAAAAGAAAATCACCGGTTTTATGGCGGTCTTGCAAAACTCAAGCGCCATCCTTATGACTTTGAGATCGAGGTCCGCGATCTCAAAGAACTCTGGGAAGCGATCAGGCTCAAGCCTAAAGTGATCCTTCTGGACAACTTTACGCCCAAGGAAGCCCGGAGGGCCGTGGAGATTATACGTAAGGAGGCGCCTGGTGTGATCATTGAAGCCTCCGGTGGCATCACGCTTGAAAATGTCAGGAAGTATGCGGCGACGGGGGTGAACACCCTTTCGATCGGCGCGCTCACGCATTCGGTCGAGGCCGTCGATTTCTCGTTATTGATCGATTGATTCCACACTGCTCCGCAGGCGGGATGTCCAGGCGCTGGGCGAGCCTTGCGATAATATTTCCCGGTAAGCTTTGGCGATGTTGTTCCTGGGGTTTTTGGAAATGATGTCATCGCACCATTGAAGGGCTTCTTGACGCTCTCCTCTTTTCAGGTGCCAGGCAATGATCGGGGACACGAGCACGTTGTTGTTGCTGTAATTCGAAGCGATCAAACCTTCCACAAAACACTGCTTCGCAGACTCCTCCCGGCCTATTTCACTGTAAATATGCCCCAGTTGGATCTGTTCGAAAGGGTAGGTCCACGCTCCTTTGCTTTGCTCCACTCTTTCCTGTTGAGACCGGACATATTTTTCGGTCTCGACCGGGTCCGCATAAAAATCCACGCTCCTCATTTTTTTTAAAAGCGGACCCAGACGTAGCCCCAAGCGCTTCTGATGGAGAAACATGTCTTCATAGAGGCGTTCCGAATAAAATTGATACCCGAAACGGTTCATGTGGTTCCTGTCGGGGGAGATGTATTGCGCGGCTTCGCTCTTTTTTCTGAAAAGCGAAAAATCATCCCTGAAGTCGAAGAAAAGAACGCCGTGTTTGTCCGCAAATTCTTTGACGGCAATATCCGCGGAGTTGTAATAGGAGAGCAGGACCAGTTTTGCCCCGCGAGCCTTGCAAAGCCTTCGCACTGTTTCCAAATAAAAATCCATATAATCAACGTAAGCCCGGGAGGCCCCGGAGGGTTCGTGAATTTCCAAGGAGGCGTTCTTTCCAGAAAGACAAGCCAAGACCCATTCGAAAAATCGGACGCTCTTAATGCCGAAGAGAAAACCGGAGATTTTGTGGATCAGCGACCTGTTCCCAAAGAGTTTTATGCTCGCGTTGTGATTATTGCGTCCGGTAAGCCAGAGGACCCCATCCACCCTGTGATGTTTAAAAAAGAACTGCAATGTCTCTGACTGGATTTTGGTGTTGGCTGCCGGGACTCCCAAGTTGATGACGGAGAATTTTTGACCCGGGTTATTGGAGTTCAGGAGCTTTTCCAATTGCTTGGGGTACGAATAGGGGGCAACGGTGCCGATGCCAAAAGTGTGGGAATCTCCAATGCAGACAAGTTGAACGCTGGCTTGTTTGACCGTTCTTTCCCGCCGTTGCCATAACATAAATTTTCCGGATATCCAAAGACCCAACTCGAGGAGAATGAGACTATAAATAAGGGCAAAAATAACAGATCGGATCGGATTTTTCATAAAGGTTTTTCCAAAAGGCCGGCCCCCGGTAAAGGTCCCTGTTGTGCTGACTTTTCAGTAACGGCTCGGCACCGAAAAAACTTATCTTTTTCCGCTCCTGGAAAACAATCCCCCAATGCATTTTCAAGTCAAAGTATGGAAGTAAGCGCATCCCTCTTCAAACAAGAGCCTCCGGCGGCATCACGCTTGAAAATGTCAGGAAGTATGCGGCGACGGGGGTGAACACCCTTTCGATCGGCGCGCTCACGCATTCGGTCAAGGCCGTTGATTTCTCGATTAATCGATTGATTCCATACTGCCCCGCAGGCGGTCGATCAAGACGCCAGGCAGGTTCCGCGACAATATTTCCCGGTAAATTTTGGCGGTGCTGTTCTTGGGGTTTTTGGCAAGGATGTCGTTTGACAATTGAAGGGCTTCGAAACGTTCCCCTCGCTTCAGATACCAGGCAATGGCCGGGGACACGAGCATGCTATTGTCGCTGTAATCCGAAGAGATCAAGCCCTCCATGTAACACTCCTTCGCGGACTCGTCCCGGCCTATTTCGTCGTAAATATGTCCCAACTGGATCTGTTCAAAGGGGTAAGCCCACGTTTCTTTGCTTCCTTCCACCCTTTCCTGTTGAAACCGGACATATTCCTCGGTCTCTCCCGGGTCCGCGTAAAAATCCTCGCTCTTCATTTTTTTCAAAAGTGGGCCGAGATGCAGCCCTAAGCGTTTCTGATCGAGCAGCATGTCTTCATAGAGGCATTCCGAATAAAATTGATACCCGAAACGGTTCATGTGGGTCCCGTCGGGAGAGGTGTATAGCGCGGCCGCCCTCTTTTTTTTGAGGAGCGAAAAATCATTCCTGAAATCGAAGAAGGGAATGCGGTGTGTGTCCGCAAATTCCTTCACGGCGAGATCCACGGAGTTGTAATAGGAGAGCAGGATCAGTTTTGCCCCGTGAGTCTTGCAAAGACTTCGCACTGTTTCCAAATAAAAATCTAAATAATCCATATAGGCCCGGGAGAGCTTGGACGGTCCCGGAATTTCCGCGGAGGGGGTTTTTCTCATAGGAGGGAAGACGATCCTTCTGAAAAATCCGATGCGTCCGATGCGGGGAAAAAACCACGGCATGGGGCGGGCCGGCGGCTTGTCCCTGAAGGGTTGGATATCCACGTCGGCATTATTGCGTCCGGTAAGCCAGAGGACCCCATCGACTCTGTGAGTTTCAAGAAAGAACCGCAATGCCTCTGACTGAGCTTTGGTGCCGGATCCGGGTTCCCCCAAGTTGGTGACGGAGAACTTTTGCCCCGGGTTATTGGAGTTCAGGAGCTTTTCCAATTGCTTGGGGTACGAATAGGGGGCGGAGGTGCCGACGCCGAAGGTGTGGGAGTCCCCGATGCAGACAAGTTGAACGCCGGCTTGTTTTTTCGTTTTTCCCCGTTGTTGCCACGAAACGAATTTTCCGGATATCCAAAGACCCAACGCGAGGAGCATGAGACCGAAGATAAGGACAAAAACAACGGATCGGATCGGATTTTTCATAAAGATCTTTCCAAAAGGCCAGCCCTTAATAAAAGTTCCCCGGGTGCTTACTTTCCAATAACGACTTAGCATCGAAAAAACTTATCTCTTTCCGCCCTCTTGAGCTTCTGCCGGTAAGTGTGTTTCGCCAACGTTTGCCATGCCCCACCGAGGCATGGCTTTCCGCCAAACTGCGCGGACGGATCCGCCCACGATTTGTGGCGGACACTCGCGAGCGTCAGCCTCGGTGAGAAACCGTGGCTCTCGGCCTCCTTAGATGATATGTTAAAGCGTCAGACAGCGTGATAGAGTTTTTTAAAAAAGGAGACTCCAAAATGCTGCTGACGATCCGGCCTTCAGAGTACGACATTTTCATAGGCGTTGATGTGGACAGTAAAAGTTATGCGGCCACTTATCGAGATCATGACAATCAAGGACGCTCTTTAAAGATGCCGGCAGATCCTCTGAATCTGTGCTCCTATTTCAAGAAACGTTTCCCTGATAAACGCCTTCTGTTTGCTTACGAAACCGGTCCCACAGGGTATGATCTTCACGATCATCTGGTCAAACAAGGCGAAAGCTGCATCATGGTTCATCCGGCGGGAGTGCCAATGGCCGCCAATAGCTGCATAAAAACCAATCGCATCGACAGCCTCAAGCTTGCGCAAGAAGCCCAAAGCGGGAAACTCAGGGGCATTCGTGTTCCCTCTAGTGCTTATCGGGAGCTTCGTCATCTGGTCAATCTCCGGGGACAATACGCCACAGCTCAAGCACGGGCCAAGCAACGCATCAAATCCTTTCTTTTATTCGAGCATATCCGTTTGCCGGATTGTGCAGGCGAAAGAACCTGGACCAGCCGGTGGCGTTTGGCACTCAAACAAGTTGTCTTATCTCCAACGCATCGTTTTAAAATGGATCTTCTTCTCAAGGATCTGAACGATGCCCGAGAGCGGATCCTTCTGGTTCTTCGTCAGATGCGTCAATTTTTCAAAAGCCAGAAAGCGATAGCCCAAAATCTGGATTACCTGCAATCCTTACCTGGATTCGGTTTTATTGTCTCCACATATCTCTTGGCCCGAAGCGGGGATCCGGCTTACTTGAAAAATGTCCGCGAACTCGGAGCTTTCTCAGGCATTGTGCCTCGCGAATACTCCACCGGAGACCGTGTCCAAAAAGGACACATTACCCACATGGGCGATCACACCTTACGCCGGTTACTGATTGAGGCGGCTTGGGTTGCGATCCGCAAAGACGGCGAACTGGCCCGGTTTTATTCTCGCATTCGTTCCAAGCGTGGGCAGGGAGGTCCTCGCATTGCGATCGTTGCCGTTGCCCGCAAATTGACTTGCCGAGCCTACCGTGTTTTGAAAGATCAACGTTCTTACAGAATTCATCCATTCGTAAAAACCGAGCTTTGAAAAGGAACAGGAACTCGCATGTTTGGGACGCCTCGATGAGCCACAGTGAAATCAACGAATCTCACGTCCCTTAGATAGAGACCCGGGCATGTTTTAAGCGAAACATCAATGAGTGAGATCCCCTGTTGAGGGATGCCACGAATAACAGTAAGTTCGAGTCCTTTCAAAGAGCATAAAGCAAAAGGATCCAGAATCAAAAACATTCACGCTTGAATACTTGACTCTTTACATAACAGCG
>JBDRCT010000012.1:0-56088 GCA_043821445.1 Candidatus Omnitrophota bacterium | reverse complement strand
GTCCACGTACCAGGAGTTCTCGACCTGGCTGCGCACCGCCTCATAGGACTTCTTGCCGCCCTGGCGCGCTTTGTTGAGATCCAGGGAATCATAACTCCCGTAAATCGTCGCCTGATAGCTATTGATATCATCGGAGGGACTACCCGGCGTTTTTGATTTCACACCTGCCCAACCATAACCGCCAGCAAGACCCATGCGCCAATGGTTATCGAGCATCTTATCCACACCGATCGTGGTTCCCCAAGTGTTCGCCTTGTAACCTTCGATCCCCTTGCACGTATCCTGTTCGATATGACTTCCGAGACCATGCATCCAGACCCCTACGCCATTCGTCATATCCCCGCTTGAAACGCCCGAAGGAGCCGAGCCGTTCCTCGCACCGCCTAACCGGTTGCTGATCATCGTGAACGAATTCTCCGTCAGCGCACGGCTGACATCTGCCACTCCCGAACTCACATCCGGCACCATCGTATCCAGGGCATTTCCAAGATCCTCTAAAGAAAGACCGTCCAGCGTATTCAACGCATACAGCATATCCCCCGTCGCACCGGCCGCACCTGCCGGTGGGCAAAAGACAAAAAACTTTTCTTTTGCGGTGAACGGATGTATCATTTTATCCACTATGCACCCAACCACGAAAGATAATGCCATTAATTGCGCGGTTTATACGCGGGTCTCGGTGGACGAGCGGGCGGAGACGCAGGCTTATTCCACGCTTGATAACCAGCGGGACAGCTGCGTCGCCTACATCGAAAGCCAGAAATCCCTCGAATGGAAGGTCTTCAAGGTCTATGAAGATGCCGGGCAATCCGGGGGATCGCTCAACCGCCCTGCCTTGAAACAGCTTATCGAAGATATCAAGAGGAAGCGCATCCAGACCGTCGTCGTCTACAAGATCGACCGCCTTACCCGCAACCACAAAGATTTTTACTCCCTTCTTGAAGTTTTCAATGAACATGACGTCAAATTTGTTTCCACCACCCAACATTTTGATACGGCCTCTCCGGCAGGGCGGCTCCTTCTTCACGTCATGCTGGAATTCGCCCAATTTGAACGGGAAATGTCGCAGGAACGGACCTACGATAAACGCTACGCCATGGCCAAACGGGGGATGTGGTGCGGAGGATTTGTCCCTCTCGGATATATCGTGAAGAAAAAAAAACTTGTGATCCACAAGGAAGAAGCCAAGATCGTGCAACTCTGCTTCGAGCTTTACCCCAAGCTGGCTTCCATGGGAACGATCGCCGAGAAGCTTAACGAAATGGGTTACCGAACCAAGAAATTCTACGTCCGTGGAAAGGACGCGGCGGGGAGCACGAAATTCGACAAGAAAAAGATCTCGAACATCCTGACCAATCATTTTTATATCGGGAAGGTCCGGTTCAAGGACAAGGACGGAAAACAGTATATTTTTGACGGAGAGCACAAGCCGATCATCACGGACAAGAAGCTTTGGGACAGCGTACAGAATATTCTGGTGAGCAACCGGGAGACCCATAAAACCTTCAAGCAGAATAAATATGAAATGCTCTTCCTGGGTCTTGTGACATGCGGGCATTGCAGGAGCACCATGACCAACTCGTCAAAGGAGAAAAAGGGCAAGATGTACCTTTATTACCGGTGCACCGCCGCGGTCATTAAGGACAAGAAGGCGTGCCCGGTCCGGACAGTTTCAGCGGATGAACTGGAAGATTTTCTTATCCAGAAGTTCAAAGCACTCGGGGAGAACCAGACCCTTCTCAAAAGATCCATCGAGAAGGCCAATGTCCACGCCAAGCAGGGGCTGGAACCCTTGCGCAAGGAAAAGGAACGCGCGGGAGCGCAGCTGACCAAGGTCAACCAGCAATTAAAGAACCTTATCGAATTCGTCAAAACGGCGGATATGGACAAGAAGCGATCGCGTGGGATCGTGAAGGAAATGTCCGATCTGGAAGGAGCGAAGGAGAAACTGGAAGACGAGATCCGCCGGATCGAAACCAATATGCAGCATTTGAGCCAGCATGTGATCGATGCGGACACCTTTTCGAGACTCTTTAAGGAATTCCCGAAGGTGTTTGAGACGTTCTCTTTTGATGAAAAAAGAAATCTGATCTTACTGCTCGTAAAGGAAGTGATCTATACGCCGGAGAAGGTAAGAGTTTTGTTTTGGGGGGATATTCCTGAAATGAACTTTGATCTGAAAAACCCGCCGGATTGGACTCCGCCGCCCGATGATGGCGATGCGCCCTACACTCCTAAAAGCTCCGGTGGATCAAGTGTAGAAGCGCCCGTGCGAACCAGATACTTGGTTCGCACGGGCGTGTTGAATGGCTCCCCCGCCTGGGATCGAACCAGGGACACTGCGGTTACGGTCTGACTTCAGTTGCCTGAAGAGTCGGACTTTCTCTTTGCCATATCCAACATTCAAGGACTTAGGCAGCAGGTGTAAAGTCTCTGCACTTGCCCCCCACGCCTTACGGCGCAGGTGCTAGCTCAGGATTGCCCTTGCGCCCACTGCGTAAGGACTGCTTCGGCAAAATTTTGACGCTTTTGTCCAAGCTGACCCGCGCATGAATCAAGGGTTTCCCTGACTTAGCCTGCTTATCCACCCTGAGGTTTCCCTCAGGGGCTGCTACTATCGTGCACAGCCGCATGCTCTACCAGCTGAGCTACAGGGGAATACCATGTTAAAGAGCAAACTTTTCATCCAGCCACCGTCTTCCGGCAGCTGTTTTAAAATACTTCTCTCTATTTAAGCCATCTTTTCTCGATCGGAATTTTTCAAAATAAACAAGATCGAATGGCCGATTCTGTCTTGTCCAGCGGTTAACACCTTTGTTATGCTCGGCCAAACGAACTGCTAGAGGCTTTCTTGTAAAGCCTGTGTATCTTTTCCCATTCTTGATGCTTTTTAAAATATAGACGTAATAAATCATACCATCAGCCCGCCTCCTTCGGAGTCGGGTTCGTCCTTACCTATGGTAAGGCGAAAGCTTCCGCCTTGAATTGTTTTGTAATTCGAGGGCGGATCCGTCCTCGCCTCAAGCGAGGCGGAACAGGGGAATGACTTTTGAAAGAACATGTAACCGATACGCCGGTCACTTTTCTTGATTCGCGAAAAAACCACTTCTGGAAGCCCCAATTATAGAGATTACCGTCTTAGGGTCAATGGGTGTTTTTGGCCTTTGCTTTCCGCCTTCCAGCTGATATATTTCCATCGGTCGTTCGTCATTTATTAACCCTGGTATCAGGAGACGCCTTTTATGCATAAACTCGTTTTGCTCCGTCATGGAGAAAGTATCTGGAACAAAGAGAACCGGTTCACCGGATGGACTGACGTGGACCTTTCGGAAAAAGGCCTCGGAGAAGCCAGGGAGGGCGGCGAGCTCCTTAAAAAAGAAGGCTATGTTTTCGATATCGCATTCACCTCGGTCCTGAAACGCGCCATCCGGACGCTCTGGATCGTTCTCGATCAAATGGACCTTATGTGGATCCCGGTCATCCGGGACTGGCGCTTGAACGAACGCCATTATGGTGCCCTGCAGGGGCTGAACGAGTCCGAGACCGCGGCCAAGTACGGCGAAGACCAGGTCAAGATCTGGCGCCGGAGCTATGATATTCCCCCGCCAGCACTTGAGGAAACAGATCCCCGGAATCCGGCCAAGGACCCGCGCTATCAGAGTTTCAGAAAAAGCGATCTTCCGCTCACGGAATGCCTCAAAGACACGGTCGCTCGTGTCCTTCCCTTTTGGCATGACGTCGTCTCCCCGATGATCCGGGCCGGGAGGAAAGTCCTTATCGCCGCTCACGGTAACAGTCTCCGCGCGCTCGTGAAATATTTGGACAATATCTCGGAGCAGGAGATCCTCGGGATGAATATCCCGACCGGCATCCCGCTTGTGTATGAACTGGATAAAGATCTCAAGCCCATTAAGCATTATTACCTGGGTGACCCCGAGAAGATCAAAGCCGCCATGAACGCGGTGGCAAACCAGGGAAAAGCCAAAAAATAGGCCTTCCTGGGCTGCGGTGACTATTAAGGGACCGGTTTTGGCGAAGCGCCTTTGAGAAGTAAAAAAGCAAAAACATCTTCGGAAAGGAATTTCCCACGGACCGTCAGGCGGATATTCTCCAAGGCTCTCTCCATAAGTCCTTCACCGCAAAGTATTTCCAGACGCTCCTTAAGTGCGTTCTGAATCTTCGGAAATGAGGCGGGCGCGATACCCTCGCAAAGCCGGAGGCCTGTGACCAGTGTCTCGGTTTCTTTCTCCTCTTCCGAGAGCCGGTCCTCGTTATCGTTCTTCCAATCCTTGGCCCCGCATTTTTCAAGATATCTCGCAAGATCCCATGCGAACTGCGAGCGGATCCCGTTCAAATAAGTAAAAGCCCCGGGACCCAGACCCAGATATTCCTGATTGCGCCAATAGATGAGATTATGTCGGGACGCCAGGCCCGGCTTCGCGAAATTCGAGATCTCGTAATGCTCATAGTCCGCCCCCGTGAGCATCTCGATCGCATCTTCGTACATCCGGGCATGATCTTCTTCCCCCGGCAGATCCAGTTTTCCGTCTTTAAGAAATTGCCCGAACGGAGTTCCTTCATGGACCTCCAGATCGTAAAGCGAAACTTGCGAGGCCTTAAGTTCGACGCATTGCCGCACGGAATCTCGGAAATCCTCGACAGTCTGGTCCGGTAATCGCAGCATGAGATCGAAGCTGATATTGGGGATCCCGGCCCGCCTTATTTTCGAAACTGTTTTCGTGATATCCCGGGCCGTATGCCTCCGACCGAGCTTTTTGAGGATCGCGTCCCGGAACGACTGGCAGCCGAGGCTGATACGATTCACGCCGATCTCGCGAAACGCTTTTAGCTTTGTCTCATCGCCGTCGCCCGGATTGAGTTCGCAGGTAAATTCATATCCTTCCTTGAACTCGAAGGCTGAACGGACCTCTTTGACCAGCCGCCTCAGTTTCGGAACGCTCAGGCTTGAGGGTGTCCCGCCACCGAGATAAAGTGTGTCAAACGAAAGGTGTTCATAACGGCCGCGGGCGTGTTTTATTTCCGCTGAGACCGCATCCAAGAACTGCTCATGCAAACCTGAAGAATGTTCCGCCGTGGTTACAAAATTGCAATAATGGCACCGCGTTTGACAAAAAGGGATGTGAATGTAGAGGCCGCGCATGGCAATATTATATAAGAAATACGATCATGCCGGAAAATGTAAAGCGGGGAACGGAAAACGCTTGGCGCCGCCACTCGCTCTCCGGTGGAAGAGCTTTGATTTGATGCTTTGCTCTAGAAAATCAGGCGCCTGAGTTTTGGTTTCCTCTTCAGGAATGATGACTTGGACAGCACTGATTTCCCGATGTTTTTCTTAATGGAAAATCAGGCGGATTCTGCGGCCAAAAGTATATCTGCCAGACTCTTAAGAAGGGCGTCCCTATCGCCCCCTTTTACAAAATAACCCGCGATCCCCTCGAACCGGAACAGATCTCTCATCCCTTCATAGCCGGTCAGGATCATGACGGGTATTTTCTTGATCGCTTCGTTGGTTTTCAACCGCCGCACAAAAGTGAACCCGTCCATTTCCGGCATTTTGATATCCAGCAGGATCAGGTGCGGCTTTTCGGTCAGGACCTTTTGGAACCCCTCCTCCCCGTCATTGGAGACTACAACTTCGTAACCTTTTGACTCCAGTTGCAAGCCGAGCATTTTCGTGTAGTCCCCATCATCGTCAATGACCAATATCTTTTTCGCCGCCATACCGTCTCCTTTGCCGATCGCTCCTGCCCACTCGGTTTATTTTTCAAACAAGGACATCGCGTCAAAAGGCTGTACGTATTCTAAGAAAAAAACTTTTGTAGCGCTACCTTCTTTTCGGCTTAATCCGGGCTTTCATTAAGACGTTTTTCCCTGTTATTATTCTCTTTAGTTAAAAAATTGGGGCTGCCGAGAACCCGGGCAAGAAGCATGGAGACCACGGTATCGCCGGAAGCATTGACCATGGTGGCGGGCGGATCCACCAAAGTCCCCACCATCGAAATAAGCGGCAGGGCCTCCGCGGGAAAACCGTAAAGCGTGACGATCAATAATTCCCCTAAAAATCCTCCGCCCGGGATACCGCTCATCACCATACCGCTCAGGATCGCGATGCCTATGGCCGTCACGATCGTACCCGCACCGGCGAACGGCATCCCGAAAAAGGCGAAAAGAAGCGCGATCTTTAAAATAGCGGACATGCAGGTGCCGTCCATATGGACCGTGGCGCCGATCGGGATCACGATCCGGCTGATGTCTTTGGGAACGCCGATCTTGTCCGCGGCTTCAAGGTTCGCGGCAACGGCCGCGAGACTGCTTCCTGTGCCCCAGGCTGTAAGTGCAGGCGTGAAGATATTTCCCCAGAACCGTTTAAATCCGTCCCGGCCGCCCGCAAGAAATGCATAGATCGAAAACCCGATGAAAAAATAAAGGATCGCGAGCGGATAATAAATCGCCACCGCGCGAAGATAAGAACCCAGAAGATCGGCCCCAAGCGTCCCCACAAGGTATGCAAAATACGCGCCAAGACCGACCGGCGCCAGGAACATGATGAGATGGATCACTTTCATCATCACTTTATTCGCGGAACTCAGAAAACTCACGAACGGTTTTCCGTCTTCCTTGGCGAGCGATGCCGCGAGCCCCACAAGGATGGCGAACACGATCAAGGCCAATATGTTCTGCTTTGAAAGAAGGTGCGCAAAATCCGGCACGGTAAAGGCCTTGAGAATATCCCCGAAGGTTTTTGTTTGCACAACCTCCGCGGGCAGGTTCAACGCGGGATGACTTGTCATGACCGGCGGGAAAATCTTCACACCGAGGACCATAAGAAGCGACGAAAGAATGCCGGTCGCGATGAAGATAAAGAGCATCCCGCCTATGATCTTTCCAAGGCGGCGGAGGTCGGACATTTCAGCGATCGCCGACGAGATCGAGAAAAAGACAAGCGGCACCACGGCCGTGAAAAGCAGGTTTAGAAAAATATCCCCGAGTGGTTTTACGAACGCGATTTTTTCCTTAAAAAGGACCCCTAACCCCGCCCCGAGGGCGATCGAGCAAAGCAGGATGAACGAGAAAAAATAGTTTTTTAGAAATCGGTTTTTTTGCATTTTTAATTTTGTTGCTGAGTTTAGTAAGACGTAAGGTGTACGGAGTACGGCGTGCGCAGAAAAAAGCGCTGGCGCCGTACTCCGTACGCTTGACGCGATATTGTATTTGATTTCCCGTTTAAAATCAGTAAGCTTTCCTTAACCCAATTCCAGACCGGGTCTGGAATTGGGTGGAAAGAGAAAATGACCGTTAAAATAGCCGACCCCAAGAGGCAAGCCCTCCGACTCATCCTGCTCTTTGGCCTCGTAAGTCTCTTTGGAGATATCATTTATGAAGGGGCGCGAAGCGTCAATGGTCCGTATCTCAAAGTCCTCGGGGCGAATGCCCTTGTCGTCGGATTTATCGCGGGACTTGGAGAATTCATGGGCTACGGAATACGTCTTTTGTCCGGATATTTTTCGGATAAAACGAAGTCCTATTGGTTCTTCACGATCCTGGGTTATGCCCTGCTCATCAGCGTCCCTCTCCTGGCGCTCACCGGCTTCTGGAAGATCGCGGCACTCCTGATCGTAATGGAGCGCATCGGAAAAGCCATCCGAAGCCCCGCCAAAGACACGATCCTCTCTCAAGCCACCAAGCAGGTCGGTACGGGGTTCGGTTTCGGCCTCAATGAAGCCATGGACCAGATCGGGGCGATTATCGGGCCTCTTCTTTTTACGGTCGCGTTCATGGGAACCACCCAGGCCGAAAAAGGCCTCCGGGATTATCAGGCGGGTTATCACCTGCTTTGGCTGCCCTTCTTTTTCCTCATGGCCTGCGTTCTTTTCGCCTACTGGAAAACACCCAACCCTGAAATACTCGAAACCGCGGTCACGAAGAACGAATCTGAAAAACTTCCGAAGATCTTCTGGCTTTACACCGCGTTCAGTTTCTTCGCCACCGCGGGCTTCGTAAGCTTTATCTTGATGGCCTATCATTTTAAAGCCAGGCATGTGCTTTCCGACGCCCAGATCCCTTTTTTCTATGCGGTCGCCATGGGCGTCGACGGCGCCGCGGCGCTCGTGATCGGAAAAATTTATGACCGGATGAAAGAGAAACAAAAACACGAGTGGGCCGGCATCGGAACGCTTCTCATGATCCCGGTCCTCTCCACCGTGATCCCGTTCCTTTGTTTCACTGTCACGCCCTGGATCGTCATTGTAAGCATCATGCTCTGGGGCATTGTCATGGCAGGACATGAGACCATCATGAAATCCGCGATCGCGGACATCACGCCGCTCAAGAAACGCGGCACCGGCTACGGCATCCTGAATGTGGCCTACGGTCTTGCGATGCTTGCCGGAGGCGTCGTGATGGGATTCCTCTACGACCGTTCGCTCCTCACGCTCATGATCAGCGTCGCGGTACTGGAACTCGCTTCGCTGCCTTTTTTCTTTGCGATGAAAAAAGAAATCTCTGCATCTTGGAGCAAGCTAAAGTATAATCCTTCGTCGCTTTAAAGAGGGCCGAGACCTCGGCAGCATAGGAATCGATTTATCTTTGATTAAGGGGAATTATGGCCGTACGCGGGTGGTTCAAGTTCAAAAAGATCAGGTTGCTGCTGGCCTGGGGTTCGATCCCTGTTCTGATTCTGTGCTCCAACATGAACGACCGGACCTTCCGCTGGGGCATTGTTCTTATTGTCATTGGCGAGTTGATCCGTTTTTGGGCGCTCGGATTCGTGGAAAGAAAGGGCGAGAAACTTGCCGCAAGCGGCCCTTATGCCTTCGTGCGCAATCCCCTTTATGTCGGTAATTTTTTCTTAGGGTTAGGCGTCGCCGTGATCGTCTGGAACTGGATCATCCTGGTCCTTTTCCTTGCCGGCTTCTTAGGGATCTATACGGGAACCATCCGCGGCGAGGAGAAACATTTGCGGGAGATGTTCGGTAGGCCTTACGAGGATTATTGCAAAAATGTCCCCTCCTTCTTTCCGCGATTGATGCCTTACACAGCGCCTGAAAAAGATTCGTTCCTTTGGGGTCGCATCATCAAGCACCACGAATACATCACGGTCGCCGGCATCTTCCTCATGCTCATGATGATCCATCTTTATGATGAACTCTTCCTCGCTAAAGAACCGGTGGCCCATCAAATGCCTCTGATCATCGCCACCGTGATCCTGGTGCTTGCGCTGGCACTTGAGCGAATCTTTGTCAGCCGCCTTCACATCACATTTTTTGAACGCTTGCGCGAAAAATATTCCCCCAAATAGAAGTCGCAAGAACTCTGCTCAGGAAAAAGTTGACCCGGACAAGCCTGAGTCTCTATAATCTCAGAAAGTTCTCGAACCCATTAGAAAATTTTCTTACGGGAGATATGGTCCGAGTCTTTGTTTTCTTTTCTTGAATGGCGGCTTGGGCAGTCATTATTGCCCGTTTGTTTTTAAATTAAGGAGATTATGGCGATCATGTTGGAATTCAAACGGAAAGTTCTTTGCATCGGTTTTGGCTCCGTGGGCAAGTGCGCCCTGCCGATCCTTCTCGAACACATCCGCATTCCTTATAAAAACATCACCGTGCTCGACTTCGCGGACAAACGCAAGGAACTCGCGCCTTGGATCAAAAAAGGCATTCGTTACTCCCAGGAAAAACTCACTCCCGTCAATATCGCGCGGACGCTTTCCAAATATGTTTCCTCCGGCGGCATGATCATCGACCTGTCCTGGAACGTCGACTCGCTCGACATGCTTTCCTGGTGCCATGAGAACAAAGTGCTTTACGTAAACACCTCTGTCGAGGAATGGGACCCGTACGCCAATATCGAAAAAAGGACCCCGCTTGAAAAATCGCTCTATTTCAAACAGATGGGGCTCCGCAAGATGACGGCCAAGTGGGCGCATGATTCCACGACGGCGGTGCTGGACCATGGTGCCAACCCCGGGCTCATTAGCCACTTCACAAAACAGGGACTTCTCGACATCGCCGAGAAAATGACCCATGACAAGGCCACTTCCAAAAAAGACAGGAAATCCCTGGAACACCTGATCCGTGAGGAAAAATTTCACCGCCTGGCCATGAAGCTTGGCGTGAAAGCGATCCACGTGAGCGAGCGCGACACCCAGATCACGGACCAGCCGAAAGAAGTCGACGAATTCGTCGGCACCTGGTCGATCGAGGGCCTTCGGGAAGAAGCGATCTCCCCCTCGGAAATAGGATGGGGCACGCATGAAAAAGAATTGCCTCCTTTGACCACGGTGCCGGACTATGGCCCCCAGAATCAGATCTTTCTTTCCCAGATGGGTATGAACACCTGGGTGCGCTCCTGGGTCCCGAACTATGAGATCGTCGGCATGGTGATCCGTCACGGGGAGGCGTTCAGCATTTCCGAAAAACTCACGGTCTGGAGAAATGGAAAACCCATCTACCGTCCGACGGTCCATTACGCTTATATGCCGTGCAATGAAACCCTGTCCTCGGTCCACGAGCTCCGCTGCCGCAATTACGAACTTCAGCCCAAATGCCGCATTATGTCGGACGAGATCACGAAAGGCGCGGACATCCTGGGAGCCCTGATCATGGGACATAAATACAGTTCCTGGTGGACCGGGAGCATCCTCACGATCGATGAAGCGCGCAAACTTGTCCCGCATCAGAACGCCACCACGATCCAGGTCGCGATCGGCGTGGTCGCTGCGGCCATGTGGATGATCGAACATCCCAATAAAGGCGTCTCGGTCCCGGACGATCTCCCGCACAAAGAGATCCTCGCCATCGCGAAACCTTATCTCGGCACGATGGTCTCGGAACCATCCGACTGGACCCCCTTCAAGAATTATCAGGTCTTCTTCCAGGAAAATCAGAGTTCGCACTTGGACAAAAAAAATCCCTGGTGCTTTAAGAACTTCTTATTTAAAGAATGACTTTGGAAAGTATTCTGCGGATAACCGTAGGCGAGAATTTTTTTCCATGGCCCATTCCCCAAGGAACGCGATTTTAAAATGATCAAAAAAAAGAACGACCAAGCTATCGAAAGACGCGCGAATATGCGCGGCGGTGCGGGCGCGGTCACGGTCCGTCATTATTTGAAACCCGAAGAGATCAAGGCCCGCACACGGCTTTGCGCGGAACTCATCCTCCCCCCAGGCACAAGTATCGGCCTTCACGATCATGTGGACGAGGATGAGATCTATCTCATCCAAAAAGGCCAAGGGCTCGTGACCGACGACGGCAGGGAATTTCCGGTCGCAACCGGTGATGCCATTCTTACGGGCCAGGGCGCCTCTCATTCCATTAAGAACACCGGCGCTGAGGACCTTGTCGTCACCGCCGTGATCATCAAATACTGATACCGCATGACATTAAAATACAAGGGATTGCGGTATGGTGCTGACCAAATCCTTGTTTTATTTTCATTGAAGGATGATTTGGACTGCACTTGTTATCCTTCAAATTTTAATTTGAGAACAAGTGCTGTTAACCCTTTAAAATTAAACAGAGAACAGCGCTGATGCCTCCTATTTTCCCGCAGGAAACTCTTTTGCCACCCAGGGTCCTTTTTAAAAAAGGCGGGCTTTCGGAACTCGCCGGGGAAACCGTGGGGTTTGGGATCCGCGGCATGATTGTTCACGGCAGATCCCTCGAAAAAAATTGCCTCAAAGAAAAGATCGCGGACGACTTTAAAAAAGCAGGGCTTTTTACCGAGTTCTTCTGCCGTCTGCAAGGCGAGCCCACCCTGGATGAGATCAACGCAGTGATCACAAAGGGGCGCGGGTTGAAAATAGAATGGGTCGTCGGGATCGGCGGCGGCAGCGTCCTCGACCTCGCCAAGGCCGCAGCCGGGCTTTTTCATGCCAAAGAAAATCCGGCTTATTACCAGGAAGGGGGTTCGCTTGAGAGACCGGGGATCCCGTTCATTGCGGTCCCAACGACCGCAGGCAGCGGTTCGGAAGCGTCGCCTAATTCCGTGATCATCAATCCGGAAAAAAAGGTGAAGCTCTCCATCCGTCATAAAGATTTTCTCGCGCGCAAGGTCCTTCTCGACCCGGACCTTCTCAAGGGCCTGCCGTTCGCCGTCATGTGCCATTCGGGAATGGACGCTTGGGTCCAAGCTTATGAATCGTTCATCTCAAAGAGCGCGACCTGGTTCAGCGAAAACTTCGCGCTCAAGGCAATGCAATTGATCAGCCGTCACTTGGTACCGGCGCTTAACGCAGGCCGCGATGAAGATCTTGGCGGGCTTATGCTCGGAAGTTTTTTTTCGGGACTCGCCTTTTCCCATTCACGCCTTGGCGTGATCCACGGCCTCGCGCATCCCCTAGGCGTACTCTATGATGTCCCGCACGGGCTGATCTGTTCGATCTGTTTCGCGCCTTCCATCAAACTCAATCTCGAAGCCATGGGCAATCAGAAATACTCGATTATGAGCCAGGCCGTCGGCATGGACCTCCTTCAGAAAGTCCATGAGCTCCAGAAAACGCTCAAGATCGTTTCCCCTTTCAAAGGGAAACCTTTGCTCGACAAAGAAAAAATTATTTCCGAGACGCTCCATTCCGGCTCCACCGCCGCGAACCCCAAGCCCGTCACTAGGGACGACGTCGAATACCTCCTCCGAGAGATCTTTTAAACAGCCGAGTAACGCAGCCCTCTTCAGACGGTTATTTTGGAGTTAATCAAACAGAATTTCTTGGAATCCTGAAGCACGCTCCGGAGGCCGAGCGAGCATGGTGACAAGCAGGACTGGGCGTCGTCACCAGCGGTCCGTTTCTTCCAGTGAGAAACGGCCGCTTGCGGCTCTCGCCCTTTGGATCCGAAAAGCGGCGCCAAGCTCCAAAGGGCTCCGGAGGCGCGAGTGAGTTTTTCCTCGCTGGGGAAAAACGAGCGGTGCCGAAGGATCCTAAGAAATTCTGTGATTGAATTTTCTGAAAAAGGACGTCGTTTATTTTTTTAAATTTTATGCTAGGATGCCCCGTGCACAAAAAACCTTCTTTCAGCTATTGGCTTCAGTATTTCGTTGTCCGTTTTTTGGCTCTGCTCGCAACAGCGCTTCCTGTGGAAGTTTCACACAAGATCGCCTGCGGATTCGGGACCTTGTCCTATTGGATCTTGAGAAAGCGCCGCAAGATCGCGCTTGAAAATATTGCGAACGCGCTTGGCAATTCCCTGCCGGAGCGAAGAAAAAAAGAGATCGCCCGCTCCGCATTCCAAAGTGCGGCGCTTTCCATGATGGAACTTTTCACGGTTGAAAAGATCAAAAAAGAGGCGGCAACGCGTTTTGAGCTGTTCGGAAATGAATTTCTGGAAGAGGCTTTTTTGAGGAAGCATGGTGTCGTACTGGTCATTTCCCATCTGGGTTCCTGGGAATATCTTTCATTCCTTCCCTATTTCACGAAACGGCCGTGGTCGGTCGTGGTCAAGGACATCAAAAACCCCTATCTCGACAAGGCGATTGACACGATGCGTCGCGTCATGACCGTTAATCCGATCGCTAAGGATAGTTCGGTCAAGGCCATCCTTCAGGAACTTAAAGCCGGTCATGGGGTCGCCATTCTGGTCGACCAGTGGGCCGGCGATGAAGGCCTTTGGGTCGATTTTTTTGACGCTAAGACTTCGACTACTTCGATCCCTGCCCGTCTCTCCGAGAAGACCGGCTGCGCACTCGTTTCCGCATATTGCCTCCGGAAAGCCCCGGGGCATTATGAGATCCATATCGAAAAACCTCTTGTTCATGATATGGACCAACCGGGATGGGAAGATACGGTCACGAAAGACCTCAACCAGGTCCTTGAGCGCCAGATACTAGCGCATCCCGAGCAATGGCTCTGGGGCCATCGCCGGTGGAAAAATAAACCCAACAATCTCCGGTCGGCTTGATGGACATCGAACTCAAGATCGAAAAGCTGGTGTTCGGTGGCGACGGCCTGGGGTTCGTTGACGGAAAGGCCTGCTTCGTGGAAAGAGCTTTGCCGGGCGAAAAGATCCTCGCCAGGATCTTAAGCGACAAACCGAACTTCATGAAAGCAAAACTCCTCCGCGTCCTGGAGGCTTCCCCATGCCGTATCCCTCCGCCTTGTCCTTATATCGAACGCTGCGGCGGCTGCCAGTATCAGGATCTCCCTTACCTCGAAGAATTGAAATGGAAAGAATGCCAGGTGCATGAAAGTTTTTCACAGGTCTTCAAGGGAGAAGATATCCCCACTCTTCCGATCCAACATGGCCCCAAGGAATACGGCTATCGAACGAGCATCACGATCCACCGCACGACGGAGAAGAACCATAAACCCCAACGCCTCGGTTTCATCGGGCATGACAATTATTCCAAGGTCCTGATCGATTATTGCATGCTCGCCGACGAGCGGCTCAAAAAGATCTTTACCGCCGAGCATAAGCTCAACCGGCGCGAAGAAAAAAGAGGTTTCAAGCTGGACGAAAAGGGACGGATCTTCACGAATGATGAAGAAAAACTTTATCGCATCAGTATCGGCGGCCGGTCGCTCTGGGCGAGCTCCATGGGATTCTTCCAGAACAATATCGAAGTGACCGAACTTATCGCACAAAAATTGGCGGAGTATCTCGAAGCCTTAAAACCCTCCCGGTTCTTGGATCTTTACGCCGGTGTCGGGACTTTTCCGCTCCTTGCGACCCACCCTCCGAAACGAGGCTCGCCTGATTTGGAGGCGGCCTGTGGTATCCCGGAGATCCACTGTTTTGAAGACAATCCCTACAGCACGGGCTGCCTCAGGAGAAATGTTAAAGAATGGGAATTGCCCCTGGCGGGTATCTTCTCGGGAAAAGTCGAAAAAACCTTTCCGCGTTTTATCCTTCGGAGCCCCAAACCCGGAACGCTGATCTTCATGGATCCGCCGCGACAAGGGATCGCGTCGTCCCTTGCGGACTTTTTAGCTAAAGAAGACGCCGGGGAGAACATTCTTTATCTTGCCTGCGATCTTCAGATCCTTTTGCGGGACCTAAGGCAGATCCTCGCAAGGGGCCGCTACAAGGTCCGGGAAGTCATTCCCTTCGACATGTTCCCCCGTACAAAGCACATCGAGGTGCTTGTCTGGCTCGCTAAAATCTAGTGCTGCGCTTCGATTAATTTTAAGGGTTCGCAGCACTGTCCCAATACTTATCAATTTCCGCACAGCGGAAATTGGGGCTGTCCAAGTCGACCCCTCTGAAGATGAAACAAGAGACTTGGACTGTATCGTTAACCCCTAAAATCGAATGTCAAACGGTGCTAGGCTGTTTTTCCGGCCACCGCGCCGCTGGCCCAAGCCCAGGCGAGATGATAGCCGCCTCGCCGCCCTTGCACATCGAGCACTTCCCCGGCAAAATAAAGGCCTTTTTGGAGCTTGGACTCCAGCGTCAAAGGATCCACTTCTTTTGCCGGAATCCCGCCCGCCGTGAATTCCGCTTCATTCCAGCCTCGTGTACCGATCACTTTGAATTCTTTTCGCTTGAGCAACCTGGCGATCGTGGCAGCGTCGGAACCTTGCAGCGTTCCGCGAAGCAGGCCGGACAGTTTATGAGGTAATAGTCCTTCCACGAGATTTTCGCAGGCAATGCCTTTTGTCAATTTTCCGGACAATTCCGCGATCAGTTCTTTTTCGTCCATGAAAGGAATAAGGTCTACGGTCACGGAAACATTCGTCTCATGATCGCGGTTCAAAGCGACCGAGATCTCGTCGCTCACATCCAGGATCGCGGTGCCGGAAAGTCCGTACTGGGTAAATAAAAGTTCGCCGGACGCCGTGCGAACCTCTTTCCCACGAACGTGGCTTGTCACAGAAACCCGGAGCTTCTGTCCCTGAAGCGAGTGGCACCACGGATCCTTCACGAGCAAGGGCACAGTGCTCGGAACCGGCTCAATGATCCTGTGCCCGAACATCGCGGCAAGCGCGTATCCGTTCCCGTCCGCGCCAAGCGCTGGGTAAGATCTCCCTCCGGCGCACAAGATGACTTGGCGGCCCGTTTCCCGCTCTCCGCTTCCCGCCGAGATCTCGAATCCATTCTCTACAACACGAATGCTTTTTATTTCACAGCCGAGATCGATCGCCGCCTTGAGCCTCTCGAGCTCGATCTCAAGCACTTTGAGCACCGAGGCCGCCTGGTTCGTCACCGGGAAGATCCGGCCCGCTTCATCTGCGTAAGTCGCGAGGCCCAGTTCTTTGAAAAATCCGAGCACGGCCTCTTTGCCGAACTGGCCCAGGACCGAGCGGACAAGCGTTTGGCTTCCCGGATTATAAAAAGAGGCGTTGAGGGCATCGTTCGAAAGATTGCAGCGGCCCGCGCCCGTGATGAGCAGTTTTTTCCCGAGCGTTGGCATCTTTTCGCACACAAGGACCGACGCCCCCCGGCGCCTGGCGGTGATTGCTGCCATCATTCCCGCCGCGCCGCCTCCGATGATGATCACATCATACTGAGCCATAATCACCTTTCACGCGCAACGATCTACGATCAATGCGCAACGCTTCGCCTTTTCGTCGTGCGTTGTATGTTGCGCGTTGCGCGAAAGTTGTCTTTTGTTTCGGTTGGATCCATTTTCGTTGAATTTGTCGTTCTTTGTAAGTTTTTGCGGTTACGACCCGCTCGCCGGTCATCGGATGCTTTCCCGTGTAATACATGCAGGTCGAAAGCATCATAGGAAGCGGCATAAAATCCTGCACCTGCTCCGGATGCATTCGCTTCGCGGACAAATACGCGGCAAGCGCCCTGGCATCCCCGTCCGTGCACCCCGGATGCGCGCTGATGAAATAATTCACAAGATATTGTTCTTTGCCGGCCTTCCGGTTCATGGCCTTGAACCTTCCGGCGAATCGTTCGTAGACTTCGATCGGCGGTTTATTCATCATCTTGAGTACAGTGTTCGAGGCGTGCTCCGGAGCGACCTTCAGCTGACCGCTTACATGGCTTTTGCAAAGGGCCTCGAGGTACGCGTCGGATTCTTTTTCTACGAGCAGGTCATACCGGAGACCGCTTTGAATAAAAAGATGCTTTACCTTCGGGACAGCCAGAACTTCTTTCCAGAGGTCTATGGACTTTTCGTACCCGAGCTTCAAGCTTTTGCATTTCACGGGCATCATGCACTGCTTCGTCCTGCAAGCGCCCGAATGTTCCCATTGTTCGCATGTGGCCCCATAGAGATTTGCGGTCGGGCCCCCGATGTCGGTGATGGTGCCCTTGAACCTTGGCTTTCGGGCCAAGATCCGGACCTCCTCTAAGATCGACTGTTGACTGCGACTCTGGATCATCCGTCCCTGATGCGCAAAAAGGGAGCAAAAATTGCATTCTCCGGCGCAGCCTCGATGCCCCGTGATGGAAAAACGCACCGTTTCAAACCCCGGAACACCGCCTGCCTTCTCATAAACCGGATGCCATTCACGAGTGAAGGGCAGGCCGTAATAATGATCGAGCTCGGCCGTCGTAAGCGGCAATGGGAGTGGCTCCTGGATCACGAAGCGAGTACCGTGTTTCTGGATCACGGGTTTCCCGCGCACCGGATCCCCTTCCAGATAAGCGAGCCTGAACGCTTCATTGAACTTATCCTTATCGGTGCTCGTCTCCTCGAAAGAAGGTAACGGGACCGCGCTCTCAAAACTTTCGCTATGGCTCCGGAGGATCACTGTGCCCCGGATATTTTTCAGTTTCTTAATGTCCTCTCCGTTATAAAGACGCCTCGCGATCTCACGGACCTGGTTCTCCCCCATGCCGTAAACCAGCATGTCCGCTTTCGCGTCCACAAGGATTGAGCGGCGCACGTCCTCGGTCCAATAATCAAAATGTGCGAGACGCCGGAGACTCGCCTCAACGCCGCCAAGCACCACGGGCACTCCTGGGAAAAGTTCTTTTACTTTATTCGTATAAATGATCGTTGCGCGGTTAGGCCGCAGGCCCGGCCGCCCGCCCGGTGAATAATCGTCCCTACGCCGCGGTTTTTTGCTCGCGGTGTAATTGCTGACCATAGAATCGAGATTGCCAGCCGTAATTCCGAAAAAAAGCCGGGGACGCCCAAGCGCGAGAAAATCTTCGGAAGTTGTCCAGTCGGGCTGCGCGATGATCCCGACCTTATAGCCCGCATCTTCAAGGACCCGTCCGATGAGCGCCGCGCCATAGGAAGGATGATCCGCGTACGCGTCCCCCGTCACCAGGATAATGTCGCACGCGTCCCAATCTCGCTCTACAAGATCTTGTTGGGATATAGGAAGAAAATTTTTCCGGTCTGTTTTAGGCATGGCAGGATTATAACCTCTCCGCACAGCAAAGACCACCATCCCAATGCCAATTAATTTCTACTTTTCTCTAGTTTATCGCTACTGGGATGTTCGACAATCCCAATACGTTTTGCCTCGCAAGCGTACCTCCTCGCATTGGGATTGCTGTCCGTCTCAAGTAGACGTGACTGGGGAAAAGTGTCCCTGCTTGGCAGGTGAAAATCTCGTGCTATAATGAGGTTTTTAAATGAAAATCATAAGCAAAAGGAGGAAACATCATGCCATTTACACTCCCCGAACTTCCCTATGCCTGGGATGCCCTTGCCCCGCATATCAGCAAAGAAACGCTCGAATATCATTACGGCAAACATCATCAGGCTTATGTCACGAATCTTAATAAGCTGACGGAAGGAAAACCCGAAGGCGGCAAATCCCTTGAGGAGATCATCAAGACCATCAAGGGGCCTGTCTTTAATAACGCCGCGCAGGTCTGGAATCACACGTTCTACTGGAACTGTTTGAAACCCCAGGGCGGAGAACTTCCCACCGACGCCTTACTCGAAGCGATCAATGCCTCCTTTGGAAGTTTCGAGGAGTTTAAGACGCTTTTTACGAACATGGCGACCGGTCTCTTCGGGTCCGGTTGGGCTTGGTTGGTCAAAGATGAGGATGGAACGGTCGGGATCGAATCCATGTCGAATGCCGGTAATCCCCTCGTAAACGGCCAAACGCCCCTTCTGACCTGCGATGTGTGGGAACATGCTTACTATATTGATTACCGAAATGCCCGCGCGAAATATGTGGAGGCGTTCTGGAATCTTGTGAATTGGGAGTTTGTGGCAAAAAATCTGCAAAGCTAGCGCAACGCACTACGCGCAATGCTCAACGAATTGGCTTTGCATTTTTACGTTGTGCGTTGCCCGTTGAGCATTGCGCGTTCAATTCAGCATCGCCTGCATTCTTGAAATGGCTTTTCCCGCCAGGGAATACTCGGGGTTTTGTTCGAGAGCATGGCGGTAAGCCTCAAGCGCCCTGGCCCAGTCTCCCTGGCGTTCCCAGACGCGTCCTAAGTTATACCAGGCGTAAAATCTTCCGTCATAGCGTTCAGCCGTTGTCGCCTTTTCAAGCCACGGGATCGCTTCTTCCAGTCGTCCCGTTTCGATCATGTACGCCCCGATATCATTGTAAGGATTTCCATATGCCGGATCCAAGCGGACAGCTTTCTCGCACTCGCGGATCGCGTCCCCGTACCGTCCCTTGACGCTGTACGCCCATCCCAGGCAGGTGTGCGCCTCGGCCGTAGGCTGGGACGCGAGGGACTTGAGATAAAGATCAATGGCCAGATCGATCTTCCCAGACATTTGCATTTCGTAGGCTTCCCGCAAGAACCGGCTTGCTTCATCTGATTTGTCATTATCGAAGTCAGTCACAGTATTTCCGCCTTGAAACAAGAATCAAAGAGACAGAGAAGCAAGAAAGATCTTTGCATCTTGTTTCTTTGCTTCTTGCCTCTCGTTCAGAATTTCATGAAAGGATTCGTGTGCCGCTCGTGCTCGATCGTGGAAGAATCCGCGTCTCCGTAAGCATGGCCGGGAAAAACCTGCAGCGTTCCGTCCAGCAAGGCGAGACGTTTAAGGCTCTGCGCGATCTTTTTCTCATCGCCGCCTGGAAGGTCGCAGCGGCCGCAGGCCCCCACGAAAAGCGTGTCGCCCGTCACGATCTTATTTCCGGCCAGAATGCACTGTGCTCCTTCGGTATGACCCGGCGTGTGGAGAAAGGTCATCTCCAGATCCCCGACACGAAGCTGGAAACCTTCCTTTGTCTCCACAAGATGCTTCTTGATCTCTTTCAGGTATTTCGCCTCGTTCTCGTGAACGTAGATCTTCACCCCGGTCTTTTGGATCAACGCTTCAACGCCATTCGAATGATCAAAGTGTGTGTGCGTAAGGATCCCCGCTACAACTTTCATGCCGTCTTTCTCAGCTTGCTTGAGCGCCACGTCCACGTCCCAGGCCGGATCCACCATCGCGCATTCTTTTTTGTTTTTGTCGCCGATCAAATAGACGAAATTTCCCATATGACCCACAGGGATTTGTTTGAAATACAAATTATCATTCATTGAAAATTTCCCTTACTTGCCGTCCCATAGATCAATGGAGAAGCAAGAGACCAGAAGCAAAGACGGAAAGAAAAATCTTTGCCTCTGGCTTCTATGCTTCTTGTTTCTTTTCATAGTAGATCACTTCAAGCGTTGGGTTCTCTTGAATTTTATGCCGCCGTATTTCTGTAAAAGAAGGCGGGATCTCCGGATAAAGAACGTCCCCTTCGTAATCGGCATGGATCCGGGTCAGATAGATCGCATCCACACGATCGATCGTGGTCCGGTAAAGCTCTGCCCCTCCGATGATAAAGGCATGCTCGGTCTTAACGTTCTTCAAGGCCTCGTCCAGGGAAGCAAAGAAAGTCTGCCCCGGATACGGTTTTTGGCCGCTCCGGTCCAAGATCAGATTCGTGCGGCCGGGCAAGGTCTTGCAGCCCAGGCTTTCAAATGTCTTCAGTCCCATGATCACCGTTTGACCCATGGTCATCGCCTTGAAATGCTGTAGATCGACGGAAAAATGCCAGGGAAGCTGATTCCCCTTTCCGATGACATGATGATTGGCTACTGCGACAATGTGATAAAGCATAAGCAATCCTTCTCTAAAAGAAACACGGAGGCAAGAATCAAGAAGCAAGAAAAAAATTTTCTATGCCTCTTTGCTTCTGGCTTCTTGCTTCCGGGTTGTCAAACCGCGACCGGCGCTTTGATCGCCGGATGCGGGTCATAATGTTTGAGCGAAAAGTCTTCGTAATGAAAATCAAAAATACTTTTGATGTCAGAATTTAGGACCATGTCCGGCAAGGGGCGCGGCTCGCGTGAAAGCTGAAGTTTCACTTGTTCCATGTGATTCGAATAAATATGAACGTCTCCGAAGGTGTGAATGAATTCGCCGGGCTGAAGACCTGTGACCTGCGCCATCATCAGGGTCAAGAGCGCGTAAGAGGCGATATTGAACGGCACGCCAAGGAAAACATCGGCACTGCGCTGATAAAGCTGGCAGGAAAGCTTCCCGTTCAACACATAGAACTGAAAAAAAGCGTGGCAGGGCGGCAACTTCATCTTCTCGATCTCTCCGGCATTCCAGGCGCTCACGATGATCCGGCGGCTATCCGGAGTTTTTTTGATCGTCTCCACGGCCTGCGAGATCTGATCCACCACAGTGCCGTCCGGGCGCTTCCACGCACGCCATTGAGCGCCATACACCGGCCCAAGCTCCCCGTGGGCGTCCGCCCACTCGTCCCAGATCGTCACGCCATTATCTTTCAGGAACTTGATATTCGTATCGCCACGGAGCAGCCAAAGGAGCTCGTAGATCACGGCCTTGGTATAGATCTTTTTGGTGGTAAGGAGCGGGAACCCCCGGGCCAGATCAAAACGCATTTGATAGCCGAACGCGCTGAGCGTCCCGGTGCCGGTGCGATCCTTCTTCTCGGTGCCGTGATCAAGAATATGTTTTAAAAGATCCAGATATTGTTTCATAGGATTTGAACCGGGCTTTGCTCAAGTGATCTTAAGAGACGGTCAAGCTTTTCAGATAGAGCTGTTTGGTCCGATGGCGCATGTACGCCCGTCCAAAACCCGCAAGGGCGATAAGGACCGGCACCAGGAACATGACAAAGAGCCGCCATGCCACTTTCGCCGGGGCCGAAACCTTGGGAAGCGCGCGGCTCACCTGTCCTTTCGAACGGATACCGATCAAGGCATCTCCCAGCGTTAAGACATCCGTGGCATTCAGAAAAAAGTTCAGATGCCCGCCATTCTGCATGAGCTGTTTTTGAAAAGGAATCGCCGCGCCGATCAGCAAAAGCTTCCCCGGCTTTGGCCGGAGAGGCTCGGGCGTTGTTTCTTTTTTCACTTCTTCCGAGGGCTGGGGGGCTTCCGCGCCGGCAGATGCCTCCGGGGTCCATTCCGGGACTTTCTTATTCTTAAATGCGTTCGCGAATTGTCCTTCGGCCAACACCGCCAACGGGAACGGCCCCGAAACGCTCTGTGCGTTGCGCTCCAGCGCCTGGGGCATCAGGCTCCCCGGCTTGAACGGCACGGTCCAGGAACGTTTGCTGGAGTGAAGCAAGGTCTGCACCTTGAGCCCTTGCGCTTGGATCTTCTTCTCATCGATCGTGATCGTGCTGCCCCAAAGATAAAAGAACGCCGAAAGACGCGCGGTGATCGAAGTTTGCGTGTTCATCTCGGAATCCGTCAAAAGGATCTGGATCGGCAATTTGATCGGAAAGGAGACTCCCAGAAGTCCGGAGCGCCCGCTCCCCATGACAGAGATGGCCTCGCTTTGTTCATCCGCCAGAATACTTGTGTCGACCTGGAACCCCCAGGCCGAGAGCAGATCGTTCACGGCCGGGGTTTTTTCGCTCGGAACGAGCTCGACGGAGCCCGATTCCTGAGGTTTATAATTGTACTCGTAATTCTGCACCGCCATAAAAACAGAACCTCCTTGGCAAAGGAAGCGGTTGATCTCATACTTCTGCCACTCGCTCAATCGGTCCGGCTGGACCACCGCGAGCGTCTTCGTTCCTTCCGGAATTCTAAACTTCTCATTCAGCGAAATGCGCGCCACCGGATATCCCTCGGATTCGAGCCCGAACTGAAGATATTCGTAAGGATCGTCCCGGTAGCTCGACGGGACCTGTCCCCCGAGCTGCTGGAGCAACATCATAAGATTGGGATCGACCATGCGTTCCTTGTAAGGCGCCATGAGCGCGATCTTCGGGATCTCAGGGAGGGTCATGCGATAAAGCTTGGAAATAATGGCGTACTCCAGATCGTCGAGATTTCCGGGATGGATCTGCGGCAGGACTTCCTCAGGCTTTTCCTTGTAGGAGATCACGACCCCGGAATAAATAAGACGGACCCCTACTTCGTCGGATTGGATGGACTCGACACGGAAAGGCTGGATACCCTTCTTGGAAAGCCGCTCTTCCAGCGTGTCCTCTTTTTTTGCCCCCTCAACCGCGGTCGCGGCATCCATGTGAAAGACCTGGTACTGAAAATGGCCTTCGGATACGGCGCGAAGTTCTTCCAGTTTGTCGCGCGCGTCCTGCTCAAGCGTTTTCATGGCGGTCGGCATTTTGTCCACGGAAGACACGTAGAACTTGACGGTGACAGGCGATGGGAGGCTTCTCAGGATCTTCCGGGTCGCCGGAGAGATCGTGTAGGTCTGGCCTTCGCTCATATCGAAACGACCGAGAGGGACCCCCGCGACGAGCCAATTGCTCAAAAGGAAGATCCCGGCTAAGATCAGCGCCGCTGTCGTGAAGATCGATGCGGCCTTGGGCCGCATCCGTCCTTCGATCCAAAACCCGTTCAGCACAAGCGCTACCGCACTGCCGACCCCGAAATAAAGCACGTCACGGTTATCGATCACTCCTTTTGCGAACGTAACGTAATGGTCCGCGGAGCCGAGGAAATGCCGGAGAAAGGTCCCGAGTCCCCCGACCCACCCGTCGATGGAAGAGGCCACAAATTCCGTACCCGTAAGATAAAGCCCGAAGCAGATCATCATAGAAAGGATGAACGCGACGATCTGGTCCCGGTAAAAACCCGACACAAGCGTCCCGATCGCCAGAAAGAACCCGCCCAGAAACGCCGCACCGATATAGCCGCTCAAGATCACGCCGACATCCGGTCGGCCGAGCGCGGCCAGCCTCACCGGGATCGGGAACGTGCAGGCGAGCGCAATAAGGTAGAAAAGGAAACTTGCAAAGAATTTCCCGAGTACCAGTTCATGAGATTGTATGGGAAAGGTCAGAAGCAACTCCTGCGTATTTCCGCGTTTTTCTTCGGCCCAGAGACGCATGGAAACCGCCGGCAAAAAGACTGAGAGAAAGAACGGGAGCGTGTAGAAGAAGGCCCGCATATCCGCGCGGCCGATGAGAAAAAATTGTGTCATGAAAAGCCCACCGTTCAGGAGCGTGAAGATGATCATGAAGATATAAGCAATGGGAGAATTGAAATAGGCCGCGAGTTCCCTGCTCAGGATCACGAGAAGCTTGGAGCGTTTTCTCATACGCTCACTTCCTGTGGGGGCATAAGCAACTGGATAAAGATCTCTTCCAAGCTCAGGTCCCGCGCCGCTTTCCCGGAGCCTTGGACTTTTTCTGCCAATTCCTGCTTCGTGCCCTGCGCTACAAGCTTTCCTTCATTGATGATCACGATACGATCGGCCAGGGCTTCGACCTCCTGCAGGATATGCGTGGAAAAAACGACGGTTTTTTCCTTGGCAAGGCTTTTCACGAGTGAGCGAATCGCGATAATCTGGATCGGGTCCAACCCCGAAGTGGGTTCATCCAGGATGAGAACTTTAGGATCATGGATCAAAGCTTGCGCAAGCCCCACCCTTTGACCATACCCTTTGGAAAGTTCGCATAAAAGATGTTTCCAAACGGGCCTGAGCTGACAGGCATTTTGAACCCACGCGAGCCGTTCCGCGAGTGGGACTCCTTGAAGCTCACGCGCCTTGCCCACAAACGTTAAATATTCATCAACCCGCATATCGCCGTAAAGCGGGACCGTCTCGGGCAGATAGCCGATGTGCTTACGGACCTCGATGGGATCTTCAAGGATGTCGAACCCGTCGACTTTTGCGGTTCCGGAGGAAGGATAAAGATAGGTCGTAAGGATCCTCATAGCGGTCGTCTTTCCCGCCCCGTTGGGGCCGAGAAGCCCCAGGACCTCGCCCGGATTCGCCTGAAAGGAAACGTTTTCCAGCGCGATCGCCGGGCCATAACGCATGGTGAGTGATTGAACGTCGATCATTTATTCTCCGTACGCCGTACGCCGTACGGAGTACCGCGTGACAGTTGAAAAGGCATAGGATCCAGTTGAGATTTTTTTAAATTATTGTCTTCTTCCGAAAATGCGCAGAAGAAACAGGAACATGTTGATGAAGTCCAGATAAAGCATCAGCGCCCCAAAGATCGCCAGCTGTTCCGGTGCGTTCGACATGTTCTGATGGATCGCCTTGAGCCTCTGCGTATCGTAAGCTGTCAAACCGATAAAAACCGCGACGCCGAAATAGGAAACGATCCAGTTAAAAGCCGGCGCATGAAAGAACATATTCACGATGCTGGCAATGATCACACCCCAAAGGGCCATCCCGCAAAAACTTCCGACCGAGGTCAGATCCTGCTTGGTCACCCAACCGTACAGACTCACGCCCGCGAACGTCATGGCCGTGATAAAAAAGGTCGAGGAGATCGATGCGGCAGTGTAGACGAGAAAGATGCTCGACAGCGTAATACCATTTAGGACGGAATAAGCCAGAAATCCAAGGGTCGCCGCCTGGGCCGAGATCTTCCGGATGCTTGCGGAAAGCCAGATGACCAAAACGAGCTCCGCAATGAAGAGAAGCCACATTCCGCCATGCAAGAGAAATCGCAGCAGTGCGGGGTTGCCGAGCGTGACAAAAGCCGCAAGACCTGTAAGCGCGAGTCCCATGGCCATCCATTGATATACCCGCTGCATGAAATTTGAGAAAACAGCTTCCTGGGAATATGAGAATGGCTGATTTTTGGGATCGTCCATGGGAACCTCCTATTTTGTTAATAAATTAAAAGCATCTTATCTGAAAAATGTGCGTCAGGCAACGCTCAGCATGTGTCATTCGGCTTTTCCGTTACGTTTTGAGCGTCCTGTACTGCTCCGGATTCAAGCGCATTCGCAGGGACAGAGGGTGCCAAAAATTCGCGGATCTTTCTGGCCGGTCTCGCGACGATCGCTTTGTCGCCTCTTTCCACAATGGGGCGCTGAAGAAGATCGGGATAGATCGCCAAAAGGTCCAACCATTGGTCTTCGGTGAGTTGCTTTTCACCAAGCCGGAGGTCCGAGTAGAGCTGGTCTTTTTTGCGGATCAGTGCCTCGACCGGCAGCCCTATTTTTTGAATGAGTTCCCTGAACCTCGCTTTGGGGATCGGGTCGGTGAAATAATCCACCGCGTCAAAATCCGCGTTCGCTTCTTTTAAGATCTGAAAGACCTCTTTGCAGGTCGTGCAGGACGGTTTTTGATAGATCGTGATGTCAGCCATTTTAAAATCCTTAATGTTTTAAGAAATACAATCCCACATAGACCTTCGGGTCCACAAGAAATCCTTTTTGTTCCATCTCATAAAGCCAAAGATCCGCTTCCTTGAGCGGCACTTCGTGGACTTTGATCGACTCCGTGGTGTCTCCGCCTCCGGAACCTTTTTTGACCACGTCCAAAGCCTGAAAGAAAGTGATGATCTCGGAACTCAAACCGCTTGAGACGGGCCCCCCCACCAAAAGTGACAAATGCTCCGCCTCATAGCCCGTTTCCTCCAGAAGTTCGCGCCGGGCGGCCGCCTCCAGCGTCTCGGAAGGGTGCGACGTCTTGTCGTTCACGAGTCCCGCGGGCCATTCGATCACCTGGGCTTCGACGGGTCTCCTGAACTGTTCGACCAAAATGACCCTTCCATCCTTGGTCATCGGTACAATAATCACGATGCCGTTGCAATGGGTCCGTTTGACGTACTCCCAATTATCCTCGCAGATCAGATCGAGATATTTGCCTTTATGCAGGATCATATTTCCCCTCCCCACAAATTCCGTGCCCACCTTCGATATGCGATCAAAAACCAGCGGCTTCTCCATTCCCCCTGGGATCGCTGCTGCCCTCTATTCTACCAGAACCCCTGTCAAAACAAACTATTTGCGCAAATCCGACCGGATCTTCTTTCTCGATATCATGCCCAAAAAGAGCCAGCTTCAATCGGATCATCTCCTGGTCATAAAGTCCGGACTCCATGCGAAGGGCCCTGCCCCGGACCAAAAGCCTTGGGGACCCCACGGCTCCGGAACAGGACGCTCCAAGATCGATCTTCTGCACCACCACGTTCAAAAGCACGGCCGCCGGGTCGTCCGAACCGTAAGCATCCAGCAAAAGAGAAGGCCTTCCATCTCTGAAAATGAATACAGGCGCTTCCGGTCCGCGCGGTCTTTGTCCTCCGGAAATGATTGCTGCCGAATCTGGATCCTTAACGGATGATGGATCCGCGATAAAATCAGTGAGGAGGTCGTTAAGGAAAAAACCGTAGCCCGGCACTCTCAACGCCGAACCGAACTCGTCTCCGAGAGTCGCCGTGAGGATCACGATGTTTCCTTGCGGGTCCACAACGATGATCGAAGAACCGACGCGCTTCTTCCCTTCCTCCGGCCCTTCCACTGTCATTTCATCCGACTTTAAAATTTGATCGAATTGGATGGCGTTCATCCGGTCTTGTACCCACGCTTCCGAAAGGAGTTTTTCGAGCGGGATATCAAAAAGATCCGGGTCGGCCACTCCTGAACGGTTCGAAAAAGCGATCTTTTGTGTTTCTCCGAGAAGATGATAGGTCTCCGGAACCTGTCCGAGGCCGGGAAGACCGAAATGGGAAAGAAGGTTGAGTCCGCGGAACAACATCACGCCCCCATCTGCCGGAGGTCCCGCGCTAAAAAGATCGTATCCCTGGTAAGTCGCATGAACAGGGTCGCGCGTCGCAATCGTATAATCTTCAAGATCCCTTCTGCTTAACAGACCCGCGCTATAAACGTTTTTGTAGACGGCGCGCGCGATCGCGTTTGCAATCGCGCCTTCATAAAAAACCTTCGCCCCTTTAGCCTGGATCAGACGCAGAGCTTTTGCAAGTTCGGGCTGGGAGAATTTTTGTCCTTCTTCAAAAAGAACGCCGTTTTTGGAAAAAACTTCCTTTGGGGGATCCAAAAGCTCTAGCCTCTCGGTATTTTCTCGAAGCGCCCGAGCCAGGACCGCGGATACTTCCGCCCCTTCTTCCGCCTGCTGAATGGCCGTTTCCATCAATTTCGCAAAAGGAAACTTATGAGTCCCGTATTTGGCATGAACTTCTTCCATGAGCTTTAACAGTCCAGGAACACCGACCGGAAGCCCGCCTGTATTTCGTTCGGGCTGGTAAGGACGGGGGATTTTATTTTCATCAAGGAACATCTCGGGGAAGGCTTTTGCAGGGGCCTTGACACTTCCATCGAAAGAAAGAATACGTCTCGTGCCGATGTCATAAAAAAGAAAAAAGCCGCCACCCCCGATCCCCGAAGCCTGCGGCCCAACCACGTTCAGCATCCATTGTGCGGCGACGGCCGCGTCCACCGCGTTCCCACCCTGCTTCAATACTTCCAAAGCGGCTTGTGTTGCACGGAGGTCCGGACTGATGACCATGGCTTTTTCGCCCGTAGCAGCCTGAAGAGAAGAGAAAATACCCAAAGAAAAAAGCGAGAAGCTCCAAAAAAGGGTGAGAGTTTTTTTGAAGAACATTTTAGAACCCCGGAAATTCGAAACGCGTGCGTGTTTTAGCGGCCCAGGATCTTTTTCGCGGCTTTGACAATATGGGGATGGGTGAGACCGTACTTTTCCAAAAGTTCTTCCGCCTTGCCGGACTCCGCAAAGGTGTCTTGAATGGCCACAAAACCCATCTTGCAAGGATGTTTCTTTGCGAGGAAGGTCGCGACCGCGCTGCCGAGACCGCCCCAGATCTGGTGCTCTTCTGCGACGAGAACATGCCCGGTCCGCTTGGCCTCTTCCAGGAGGAGTTCGGTATCCAGCGGCTTCACGGTATGCATATCAATGACGCTCGCGCTGATGCCGTCTTCGGCGAGACGCTCCGCCGCTTCAAGCGCTTCGAAAACTTCCAAACCGTTAGCGAGGATCGTCAGGTCCTTGCCTTCACGCAACCGGACCCCTTTCCCGATCTTGAAATCCGTACCGTTTTGATGGACGACCGGTGCTTTCGGTCTGCATGTGCGAATATAAACAGGGCCGGAATGCTTTGCGACCTCAAAGACCAATGCCCGCGTGGAGATCTCATCACTCGGGACCATCACCACAAAACCCGGAAGGCTCGTCATCAGAGCGACATCCTCGATCGCCATCTGCGAAGCGCCGTCTTCCCCGACTGTAATACCGCCGTGGGAACCGACCACCTTCACGTTGAGTTCTGAGAACGCAACGCCCATGCGGAATTGATCGAAGCCCTTGCTGACCAAAAAGGACGCAAAACTGGAGATAAAAGGGATCTTCCCGCAGGAGGCAAGCCCTGCGGCCACTCCCACCAGGTTCGCTTCCTGGATTCCGACGTTAAAGAACCGCTCCGGGAATTTCTCGGAAAAGAGAGCGGACTTCGTGGATTTGGAAAGATCCGCATCTAGCGCAACCACATCCGGATTCATTTTGCCGATCTCGACAAGCGTCTCCCCATAAGCGTCCCGCGTGGCTTTGCCCAGTTTCTTTTCCATCTCTTGAAATCCCTCTTTAAAAGACGTGTCAGGGTATCAGAGTGTCAAGGTGACAACGCGTTTTTTCTGATACCTTGACACTTTGACACTTTAAAGTTTCAACACTTTCGGTTTATTTCAATTCTTCCAGGGCACGCTTCACTTCATCCGGGGTCGGTGCAACGCCGTGGAAAGCGTTGTTCCCTTCCATGAAGGAAACGCCCTTGCCCTTGATCGTATGCGCGATGATCATAACCGGTCGCCCCCGGATCTTTTTGGCTTTTTTCACCGCGTTAAGGATCTGTTTGACATCGTGCCCATTGATCTCAAACGTATGCCAACGGAAAGCCTTCCACTTTTTAACGACAGGTTCCATGTCGCAGATATTCTTTGTGGAATCATCGAGCTGGAATTTGTTGTAATCCAAAAATGCGATCAAATGATCGACCTTGTGATGCGCGGCCATCGCGGCCGCTTCCCAGGTCTGGCCCTCGTTCATCTCTCCGTCGCTTGTGATAACATAGGTGTAGTAACTTTTATTATCTAAACGCCGCGCAAGCGCCATGCCGATCCCCATCGAAAGACCCTGCCCGAGCGATCCGGTGGAAGCCTCCACCCCGGGAAGTTTGCGCCGGTCCGGATGCCCTTGCAATGGACTACCAAGCTTGCGGAAGTCCGTAAGGGTCTTGGGATCAAAATACCCGGATTCGGCGAGAGTGGCATAAAGAGCGGGCGAAGCGTGCCCTTTGCTGAGGACCAATCGGTCACGGTCCGGCCATCGCGGGTCTTGGGGATTGTGCTCCATGAGGTTGGAATAGAGAGCTACCAGTATGTCGGTGGCGGAGAGAGAGCCGCCGGGATGCCCCGAAGCCGCGGCCCCTGTCATCTCAACGATGTGGCGACGAACTAATTTTGCTCTCGCCTTAAGTTGTTCTATGGAAAGCTTTTCCATTAATTATGAATGCCTAAAGTTTCATCATTTGTATAGAGGAAAAAGACAGCGGAGTCTAACGACTTTCCCGAATGCCGTCAATGAATAAAAACTAAAAAGCGTCAAAGTATCAGTATGTCATAGTATCAAAGAAAAACGACCCCCGAAGTTTTGACACCTTGATACTTTGATACCAAGACACTTTGATTTTTCTGTTTTGCAGATTGAAGCCTAAACCTCAGCGTGATATTCTTACTTCATGTCCAAGCAGAGTCTTCTAATCATCGCCTCAAGTGAAAAGAACGCGGACCTTTATTACGCGACCCGGTTCATGGCGCCGGACCCGTTCGTTCTTGCCGAGATCCGGGGAAAGAAATATCTCCTGGTAAGCGATCTTGAGATCGACCGGGCCAAAAAGCAGGCCTGTGTCCACGAAGTCTTATCGACTTCCCGTCTCGCCTCCGAATACAAACAAAAGCGCAAGAAGGCTTGTTCCTTCACGGAGCTTGTCCTTTATTTCCTGAGAAAGAAAAAAGTTAAAAGCGTTCTTGTCCCCGGAAATTTCCCGGTCCAGTATTACGAGCCCTTGAGACGCGCCGGCCTCCGCATCCGTTATCAAAGCGGAGTCTTTTTCAAAGAGCGCCTGATAAAAGACAGCGCCGAGATCGCAGCGATCACGCGGGCGTTACGCGCCACGGAGAAAGCTGCCGCCAAGGCCATTCAGATCCTGAAAAGATCCGTGATCCGGAAGAACAAACTTTATTTCTCGGGAAAGATCCTTACGAGCGAAATGCTCCGGACCGCCATCCACCAAACGCTCCTGGCGGAAGGTTGCTTCGGCGAACACACGATCGTTTCCTGTGGCCGTCATTCGACCGACCCGCACGATCAAGAATCCGGTCCGGTCTACGCCCATCAGCCGGTCATGATGGATATTTTCCCGCGCAGTGAGAAAACGCTTTATTACGCGGATTTCACACGTACTGTGGTCCGCGGCAAAGCATCGCCAAGACTTAAAAAAATGTACGCAGCGGTCAAAGAAGGTCAGGCCATCGCTTTCAAAATGATCCGGCATGGGATTGCTGGCCAAAAGATCCATGAAGCCATTCAAACCAGGTTCGCACAACTTGGCTTTAAGACAGGCCTTAAAGACGGCCGTATGCAGGGATTTTTCCACAGCACCGGCCACGGTCTGGGCCTGGAATTACACGAACCGCCGCGCATCGGGGCAGGCAAGGATATTTTAAAAGAGGGGCAGGTCATCACCGTGGAACCAGGCCTTTATTACAAAGGCGTGGGAGGTGTGCGCCTGGAAGACGTGATCGTCGTGACAAAAAAAGGCTGCAAGAACCTCACAAAATTCCCGCGATTGCTAGAGATTTAACTGCCGTTTACGTCCTACTAATTAGCTTTACAAAGTCGGAAGGCACCCTAAAATAGCCCGACATCCTAACGCATTACATCGCTCAGGTAAAAACTCCGTGAAAACGCCGCAGAGGTCTAAAAAAAAGGTCGCTCTTTTTTGGGGATTGATCCTCCTCCCAGCATGCATCGCCATTTTCTTCTACGTTGATTCCGAGCAACGTTATTATGAGAGCTTTCAGTATAACCTGCAGGCCGACTACCACTACGCTTTCCCGCAGAACTCCGCTTCTCCCGTCACATTGAAAGAAAATGGGTTCCAATGGCCTTTGTCCAAGACCGGCGCTGACACGGCTTTTCTTAAGATCCCGGTCCGGGCGGATTGGACGAGTATTTTTTTTCTTCCCTACGTTGAGATCCGCTACCGCGGGATCGTGGTAAAACAATACTTTGAAAAAACATGCCGCGGGGTCCGTTACTTGAATCTGAGCCCGGTTTTAAAAGCCGTCCCGCCCTTAACCGAAGGAGACGAGCTTGTTATTAAAAAGCATCACATCTCCTGGGACCAAGGCCCCTCCGAGCTTTATTGTTTTCAAAATTCCGAGCTGAAAAAAGCCAGGATCCTCATCCTCTCGCCGCATCCGGACGATGCCGAGATCGCGACCTTCGGCCTTTATAACGATCAAGATGCTTACATTATTACCCTTTCCGCCGGTGAGGGAGGAAAGACGAAATATAAAAAATTTTTCAAGGATTTGAAGAAACATTCCCTGTTTCAGGGAAAAGTCCGGACCTGGGATAGCCTTGTGCTCCCTTTTTGGGGCGGCATCTCTCCTCAAAAGTGCTTCAACCTGGGTTATTTTGACGGAACACTGAAAGCCATGTTCTATGATCCCGCGCGGAAAGCGTTTTCGTCTTTGGCGGAAACTTCCGATCTGAACACCTTTCGTCAATATAACTTGTCAGATCTGCTTCCCAGATATACTGTGCAAGAACCCACTTGGAACAATCTGGTCGGAGACCTGGTGCTCCTCCTGAACGAGATCAACCCATCGATCATTGTTACTCCCAACCCTTTAACGGACGGACATCCAGACCATCAATATACCACCCTTGCATTGCTTGAGGCTTTGCAACGAACTCCTGCTGTTAAAGGAAATCTCTACCTGTACACTGTCCATGCTGCTTACGCCGCTCGCTGGCCCTTCGGAACAGCGAAAAGCGTCGTTTCGCTTCCGCCGTTTTTTTCCAAACTTCCCTTTTTTGAGAAGATCTATTCTCTTCATTTGCCACTGGATGTTTACATTAGAAAATTTTTTGCTATCGATGATATGCACGACATCCGGCCTGTCTATTTCCTCTCTCCACAACAAAACACCGAACCCTGGCCCAACGCTCTGCAATCCCTTTACCTTCACTGGAAAGGAGCTTTAACCATGAGAAAATATTTGCGGATGGACGAACTTTTCTTTGTGACTTCCACGGAAAATGCGCCTTTTCTTCGGGAAACCTCCTTGAAAAATCTTGCGCCGGAGGATTGAACCTTATGGATATTCTTTATAAGATCAGTGCGTGGGCGAGTGCGGTTCTTCCCCTTTTCAATATCCCGCTCATTATGCGGATCGTCAAACGCAAATCGGCCGACGATATCAGTTTGGTCTGGCTTTTTGGAGTTTGGATCTGCATCCTCCTTATGACTCCTGCGGTCGTAGCTTCACCGAACATGGCCTTCCGCGCTTTTGGCTGGACAAACGTCGTGTTCTTCACCGTGGTCGTGTTCGTGACCGTGAAGTATCACCATAAATTCAAGAAATGAGCATGGCCGAAGACGTACGGTATGCGGCGAAAATAAAAGATCTTTCACGCCGTATGCGCAACGCCGCACCCCTTACGGTTTTTAAAAATGCATCCCGTCTATAAAAGAATGCTCGTGGGTCTTAAAAAAGAAAAAATCTCCGGACGCGGGAAGAAGACCGGAAACGACTGGTCGCTTTATATTTTACAATGCCGCGATGGATCGTTTTACACCGGCATCACGAATCATCTCGAGCGACGCCTCCAAATGCATCAAGACGGCAAAGCTTCCCGCTATACCCGGACCCGCAGACCCGTGGAAATGCTCTATTCCGAAACGTGCGGCGATCGCTCCCGCGCTTTGATACGCGAATGTGAAGTGAAGGAATGGCCGCGCACAAAAAAAGTGGCTCTGATAAACCAACAAGGCAAGTCTCCAAAGCCAGCACGACGCGCAAAGCGCAACGCACAACGAAAAACTGATCGGCTTAATTCTTACGTTGAGCGTTGACCGTTGTGCGTTGCGCGGTCAGTTCAGCTGATCTTCGAGTTTCTGCGTCAAGGCATCGATCTGCTTTAAAAGATAGTCCGGGACAAGATCCTCTTCCTCGAGCTGGGTCTTCGCAGAATTCAAAAAACCGATCAGCCGTCTGAGGACCGAGCTTCTTTTCTGATCTTTCATCTCCGGCGTGTCTTTCGGCGCATGTGTCTCGAGGAGCTTTTTCACGGCCGCCCGGACCTCCTTAGACTCCTTGCCCTCATTGAGAACGTCATTACGAAGTTCCGCGAACTCATGGGTGGGGATATTCTTGTTATTCTTTGCAAGTCTTAGGAGATTAACGGATTCGTAATCGGGGATCTTCCGGGGGGTCTCTTCTTCTGCAAAGGCCGGCTTCGCGATGCGAGGCTCCTCTTTTTCAAGGAAGGTGTAGGACTTGATGAGTTTGGAAGCCGTCGTTTCCCTGATGTTCAGTTCTTTTCTGCAATAAGTCTCGAACGCCTGGAAGCCCCATTCTTTGTAAAGTTTGTTTTTGTAAATGGAGAACAGGTGCTGGCCAAGCTGGATCCAGCTTGCTTTATGTTTCTTGGCGATTTCTAGGGTTTTTTCTCTTAGTTCATCACCAGCCATATAACTCCTCGCGCAACGATCAACGCGCAAAGCGCAACGCAAGGTCAGGGCGTTGCGCTTTGCGCGTTGTGCCGGTTCATCCTATGAATTCCAAATTCACCTTTTTCGGTATGATCCCGGCCTGAAAAGCTTCGTCAAGTAATTTACGGAATCCCGCTTCCCCGTCTTGGCCGATATCGACCGTACGGTCGTTCACATACATGGCAACAAAACGGTCGTTCAAGTCCCCGGAGATCCCGCGGCCGAACTGGAGCGCGTATTCTAAAGCTTCCTGACGGTGAGACAAGGCGTATTCGATGCTTTCCTTGAAAAGTCCCGCAAAGGATCTCATGACGTCTTGGCTAAGGTCGCGCCGGATAATGTCGATCCCGAGCGGCAGCGGCAGCTTCATTTTCTCATGCCACCATGCGCCGAGATTCAGAACCTTTTCGAGACCGTGCTCCGCGTACGTGATCTGGCCCTCATGAATGACAAGGCCAAGATCGACTTCTCCGTTTTTTACGGCGTCAATGATCTTGTCGAAGGGTATAAAGACCGGCTCGAATCCGCGCAACGCGCAATGCGCAACGGTCAATGAATAAAGCTGCAAAGTTAAATAAGCGGTTGTGAGTTTTCCCGGAATGGCGATCCGCTTTCCCGCGAGATCAAGCCCCGAGGAACGAGTCCCGAGTCCCTTGCTTACAAGGATCGGCCCATATTGGTCGCCGACGCTCGCCCCGGAACGCATCACCGCGTAACGGTCCGCCAAAAAAGCGTACGCGTGACAGGAAACCGCCGTGACTTCAAGTTCGCCGCGAAGTGCACGCTGGTTCAGGCTTTCGATGTCTTCGATGACATGTTCGACCTCGAATCCGTACATCGGGATCTTTTTTTTGGCAAGCGCGTAGAACATGAAGGCATCGTCGGCGTCGGGACTGTGGCCGACTCGAATTAATTTCGTGGATGTGTTCGACATGGGGAGACTATACGTAAACTCAAGAAAGCGGTCAACTATTCAAGTTAATACGGATGGTGGATGGAGGATGGTAAGAAACTTGCTTCATCCACCCTCCCTTATCTGTTATCCCGTTTTATTACGCCGACCGCGCGGTCGCGAGATACTCATTTTGCATTTTCTCAACAAGGGCTGCGACACCGGCCGAAGCTAGAAACGCGCGGAAATGCTGCGACGTCACCAGGATCGCATTATCACCCAGCTGTTGCTTTAGCGTTATGGCGGAAGACTCTGTGACGTTGACGAGGGCTTTAAGATTTAACGAAGGCGTTGACGCTACGAGCAGTTTTCGCGCTTCTTCCAGAGAAGGAGCCATCAAGATGGGCGGTCGGTGAGCCCGAACAAGTTGAGCATTAATCCCGTCAAAAAGTCTTCGATCGGCGGAACTCAGGGATTCATACGAAGCAAGAACCGCCGCAGGAGTTTCTCCAAAAACTTTACGCATCACGATCAGAGCGCCGTCCTTGAAAGCCAAGTCCTTGCCCAGAACAAATCCGTCGGAGGACGTAAGCGATTTGAGACCAAGAACGCTTCGAGCCGCAGCGGTCCTAGTTTTTTCGAAAGCGCTCCGGGGTTTCGTCGTAACATCCAGCATTTCGCCCTTGGAGTCCGCCATGCCGAAGAAAGCCGCAACGGCATTGACCGCGTTAACCGTATGCACTACAAGCGACCAGATACCGTCCGTGATCTTTTCCGTTACGCCACGAAACCCTTGTAACCCTCCGCCGCCAAAAAGCCTGTTCTTTTCAATGAGTTGGCTATCCGTGATCGTTTCCGTTGGCATTAGAGTAGCTACCGCTGCAACAGTTCGTATTTCGCTTCGTGGTGCTGAAGAAGCGCTTTTTTCTGAAACATCGGCAAAAAAAGGTTCCATGACCGCCCCGATCACTTCCATTTGTGCGATGCTTGCTATCTCCTGTCCCGCGGAGGGTTCACCGATTCCCGTAAACCAACGCTTCAGATCATCATTGGCCAACACCATCCCGAGATCGTTTAGCATTTGACGGAACTTGGACATAAAGGCTTGCTCTTCTTCGATCCCGGAGATCTCTTCGATCTGCCGAAGAATATCGCCATACATCCTGCCGATCGTGTCCGCAAGGATCGTTGTTTTAGCGTCATAAAAATCCTTACGCTGTTCGATGGAAGCCCGAAGATCCGCAAGGGCTCCCCTGGCAACCGAGGACGGAACTGCTCTGTTCTGTCCCTCTCTCTCAAGGGGAATGTCTTTACTTCTAAATAATTCGTCCACAAAACCGGCGAACCCTTGACCCTGGTCATTAAGGGCCCTTGAACCCGTTTTTCTTACAAAAAGAAGGTGCGCGATGTGCTTTGCAAAGAGATGTTGCACTTCCGAATGGGGTTGGCGGAATATCCCCAGAGTGGGTTTCATTTCATAAAGTTTGGAAATGGAAAAAACTCTCTTTCCGAGGAGCTCCCGCAGTTCGATCATGGTACTAAAGATCCTTTCGATCCGTTTGCGGACCGGCCCGGTAGCATTCCCCTCCGCCTCGATAGGGCTGTTTATCAAGGTCCTCAGGGCAGATTCGCGTTCTAAGATCTTTCGATAAGGAGTCTCATCGAGAAATCTTCGTCCATTAACTTCTTTCGTTTCTTGTTTTATGAGTTTTTTCAGCCCTTGCTTAGGGAAAACCCCGGTCTTGGCGAAATAAATATCTGCGGCAGTTTCACTATATTGACGGACTGCATCCCGCTCCTCTTTCTGAATATGATTGTTCCCGAACTTCAATGGCTGGTCCCACGCGGCCAACGCGGCGGTTTCTTCATGGACTTGCTGGACCGCCCAATGAGCTTCGCGCTCCGCCCAAACCGTCTGTATCTGGCTCAAAACTTCTAAAAGGAATAACATTTCCGGAGACGGCGGTGTTACGGGTTTCGGTGCGGTAATCGCTTTTTCGGCGGGTTTTGTGGCCGGAAGGTTTTTGTACTCCGCCTGCGTGATGACGGCACCCCTTACAACTTCCGGATCGAGAGAGAGCCAATTCGCCAAGGCCGCAAGGTCACGGAGCCCATATTCCACCTTCACGGAACTGGCCACGGCGATCTTGTTCAGCCGGACCGCCGCATCAAAACTATTGGCGCCCCTTAACCGATCCTCTTGGCCCTTAAGACGATTACCGATGAGATCCTTAAAAAGTTTGGAATATTCCCCTCGGTCTTGCTTTAGAATCAGCTCTCTTCTTTCTCCCGCTGCAAAAAAATGCAGTCTCCTTTCGGATCTCCAAAATTCGATCCCCGGATCATTTCGAACAGCATCGCTGATCGCGAACAAGGTTTCGCGCTCTGCATCTTGGCGCGTTGTAGCTGGAGCGAATCCGAGCATCTCAAACAGCTGGTCGTCGTCGCTGGAAACGGCGACCCCGCTCAATAAAACGGGTTTTTGGTCTCGCACCGCTTCACGAATGATTTCACTGAGTCTTTCTATCGTGCGGTCAATGGAATCCTTCACCTTTCTATCCTGAGGAACAATGCCTTGAAAAAACCAATTTGCCGATTCCACGACCCGGACCTGGTCCTGGTACCGGATGCCCTGCGGCAATTCTGTTCGCATTTCGGAACGGACGGCAACAAGTTTTCCCTTTTCGAGATCAGTCTTTTCAGCGCTGGCAGGAGCCGAGACGAGCGCAATGCCATAACGCCTGAGAGTCGAAGCAACGAGCCTGTTCCACAATCCGCGGTCTTGGGCAATCGCCGAAACCGTACCGGAGATTCTTTGTCCGCTGTGAGCCATGACCCAGGTTTTGAAATTCGCGTGCCTTTGCCGGAGTGTGAGCCCGCCCGCCTTGACTTCTTTCCTTTCTAAATTGTTTTGAACGGTAGACTGGGCCACCCCATATTTCAACGCGATCTCGCGCGTGCTTTGCGGGATTTCCTGGCCCTTCTTCAATCCTTTGATCCAGATGTAAAACGCCATGATTCGTTCTTTTTCCTCCCCGCCCGGCTTCCTTAAGATCTCCCCGGCGACCTTCAGCGACACCCCTAGACGTTCTGCCAATTCCACTTGTAATTTTTGTGCTTGAATAACGGCGGCATTTTTTTCTTTTGGGGGAAGTCCTCTTGTCTCAACATTAAATTCGCGAAACATCTTCGAAATGCTAGTCTGGGACACCTCGAGATCAAGCGCGATATTTAACTGGGTATCATCGATCTTTCCTCCTTGATGCTGCACGGCCAGAGCGTGCAATGCCGCCATTCCTTTTCTTGTTACTTTTTCACTGCCGTCCCGGCGCATTTCTGAGCGCATGGCGGCTTCGGGTTTCACTTCGATCTTTCCATCATGCACACCCTGGTCCCCGGCCTTTAGTCTTTGTGTGATAAAGCTCGCCTCTTGTCTGGAAATAGCTGCCGGCGATGCGAAGAACGTGACCCCGAGCTCACCGCTTCTTCCGGGAATGGATTTCCTGGGATCGATCACCGCATGGATCTCATAGTTTTCCCAGTCTCCCTCTTGATTCAGGAGAGTCATCTCTCTTTCGGCATCCACTTCTTGATCTTGCCATGGAGTTTCATCCCCCGCATAAAAACCAAAATGGGAAAAGAACCTGACCTTCCCGAGCATGCCGGGGTTAATCCGGACTTTTAGACTTGCAAGAATACGACCGTCCTCCTGAGAACGGACCTTTATGGATTTCTCGGGAAATGAAACGGACTCTTTAAGAGCCACCAGGACTTTGGCTTGTTCCCGGTCTTCAAGAACAGTCTCTTTCCCGCTGGCGGGTGAGGGAACTCCGACGGCAAAATATTCGATGCCTTGTTTTTTCAGGTCTGCCGGATCATAAAAATGCCTGCCGTCCACCATCTTGGATGCTTTCGCGACCGGTCGCTTCTCCTCATCAAAGAAAATAGGGACGACATTCGCGAAAGCGGAAGACGCCGTCACCAAGATCTGGATCTCGCTACCCCGTACGGTCTCGCGGGCGTTTTCCTGCGCCGTTCTGCTCTCCAGGACAAGCGTCAGATTTTCGGAGCGCGGAACATGCATTTCATCCAAGTCGCGCCGGGCGTTTGTTACAGCTTGTCGGTCCACGTCCGTCGCGCGAACGATCGCTCCTTCCTGCAGAAGGGCCTCAATAAGGTTCAAGGCCCGTGACTGGTAAGTCGCGAATTCTCCCGGCTTGTACGCCAGACCCAGGACCGCGACGATCTTACCCCGGAGATCGCCCCCGGCGGCTTTTTTGGCTTTTTCAAGATAAAGGGCAATCTGCTGGTCGTTGATTTTCCTGACCGTGGTAATAAAAGGAACGGGTAACGCTTCGCTCTGAGCGGTATCTCGAGGAAATTCGAATTTTTGCTGGATGGCTTGACGAGTCTTCTGGAACTCTTGAAGAAGCTGCTCGGACAAGTATTGCTCTACATAACCTTCCAGATCTTCAAGTGCGGTGCTTAATTTGTTCCCCCCCCAACCGATCCCGGGCGCGAGATATTCCTCCCCCACCACGAAATCCAAGCCTAAACCTCGTTTGACATCGCGGATGTTCGCCCCGACCCGCTCCGCGATTTCCGCGATCATATTGATATAAGAAATACGCAAAGCCAGAAAAGATTCCCGGACGCGTTCCACGAATTCATTGTGAGGCACAAGCGGTTTGCTGTGCATTTCGCCGTGTCCGATATTAAAATAAGGGAATTTCAGGCTCTTCTCATCTAGCCCGAGCGCGTAGCGCTGCTGCTGCCGGATCAGTTCGGGATCATTCACTTTACTTTCCTTAAAGAAATTCCGTCCATCAAAGATCGGGGGGAGAGCCTTTTTATGATCCACGAACCAGTGACGGAGATTCTCGAAATTGATCCTGTCAAAATCCGGCCATTCTGTCGCAAGGATCACCGCATCCGAATTTTCCAGCATCGCGTTGAGCTGTGACGGGTCCGAATAATATTCAATGGCCGTATCGTCCTTAAAAGGCCCGATCCTCGGGTCCCGGAGGCGCTCGACCGCGACGGGATCATAGACGCGGATCTTGGCCCCGCGCCCCAGCAGCTTCGAGATCACCTTCACGGCGCGCGATTCTCGGATATCATCGGTCCCGGGTTTAAAAGAAGCGCCCAGAACCACGATCGTTTTGCCTTGAACGTTCTGGAGCTCATGGATGACCAGTTTTTCGACAAAACGTTTCCACTGAAGTTCGTTCACCGCGAGCGCGTCGAGCACAAGCCCCGGGAGCACCCCAAGACCCCGCGAGATCTGGACTGCCGACGCAAGATCCTTCGGGAAACAGGATCCCCCGAATCCCAGACCTGCGCTTAAAAACGCCCGGCCGATCCGGCGATCCTCTTCTCCGGAATCTGCTCGCGTCGCAATGTCATGAGCGACCTGATCGATGTTAAGGCCCAAGGCTTCCGTAAGCCAGCTGATAAAATTGATGTAGGAGATCTTCATCCCGCGGTAACCGTTAGCGGCATATTTGACAAGCGGAGCGCTCGTCAGGTCCGTAAGAACGACCGGCACGTTCGTGCGGGCGTGTCCCGGATCGGGATTTGCGTGCGCATAAAGTTGTTTGATCTTGAGGGCAACCTCCGGATCGTCCGCGCCGATCACAACGCGCCCTGCAACGCCACGGTCATCTTCGACTTCTTTGCCTTCCCTTAGGAACTCCGGCTCCCATGCGAAATGGATCGTAGCGCCTTGGAGGTCCTCTCCGGCAGCTTCGCGCCGTTGAAATTCTTCCGCAACAACCGCTTTCAATGTCGCCACCGTGTCCCGCGGCGGGGCCGTACTCTTGCCGATGAGGATCTTGGATTCCCCGGGATGGACAAGTCGGGCGATCTCCCGGACGGAATCTTTGAGATAATTGATGTTTGCGTGCCCGGTCTCACTCTGCGGTGTTTGGACTGCCAAGAAAATGATCTCCCGCCCCTCGATCGCTTGCGTGTAGTCGGTGGTAAATTTGAGTTTGCCGGTCCTGAGCCCTTCGGTCAGGAGTTCTTGAAGGTCATTCGCGTGAAAGGTCAACTTTCCACTGGATAGTTTTTCGACGATCTGCGGCTGGATGTCTACCGCGATCACATCATGGCCCCAATCGGTCACAAGCAGGATCGCTTTCGTGGCGCCGACGAACCCGGTGCCGATCACGGCGATCTTTTGGGCTTCATGTTGCGGCCATGCGTTTTCCGCCCGCATTTCCGAGCGTTGGGACGCTACAGAACCTGCGGGAATCACTTCCAGGGCTTGAAAGCGATAGGGGGGCTCGCGAAGAACGGTGGGGTCTTGCGGCACTTCCACGGGAACACCGATGGACCATTTTTCGTCGGAAAGTTCCTTTCCGGAATGCTCTAAAGGATAGATCGTATCCGAAAGAACGTTGTAAACCTGGTATCTGGCATCTTCAGAAAGCGGAAGGCCCAGACGATCAACATCAAGAACGCGGAACCATGCTTTTCCATCATCGGAACGAAAGGGCGTTGCGGAGAAGTGGATCGGCACAACCACCTTTTTGCCTGAAAGACTTCTTGAAATAACGATCGCGCTGTCGCGGTCTACGCGATGGAACCATGTTTTTCCCGTCCTAAAAAGACCTTCGAGGTCTGGTTGTTGGATCATTCCGCTCAACGCCTCATAGACCTCGCTGTTCCAATCTTTGATTTTTTCCAATCGTCCGGGCGAGAGGATGGTAACAAACGCCATGACGGCCGGGACCCCCTTTTCGCCAAATTTTGCGACGGCCTCATCGCGCGAAAGGTTGGTTAGTCCTCTTAACAAACGCGTCATTTTTTCGGGATCGTCGATACTGTCTTTAACCTTTTGAAAAAGGAGTTGCGTGATCGGTTTTTCATCGCTGACAAGACGCCCGTTCGTCAGGGCCTCGAGATAATCCACCACATCTTTCCCCAGCGAGATCTCTTGCTTCTCGGTCCTCTCGCCGGAATCCACCAGCTTCATGACCTGAACGCCCGGGAAAGGAACTCCGACGGGAATCGTCTCCGCCATTTTCCATAAAGAATATTTCCCGTGGGACTCCCCGGAGATCGCATCGACGACCTGATAAATCCGGAAATCATCGTCGCTGCCCACGAGACCTTCTGCGGCCTCGCGGCCGTAGAGAGAGCCCCATGCCTTCTCACCTTTTTCGCTGGGAAAATCGTATTCACCGAGATTCAGTGCCACGAGGTATTTTTGGCCATTGATATCCACGGCATATCCCCGGATCTTTTTCGCGATCGACCTGAAAGGAACCGCATGCCGTTCCAGATAAATGGCTATATTTTCTCGAACCACAGGATTTGCTAAATAGGCTTCGATCTTTTTATCCTGGGTCCTGATGTAATGTTCCAGGAGATGGTACGAGATTTCGACGGCCATTCGTTCGACGATCTCTAAGGCTTCCAGATTCGCTTTGACTTTTTCTTCCATCGTTTGGGCCGCTTGCGCTTGCCTGGCAAGTTCGTGAATTTTGTTGATCACGGGTGTCAGCGTCGCATTAAACCCTTCGAAAAAATTTTCCAAGTAAGAAAAAATGTCCCCTTTTTCACCCTGCGTGGCATGATGGGCGATGCTGTTATAACTTTCCCTGCCTTTCATCTTGAGATAGCGGAACCCTTGGATAAATCCTAAAATACCGGCAATGTCCCAAGCGTCTTGAGCCGTGCCATGCCAGATGAACTCCGGCTGTCTGTTTTGGGCAAGGGATTTTTTAAAGAATTTTTCTGTGTCTTCTGCTGCGACTTCGAGCCCGTCAAAAAGCTCGTCTTCTTCTTGCAGGATCCGAATCGTCCTTTCCCACAAAGTTTTAAGCGCTGCGGCCTGCCCCCGAGCCATATCCACTTTGGGCGTGGATCGAAGAACAGCGAACTGCAGGTCGCGGCGGCCCGATGGGTCCTGATAGCTGTCATTCAAATCGTAAAGATCTTGCAAAAGGGACGCTGCGGAAGGTCGCCGCCCTCCGCCTACCTGTGTGCTTTGTTCGGTATTACTGTACGCAACAAGGAATCCGTTTGTGATTTTCCACTCTTTACTTTCCAATTTGGCAACCAGTATGTCATGGGTCACCTTTTCTTTGAAAATGTCTATTTCGCGTCCGGCCTTCATGTCAACGATTGTGAAAAGCTCGGGATCCGCGCCACCCCAAACACCGATCAGGACGCCCATATTGGTCATGACTTTCATCGTGAAAGTGGATGCGGCCTCTAATTTCTCATCGGAAAGCATCACGGCCCCGGAAACGCCTTGAGCAATGGTTGGCGCAATATAAATATTGTAGTCATCGATGGTAGCAATCCTGTCCTGGAGCCCCAATTCCCCGATGAGTGACTGGATCCTTAAGAACATCCAGTGGGCCTCATCACCGAATTCTCGGCCTCCGATAATCACGCGCGGGGCTTTTGCCTTAAATTCCGCCAGGGCCTGAGGATCGCTTTTCAACTTTTCAAGGATCTCAATCCATTTGTCCGGTCCCTTATACGATACCTGGCGGCGGACATTGGCAAGGATCGGATCTTTGAATAGGAATTCTTTTAGGAAAACAAGATCTTCTCTTTGGGTCAATGCCTGCCATGCCTCGGGGTCCTCCATCGCCAATTCAACGGCACGCCGGAAATCCTCAATAAGTTTTTGTTCGTCGACCCTTTCAAGGCCGGCCTTTTCCTTGTAGGCCGCCGCAACAGCATCAAGCCATCCCGGGAAATTTTGGTCTTCTGTGAGCCAAAGAAGAGTTTCGATGATTCCGACCGCTTTTGTGAATTCTGCTTTTTGTTTGAATGATTCCAAAGCGGCCGCGTGGGGGGCAGAACTTAAAAGCTCAAAGAATTCTTTGTCGGGAACTTCCGGCTGTATACCGAGTTGCCGTTTGTATTGGTCGATCAGGCTCCTCAGGATAGGAGATTGCCACTGTTCAAGCAGGACACCGTTCGTATTGCGGACCCCATTCTCGTTGTACCCGACCAATTTATGAGGATATGCGGCCATGATATCGTCGGCCAAAACCGCCGTATGTTCGTAAAGCGCGACGCCCGTGATCAGACGCGAAGAGATCCCCACTGCATCCACGACGTTGATTTTCCCGTTTTGCGTGATGAATTTACGTTGGGTCTCGGGATATCCCAGCATCTCGTAGGACGCTTCATCCGGCATATAAAGTCCGGGCCGGAAAACTGTATGGTTGACGTGGTGGTGAACTGCATCGGGGAACATCGGAGTTGGCGTACTAACGAACACTTCATTATCCACGAATAGGATCTTATTTTTAACCACTCCTTTTTTTTGGAGCTCCCGGACCAGGTGCTGGGTCGCCCAGCCGTAAACCGCCATATGGACATCGCGCCAAAGGTTGGGATGGCCGTACGGGGCATCCGGATAAATTTCGTCAAAAACGCGAATCTTTTCTTTCTTTTCGTTATAAAAGTACGCATCAATATAATAGTTAGGAGCCTGATTAAAGTGCGTTTCGGTTGGATAAATGTCCACATAGATCTTTTTGCCGATAATACTTTTCGCCTTACGGGTCGCCTCTTTGTAATCGGGGGATCCGTTTTGTTCCGCCCACGCCTTTTCATCTGCGGCCTTGTGACGGAAGTCATCTTCAATCTCCAATTTAAAGGAAAGCCGTAAGCTTTTATCCATTTTTAAAACACTGCGCAAGTAATCGCCTAAGGTCGCCTTCCCTTGCCGCACCTCGTCCGGAAGATGTTTGGCGTACTGTTGTCCTTTAATTCGATCATAAATCACGTTGATAGCGAGAAGGTCCTTTTTGGGCTTGTTTTGTAACCCCAGATTTTGAGCCCATGCCGGAAAAAGGTCATGCATGAGCGCGCCTAGCCCTCCGGTCAACGTGGTTTCAGCGACCAGACCGACATAGCGCCGGATCATGCTTCCCATCCCTTGAAAACGTTGGGTTAATTTCCGGTTGAGTGCTTCCAAAATACTGCGGTCAAGACCGGCCTCCAGTTGACGGCTGACCACGGTATACGCCTCAAGCCCTGCTTTTTCCGAAGCTGCCCGCATCTCGGAACGGCTTGTCTTATCGACGGCTTCATCCTGTTCCTCGGAGTCGTTGCTAGTTTTTTCCACCCAGAGCAAATCGAGATCCGAAACTGTCGTAACATTTAATCCTTCGAACGGCTTTAACTCTTTCGCGAGGTCCGTGGCCTTGTGAGGAATTGTTCTGTGAAAGGGCATCCCGGAATACTTGTCGATAACATGGATGTTTTTCCCCCTCACTTGCTCCAAAGAGACCCCTTTTGCCTTAAGAAACTCTGAGGGCTTCATTCCCTCAAAACCTTTGAAATCCGCCTTGCTGTAATAAAAGAGTGCCTTTTCTCTCCTTTTATCCGAAATTCTTTTCAATTGAGCGGTACGGACTTGGAATCCTGTTATGAAATCGTAGGCGAGCTCGGTCTTGTCTGTTAATTCGAACCCGCTCAGATGAAACGCTGCGCCGTTCATATAGTCCCGGGCTTCACGGGCCCCAAAATATTCGAATCCCTTCGCTTCGCCGTCTGCAATTTTCTTGAGCCCTTTGGCCGGAAATTTTCTTGGTTTATAGTTTGAAAGATCGTTAAACCAAGCGTGGAATTCCCCTTCGGAGTAGAATCCATTTTTTTTGGCCCAGGTCGCTATATCTTCAGGCGCTGTTAAGTGTATAAAGTTCTTCCGCGGGGTCATCTTCTCGCCTAAAAGTCCGAGCCTATGGTCTTTTCGGAAGGCACGCCCGCGTAAACTGTCGGGATGCTTCTGTGCCGCTTCTTCTGGATTGATTTCGCCGGCAAATTCTTCTTGCATTTGCTGCAATGTGGCCGCACCCGTCGCCTCCGGGTCTTTTTTAAACCAGATCGCGACCGTGGGATATTTGGCCTTCGTAAAATCCTCCGTAAGTGCCGGCAAAAATCCGTTAAGGACCGGCAGGGTCGCCCCGCGGTAACGCGCCGGAATGTTTGCATTTCGAGAAAGTGTGATGAGACCTACGCGAAATGCCCTTGCCCCGCGGCTGAGCTTCCGGACGTTTTTGGAAGCCGCCCAGAGTTTCGCCAGCACTTCCGCCGAAAGTCCTGTTTTTTCCATGAATTCCGAGGCAGAAAGTACGGGATGGCTTGCCTCTAGTAATTCCTTGGAAAAAGATAAACCGGCCAAATGCTCTCTAAGGACATCTTGTTCTCTCTTGCTAAGAATCGCCCAGCCCTTTGTTGCGACGTCCGTATGTCGGGGGTAATGCCTTTCCATGATCTTCTGTTCTCGGATGTCATGCGAGGTAACCACGCGAATGGCGTTCGCGAAATAGCCGCGCGTTTTAGCCGCCCGCAGGATCTCGGCGATCGTCTTTTGGGTAATAGGACCGATGGAAGGCTTGATAAGAAGCACGAGACTGTTGCTGATCCGCGGATTTATCAAAAACTCACTCCCCCCTATTTCCACATAACCGGTCAAATGGGTGCGATAATGCCGAAACGCTGCCGTGGCAATTTCGTCAAGAGTTCTCGTTTCGGACCGTGCCGTAACCCCTCTCGCCTCCGAGCGGTTTTTTTCCTCTTTCGGAGCAAGAACGATCAGGCGATAGTCCTCATCCTTGAAAGAGACGCCCAGGATCCTTGGAAATTCCTTCCCGTCGGCTATTTCCTTCACAATCGAAAAAAGCTCCCCCGTCAGGGCGTCTTTGGCTTCCCAACCTTCCAGCGGGATATTTTCCGTTGCTTGGGAAGGAAATTCGATGAATCGAAGGTCGAGCGGTCCTTGACGGGGGCTGAGATTCACCGCGAAAACCACCCATTCCTCTTTTTCATTTTTCCACCCTAGGCTGATGACACGCTGTCGATCCGCGTTATCGAGGAACTGGATGTAGGTCTGGTGGGATTCTTTTGTGGCTGAAAAAAGGGCCTTCAAAAACTTCGCGGAAGAAGCTTCGCGGATCGCCTGTTCCAGTCTCCGGATATCGGTCCTGGCGGCGAGTTCCTCCGAAGTTCTTACAAAGGGATGGGCATGTTCCCCTCCCAAGGAAGCGTGATTGTCCAGGATATCTCCGCCAACGATCGGGTGGACATCTCCGCTCTGACCTAACATGTCCCGAAGGATTAGAAAAACATTAACAACGCCAAAATCCCCCGCCAGATACGCCGTGACAAGGGAAAGGGCGAGCACGCCGGCGACCGAAAATCCATTCCCGATCTTCCCCATCGCTTGGAGAGCATTTTGATCAAAATTAGTTGGATACAAAAGAAACTTTTTCTTTTCCCCGGGATGCTGGACACCGAAAAGGAGGACTTCTTTGATCTTTTCCGCGATCTTATAGGTTCCAACGGCGGGATTGCGCGCGAATTCGAGCAGTGCCCAAAAAAGACCGTCTTCATAAACGGCGACGCCGGATTGATCGCCGGCCTCGATCAGGGCCTTTTGATCGTCCCAGCCGTAGGTTTCGAATATGGGTTCGAAAGAACGGCCTTCTTGTTTTGCGTATCCCGAGGCGTCCCGCATGATCTCCCGCAGCGGGTCCCCTTGGGTTGAGGTTTCGGGACTTAAACCGGCCCCGGCAAGAAATCCAGACAAATTCTCCTTCAACAGCAAAGATCCCGTATCGACCCTGATCGTATCGAACCCGAGATCGATGAGGAACCTGAGCGATCGTTTGAAATAATCCTGGACCTTCGGCGAGTAGACATTCAGCAGGGCTTGATCGACGTTATAGATGCCCATGCCGGGAAGATGCCGGATCAGCACGACTTCTTCATTGTCCCCCCGACCTATTCTCCGGACAAAAAAGGCTCCCCCTTTTTCCCTTATAAGACTGTTGATATAAGCTTGTTTGTCGCCATGGGAAAGGTTGCGAAAATGCTGGTTTTCTTCAGGGATTAGCTTTTCGTGGAAAACCCAGTCGAGGTTATTTTCATCGATGGCATCAGGCGCAAGCCAGGGAATGAAATCGGCCACGGTCTTAATCCCGAGCTTGTGGGCCTTTTTGTTGAAGGCTATAACGTCTCTTTGCGTTTTTTCGGCGGTCCCGTTTCCGGCATTCGAATCGGATAAATGGGGATTAAGTTTCAACATACTAAAAATGGAGAAAGAGTTCCCTTTGTCGTCCCGGAGGGTCACTCCGCTAACCTCCTCGCGCTTGGTTTCATAATTCACGACCCTCACGGTCGTTTTGCCGTCCGGGGAGGTTATAAAATGTTCTCCCCTGTCGGGGACTTGGTGGACACCTCGTGAGATATCGCTCATTTCAAAAAGACTGTTATAGGGATAGACGCGGCCCATCCCGAAACTCTCCTTAAGAGGTGCCAGCAATCTTGCCGCTTTTTTAAATGCGCCGAATTCGACGAGCCCGGCCCCTCGCCTCTCGGACCCGATATCCAACGAAAGCCCCAGCGTCAGTCCCGGAAGGTCCGGTTTTGCGCTGGCGACGTCTTGCATGGCTTGCCGCATCTCCGAGCGGGCGGCGGCCGGCTGCGAAGCCGGGACGCCCATAGCCGCTGCAAGAAAATCACTCACTGTCTTTTGCGCCCTGTCAGAGCTGACGACTTGTCGCAACTTGCCGCGAAGGTTTGTTCCAAACTCTGCTAATTCTCTGCGCCAATTTTTCGGAAAAACCTCTTTCAAAAAACGCATATCGCTTCGCACCAACGCTGCGATCTCACTTCGCTCAATGCTCAACGTTCTATGCGCAACGGTTTTGTCTTGCGTTGTGCGTTGCGCGTTGCGCGTTGTGCTGAAGTTTCCTCCGAGCAACGCCCTTAAATAATTTTCCCGGTCTTGGGAAGCGACTTCGCCGATACGCGGCGTGATCTCAACATAGGAACTGCCGGTGCTAAGGACTTTTTCTTTGAGGCCTTCCGTATGGAACCCTCCCGTGATGAGCACGGCCTTCGTCTGCTTACGTTCCTGCATGCGCACAAACGCTTGCTTCATCATCCAATTTTCACGTTTGATCGCTCCTTCGTAAAAGCGGATTGCCGTCCCGTAAAGAGACTGGAGGCGCAAAAGCTTGGGTGAAGGGTTCTTGTTGAGGACCTTCGCTTCCGGGTCTTGCGCCTGAAGCTCCTGGAGCAGTTTCTCGAGCGTGATCTTGTCAGAAAGGATGGTTTGATATTCACTGCGGCTCAGTTCGAGTGCAAAAAGTTTTTTGACAAGACGGAAATCATGCAGGATCTCCGCGAATTGACGGTCTTGTTCGGTCTTGATAAGACGGGCTGTCAGTTTTCCGGTCAGATATTTGATCTCATCCTGCAGGGCGTCGCCCTGTATTTCGCTTAAGAGAATGATCTGTTGAAGGTAGAGTCTAAGGTTGGGATAAGCATCGAACGAAAAATCTTTGGGAAGCCGATCGAGCAATTTTTCAAGAACAAAGCGGGTTTTGTAAGCTGGGAGATCGTTCTTTTTTGACTGCTCAAAAATATCAGTAACCTCTTTAACGATGGGTGAAAGATGGAGGATGGGGGATGGGGCTTCGGTTTTTACCTGCCCGTCCGGCAGGCGGGCGCCTTCCACCCTCCGCCTTTCACCCTCCAAGGCGTTGATTTCAGCTAAAAACTTTTCTTGCTCTATTTTGACTTTTGTCGTATCTATTTTGGGATCGATCGCCTTCAACCGAAAATACCGGACAAGAACCGGCCAATCCTTTTGTTCCAAGACATGATCCAGATCGAGCCTGAGATTGCGGGCCGCTGCCGTTTTCAAGAAGATCATCCAATCCGCGAGCGGTAACCGTCCTTCTTCGAAAGCTGTCTCGCGAATCAAGAATTCCTTCAGGGGTTTGTTCGGTAAAAGCGAGGCGTATTTCTGCCACTGACGATAAAAGGTCTCTAAAAAGTCCTGCGCAAGCTCGCGTCCTTCAAAAACCCGCTTGAAAGCCTCCCGGTTTTTAGCATACGCTTCCGCTTTCTCAACGCCATAGCCTTCAGCTAGAATGGCGTCTTGCGTACGGCGTACGGAGTTTGTTTCTTTCTTGCCGCCGTACTCCGCACTTCTTACTCCGGACAATGTTTGATCCATTAAAAAAACCTCAGCACCCGTAAGCTCACCTGCTTGCATGAGTTTCTCGTTTACTGCCTCCTGGAGCTCGAGTTCCTTGGGAAAAAATTTAAATAATGTCGCGTCGAGCTTATTCCCTGCGCCTTCCAGAAGCACCAACCGGATACCGTAATTCTTAGAAAGATGCTCTAGAATATTTTTGATGTTCTTTTGCGCATCGTAATTGGCATGGGCTTCCTGGATGTGGATGAGAAGGGAACCGCTTTCAAAGCCTTTGATCCTGTCCGTAACCTTGCCGAATTCCACAGGAATCGTGAAAGAGGAGATAAATGCCGGGGACTCCACGTTGGCAGCGTGGGCGATGGGAGCTGGAACAAGCGTGTTGGTCACGAAGAAAGTGACAGCGATCATACCCGAAAAAAATCTTCGTAACTGCTTGAGACAATTCATGAAATGGACATTTTCCTTTCAGAATTTTCAAACCGTCTAGTTAGGGGAAGCCTAACACATATTCTTTAAATTTCAACCCATTGGAAAAGGATTTATTACAGTATGTTTAACATCTTTTTTCGGCAAAAAACCATGTTTCTCTTTAGCATTCTTTGCTATAAATTGATAGCGATTGACAATCCTGAGACTTCCGCAGTTTAACATCAAGCCAACAAAGTATTGCCACGTTCTGGAGAAAATATTGATTAAAAACAGGTTCTGGGCTATATATTAAGGACGCATCTCCAGCAACCCTTTGGAGAAATGGGAAATGAGCGCTATGCCGATAAAAAGGTTCTTCGTTACTGCCTTTTTTCTGATCTTCGTATTCACCGCCGCCCCCATCTTGTCGAGATCTGAAACGCCTGAGACCGGCACCGACACTTCCGTCGCCTTATGGAACCTCGCATTCCCCGAAGAGATCGGGAAAGTCCGGGAACGTTTCGCCGGCCGACCGGAAGAAAGAGCAAGCCTCGCTAATTCGCAGGCTGGCAAAAGCCCCAGAACGATCCTTCAGATCCAGGATGTTCATGCGCACACGATCGCCCAGCAGAACATCGCGGCTATTCTGGAGCGGCTTTGCACGGTATTTGGCATTGAGAAAGTTGCGCTCGAAGGCGCCTGGACCTCTACTTCCCTTCCCAAAAGTCACGCGATCCCGACCTCGCGTGAAAAGCAACTTCTCGCCGGGACTCTGCTGGACGACGCCAGGATCTCGGGACCGAGCTATGCCGCGATCATGTGCCCAAAATCGATCGCGCTTGTGGGAATGGAAGACGAGACGTCCTATGAAAAAAACAGGGCTCTTTTTCTGGATCATCTCGAAAAAACAGAAGGGATCACCGAAAAACTCCGGACTTACGGAGCTTCCCTTGAGGGATCGCAAAGATCCGCTTGGGGGCCGGAACTTATGATTTTTGGAAACGGCTTTTTTAAATTCCGGGAAACTTCGGACCTCGGAAAATTTTTCCCGGCGCTTTTAAAAACCGCCGAGGCGCAAGGCGTCGATTCTTCGGACCTTGCTCAGATGATGCTGATGCGAGATATCATGGCCTTAGAGAAACAGTTCGAGAAGGAGCGCCTGCAGCAGGAGGTGAAACTTCTGATGCGGGAATACAAGAACACACCCTGGACGCTCGAGGAGCTGGTTCGCGGAGGCAAGATCCCTCCGGAAAAGCTCGGGTTTTATCCTGAGATCAAGAAATTGACGCATCTTTATCGGCTGCGCGATCAAATTTCTCTGACCGAATTGACGGAGCAGATCGAAACCTTGACCGGCCGCATCCTTGGAAAACTTGTCCATGCCCCCGAGGAGAACACTCTGTGGGAGAAAACCGAACGGTTTTATCTCGCGCGTCGCATTCTTTTATTGCAGGCATCGCCTGCGGATATCAAAGCTTATGAAATCGAAAAATTTCTCTTTGAGTTCGAGCTCGCCATCACCGGTCTCTCGGAAGCGCTTTCCTTGTCTGTTGATTTTTATGAGGTGGTTAAAAAACGCGATGAGATCTTTTTTGACAGGATCGTAAACGATCCCTCCCTGGCCGGGAATATCGCGATCGTCACGGGCGGTTTCCACACGAACGGACTCTCTCAACGCTTCCGCGATACCGGAATTCCCTACATGACGGTCGCTCCCGAGCTGGGCGGCACCACCATGAATGAAAAACTTTATGAATCCAGGATGGCGGAAGGCGGGGAGCAGAAGGCGGCTGATGAAAAGTTGTCATCGATTTCGACGCCCTCCTCCACCCCTCATTCTTCACCCGACTCCGATACCCTCTCGGAGCTTCGTAACGCCATTGCCTGGATCGATGATAGGTTTTCGGAAAGTTATAAGGTGTTGATGCAGACCCGTGATGTTCGAGAAGCCAAAAAAGTTTTTGTGGGAGACGTGGTTGTCGTATCACAGCCCGCCAGGATTGCCCATCTTCCCAACGAAGGAAAGGCCGCCCCGAGACCCGGAGCAGGAGTTGAGGTCAGCGCTTCGGGATTGCGGGTCAATGAGTTTATGGCAAAGCCCCGTGGGGAACAGCGCCAAACCGTGCGGGACTGGCTGGCACAAGGACAGGAACGGCGGGAAAAAGCGATGCTGGTCTCTTCGGTCAGCATCCTCACCAAAATGCTTTCGGAGAAAAAAACCGTAAGACTTCTTGAGGAGGCCGTCAGTAACGGCGATATCATCTCGCTGGCTCAGGACGTCCCGGCAACGGAAATGCCGGAAGCCCTCTCTTCTATTCGCGGGATCGACCGGTTTGAAGCGGTGGACATTGTCATGATGATCGAAAAAATGCCGCGTTTCCAACGGCTCGCAAAAAAGCACCCTTTTGCGATCATGAAGAACGGTCACCCGAGAGGGGCCTATGTCGTCTTGCCGGAAAAACCTGTGTCGCTTGTCCTCTTCAGGATCATCACTCTGAATCCCAGCCTCTACCGGGCGGCCAAGGACCCCGCCTTTCTGGCCCTCTTAGAAGATCTTGTGACGGAAATCTTGTCGCAGGAACTCCCCAAAAAATCCGTCTAAAAATCGGACGGTGGATGGCGGATCATGTAAAAATTTTATCTTCCACCCGTTATCCGTTTTTTTCAGCCAGATCCTTCCAGTTCGTGAGCGTGTTCTCAAAGCTTTGATCGAGAATGTTCCGGACTTTTTCTTCCCCGAGGAGCATCCCCGCGATCCCGAGGTCCCAAAGAAATTCCACCGCGACTTCGACGCCTCCCGGTTTTGGACTAAAGGCAAGCGTTCGCGTCATCGAACCGTTCATGGGAAGAACGCTTTGGATCACAGCGCGGCTCATGGGCTCCCAAACCTTCATTTCGTGTTCGACCTCAATGTGTTGGCGGTCCAAAACGCAACTTTCGCGCCACTTCATTCCCTTTCCTTTACAAACGGCTCCGGTCCGTTCGCTTTCCTTGACCCCATCGACCCATTCAGGCGTACGGGCGACGTTGGCAAGAATGGCCCAGATCTTTTCCAAAGGTGCATCAATCAGAATTTTTTTAGTGAGTGAGTTCATTTTTCCTTCGCGCAACGCTCAACGTCTAAACCTTTTCGTTGCGTGTTGCGCGTAGTACGTTGCGTTATTTTAGTTGTATTTCCACAGGCGCGTGGTCGGATCCTACCACATCGCGTAAAATCGTGGCGCTCTTCACGCGCGACACAAGATCTCCGGTCACAAAATGATAGTCAATGCGCCAACCGATATTCCTGTCGCGGGCCCCCGACTTCATATCCCACCAGCTATAATGTCCGGGCTCTTTATGGAATTTCCGGAAAATATCCACCTGCCCGTCGGCAACCCAACGGTCAAGCCATGCCCGTTCGACCGGCAAGAATCCCGAAACATTTTCGTTTTCTTTAGGCCGGGCGAGATCGATCTCTTGATGCGCGGTATTGAAATCCCCGGAGATGACGACCTTTTTGCCTTCCGCCTTGAGCGTCCTCGTGAACTTCATTGTTTCATGGTAAAAATCCATTTTATACTGAAGGCGCTCCTCGCTCATTTTTCCGTTCGGGAAATAGATGTTGAGAAAAACGAAGTCCGGATATTCAGCCACGAGAACGCGCCCTTCGTCGTCAAATCGTTTGACGCCGAATCCGCGTTTCATGCCAAGAGGCTTTTCTTTCGTAAAAATCGCGACACCGCTATAGCCTTTTTTAACCGTAGACCATGCCCAGTAAGTCTCGTATCCGGTAGGATGTATCAAAAAAGTATCGAGCTGGTCCGGGTGTGCCTTAGTTTCCTGAACGCCCAGGATGTCCGGTTTTTCTCTCTCGAGCCATTCCAAAAACCCTTTGTTCTGAATGGCGCGAATTCCATTTACATTCCAGGAGAGGATTTTAAGGGTCATGCGCGTGGAATTTATTTGCCCAAGATTTCTTGGGCGCGTTCGGGCTGGTCGGTCCGGATCACGAGGCAGCCGCATTCCTGATTTGGCGTTGCGGTGCAGTAGGCGTAAGCGATATTAATATCCGCCTCGGCGAGAGTTTGACAGACGCGCGCGAGGGTCCCGGTTTTGTTGTCGATCTCCACGACGACGACGTCTTGTTCCATCACGTAAAGTTCTTCTTGTTCAAGAAGGAGGGTCGCCTTAGTGGGATGATCGACGATAAAACGGATCACCGCGTTATCCACGGTGTCGTGAACGGCCATGGCGAGAATGTTGATACCCGCATCCGAGAGCGTGGAGCAGGTTCGCGCCATCACGCCGGGACGATTTGGAAGGAACACGGAAAGCTGTTTCTGGATCGGCATATTTACCCTTTCCATCTCGAGGATGGGCAAATCTTACCACGCTTCCCATGACCTGACAAATCCTTTGGCTGGAAATAAAAAACCCGCACCGAGGTTAATCAATGCGGGTTTTTGATAATAAATCCCGGCAGTTTGCTACTCTCCCAACGAATTGCTCCGTTAGTACCATCGCCGGTAGAGGGCTTAACTTCCGTATTCGGAATGGGAACGGGTGTTGCCCCTCTCCTATGGCCACCGGAAGACGATGCGTGAAGTCGCGCTGTTTTGCGCTTCACGTGCAAATGTTACGATCTGACCATGGGGGTGAACCCCGTTAGACTTTTACTTCCTTAAAATTCATCCCGAATTATGCGTGTATGCGATTTGCAAAATGGGCACACAGGTATAACCGGATTTGAAAGTCTAACGGAGTGAATAGGTCCCGGCAATCAAAAATAAATGCCATCCGCCGCGATATGTGGCGAATGTAAAGATTGTCAAGCCGAACGACCGATTAGTACAGGTAAGCTGAAGGCCTCACGGCCCTTACACATCCTGCCTATCAACCTTGTAGTCTTCAAGGGGTCTTCTAAACCGAAAACCGGTTGGGAAATCTTATCTTGGAGTTGGCTTGGCGCTTAGATGCTTT
>JBDRCT010000011.1:0-3243 GCA_043821445.1 Candidatus Omnitrophota bacterium | reverse complement strand
ACTCGCTCACACTTGTTTAAGCATGCTCAAATCGGGCGAGCCTTATAATCCTGCCCGCGTCTTTATGCCTGCCTGAGAAAGAACCGTTTTCGATCTTTGACAACTTGTTTTTGCGCTTTACTCTTTATAGGATGTCTTTTTATCGTTTAGACTTGCGGACGAAGGTCCACGATCTTCTTGGCCTTTACGGCAGATTCCACTTCCAACCTTTTCTTCATCTCTTCGGCCGTAACGAACACGATACGGTTGAAGGTCATCTCGCAGGATGTCGACACTTTATCGTTCAAGAGCTTCCCGAACCGGGCCTCATCCACCGAGCCGTGCGCGCTTAAGTAAACGTTCAACTCATCCACTTCGTAAGGATCATGATCCTTTTTTGAGATCTCGATCTGCCACCGGTCGATCATTTTTTCATCATCCAGCAAATACTCCATATGGTTCAGGTTCACGAGGGTCCCCTTGACCTTCGAAAGTTGCAGGTTCTTGACATTAAAAACCCGCGAGATATCGCTTGAGAGACGTGGGAGCGTCCGGCCGCAATGCGGACACGGCGCATAGGTGATCCCGCCTTTGACGAGATCCCCGGTCCGGTAACGCAGCACGCAGGACCCCCGGCCGGAGATCGAGGTGTAGACGATCTCGCCGTCCTCCCCCTCCCCAAGCACTTGTCCGCTTTCGGGATCAATGATCTCGAAAACCTCCTGGTCCGGATAAGTATGGTATCCGCTTGACGATCCATCCCGGGCCGGACATTCGGTCCAGGCTCCGCGCGCTTCGGTGAATCCGTAAGTGCCGAATACGCTGGCATCCGGCGAGTTCATAGAACTCATCAGCTCTCTCAACTTCACCTTAAATCCCGGAGGCACCCGGGAAGCGCCCAACGCGATGTTTTTCACAAAGTTCAGATCACAGCCTTTTTCCTTGGCTGCTTTCAGGATGTGATAAACAAAATCTGTGGTCCCGATTATGAAGTTCGGTTTGATCTTCATGAGGGTCTGAAGGGTCAGGTCGGTCCCGAACACTTTACCTCCCCCCGTGCTGAAGATGAATGTATCGCTTGCAACCCCGGTAAAGACCGTCTGCCAGAAAGCCAGATGCGGGGCATAAGGGAAAAGATTCAATGCGCGGTCTTTCGATTTGAAATCAAGAATGGCGGCCAGGCGTTTCCCGTAAAGCTTGAGTCTCTCGAGATCGTAGGCGGTATAAAAAAACGAGACGGGAGTCTTGGTTGTACCGGTAGTGGCCGTAAGAAAAATGGGTTTGTACTCTTTCTCTAGGGCCTCCTGGACGCATTCCGGCCCGCATACCGTCTTTTTCCATGCCAACTTGACAAGTTCCGCGGCAGAAGCGAATTTCCGGATCGAGGCTTCGTCGGGTTGAAGGACAAAATCAAGCGGATCATTCGCAAGAGCGTTGATCAGGTCCTCTTTGGAGGTGAATGGAATGTCCTGGAGGTCTTCCGTCCTTTTGATCTTCCTGGGGTCGATGCGGTGCTGGTCAAAGAGTTTCCGGTAATGAGGGCTAAAGGGATAAAGTTGCCGGTTAATGAACGAGGTGAGCGTCCGGTCCTGAATCTCTTTCAATCTTTTTTTTGGGTAATAAAAGATCTTTTCTTCTTTCATGTAAAGGTCCCCCCCTCCATTCCGCTCCAGATCATAGCCCGATCTTTGCCGGACGGCCATTGAGATCGACCGCTACCATGACCAGGTCCGCCGAACCGATCCGGACAGTCTTTCCTGTCCTGAGATCTTCGGATTCGATCGTGATCTTGAGCTTCACGGAGGTGCGGCCGATCGAGCCGATACGCGCGCGCAGCGTCAACAAGCTCCCGATCTTGACCGGGCGTTCAAAGGACGCATGGTTGACCGCGGCAAGAACGACGTTTTTGCCGGTGAGCCGTGTCGCGGCCACGAACGCGACCTCATCGATAAAACCGAGGATCACAGCGCCGTGAATACTGCCGTAATGATTGGTATGCATGGGAAGCATCACATGAGACAGGACGGTTTCGGTCCCGGAGCACAGAGTTCTGTTCTTTGAAGCCATGGCAGAAGTCCTTTCTTTTACTTTCCAAACTTTGAGGCTCAAGCGCCTGTCTGAAGTGCTTATCTACGTAACGGCATTTCTCCTTTTAATTTGAGCGTACGTCTCCCCTCATGTCATAGAAGAAAAAAAGTCATGGGAGATTGAAAAATGATGGGATACACAAGGCCTAGAAATGGCCCAAAAGCAAAAAGGAATAGGGTTAAAAGGCGAGTGCTCTACACTTTCTATTCAAAATCGAAAAAAGATCCTCAACCGGTAAAGGCTGCCTTGATCGGACTCGCGGACACGTCCCGGGACACTTTAAACACTCTCAGCACGCCGCGCGGTTTATCGAGATCATTCGGAAGCACGAGTTGGTTTTGTAACACCAAGGCTCCGACTACGCCTTCCATCGCTTGCCGGAGCATCCATCCCGCGGCTCCGGTATATCCGTGCCAGATCATCCGGCCCGGTTCAAAGGTGGTCAAAATGTCCGCCGACTGCTTGTTCGGCTGACCGCCGTAGATCTCAATCTCATGCATGTGCGCGATCGGCGAGACTTTAAGCCATAACCGGTACGCGGTCTCGCGATATTTCGCTGCATTCACCGAATCGCCGCGTTTTTCGAATTCTTCCGCCAAAAGACGCGCCGCTCTTACGAGCCACTGCACGCCGTGACAATACATGCCGTTCTCTCTGACGCCTTCCGGATATTTGCTGCTGCGACCGAGATAAGGCTTCGTGTCTTCGCGCAAGGCCGGCCACCCGAGCAGGATCGCGTTATCCTTTTCGAGGACCTGCAGGGCCGTGTTGAAGATCGCCAATCCGCGCTCGAAATTGATACCGGACATGACCGACCAGGCCGCGGTCAGTGCGTCAATCTCCCACACCCCGCTCCCTTTGACGCCGATCTCGGTCCCGTCATCGTGAAAGGCGCGCAGATACCGGTCGCCCCGCCATGTTTTTTCAAGAGCCGCTTTCAGAGCTTCCATTTTTTGCGTGTAATACGCTTTTTTAGCATCGCCTTCTTTTTGACCGATGATATCAACCATTTCCCTCAGGATATAATAGAGAAAGAAACCGAGCCACACGCTCTCGCCGTGACCTTCACTCCCGATCTCGTCCAATCCGTCGTTCCAGTCACCGACCCCCATGAGCGGCAGGCCGTTCTTACCCGTGCGCTGTTTGATCACAAGATCGATCGACTTCATGCAATGT
>JBDRCT010000010.1:0-76175 GCA_043821445.1 Candidatus Omnitrophota bacterium | reverse complement strand
GCGGACGCGACGAGCGGGATCGCGACGGTGACGCAGCTGCTGGATGCGAGCGGGAAGACGCTCTTGGGATATCAGGCGATGATGGGAGAAGCGGGTCTGGTGACGATGAAACTGAACGGGGATCAGCCGCCGAGCTTCTATTTTTCGAACCTCAATGGGGAATACAAAGCGTCTCTTGGAGCTGTTGACGAGAGGACGGGTAAACAGGTCCTTATCCTAGGATTGCCGCAAGCAAGTACCGGACAGCAAACGTCTAAAGCACAGCAAGCAATTAAGGAATTCTTGTTAAATGCTTATCAAATACAGTTTAACGGCTTAGTACCGGCCATTATCATCGCCCTGGCGGGGGGAATGACGAACGGAAATGCAATGATAACGCTGCAGTGGAACAGCGACCGTTCCAAAGTAGAAAGCTATCAATTCAACGCGACGATCAAGCCGAACGATCAGGCTCGACCTCAGACTTTGCCGGTCACGGCTCGCTACGGAACGGACGGAAGGACCTTGCAATATTCGATCGCCGGAGTCAGTCGTATTTTTAATGCCGTCCTTGGTGAAATTAACGCGAATGGCCGCCAAACCGTGCGAATGGCATTCATCCGGACCCCTGACGGCGGCCAATTGTCCGCTTTCGAACAGGCCGTAAATTCGTTCCTGATGAATGCCTACCAGATCCAATTGAACGGAATCGTCCCAGGTATCATCATCGCATTATCGGGGATGGCGACTGGGGAAGCGGTTGTCACATTGCAATGGAACACAGAGCGCACTAAGGTTGCGAGCTTCCATTTTGCGACAGTCCAAAAAGGTGACGGACAGCCACAAACATTGTCAGTTACCGCCCGGTATGGCAGGGACGAAAAGACTCTGGTTTATTCGGTACCTGGTCTCAGTGCTTCCTTCAGCGCGAGCATGGGGGCGATGTCACGCGACGGGCAGCAGACGGCCCGATTAGCATTTGTCCAGACGGCTGCCGGAGCAAAGCCGTCGGCGTTGGAACAAGCTATGGACGCATTTTTGACAAGCGCTTATCAGATACAGTTCAGTGGGGTCATCCCTGGCTTTGTAATCGCGGCGGCCGGAAGCTTGGGCGGTAATGTTTCCATTGCGCTGCAATGGAATGCGAGCCGTACGGCCATATTAAGGTTTGCATTCGATGTTAAAGGGATCTATGCCACTCAACCTCAAGGTACTTTGCCGGCAGTTACGAGGATCTCTTCAGGTTTTGTCATCCAAGGACCGGAAGATGCGATCACCCATGTTGTTTATGATGTGCAGAATCGCACTCTTTCAGATGCGGCGAGTGGCAGAGTTCTTGTTTCTGCGGAGACGATTGCCACGGGAATTTCGATCATTGGTCGTTCCGAAGGGGCCGTCTTCAAGCTCAACCTTAATCAGAATCTTGGCAGCGGCGGTATCGGGTTAGCGACCATGTTCGCTCACGGGCTTACTGCTTCCGGTTTCGGGAAGTTGGTGCGTATCGACTGGATGGACGGGAATGCAGGCTACGGAATTACGGCAACACCGGCAAGCGTCACAGGCAACACCGTATACCAGCTCTACCAACTCACCGGTTCCAAGCTGGATTTGCAGCGGGAACAGACCGCATGGTCGGTCTTCGGCAATTATTACGGTTTCAACATGGCAGGAGTTCAATTCACTGGCAGTGACGGGAAATCCTTGTCGATCAGGGCGGTCGTCGCTAACGCAACGGGGAACGTGTTGGCCGCAACAACCTCCATGAACAGCCAGGTGCTCAATGCGATGGCGACCTTTACGGAAGGAGGGAATGCCGCCCAACTCAGACAACTCATTAATCAGGCCGGTAATTTCGCCGGGCAGACTCTCCAGGTCCTCGAGTACAAAGACGGTCATTGGTCAAGAACAACTGTGATGGACCTTTTTGCGGGGGCCACGAGTCTCAGAGGACGCGGGAATGTCCCGGTCACGGAATATGGAGCGAGGATCGTAGAGGCCTTCGGCAAGAACGGCCGGTTCATGTATGCTGCCAACGCCGCTACTCCGGAGACGCTGAGCACTTCGTTGGCTGCCGGGGAAAAATTCAAGACGGACTACAAGTCATTGTTTGATCTCGGAGAGAACTTGAATTATGCCTCGATCCAATACAGCGCAAAAGACCATAACATCTCCCTGGGTTTCATGTTTGAGAAGGGAAAGATCACGCAACTTTCCATCGATACGCGGTACGCCTTCCGGGAAGACAAGGCCGCGGGGACCGTAACAATCACAGACACATGGAATGCTGCCGCAGAGCCGCAGACATTGAAGTACGGAGATCTCGCCAAACAAGCGTCACGCGTCGAAGGCCCGACAGAAATATTCGCCAGGGCCCTCGGCGTCTCCGAAAATCTTATTACCAATCTTAGCCGTGTCGGGTTGATCCAAACGGGGATGACCGTGGACGCTGCTACCGGGGAGCGGATCGGCGGTTTCGGCGGCATCCACTCGTTCCTGCAATGGCGCGCCTATACATCAGCGATGAAGGATGGAATGACAACGGTCATGGAGCAGATCCACTTCATGGGCGTCAATCCCGAGAACGGGCAGATCGCTGACGGTAAGGTTTGTGAGCTGTCCTATTTTATCCGCGGAAGTGTCTCTTTGGATTCTCGTCAGGATATTCTGATGGCCCAGAACTGGGATGTGCTCAAGGATGTCAGCCTGGGCATTACGGTCACGAGACCCTTCGAGGGGCAGAATCGTTTTGCCTTGGGCGGCAATGCAAGCGTCAAACTTATCGAAGCAGGACCATACGAGGCGGCCGGCTTCACGTTCGGTTCCCAGGGTATTTCTATCTATGTCCAAAAAGGAACGACGGCAACGGTTCTTGATAGCTATCGCAGCGGGCTGCAGGTGGATCTGACGAGCGAAACGAGGGCATCATTCGCGTACGGCAGGTGGGAGTCTCTGACCACTACTGAGAAATGGGCCTACGGTATCGGCAGCGTTGTTATTGTTGCTGCGGCGGTGGCCGCAGTCGTTTTTTCCGGTGGACTTGCCGCCTTCGGGATCGGGGGTGCTGGTGCCACGGCAGCCGGTACAGCAGCTGCCGGTACGACTGGGCTCACCCTTTTAGGCATTACAGCGACAACGGTGACCGCAAAAGTGGCTCTTACTGTGGCTGTGGCGGGCCTCTATAGTGCAGTGGGATTCGGAGTTACCGGGTTTGTCTATCAGCAATATCAAGGCGGCTCGAACGCCCTTTCTCAAATGTTTTACATCAACTCAGCGGTCGCTGGCACGATATCAGCTGTTGCATTTACGGGAGGCCTGCTTACGGGAGCTTTAGTGCCGACGGCTTTGCTACCGGCAGCGGTGACGGGAATCGCTACAGCCGAGGGCGCAAAGATCGGCATTGGAATGACCATTTTAGCCTATATGAATGCGATATCAACAGCCACCATGGGGGCTATGGGCGGACACTTCGCGTTAACCGGCGCTGATCTTCAGGATACCGCATGGGGCAAGACCTTGAATGTCGTGGGCTATGGAGTGTATGCAGGGATCGGTGCGGCTGGATTTTCTTTGGTGCGAGGGATTTTGACGGCAGTCCGGACGGCTTGGTTAACTGAGCTTAGAGCTGTTGCAATTACAGTAGTCAAACAAGGCGCACCAGAGCGATTGGCATTAGCTGGGCTTGAAGGTCAAACTCTTACCTTTAAAGCCATCAGCAATTTACTTACACGCAGCCAGTTGGCCGGGGCTATGGCGCTGACGCTTCGGAACGGTCTCATATATTTTCCCAAGGCTGTCTTTGGTTTCATGATCAATGGGATCAAAGGAATTTTTGCCCCGGCAGGAAGCACTGCCTCCTGGGGTGCTGCAGCGGCTGAAGCCGGCCACGCTACCGTTGCTGTCATGGCGTTCTCAAGCATCTTTGCAGGATTGACCGTCGCACTCATTGGAAAGTTAGTTGGAAATGAACAGGCGGTGAAATTCGGATTAGGAATCGCAATTTTGGGAATTACGGCGATGGCTGTGGGCGGATTAACAAGATCGATCCTGAAAAATGCGGCGACAATTGTCAAATCAATAGGCGGGGAGGCGAGCATGCTTGCCACGCGGCAGGTCCTGTCACGCGGCACCATGATATTCATGGCGAAGGCGAATGCTGTCATGAAGCTATTTATGGTCGGTGCCGGAGCAATGGCAGTTACGGGGTTTGCGCTAAAGTTGATTGCTCCTTCGTCGGTCCTGGCGACTGGCATGCAAAAATGGGGATTGATCGGACTCGGAGCGCTCGTTGCCGGCCGTCTGGCGATATTCTTCCTCGGGAATCCTTTCATCATGTGGAAAGCGGGGACAGGACTTGGAGCACTTGGTTCTTTGGTTTCCTGGATAGGTTTTTCCGTGGGACTTTATGGCGTCATGACGGGCAACCAGGATGCTACGGCCTGGGGCGCGCGGATCATGGTGCTGGGAATGGCGTTACAGGCCGTTGCAGGGTTCAGGATAATGTCGGAGGCTCAGGCGGGGCAAAGCCCGCTGCTTCACCGTTATCTCGGCTTACAGATCGGTGCCAAAGGAGCGACTGTTCTCAGAAGCTACGCGGAAAATTTCACGCGGGCTTTCTGGCAGCAGGCCGGAAGCAGTATCATCTTCTTCCGTTCCTTCCCGGTCACCCAGGCGTTGTTCGGCGTCAATCATCTCACGGATTATGTGCTTTCCTTGTTCGATGTAGACCCCGTGTTAGCCGTAAATCCCGAGACCAAAAAAGTGGAAACATATTTTGAGCATCTGGAGCGGTTATTTTTCGAAAACTGGAGTTTGACAGGAAAAGGGAGCCTTTCGGATACCGAACGTTTAGTACATGATATCGTCTTGGGCCAATTATTGCATGTCTTTGGTGCGAGCTACTCAGGGACCGGTCTTATGGGCCGTTGGTCGGAATCGCAAGGAGGGTTTTTCAAAGGAATTCTGAATTATGTGAGTCCTGCCTCCTACGGACGCTATTTTGGAGCCGGGGCCGCTCGCCAAGGCCTCGGTCGCTCGCTCTTCGGTTATATGGACAATATGTTGCTGTTCAATGCCTTTATGGCCCCGGTCACGGCTGCGAACAGGGCCCTCAATCCGGATGCAGTGGGGGGAGAGGCCAGTCCGCTGCAACAACTCATGCAACTGCCGGGGACCATGATGAATTATCTGACGATGCCTTTGGGGCTTGCTGCCGCGATCTACGGTGGCGAAAAAGGACGAGCCAAATTCGCCGCTGAACTCGAACAGTATATCTTGTTCCTGGTTCCGCAGGCCCGACAGCCGTTTACGGCGATGATGTTCCAAGCCAAATACGGCGAGATGTTCAGTAGCGGACGAGAGACCTTTGAAGCGATGAGCCATGAACAGCGCCAACTCCTGGCTTATGTCTGGCAAGAGGGTGGTATTAAGATGGAAGGAGGAAAAATGCTTCTTGCCGAGCATTTGTTGCTTGGTCGGGATCTGAAAGATGTAAAACTGACCACGGAACAATTGAAAGCCGCCATGAAATTAGATATCAGCCGGTTCAATTTTGACGAAGTAATTTCCAGCGTGGCGACGTTGAGTGGGTTGCGTATGTTCGGTATCAATATCCAGGTCGCTAAAGAGGCACCCGCTACTGAAAAAGCACCGGCGGAGGGAGAAAAACTCGGTACGGTAGAGGCTCCGGCCCAGCCCAAAGTTCCGGAGCTGGCGGAAAAGGTTCCTGCGGCCATCGCCAGAACGCTCAGTGAATTCAAACTCTCTTTCGACGCTCCGAACGATCTTGTCCGTGAATTTTTAACAGACATGAATGTTGCCGGTATGCTCGCGGAAAGGTCCTTAGGGGTCAACGGCTCTGAATTCATTGAAAACTTTATGCGCTCTCCCGAAACAAGTATCCAACGATTCGTATCATCCATTGACGCACAAAGCCGCTTCGGACATTTTAGCAAACTCGCGCTTGATCCGGGACTAAAGGGGACAGAAGCGCGGGATCAGGTCTTAAGGGCCTATTCGGAACTGATGAATCGACGGGAAAAATCCCCCGACCAGCAGGGTGCCCCGAAGACCGTTCGCGAAGTGTTGGAAAACGCCGGTATATTAGATGCGTCACTCGAAGGCCTCTTAGGCAAGGAATTATTGAACACGCGGCTCTCGGATGCCGAAGTACCGATCGCGCGCGCCATGCTTTTCATTTATGAAATATCAAATCTGCCTTCGCCTTCGACGATCTGCGATATCACCGCAGCCAAAGATTTAAAAGCAGATTCCACTTTGACTCCTCACAAGGTAACGATCGAAGCCGAAACGCGTTTGGAGGCTGAACGGCAACTCGCGGTTCGTTCCACGCCCGAATCTAAAAACACCATCGATGTCGTCCGGATCGTAAAGCCCGCCAAAGCGGAAGCCGAGACCGCAGCGGAACCCGGAAAATCTCCCGCTCGTGAAATGGTTTTTGAAGGGCTTGCCATCCGTCTCGCCGATGGGAAAACTTTCGCATTCCTCAGTTTCGAAGCACTCAACGCCATGCGTGGGCTTACCGGGCCCGAAGGTTCCGTGCTCTTCGAATATCTTGGAGCCGAATGGCGTTCCCAGGCTTTTGACACTCTTCGAAATAAAATTATTGAGGAGGGTCCCGAGAAGAGCGATCCGGCGCTGCATGAGGCAAACCTCCGGAGCTTGGACCGGCTACTGACCATCTCCAACGCCGACGCCGTTCGGATGTTTGGTTCGGCAGAGGAAATCGTTGCGACATTCCGTTTTTGGTCGTTACAAGATGTGCTCGTTCCCAAAATTGAGAAATTGAGAAATGAACAAAAGCCCGCACTAAAAGGGTTGGAAGCTGAAATGGCCAAACCGGAGGCCAAACGTGATCAGGCAAAGATTGATGCGTTCAAAAAGATCATAGCAAAGACAGGGATTCCGCTTGTTGAATTGGAACGCAAGCTGGCAGATGCCGGAATGGAGGCCGCAGGCAAAAACACGGCCCTCGGTAAGATCGTTCTTTTTGCGGATGCCGCCGGAATTACAATCGATTTTACAAAACCGTTCGAACTCCAGGTTCTCTCCGATATTTTCTTAGGTTTTACGGCTAAGGATCCCGCGCAGCTTCGCGCCTGGATCAGACAGGCACTCCGGGGAGAGATCAAGGACATCAAGACTGCGGATATTCTTTATGCGATACGGCGCGGATTGATCGATGTCCTTCAGGGAACCCTGGAGTCGGGATTGCTCAGAAATTATATCGATGCCGTGAAATCGCACGAGCCGCAAAAGATCCGCGATGCGCGGGATGCGATCCGAAAATTATTTTCGGAGAATAGGGACCTTGTGGGACTGAAATCGTTGCTGAAGGAAACCTCCTTGAGTAATCTTGGCGACAGAACGCGCACGAAAATTGACAAGGCAACCCTTTCTCAAAATGCGGCGGACGTCACGGAGCGATTTACTAATTACATGTTTGAGACTGTTTTGATGGAATTCATATGCGCAAACGGCCAAAAGATCATTAAGGATGGCCAGGATATTGGAGGACTTCTTGGAACCGGAGAAACGTACCTCTCCGACGGAAGGATTGATGAAATAGGGGGTGTTCCCAATACTGTAGATCGTTCGCCAACCGACTTGATAGGCCGTGGCGCATCCCATTTCCTGATCGCGGTGGGGATCGATATGGGATTTGATGTGTCGGCCGCTACCGGTATCGGGAAAAGCCGCGGGCAGATCCTTGGTACGTCGTTCTTTAATTCGAATCGGCACTTGAATCAAGGTTTGGAGAAGGGCCGTGTAGCGCTTGCCGTTGAAGACCAAGCGTCCGCAAGAAAGTTCTTTGATGATAAGGCCGAGTTCAATGAGTTCACGCACAATGAACTTGCCCAAGGCCTCGGTCTCGAGCTTGTGGATGGTGCCAATTATATCGGCAACGGCAAGAACAATTACAATGGTCTCCAGCTAAAGCTTCGCGAAAATGAAAATTCTGTTTTCGTGACGGATATTCTTTCCAGGACCCACATTTTTAATAATATCGACGATGTATCCGGCCGCAGTCTTCTGAATTTCCTTGAAAGGAATTTCGGACGGACGGTCCTGGACGAAGCCCAGTTCGCCGCGTTCAGTCGCGTGGAGGCCATCATCGCTTCGGGGTCCCGACCGCCGCCTGCCGGAGAGAAAAGGGTTCTTCAGGTGATGGAGTTTGTTCAAAAAATTCAGCAGTTATTCGATGGGCCTGGAAAAGATGGGAAACAGATCCAGCGGATCTATAGTGAAAAAGAGTTCATCGAGGCAGCGAAAGGCGAAGGAGAACAAGGCCGTTTGCTGTTTTTCGTCGATGAGCTGACGGGGCAAGTGGTATTTAACAACGCGCTTTACAAACTACTCGGCGAAATGGGCAAAGACCACGGCCTCGAACTTTACCGCGAATTTTCCTCTGTTTTCCTTGCGTTATTCGGGGAAGGAACGCGCATGTCCCTTACCGTGGATCCGACGACCCACAAGGTCACCATGAAACCCGCGGATAATAAGACCATCAATAAAGACCAGCAATCAAGTGATGTGCCCTACCAGATCGCCTTCCTCTTCCGTTCGCTCAAGAAATTAGCTGAGGACGGCATGCTTGACAAGGGGAAGACGATCCGTGACCACGCCCTTGCCAAAGATATCGACGCAAGGGACAGCTTGCGGGATATGCCGTTCGCGGGCTTTGACGAGGCCGGGATGATCACGAATATGGAAGCGTTCATGAAATGGTTCGATGTTGATGGTATCGGCAAGCTGAACACCAAGATGGGGACGCCCGTCCAGGCCAATTTCGTCCGTGGCGCTGTTGCGTTGACAGCCACGATGCCGGAATATATCCAACTTTTTACGGGCAACCGGTTGCTTGAACTCGGGAAGAGTTCTCCGGACCTCAGTTATCAAAGTGCGGCGAAACGTCTAAAACTAGCGCTTTATAAGGACAAGGAGAGCTTTATCGAAGCGGTCATGGAACACATCCAGTCCGTGGCCCAGAAAGTAGGCGCCGAGGGAGCGAAAGACCATTTATTCTTTATCATTAACAAGACGGAACACCGCAATTGGATCAAACAAGCTATCGAAAAGATACAAAGGGGAGAAGGCGGGCGTGAGGCCAAGACATTAATAGATTCGATACTAGGGCAAAGTCAGAAGATCAGAGAGATAAACCAATACACCGACGCTGCGGAAATTAACGCCATTAGGGCTGCCACGTTGGTAAAAAATGGCTCCGTGGTACCCCTCATTATCATCGCAACCGAACGTGCCGGGACCGGCTTTGATTTGAAGAGAACAGAAGTGAAGGATGGAATGCCAACGGAAAACGATGGCCAAAATACTGCTCCGGCTCTTACGCTCGATGGCCGAACGCACATCTTTGCTTTTGATGTCCAGAATTATGCATCGCATTTCCTCGCCCAGGTGATTGGCCGCGACCGTTCCAATTCAGGACAGATCCGCCTTTTTGCCGACCGGGAAGCGATACTCACGACTCTCACAAAAGCGATCGACGGACCCGGTTATAAAGGATTCATAAAGTCCCTTGAGGGTGCTCGGCAGAAAGCTCAGGAATCCCTTGATTATGTGAGGACCCGAACAGGCGTTGATGCGGCATGGAAAGCCGAGCAGATCAAGCTCTATGAAGCGCGCGTTAATTCTTTCGATTCTTTAATCAAATTGGCCGGCGAATTTAACGGCAAAAAAGAAAATATCCGTGCATTCTTTGAAAAGGTCTTGAATAGCAAAGAGGGTATGGCCCTCGCGGAGCTTACGGGGGGAAAAGGCGACACAACGTTGGTGACGATCGAAACTCTTTTCTCGCTGGGCGCGGAATACCGCGAAGCGGAGCACCAGTCCGCCGGCGCGCGTGCTGTCGTCGGAATTTACTTGCAGGCTCGTCTCATCATGCAGGGGCTCTGCACATTGCTGGAGAGGTTCTCCTTCGATCCCGCGCTTAAGACCGAACTCCAAAAGGTGATCTCCGAGATCAAGGAAGGGAAGATCATCGACCAGCGCGTGGAACTTAAAGAGGGAATCGAGGACGGCACAACGTTCACACGCAACCAGATCCAAATGATCATCAACCAAATCTTTGGAACGCGTCTGGAAGGACAAAGCGGGGAACGGAATAAAACAGGGAGTCTTATTGAGCGGCTCATGCAGACAGGGCTCGGCGAAACCTTCCTCAACGCGATTTTTGAGAGGAGCGCTCTCATGAAGATCGAATCGCACCTCCGCGGCGAAAGGATCCAGGATGATCTGAAATTTGATAATATCGAAAGGGAAGCGAATTCCCTCACAAGCGGTGAGTTCGGAAAATATTCGATCGCGCGCCAGCAGAACGGCGAAGTCCGCGATTTCATCAAGACCATCTTGAGATTCAGTCCTTACATTCTCGATAGCCATGAGACCCGGAGTCCCGGGACCGCTCAAGCGGAACGGTATCAAGCCCATGTCGCGGACCGGCAAAACCGTCCCGATGCCTCCCGGGCCGATATGGTAAAAAATGAAAATACGACCGGTACGCTCGTCGAGCGGGTCGTGGATTACCTGACCCGCCAAGGTGAGATCAATCCGAACGGGCAAACCAGCCGCGCAAGGATCGCCCAGGCGTTCCTGGTCGCGTTGGGTGGGAATCTGCAAGGGGCCTCATTGGCCGCTCTGCGGCCTGCCTTAGCGGCGGTGCAGCAGTTAGCAACCCATTTTAATGTGGCGTCTATGGTAAATCTCTCCGAACAGGATCCGAATGCTTTGAAACGGGATCTGGCTGCTTTGGAAATGCTTGGAGCTGCAGTTCAAAATTTCGACAGCACGAATGTTGAACAACTTCATTCCGCGATGCTTGGGGCTACGATCGTCTTGCACAAACTGGAACTTTTTAATTCCAATCAATCGGAACGATTCGCGGAAACGCTGGGCCTGATCGGCGACACGATGATGCTTGCGGGTGCGCGGACAATGGATGCCAATGATATTACGGCGATCCTTGTCTCGTCGAATCCAGCCGCGGAGTTGGCTCGCTGGCAAATCCAAAATGGTGTCCGCAATCCGAATTTTGATGATAGCGTCCTTGTCCGGAAGGCCCAAAGGGAAGAAGCTAGCACGCTGCGTAAGATGCACCAATCCCAGGCCGTGCGGGAAGCTGAAAACAAGATGTATCAGGCGTTGGGCTATAACCGTACTGGTAAGGTCAATAAACTGATGACGGGTGCGGTTATCAAATATCAGTGGCTTAAAGGGATCTACGGCGATCCTTCAGCTATGCCGGGAGAATCGAAATTCAACAAAGCCTCTCTATTCCCGCTTTCCGTGGCCCTGTTGTTTGGAGTGGCCGGTGGGATTTTTGCCGGGGTTGCCGTTGGGGCACTCATGGCTGTTGTGGCCGGAGCGGCAATGTTCGCGCCTAGGTGGATCAATACTTCGGTGCTAGCGCAGATCGGCACCACACTCCGCGATGAAAAGATCGCTCCCCGGTTTGGCTGGCCCTCGAGCTGGTCACGGCCGCTGGTGATGAAAGATTGGATCAACAACGACGGGACACTCAAAACAGGATTCTTTGAGGCCCTGCGTCGTTCCGGGGTGACCCTGTCGGTAGATGACGAGGCCAGGATCCGACAAGTCATACCGCTTTTAGCGCAGGACGGTATCTTGGGCATGAATAAGCTCGAACGTCTTACTTTTGCCCAGTTCGTCAAGTTTGCCAAGTCATTTGACAAGCAATCAGCTCAATTTTTGCCGCAAACCGCTGCTGAAAATCAACGTCTTGCAAAAAATTCATGGAATGAATCACTCGGGTTCCGCCACTGGCGGAAGACGGCTGCCAGTTGGCTTGCCGCCAAAGAAGTTAAGGCCCCCGATTCTCTGATCGGTAAGGTCTATACGAAGTTGCGTCCCGCTTTGCGGGTAGTCGTGGAGTCGAAATGGCTTTCCGCGAGCTTACTGGTCACCGGCGTGGTTTGTGCTGTTTTTCTACCGGGTCTTGGTGCTGTCGGCGTCCTACTTGCAGGCACGGGAAAAGTGCTTGCGGGAGTAGGAGCGCTGGCGCTTGTTGCAAACCCTGTTCTGCGTGAACCTGTTGCGGAAGCACAACTCCTGCAGTTCAAGGAACAAACAGGGGACAAAGCAATTCTCAAAACGATCGACCGCATGATCGCCCTGCATCCGCGCGATGTTCCATCTGGTCTCCAGAAATTAATCGATGCTCAGCCGGGAACTATCCCCGCCTTGAAACTCCAAAAAGCCCAGTTGGATGCACTCATTAAGGCGCTGGGCGGGGAAAAGAGTCCTCCCGCTGCGGAATTTGTCGAACAACGGAAAGAGTTGGAAGGAATATTAACAAAACGTCAGGCTTTGCTTGATGACGCGCTCCCGACATTGAACGCAGAAGACTTGAAATTCTTTAAACTCCAGCGGTTTCTGGAAGACAAAAAAGTCGAGCTGGGGCTGCAGGGCATTCCAATCCTGGAACTCATGGAGAATTTGACGAAATTCGGGTATGCGGCCGGGGATATGGCAACCCTGGGGGCGGTCCTGCGCGTGATCGATCCGGAAATGTCCCCGATTAGCAACAAGCTTCTTGCCGCGGCGTTGAATCGTGGCGGTCATATTTTGACGAAGGAACTGAAGCATCTGGCTCTTGCCGAATTGTGGGTCGCAAAGTTTCAGGCGAACAATCCGGGGCAAATGCTCTCTGCTGAACAGTTCCGGAATATGGCAGAAGAGCTCGAGTGGCTTTCGCCGGAAATGCGCGATGTTTTTGCTGCCCACATTGGTTTTACGGGGGAGCAGCTTCCGCTCTCGATTTTCCGGCAGAATTTTGATGAGGCTACCGCGCTTTTGAAAGCGGGGAATACGGAAGGCGCAAAGCCCTTCCTGGTAGCCCTGGAACAGGAGAACAGGGCTCATGGCTATGTGTATGCGCTCAAGCTCACGGCGCTCAAGAACGCATTCATCGACAAGATCGAAGGGATCTCCGTGGTCGACACCAAGAGGATTAAGCAGATCATGAGAGACAACATCGCAAAAGCGAAACGACTGCTCGATACAAAGGCTTCTGTCCTGACGCCTGAAGAGCAGGGACGCATGCGGGCAGGTATTGAAGCGCAAGAAAAGTTGATTGAACGCATTGAGATCGCCCCCGACATGGACACAATGGCCATGATGTCGGGCACGAAAATGAAGTTCAGTTTGGCTCAGCTCGTCGAGAAGGTAAATTTGATGGAATCCCTGGGATATAGCGAGGCCGAAGTGAACGCTAACATCTTCATTTATATCAACCATGAAACCATGGAGAGTGATTTGAACAATTTCGCGCTGCCTTATTTCGAACATCGCATTCAAAAATTACAGAAGGAGAGAAAAACGGTAAGTGATGGTTCTGAAGATGCCAAGAGAATTGATCGTGAGATGGCAGACTTAAAAAAAGGTAAGACGTGGATCAAGAAGGATGGCTCGGATGCGCAAGGTCAGGCTTATCGCGACTATTTTGCGGAAGAATTTTCCTCTCTCTTTGTCAAAATGCTGCCACGGACTGAGCGCGAAACTGTTTTCCGTGGGCTGAAAGTCATGAGCGCTTACGAGTCTGAACTTTTGGTTCGCAAGATGGCGATCTATGAGGCTGTGAGTTTGGATACGACGACCCCGCAACAGCGTATTGCGGCCGGAAGCGAAAATAAGATGAAGATCGACAAACTGGAGCAAGAGCTGGAATCTGGGCAAGAGACGCTGGCAGGTGGAAAGACACAGGCTCTGACCCCGGCTTCACGCTCGAAGAAACTCACGGAACTTCTCGACAGCTACCGCGCGGTTTTTGGAAAACAGGACGCCTATTTTTCGCAGACCCCCGTTTTCAACTGGTTCTACCAGTGGTTGGAAGCAGTGCGCACCGGCAATAAGGCCCTTGCGGATAAGATCGCCATCGCGAAATACAACGAAAATTTCGATCCGAAAAAAGCGGGAAGTGCTGAGAAAGTGCTAACCGAAGAAGAGCTGAAGGAACTTCTTGAGGTCACGAAGTCTAAAGATCCAATTGTGATCCAGGAGGCCGCCGTCCGGTTTATGCGCTCTTGGGTCACGAGTCTATCGATTCTTTTGGAAGCCTATTCGAAGAAAGCCGAAATGCAACGGGAGATGAAGGATGCGGCTGTCACCCCCGAAGACTCTCCTGCTGCAAAACTGATGGCAGATGTGCATCAACGGATTTCTCAAGCGTTGAGCGGCAAGATCAAGTTGAATGAGGGTGGTGATGCGGGAAATGAGGAAGGCGCGCTCAAGTGGTTTACCGGTCTTCTTATTGAAAGGCTGACACCGGAGCAGCTCGCGTCGGGTGACTTGGGGGATAAATTTATCCTCGATGCGGTAATGAAGTTGGCTGCCGCTTTGGGATACCCGCCGATTAATCCAACGGCCGTGATCTATGAAGATGCCCAAACCCAGCTGTTGGTGGAAAGTGACCAATTTGGCGGTCGGCATGCTGTTTATGCCAGCGTTTCTGACCTGAACGATCCGGACAAAACTATGCAAATCATTCGGATCAGGAATGTTCCGCACATACCTCTTACACCGATAAACAAAGGAAAAGATGAGATCTCAATAGAGGACCTCGCGCAATTCGTGGAGCATAACGTGCCGATCCTGGGACTTTTCTGGCAGCGGATCCGTGATGCCGCATTCAGCGCTCGTCCAGCACAACCCGCCGCCCAGCGCTCGGAATTGCGATTGGAAATGGCATTGGTGGCGCCGGTGACGGCAACGCCTGTTGTTCCGGGGTATGATGTAAAGATGGCTGAAGCGAGAACGGTGGCGCAGGGGATCGTGAGTCAATTGACGGATATGCAGTTGTACGGGCTAGATCGCGCGGGGCTCATGAGGGGTCTTGATCCTCAGACAGGAGTGCTGATGAGGGTCGCCACGACAGAGCGCGACAAGCAATTGCTTGGAAACCGCAGTGCATTTGCCAGAAAAACAGCAGAGGGAAGACAAGAGATCGTTCTGAACCAGGAAGTCGTTGACCGGTCCTCCGTCCAGGAATTGAAAGATATCCTGATCCATGAGGTGGTACATACCCTCCAGCCGGCGGAGATGCTGGAGGAAGCCCGCCGTCTTGATGCCGAAATGCAGGCTTATCTTGTGACGGTCGAGGTGATGGAAGAGGGTATTGTAAAAGAAAAGATCCGCGCACTCCTGGCAATCATTCAGGAAGGACGGCAGTCGAATCCGACCGTAAGCCGCGATGTGATCCAGCTTGTGGAAAATATTATTATGGCCACAGTCGATGCCAGCGGGATCGAGACTCTGCTGAACCGGGTCCAGTCGGAAGTTATCATTTATAAGGATGCGAAGGCTTTTGGAGCCATTGGCGGGCTCAAGCATGCCGGGACACCGGAAGACCTCAGATCTCAAGCTTTGCGTTTCCCAAATAAACAACACGGATCCATCCTGGTGTCCGATGCTGCGCTTCGCGAGGATGGCGAGCGGCTCTCAGGCGTGCTTGACGAACTGGTGAAAGCTGGGTTCTCGGTCTTTATCTACAACGAGGCGGATGTCGGAACGAATGCTCCGAAGTTCTTCTGGACAGGTCAGATCGCGGCATGGCTAGGAAAGAGCGAGTTCGTGACGATGATGAAAGCGGTGCCCGATGCCGTGCAGGGTCGCTTCTTCTCCATGGAGGCCTGTCTCTCGAACACGCTTATTTCTCGCCTCATCGACGAAATCGTGGCCCGTCAGCAAGTCGCCGTCGCCGCCTAAATACCTTCTCCTACAAACTCCCCATAAGAATGGCCTAAAACCGCGCAAAATCATGGTATTTTGACGGTTTGGGTCAAAATCGGGTCCCTTATAGGCCATTCCATAGAAGAGCCCCTCCTATAGGCCCTTTAAAAGGGTCATTTCCGCTATAGGGGAGTCCTCTCTAGGTTAGGGTCAAGACAGGAGAGAAAGAGCCCCTTACATTTCCAGAGGCGTACGCGCGTAAATGGCGTATGCGTGCCGCGCAATCCCTAAGTAACTGCAAAGTGTCGCGCAGCTTTATCGCTAACGGGGAAAACAAGCTGGGACATTGAAAAACTTTTGCCTGGGAGTTAAACGCCGCATTCCGTGCGATATGTTTTTCCTGCAGAGTTTCATGCTCAGAACACAGCGAGCTGTAGAGAAGGATCCCTCGGCCAGCTTAACGTACGTCCCATAATGTATCTTATGTAAACTAGCCTATAGGGAGAGAAAGTCGCTCGATCGGGGCAACTTGGCGTGATTTGGGGCTATTTCAGGATGGCTTTGACGGCTTCTTGGACACGTTTGCCGTCGGCTTTGCTTTGAACGGCGGGCATCAGGACCTTCATGAGTTTCCCGATGTCTGCGGGACTTTTGGCGCCCGAAGAAACAATGGCATTTTGGACCGCTGCCCTGAGTTCGTCGTCGGTCATCTGTTTCGGCAAATAGGACTCCAAGATCGCGAGTTCGGCCTTTTCCTTATCTGCCAGGTCTTTGCGGCCCGCCTTCTCAAAACTTTCGACGCTTTCCCGGCGCTGCTTGGCCTGCTTGGTGATGATCCCGAGAACCTCCGGGTCCTCCGCCTTGTCCTTTTTTACCTGGATCAGATAATTCCCGAGGGCGCTTTTGAGCATTCGCAAGGTGGATACCTTGACAAGATCCTTAGCCTTCATGGCCACGAGAACGTCCTTTTCGATCTGTTCCGCTAAGCTCATATGATTATCTCCAGAATTTTCTGTTTTTATATTTTGTAAAAGAACCTGTGTTTCCAGCTTTATTCAATTTTTGAGACCGCAGACTGCAGACCGTAGACTAAAGCAGAAACTGACCGAAAGCAAATCGTCTCGTCTGGAGTCTTCAGTCTGTGGTCTCGGGTCTGTTCTACCAGTCTTTTTCCACGGGCGGCGGATTCTTGTTGACCGGCGGCCGTCGAAGGTCCTGGAGCTCCTTCTCGGATTCTTTCATGGCGTCAAGAATGTTGAGGGCATTTTCCATGCTCATTTGACCCTGGAGCGGACGTTTTTGCTCTCCGCTACGCTCTTCTTGAGGGCTTTTCTGTTCTTGCTGTTCTTCCTGTTCCTTCTGTTGCTTCTGTTGCTCTTGCTGCTTTTGCTGTTCTTCTTTTTCTTTTTGCTCCTGTTCCTTCTGTTGCTGTTCTTTTTCCTGCTGTTCTTTCTGCTGTTGCTGTTGTTCCTGATCTTGCTGGTCCTGAGGCTTGGGTTGTTGTTCTTGATCCTGTTGATCGGGCTTGGGCTGTTGCTTTTGGTCCTTCCCCTGCCCCTGATCCTTTTGTTTCTGCTGATCTTGCTTATTTTTCTGTTGATCTTGCTTTTGCTCGTCTTTCTTTTTCTGATCTTCTTTCTTCTGCTCCTGGTCTTTTTTATCGATCTTGTTCTTCTGCTTTTGCAGGAATTCGAGATTGTATTTGGCGTCTTTGTCGTCCGGATCCAGTTCGAGGGCTTTCTTGTAGGAATCAATGGCCCCCTCGAAATTCCCGAGCCGGTACTGGGCATTCCCGGTGTTATAGAGTGCGCGGGCCTTCAGCTGCGTGTCCTTGGCCGTCTTGGAAGCGGTCTCGAGGTGCTGAGCGGATTCCTGGAAGGCGTCGGTCTTATAAAGGGCCGTTCCGAGATCATAAAGCACTTCCGGAGCGTCGGGCTTCTTGACCTGGACCTTCCGGTAGGCCTCCAGGGCGGACTGATAGCGCTTGTTCTGAAAATGTTCGTTGCCCTTTTTGACCGTGCTCTGCGAGGTCTCGAGAAATCCCGTAAAAAGGAAAAAAGCGGCGAGGCAGACCATCAGGTCCGGGCCTTTGCTGTTTTTGCGACGGACCAGCATTTCGGCGACGAGAAGGATCAACGCGAAGATCAGGAACACCTGGTACTGGTCTTCGCGTTCCACGACCTCTTTTTCGGCAAACTGCTGCTCCCCCCATCCGCGCATGTGTTTTAAGATGACCTCGACTTCTTTCTCGCCGGGCGTCGCGGGAAGATAGATCCCGCCCGTTTCTCTGGCGAGCCGTTCCAGAAGCGGCTTGTTGAGGCGGGTGAGCACCATTTGTCCGCTGCGGTCCTTCTTGAATCCCGAGCGCTCCCCTTTTTCGTTCTTGAGGGGGATAGGCTCTCCTTCCGCGGTCCCGAGGCCTATGCAATAGATCCTCACATTGGCCTGCTTGGCCGCTTCGATGGCCTTTTCGATCCCGCCCCCATGGTCCTCCCCGTCCGTAAAGAGGACCAGGGCCTTGTATTTGAGTTCCTTTTGAGGAAAGGCACGGATCGCCAGTTGGATGGCCTGGGTGAGCGACGTTCCGGGGTCGGGCAGGAATCCCACCTGGACGGCGTCCAGGAACAAGAGGAACGCGGCGTGGTCGAGCGTGAGCGGGGTCTGCAGGAACCCCGAGCCCGCGAAAGTGATCATACCGACGCGGTCGCCGCGAAGGTTACGGATGAATGTCTCGACCTCGAATTTGGCTTTTCCGAGGCGATTGGGTTTGATGTCCTCGGCGAGCATGCTGAGGGACGTGTCGACCATGAAGACGATGTCCAGGCCCTTGCGCTGGGCCGTACGTTTTTCATCCCCCCATTGCGGACGCGCGAGCGCGAGCACGAAACAAAGCACGGCAAGCGTCATGAGGACCGCGCGGACAAGCCACTCGCTTTTCCGGTAGCCCTCGATCAATTTCGAAAGGAGCGCTTCATCCCGGACCAGCCGGTGAAGGCGCTTCTGCCAGAGCTTGCGCGAAAAAATATAGAACACCAGGACCGTCGGGACCAGCCACAAATAAAAGAAATACTCCGGTCGGAAGAATTGCATCAGGGCACCCGGCTTTCTATTAGAGAAAACATCGGGAAGCCGGTCCCAATACTTATCAATTTCCGCCCAAACTTTTTATTTCTTTTCCAAAATGGCAGTTTGGACGGCCCCAATCTCAGCTTCGCTTCGATTGATTGGGATTGGGACCGCAAAGCGGAAATTGGGGCTGCCCAAGTCGCCATTAATAAAAACGAAATAAAGACTTGGGCTGTGTTGTCCTGATGGACCCTATGGAAAATAAAGATATTCATCAGGGCACCTTCAGGAGCAGGGTTCGGCGCAAGATGATTTCGAAAAGGAGCAAGAAAAGCGCGGGGATGAGGAACAACGGAAAGAGTTCGTTATAACTCCGGTATTCCTTGACCTTGACCTCGCTTTTTTCCAGTTTGTTGATCCGCTCGTAGATCTCAGAGAGCGACGCGGGGTCGCGGGCCCGGAAGAAAAGGCCGCCTGTGATGTCGGCGATGCGCTTCAGGGTCGTTTCGTCGATCTCCACGTTGGCCTGGACATAGCGCTTGCCGAAAAGCGGGTCGTCGACCGGGAACGGGACCATGCCGCCCTTGCCGACCGCGATCGTGTAGACCTTGATGCCGAAACTTTTGGCGAGCTCCGCGGCGGTGACCGGATCGATGTTGCCGGCGTTATTCTCGCCGTCCGTAATGAGGATAATGACCTTGCTTTTGGCGTTCGAGTCCCGGAGACGGTTCACCGCGGTCGCGAGGCCCATGCCGATGGCGGTACCGTCCGCGATCATCCCCACCCGGATCTCGGAAAGCAATTCGGTCAAGATGCGATAATCCAGGGTAAGAGGACATTGCGTGAACGCTTTCTTAGAGAAAACCACAAGCCCGATGCGGTCGTTCTCGCGTCCTTGGATGAACTTGACGGCCTCCTGCTTGGCGACATAGATACGGTTCTCAGGCTGGAAGTCCTCGGCGAGCATGGAACCCGAGATGTCGAGCGCGATCATGATATCCACGCCGAGGGTCTGGTATTCCTTGTCGCTTGAAACGCTGGAAGGACGCGCCAGCGCGGCGATCAAAAAAAGGAACATGACGGTCTTGAGGAGCGGCAGGAGTTTGAAGAGGAACATCCGCGGTGTTGCGGGCCGGCCCTTAAGAAGTTCAAGGGACGGGAACGGGAATTCGATCCTTTCGCGCCGTTTCGCCCCCCAAAAGATCAGTGGCAGAAGAAGCAGAAGCAGGAAGAATGCCGGGTCTCTAAACACCATGGGACACCTCGACGGGAACCGGCTCCGGGACAGGAACGGACTCTTTGATGATCTCCTCGGCCTTCTTGTTGATCTGGAGGATCTCAGGGGCCGCAGGGATCCACTTGGCGAATTTTGCGAGATCCGCGGCTTCGAGGACATACTGGATCTTCTGATAAAGGCCGGTCTCAAGATGCTGGGGACGGAAGGCGCGTAAGATCTCGATCGTGGTCGATTCCACGGCAAGGATCTTGTAACGTTTTTCGAAATAGGTCCTCAAGATCTCGGAAAGGCGCAAATAATACATCTTGATAAAACCGCGCTTGAGAAGATCGGATTCAAAAAGCTCCGTGAGATGCATGAAGGCTTCCTCTTCGAGGGTCATTGGTGTGACCGCGGGTTGAAAGGCGCCCTTTTTCTTGCGGAGTGCGCGATAGAGGAAGTAGCCGCCCACAAGAAGCATGAGAACGAGAAGCACCGCGAGGAGTTTTCCTATACGCAGTTTGTAGGGAACGACGGTTTTGACGTCGCGGATATCTTCCTGGGGGTCCCCTCCCGAAACGCTTTTGACCGTCAGGTAGAGTTTGTTCGTCAAAATGCTTTTCTCAGGCTGCCCGTCCTTTTGGTACTTGATCGTCACGGGGTCGAGGATGAATTCTCCGAGCCGGTAGGACGTGAGGGTGAATTTGCGGCCCGTCAGGATCTTTTTCTTTTGTTTTTTGTCGATGTCTTCGACCTTTTTGATCTCAAGAAAATCCGAAGAAGGTGCCGGGATACTGGAAAGGACCTTGATATCCGGGGCGTGTTCGACCGTGACGGTGTAGGTGACCGGATCCCCGATCGTGAGGAACGCCTTGTTAACCTCGGCCTTGACGCGAATGTCATCGGCCCCGGCCGCAAGACACGGGCCGGAGGAAGCCGCGACAGAGAGAAGCGCGAAGAAAAGGAACGCCTTCTTTTTCATTTGCGTTCCCTGCTCTTGAAGAATTTGAAAAGCGGCTCGACATAGGAGGTGTTGGCCGGGATATCGATGCAATCGATCTGCAGGCTTTTGAAGAGTTTTTCGAGGGCGGCCTGTTTTGCGTCGGCCGTTTGGCGGAACCGGTTTTGGAACTGGGAGGAAGTCGTATCGACCAGCAAGGTCTCCCCGCTTTCCCGGTCCGCCAGTTCCACCAGTCCGACCTTCGGGAATTGTTGCTCGAGCGGGTCATGGAGATGGATGGCGATCACGTCGTGTTTCCGGCTGAGGATCTTCAGAGCTTTTTCATAGCCTTCGTCCATAAAGTCCGAGATCAGGAAAATGACCGAGGTCCGTGTCTGGACCCGGTAAAGATACTCCAGGGCCCCGGCAAGTTGGGTTTTCTTTTTCTTGGGCTGATATCCGAGGACTTCGCGGATGACGCGGAGGGCATGGTTCCTCCCCTTCTTGACCGGGATGAATTTCTCGACGCCCTCGGTGACGATGAGGAGTCCGGTCTTGTCGTTATTCTTGACGGCGGAAAAGGCGAGAACAGCCGTGATCTCGGCCGCGATCTCGGATTTGAGCTTGTCCGTGGAGCCGAAATATTGCGAGCCGGACATGTCGACGGCGAAAAGCACCGTGAGTTCGCGGGTCTCGACGAATTTTTTGACGAAGGGATGGAGCGAACGCGCCGTGACGTTCCAATCGATCGTCCGGATATCGTCGCCCGGCACGTATTCCCGGACGTCCGCGAACTCGATCCCCTGGCCTTTAAAGACGGATTCGTACTCCCCTCCGAAGAGGTCATTGACCAGCCGGGTCGTGCGAATTTCGATCTTCCTGACTTTCTTCAGGAGTGAGGCGAGGATCATCCCGTGAGAAACCTTTTCTTTTGGATATTTTTTTGAAAAAACAGGCGTTCTGCTGAAGTCCCAGCAGCGCTACGGGACTTCGATCTGATCGAAGATCTTTTTGACGATGTCGTCCGACGTTGTGTCCTCGGCCTCCGCCTCGTAGGTCACGAGCACGCGATGCCGCAGGACGTCGGGGCCGATCTGTTTAACGTCGTCGGGGGTCACGTAACCGCGGCCCTGGAGAAAGGCGTTGGCCTTGGCGGCCAGGGTCAACATAATGCTCGCGCGTGGTGAAGCCCCGTAGGCAATGAGCGGCTTTAGGTCCGCAAGTTTGTAATCCTGGGGGTTGCGCGTCGCGAACACAAGGTCGAGGATATAATCTTTCACTTTTTCATCGATATAGATCTGGTGCATCAATTGGCGTAACTCCATGATCCGTTCGATACTCAGCACGGGACTGACCTTGATGAGTTTTCCGCTCGCCATGCGCTCCAGGATCTCTTTTTCTTCTTTTTTGCTCGGGTAACTGACGACAAGTTTCAGCATAAAGCGGTCGACCTGGGCTTCGGGAAGAGGGTAAGTCCCCTCCTGCTCGATGGGGTTCTGGGTGGCGAGGACGAGGAAAGGAACCGGGAGGGCGAAGGTCTCGTTACCGATCGTGACCTGGCGTTCCTGCATGGCCTCCAGGAGCGCGCTTTGGACCTTGGAGGGCGCCCGGTTGATCTCATCCGCCAGGACGATATTCGTGAAAATAGGGCCTTTTTTGGTCGTAAAATTGCCGTCCTTGGGGTTATAGACCAAGGTACCGACCACGTCCGCCGGCAGGAGGTCGGGGGTGAACTGGATGCGCTGAAATTGAGCGTTAATGGCCTGGGAAAGTGTCCTGACCGAAAGCGTTTTGGCAAGTCCCGGGACCCCCTCGATCAAGATGTGTCCGTCCGCCAAAAGGGCCATGAGGAGCCGGTCCACAAGGTATTGCTGACCGACGATGACCTTTCCGATCTCCCGGGTGAGGTCTTTTAAGGATGAGCTGGCATCACGGATCTTAGCGTTCACTTCTTGGATCGAGTTATCCATAAAATTCTCCTTCTCATTCATAGGTTGATCATGTTGTGGCGGACGGGATGACAGGGATCGTTTTTAAAACTACAGGGCACCCATGATAATCTTGCTCGTTACATATTGCAAGAGGCTCCTTTCCAGCTTGTCGAGATCGTAATCCGAGATGTCGTGTCGCGCGAACTGCATTTCGGTCAACTCTCCGAAGATCCTGGAGATCTCGTTCCGCTCCCCTGCCGGGATCCCTTTGACCTTCAGGAATGAGAGGATATCGGTGGGGCTGGCGACGCTGGAAACATCATAATAGGTCTCGACCACGGTCCGGAACTGATCAGCCCAGTGGGTTATTTTCTCTTTGGGATAGGGAGAAGTGAAATTCATGATAGCTTCTTCCGCTTGTTTATAGATCTGCTGCTTCGGATCGACCGGAGGAACGCGTTTGGCAGCCACCCAGAGCTTCCAGCGTTCCCATTGCTTGAGGCCCACGAAGAGCGCTATCAAAAGTCCGGCTACGATGCCCGACCCGATCAAGGCTACCCTGATAGGAAGATTTGAAACCACCTTGATCTGATGTTCCGGGACAAGCATGGGGATCCACGGCTCCATGTCACCCTGGCGATAACTGATCTCAAAAGGGTGAATGACGGCAGGCCCGATCTGAATGGGCCGGAACTCATAGAGAAAGGTTTGAGAAACGGTCGCGCCGATTTCCTGCGATTGGCGCTGGTCCACAAGCGTCAGATTTTCAAGCTTCGGCTCAAGGGAGTTGAACTCGTACGAACCTTCTTCCCGCGGCCACTCGAGTTGGATCTTCAGGACCACGCTTTTTCCGGGGGCGATCTGCTTGGCGGGAGGCTCGATCTTGAGTCGCGGGGTCGCAAAACCCGGGACCGCAAAGACCATTACCATGAAAATTACGAAAAGAAAGGTATAATGCCTGCGATCGATCGCCATAGCATTTACTCTCCTTTCACTTCTTGAGAAAATGAGGCTGACGGAAGGGTTTGAACGCCTTCCGTCCCAGTTTTTTTTTCAAAAATGATAATTGGGACGGCCCCAATCTCGGCTACGCTTCGATTGATCGGTATTGGGACCGCCATCCTCCAACCGCCGTTCGTTTTTATTCTTCTTTCTTTTTTTTCTTTTCCTCGTCATCGACGACTTCGTAATCCGCGTCCACGACGCCGTCGTCCTTTTTCCCTTCGGCCCTGGGACCCGCCGCACCTGCGCCTTTATTCCCCGCTTTTTGGGCGGCTTCCTCATACATCTTTTGCGCGATCGTATGCGACGCGGTGCCGAGTTTCTGGGCCGCTTGGTCCAGCTCGTCTTTGGATTCACTTGTGAGCGCCGCCTTCGCTTCCTTCAAGGCCTCTTCGACTTTCTTTTTCTCATCTTCCGAGACCTTGTCCCCGTGTTCCTTCAGGGTCTTCTCGGTCGCGTAGATGAGGTTGTCCAGCTGGTTACGCGCCGTGATCACCTCATGTTTCTGCTTGTCCTCGTCCGCATGGGCCTGGCCTTCCTTGACGAGTTTTTCGACCTCTTCTTTGGAGAGCCCGGACGAAGATTCGATGCGGATCTTCTGTTCCTTGCCCGTGCCGAGGTCTTTGGCCGATACGTGAACGATGCCGTTCGCGTCGATGTCAAAGGTCACTTCGATCTGCGGAACACCGCGGGGCGCGGGCGGAATGCCTTCCAGATTGAAGAGCCCGAGCACGCGGTTATTCGCGGCCATTTCACGCTCTCCCTGCAGGACCTTCACGGTCACGGCGGTCTGATTGTCCGCGGCGGTCGAGAAGATCTCGGATTTCCGGGTCGGGATCGTGGTATTGCGTTCGATCAGCTTGGTCATGACACCGCCCAGCGTTTCGATGCCGAGTGAAAGCGGGGTCACATCCAGGAGAAGAATGTCCTTCACGTCCCCTTTCAGAACGCCGCCTTGGATCGCGGCGCCGACCGCCACCACTTCATCCGGATTCACGCCCTGGTGCGGGACCTTTTTGAAAAGGTCCTTCGCCTTTTGGACCACGGCCGGCATGCGGGTCATACCACCCACCAGGATCACTTCATCAATATCGTCGGGTTTCACGCCCGCGTCCTTCATCGCTTGTAAGCAAGGCGCAACGGTGCGTTCGACCAGGTCTGCGACCAACTGTTCGAGTTTCGCGCGTGTGAGCGTCAAAAGAAGGTGCTTGGGCCCGGAGGCATCGGCCGTGATGAACGGCAGGTTGATCTCCGTGCTCTGCGCCGTGGAGAGCTCGCACTTTGCTTTTTCCGCGGCTTCTTTGAGACGCTGAATGGCCATACGGTCCTTCGAAAGGTCGATGCCGTCGGTCTTTTTGAACTCCGCGATGAGCCAATCGATGACCTTCTGGTCGAAATCATCGCCGCCCAAATGCGTGTCGCCGTTCGTGGCCTTCACTTCGAAGACGCCTTCCCCGATCTCCAGGATGGAGATATCGAACGTTCCGCCGCCCAAGTCGTAGACCGCGATGGTCTCGTCCTTTTTCTTGTCCAGACCGTACGCGAGCGCGGCCGCGGTCGGTTCATTGATGATCCGCAGCACTTCGAGGCCCGCGATCTGTCCTGCGTCCTTGGTGGCCTGGCGCTGGGAGTCGTTAAAATATGCGGGGACGGTGATGACCGCCTGCTTGATGGGCTCCCCGAGATACATTTCCGCGTCGGCCTTGAGTTTCTGAAGGACTTTCGCGGAGATCTCCGGCGGCGTGTAATCCCGTTTTTCCTGAGGGATATTGAAGACCGCTTCGCCGTGTTTGCCGGGTTTCACCTTGAACGGGACCAACTGGGCCTCGTGGGTCGCCTCTTCCTGGCGGCGTCCGATGAAACGCTTGGCGCTGAAGATGGTGTTCTCTGAATTCGTGATCGCCTGGCGCTTGGCCGTTTGCCCCACCAGCTGCTCACCGGTCTTGGTGAATGCGACGACCGAGGGCGTGGTGCGGTTGCCTTCCTGGTTTTCGATGACCTTGGGCTCGCCGCCCTCGATGATCGCCATACATGAATTGGTCGTTCCTAAGTCAATGCCTAAGATCTTTGCCATGGCTGCTTCTCCCTTCGTTAGGTGCGTTCATTACGACAGTCTCACTCTACGTATATCAATTACCATGCCAACATACCAAAAAATAATTGTCTGTAAACCTATTAATTGCAATGGGTTACAAAAACACATTTTTCGTTTAAAAAATTGGCGCTATCCGGTGCGCCATAATGACGCAAGGGTTTGTATCCAAACGGCAAAGCAAGATAGCCCGGATTAAAATTTATTTTTGCAGGATGCAGAAGAGGGCGTGAGGGTTCGGTTGACGGACGCCTTTGAACAAGCTCGCGCGAATGTTCAGGACCCGAAGGGCCGGAGAGAAGGAGTTGCGGATCTCTTCTTCGGAGATCCGGAAAGGACCTTCTCCGGGAGGCTCCTTGTCGCTGAAACATTTCAGGATCAGATAGCCGCCCTTCGCAAGCAGGCCGCTGACGTTTTGAACGTAGGTGTTTCTTTTTTCGGGCGGAAAAACGTGGAAGATCCCGCGATCGAAGATCATATCGAAAGGACCTTTAAGAGCGGTCGCAAAAATATCGTCTTTCACAAAACGGATCGCCACGCCCTCTTTCTTTGCCCGGGCTTCCGCCTTCCGGACCGCGGACCCTGAAATGTCGCTCGCGACCACGTCAAACCCGAACCTTGCCAGGGCGATCGCCTGGGTCCCCGGACCGGCGCCGAGGTCCAGCACATGCCCCGAGTGGATCGATCGGACCCGGAGGTTCTTTAAGGCCACGGCAAAATCAAAGTCCAATTCCGGCGTGAACCAGGGCATCGTCTCGACATCCTGGTCCCGGTAAAACGCTTCCCAATCCTGGATTCTCTGTTCTTCCATTTTTTAGTTCCTCCCGGACCCGATCCCTATACGAACAACAAAACGCCTACCTTTGGATCTACGTATGACAGGTACCCTGAAAGCAATCGCTGAATGTTCCGCCTTCGATCTGGATGCTAAGGACCGGCAGCGTCTCCCAAGGAAGCCGCTCGGGTGTTGTGATGATATGAAAAAAACCGTTCCGGATCAATACGGACAAGTTAAAGAAATCATTCCACCGGGGCTCTTTGAAATCGCCGGGAAGGATCTCCTCCGACCTCAGGATCCCGGCGCGCACAAGGGCGCACTCGGCCATCGAAGCCCCGGAAGGGAGCGGCTGGTCCAGCATCTCCGCCGCGACCTCCTTGAAGTCCTCGGAGCGGCCTTCGATCCACTGTTTCCCCCGTTTAAAGCCCGACAGCTTTTGACAAAAGGTCTGGATCTCATCCGTATAAGTTCTTTTTTCTTCCTGTAAATAGGTCAGCAGAAGGAGAAGGCCGGAAACATCTTGCAAAAATTCTTCCTTTTGCACCGCTCCTCCGCAGGAGCTGTGGGCCAGACGGCCCTCCCGGAAATTCCGGTCCAGAAGTCCGCGGGCGATCCCTTCCGCTTTGGTAAGACAATCTTTGATCCCCAGGAGACGGTAGGCATGGACGAGCGCGATCCCGGTCAGGGCGTTCCAGCTCGTGATGGCCTTTGGATCCGTCTCCGGTTGTTTTCTTTTCTTTCTTTCAGCCAGCAGCTTCTCTTCGATCCCGTCCGCCGAAGCTTCCCCCTTCTTAAGGAGATGGTTCTTGCCCTCGAAATTCCCTCCGGCGCTCACCTGATAACACGAACAAAAACGCTCGAATTCCTCCGGCGTCAAAAGCGTCCGGAGATCTTTTTCCGTCCAAAGATAGGTCGCCCCTTCTTCGTGGCCGGTGTCCGCGTCATGCGCCGAAACATAAAGGCCGTTGTCCGCGAAGGTCTCGTCCAGGCAACGGAGGGTCTTTTCGGCGATCTTCCTGTAAACCGGCTTCCCGAGGACCCGGAACGCCAGGGCATAAGTCCAGAGGGCCAGGGCCTGATCGTAAAGCATCTTTTCAAAATGAGGCAGGGTCCACTCCCGGTCGACGCAGTAGCGGAAAAAACCTCCCTGCAGGTGGTCGTGGAGCCCTCCCCGGGAAATCCGGTCCAGGGTCTGCTCGCACATTTGGAGCAATTCCTTGTCGTGAACGGTTTGCCCGTAAGCGAGCATAAAAAGAAGGGTGCAAAAAGACGGGAATTTTTGTCCCTGCCCGTAGCCGCCGAATTGCGGGTCGAAACCTTCCCGGAGCCTTGCGCTCAACTCGTTTTCGCGTCTCGCCGTAAAAACCGCCGCAGGGGCGGTAAAATCATCGAAAGGGTCCCGGTTCTTCTCGTAGAATTCTTGGACCTGCTTCAAAACAGAAAGAAAACCGGGCGACCCGTGAGCCGGTCCCGGGGGCGCATAGGTCAAAGCGTAAACCGGCCGCAGATCGGGGGTCAGGAAAACATTGATCGGCCAGCCGCCCTGCCCCTGCAGGGAGGTCAAAAAAGACATGAGGTATTGGTCGATGTCGGGCCGCTGTTCCCGGTCCACTTTGATCGAGACGCAATACCGGTTCAAGTCAGCGGCGACTTCCGGGTCCGAAAAAGTCTCATGGGCCATGACGTGGCACCAGTGGCAGGTGGCATACCCGACCGAAACAAAAATAAGTTTGCCGCTTTTTTTCGCGTAGTCGAGGGTCTCCGGGTTCCACTCCTGCCAGTGGATCGGATTATCCTTGTGCTGCCGCAGGTAGGGAGAAGAAGCTTGGCCGAGGTTATTTTGAGAAAAGACGGTTGTTTTCATATCTTTCTACCGGGTCAATTCAGCCGCCGGCGGCCGTTTTGGGTAGTGGTTTGCGTCTCTATCCATATATCTTATATGATATACGGCCCTTGGTTTTCATTTCTTTTGATCAATGGTACCAAGGACCGCCCCAATTTCAACTTTGTTGAAATTGATAAGAGTTGGGACGGCACCCGTAGGACACCTGATTTTTCTCCCCGTTCAATTTACGCGGCGCCGCGTTTTTTGCCCACCCGCAGGACGCCTGCTCTTCATGCGAGTCAATTTCGTCGCGGGCGACGGAATTAAGTAGAAGTCTAAGCGGTCCATTTGCGGGGTCCCCGGAAACTCTGAACGGCTCCCCCTCCCCTTTTGTATCCGTTAGTATCCGGTTGCATCCGTTGGTATCAAAATCAGCGGAGCAGCAACGTAGTGTAGCATCATTCTAGCATAGTGGATCGAAAGGAATAAGCTCATGGAAAAGCCCCATAGTTCAAGGGTTGCTTTTGTTCGATAAAACAACTATTATCATCTGGGTTTGTCCCGCAAAGACCGAAGCGTTTATAAAAATAGGTGAGAATCATGACGGAAAAATCTAGCGAATCCATGGACCGCAGGAAATCCGCACGCGTGAACATCCAGGCGAACGTGGCGTTCTTCCTCGACAATAGCCCGGGGATCATTCAGACGCGGATCTCCAATATTTCGGAAGGAGGAGCGCTCATGGTGACTTTCATGAAAGAGCTCCCTGTGGATACTTCCATTGAAATGAGTTTTATGATGTCCGACAAAAAAGAAGAGGATGGCCGCGATCGCCGGCGGCTTATAACCGTAAAGGGCAAGATCCGATACACCCGGTCTCTCGAAAAAGATCTTTACGAGTCAGGCGTTGAGTTCCTCAATCTGGAGAAAAAAGACCAGCTTGTGATCCGTGAATGCGTCGCTTCCCACCCGAGGAAGTAAAAGAAATCTCCGATCTTCTCTTTACAGCCCCAACGCACGCAGCACCCTAAGCGGGTGTTTCTCCAGTGGGAATTTTAAAGACAGCCTTATATTTGCCTATTGGGAAATGTCATGCTTTGCATAAATTACGACGTCGCTCAATGCGATTTCAGTACCCTTCGAGAAGGGTTTCAAGAAATTTCTTTGCTCCTACCCACTGTTGCTAGGCTAACTTGTATTCCTCTAGTTTCCTATACAAAGTCCGTCGGGAAATACCGAGTTTTTCGGCGGCGGTGGATTTGTTGCCGCGGGTCTCCTGAAGGGCTTTCTGGATGAGCTCACGCTCGGCATCCTCGATCTTCGAGATGCCCTGGAGCGGGGCCTTACAGCCCGCCCCGGCGGCGGGGGGTCTTCCCTGCCGGATATCTTCGGGGACCTGGTCCAGGGTCAGCATGTCGGAGGAACTGAGGACGATCATACGCTCCACGATATTCTTCAGCTCGCGGATATTCCCGGGCCAGTCGTACTGTTCGAGGGCCGCGAGCGCGTCTTTTTCGATCCCGCGAATTTTTTTGGCGTTGAGTTCCGCGTATTGCCGGATAAAGGCGTGCACGAGCGGGGCGATGTCTTCCTTGCGTTCCCGGAGCGGCGGGACCTTCAGATAGATGACATTGATGCGGTAGTAGAGGTCTTCACGGAACCGTTGCTGCTGGACCTCGTCCAGGAGCGTTTTGTTGGTCGCGGCAATGAGACGCACGTCGACTTTGATCGATTTGGTCCCGCCCACGCGCTCGAACTCGCCTTCCTGGAGCACGCGCAGGAGCTTCACCTGCGTGTCTTTGGTGATCTCCCCGATCTCGTCTAAGAAAAGACTGCCGAGATCCGCGCGTTCGAACCGTCCTTTTTTTCTTTCGGTGGCGCCGGTGAAGGAGCCTTTTTCGTGGCCGAAAAGTTCGCTCGCGAGGAGCGTGTCGGTCAAGGCGGCGCAGTGCACCGCGATAAAAGGATATTGCCGGCGGGGGCTCAGCTCATGGATGCGTCTCGCGATGAGCTCTTTGCCGGTACCGCTTTCCCCTTCGATCAGGACGGAGGCGTTGGAGGCCGCGATCTTATCGACGGTCTTCAGGAGCTCTTTCATTTTCTGAGATTGCGCGATCAACTGGCCCAAGTCGTAGCGTTCCCTGAAAAGTTCCTGCTTGAGCTCCCGGTTCTCTTCTTCGAGCTGATGACTGCTGAACGCTTTTTTGACAAGGAACTCGAGTTCTTCAAGATTGACGGGCTTGGTCAGGTAATAGAAGGCCCCTTTTTTCATGGCCTTGACCGCGTCTTCCACGGAACCGTAGGCGGTGAGGAGGATCACTTTCGCGGCAGGGGCCACGGCCCGGATCGATTCCAGGAGCTCGATACCGTCCATTTCCGGCATCCGGATATCCGAGATCACAAGCTCGGGGCTCTCTTTTTTGAAAACTTCGAGGGCCTCCTTGCCGTTCTGGGCGGTCATGACGTCGTAGTCCAGACCCTGGAGGAACTGGGTCAGGCCCTTCCTGGAATTCGCGTCGTCTTCAACCAGCAGGATACTTTCAAACATGGCGATCGATCTCCTTTAAGCAATATTCAAAGCATGCAAGTCTTCATTCCGGGAGGAAGCCGTATGTCTCCCGAATGCTCGAAATTCCCCAGCGAGGAATTTCTCGCTCGCACATTCGGCTTCGCTCGGCCGGGAGACTTTGACGAAGTCAGCTCTCGGAGCGCTTCGAGCTTGGTCCCTCTATCGGAGGGTCGAAGCGCGAGAGCGCAGGCGGGCGTCGGCCGCAGGAGACGACGAACCGCCGTTGACGGCGGCAAAGTCTCCCGGCCACCTTGCCCGCTTCGCCTCATGAGCGTCGTTCGCCATACTCTTCCTTCCTCTTGAAAAAACGAACCGTTGGTGACGACGCCCAGTCCTGGCTCGGCCTTCGACTTCCTCCCTCTTAACTTTCCAAAACTTGCGACTTGTACTCGGGTAACTGGAGCTGGGGTTCGCGGACGGGCAAGAGGATCTTGAACGTGGTCCCCTTGTCCAGTTTGCTCGCGACCTCGATCTTCCCGCCGTGCTCGGCGACGGCGTCATAGACCATCATGAGACCCAACCCCGCGCCCTCGGGTTTCGTGGTGTAATAAACGTCAAAGATCCTGGCGAGGTCTTTTTCGGGGATGCCGCAACCCGTGTCCGCGATGGTGACAATGGCGCAATGCTGCTTGTGCGTTACCGCGATCTTGAGCGCCCCGCCCCCCGGCATGGCCTCCAGGGCATTCTTGAAAAGGTTCATAAAAGCGTAATAGAGGCGCTCCCGGTCCATCAGAAATCCGGGCAGTCCTTTGTCCTTCGAGAATTTCACGGGGACCTTTGCGGCGTCGAGCTGGGGTTTCAGGAACGAAAGCGCGTCATCGATTACTTCGTTCAGATCATGCAAACGGAACCGGAGCGGCGGTTTACGGGTGGCTTTGAGAAAATTACGGATGATCTTGTCGAGCCTCCGGGTCTCATCCTGGATGTCGCTCAGGGTGCCCGCGATCTCTTTGCGCTTGTCGCCGGGAAGCCCGGCCAGGCGTTTCTTCAGGAGTTCCAGATGGATCGTGATGGCGTTCAGGGGGTTCCCGATCTCATGGGCAATGCCGCCCGCGAGCCGCACCAGGCTTTCCATGCGCGAGAGCATGGCGGCCTCGAATTCCTGCTCCGAGCGCAGGGTGATATCCAAAAGGAGTATGACAAAATTTGTTTTCCCGTCCTCTTCTCGCGGGAAGATCGTGACGCGAAGCTGCATTTCCCGGGGCGAAAGAATACCGAGGTCATGGACCGTGCGGGTCCCGGCGGTCACGACGTTCTCTTTCAGGAAAGCCGCGAAGGAAGGGTCCTGGGTCTGGTTCCAGACGGGTTGTTTGACTGCCGTGCGGGCGCCCCCGAGCCAGTCATGGGCCTTCTGATTCACGAAGAGCGGATACCCTTTCGCGTCCGTGATGACGATCCCCTCCTCCAGGTTCCGGCATACTTCCGCGAGTTGAAGGTTTTCCTGGGTCGCCTCCAGGAGCTTGAGATAAAGAGAATCTTTTTCGATCTGCGGGAGGCGTGTCTTTAAGCGTTTGACGAAATCAAGCTTTTCGCTCATGGGCTTCTCTCACTCCCTTGGCGTTCTCGATGAAGGCACGGAGTAGTTGAGGGTCTTTGATGCCGGGAGCGGACTCGACGCCGCTCGCGACGTCCACGGCGAACGGGCGGACCTTCTCGATCGCCTGCGCGACGTTCAGCGCGTTGAGCCCTCCCGCCAGAAAAAGTTTGTCGTGGACATAGAGTTTGTCTTCGATGATGCTCCAGTCGAACGGGATGCCGGTGCCGCCCTTCTCGGAATGCGAAGAAAAGGTGTCGAAAAGGAACGCGCTGACGTTGTATTCCCCGATCCGTTTCAGGCTCATGGCGTCCTTGACGTGAAAGGTCTTGATGACCTCATAACCCTTCTGCATGAAAGAATCGCAGTAAAGCGCGGTCTCTTCGCCGTGGAACTGAAGGCATTTGAGACGGAGTTCCCCGGCGATGGCCGCGACTTCTTTTTTGGGTTGGTTGCAAAAGACGCCGACGGTGTTCTTGAAGTCCGGGAGCTTTGCGAGGATCTCCGTTGCTTTCCCGACCGTGATCACACGCTTGCTGGCGGGCGTAAAAATAAAGCCGAGGTAGTCCGCCCCGAGGTCCGCGGCGAGGCGCGCGTTCTCGTAATTCGTGTTGCCGCAGATCTTGACGCGTGTCATAGGGCCCCCTCCGCGATGGAAACGTCCTTTTTCCCGAGAAGTTGCTGGAGGGTCGCGGCGATGTCCTTGGACCTCATCAAGACGGAGCCGATGAGGAAGGCGTTGGCGCCGAGGCTCTTGTACATCATGAGCTCGTCGTGGGTCTTAAGGCCGCTTTCCACCACGATGGCGATCCCCTTCGGGATGTGCGGAATGAGATGCTTGGCGCGTTCGGGATCGACCTGGAGCGTCTTGAGGTCCCGGTTATTGATCCCGATGATTGCGGCACCGGCCTCGACGGCCTTCTTGAGCTCCGCGTCCGAATGGACCTCGACGAGGGCGTCCATCCCCAGTTCCTTCCCCAGAGCGATCAGGTCTTTGAGTTCCTCCTCGCTCAGGATCGAAGCGATGAGGAGGAACGCGTCAGCCTCCAAGAGAGCGGTCTCATAAAGCTGGAAGCGGTCAAAAATGAAATCTTTGCGCAGGAGCGGGAGCTTGGTGACTTGGCGCACGGTTTTCAGATAACTGGGACGGCCTTTGAAAAAATGCGGTTCCGTCATGACCGAGATCGCACAAGCGCCGGCGTATTCAAACAGGCTCGCGATGCGGAGAGGCTGAAAATTCTCGCGCAGCACGCCTTCCGAAGGCGACGCCTTTTTGAGCTCGGCGATAATGTTGAGGTGCTGTGTGGCCAGGAGCGCGTTATGGAACGACCGGGGCTTCGTCCGCTCGGACTTTTCAATAATGCGGCGGAGACGCGCGAGCGGCATACGCTGTTTCAGCTCGTCGAGGTCTTTACGTTTCTGGAGAAGGATCTCGTTGAGGATCATATCAGTTCGACATTCGCCTAAGTTGTTCCAGGACCTTCAGGGCTTTGCCGGAATCGATGGACTTTCTCGCAAGGGTAATGCCCTCTTCGACGGAACGCGCCGTGCCGCAAAGGAGAAGCCCGAAGGCGGCGTTCAGGACGACCGTGTCGCGCGCGGGCCCTTTTTCTTTTCCGGCCAGGATCTTTTGGGCCCGGAGCTTGCTTTTTTTGACCGAATCGACCGCAAGATCTTTCACGGACGCTTTCCTGAGGCCGTAGGCTGCGGGCCGTATCACCGACATCCGCACTTTGCCCGGCGTCACCCAAGCGACCGTGGTCGGGACCGAAGTCGAGATCTCGTCCATGCCGTCGTCGCTGTGGCAAACGAGCGCGGTTTTCCGGCCCAATTTTGAAAGGACTTTGGCGTAAAGCGGGACCCGATCTTTTCCGGAAACGCCCACGAGCTGGTGGTCCAGACGCATCGGGTTCACCAAAGGTCCAAGCAGGTTCAGCATGGTCGGCCGCTTCAGGGACCGGCGCAAGGGCTGCATCTTCGCGAAGACGGGATGAAAAAAAGGCGCGTGAAAATACCCGAGGCCGTGGCGTCGGACCGCAGCGATCATTTTCCGTGGGGCCGCGTCGAGTTTGACGCCGAAGGCTTCCATGAGGTCGGAGCTTCCGGACTTGGAGGAGATGGCCCGATTACCGTGCTTGGCGATCTTCCCGCCCGCGCCCGCGATGACGAGGGCCACCAGGGTGGAAATGTTGAGCGTTTTCCGGCCGTCACCTCCGGTGCCGCAAGTGTCCATGAGTCCCGGGATCTTGGGCCCGACCGGTTTTTCCAGGGCCCGGAGCGCCCCCAGACAACCGAGGAGCTCGTCCGCCGTTTCCCCTTTTTTAGCGAGCAGAAGCAGAAAGCTTTTGGCTTTCGTAAAAGGGACGGCGCCCGTGAAAAGCAGGCGGAAGAATTCACGGGATTCGGAAACGGTCAAGTCCGTCCCCCGGAGGAGCTTCGTCAAAAGTGGCCCCAAAGGTCTTTCCGTCACTTGGAAAGCCCTAAAAAATTTTTCAGGATCTGCATGCCGGAGGCGGTCATGATGGATTCCGGATGGAATTGAACGCCCCACGTCGGGTGGGTCCTGTGCTTGAGCCCCATGATCTCCTGCTCCCGGGTCCAGGCCGTGATCTTGAGCGTGTCCGGCAGGGACTTTTTTTCGACAAGAAGCGAATGATAACGGGTCGCGACGAACGGGTCCGGGATGCCTTTGAACAAAGGGTCCTTGTCGTGATAGATCTTGGAAGTCTTGCCGTGCATGATGTTGGGCGCACGGATGACCTTGCCGCCGAACACGTGGCCGATCGACTGGTGGCCCAGGCAGACGCCGAGGATCGGGACCTTGCCGCTGAAGGTCCGGATCACTTCACAGGAGATCCCCGCTTCTTTGGGGGTCTTGGGTCCCGGGGAGATGACGATGCGTTTGGGATGCAGGCGCTTGATCTTCGCGATCGTGATCTCGTCGTTACGCCAGACGCGCGGGTCCGCGCCGAGTTCCCCGAGGTATTGCACCAGATTGTAGGTGAAGGAATCGTAGTTATCGATGACCAGAAGCATCAGTACCGTTCTCCGTATTAAAAAAGAAATCTCTCCTCGATGGCTTTCAAAAGCGCTCTGGATTTATTGACCGTTTCCTCGTATTCCCGCCCCGGGTCCGAATCTTTGACGATCCCGGCGCCGGCCTGGAGGAAGATCTTGTTCTTGTGAAGCATGAGCGTCCGGATCGTGATGCACATGTCCATGTCCCCGTCAAAGCCAAAATAGCCGAGACAGCCGCCGTAGGGACCGCGCGCCTCGGGCTCGAGCTCGTCGATGATCTGCATGGCCCGCACCTTGGGTGCTCCGGAAAGGGTGCCGGCCGGAAAGGTCGCGCGCAAGAGGTCCATGGCCGACTTCCCCGCCTTGAGCCGGCTGTGGACCCGGCTGACCAAATGCATGACGTGGGAATAACGCTCGACGAAAGCGAAACGCTCGACCTTGACCGACCGGAAGTCCGAGACGCGGCCGAGGTCGTTGCGGCCGAGATCGACGAGCATCAGGTGCTCCGCCATTTCCTTCACCGAAGAGCGGAGCTGTTTTTCATATTGCATGTCCTGGGACTCCGTCAGTCCGCGCGGGCGCGTGCCGGCAATGGGACGCACCTCCGCCTGGCGTTTTGTTTTTTTGACGAGCATCTCGGGCGAGGAACCGATCAGCCGGAACGCGCCGCTCCGGAAATAGAACATATAAGGCGAGGGGTTGATCGAACGCAGGGAGCGGTAGATCTGAAAATCGTGGCCGTGGTGCGCGAGTTGAAAACGTTGTGACAAGACGACCTGGATGCAATCTCCGGCGCGGATGTATTCCTTGATGCGCCGGACCTTGGATTCGTAGTCCTTGCGCGACATGTTCGACCGGACCTCGGGCAGGGACGCGGTCCTTGTCATCACGGGCACCCGCAGCGGTTTCTGAAGAAGACTTTTGTATTTCGCCATCTGCCGGAGGGCGTTCATGTAAGCGGTTTCCGGGGTCCTGAATTTCTTCAGGTCCACGAGAATGACGATCGAAAGCGTTTTACGGAAATGGTCGAATACGAGAAAATCCTCGACGCGGAAAAAAATGCCGAGCGGGAACCCCGGCCCTTTTTTCTTGGAAAGCCGGATGGTCTCGAAATCGCGGACATTCTCATAGGAAAGATAACCCACGAAGCCGCCCCGGAACCCCGGGAAGGCCTCCGGGTTGGCCAATTGGAGCGTGGCAAGTTCCGCCTCGATCACATCCAAAAGCCGGGAACCTTCCAGGACCCGCTTCGTTCCTTTTGTCGTGACCGTGACATTTTTTCCGGAGGACTCGTATACGGCGGCGGGTTCGATCCCCAGGAAAGAAAAACGTCCGATCTTCTCTTCCTGCTCCGCGGACTCCAGAAGAAATGCGTGGCGCGCGTTCCGGCTGATCTTCAGGAAACTGGAGACCGGGGTCTCCAGATCGGCGGGAAACGTCTCGGACAGAGCGACCACGTTTCCTTTCCGGGACAGTTTTTTGAAGGTGATAATGTCGGGGGCGATCATTTTTTGTAAATTTTTTCCGGGTCAAAGACCTTTTCTTGCGTGATCCTTACGACGTCACCCTGCTCGTTCATCTCGTGGACAAAACAGGTCCGGTAACCGAGGTGGCACGCCCCGCCCTTATTTTGGGTCACACGGACCAGGAGCGTGTCTTGGTCGCAGTCCGTGAGCACCTGCACGACGCTTTGAGTGTGGCCGGACTCCTCGCCTTTCACCCAGTATTTATTGCGGGACCGGGAATAAAAAACCGTGTGTTTCTCTTTGAGGGTGCGCTCCACGGCGACTTTGTCCATGTAAGCCAGCATGAGCACTTCACCCGATTGGGCGTCCTGGATAATGACCGGCAAAAGTCCCTGATCGTTAAATTTGAGATCTTCCATTGTTATGTATTCTCCCTTGAACACTAGAGTTACGGCAAAAAAACAGGCAGCTTTACTGAAACGCCGTCGAGTATGCCACAAATGAATGATGTGTCAAGGGGATACACTTTGCGGCCACATCCACGCATTGGAGTTTGTTTTACTTTGGAAGCTGCGAATCGCCGTCGTAGCGCCAGTGCCAGGGCTCGTAGGTGATCCCCACCCCGGCATTCTTGGGATAGGACAGAACGAATCCGAAGCGGCCGGCATTCTTGAGGAGCCATTGATATTCCGGCAGGGCCTCAAATTCGGCGGCATTTTTTTCACCATTAATGCCCTCGGAGTTGATGAAATCGACCGCCAAATGTTGGGGGTCCCCGTGCTCGCTGTAGCCGGGCAACGTGACCCATTTCGCCGTCTCGCGGGCGGAATAGTCGTGATTGGCAAGATAATAGACAAAAAGATAAAGCTGATGAGCGCTTGAGCGGTACCCGGATTCGACGTAAAGCCGCTTTCCGGTTTCGCTTTCCATGTCGCTCATCATGAACTGCAAAGCGTTGTAGACCGGGCGGCTCAGGAATTGCGGAGGGATATCGTTTTCTTCTCCCTTCACCCGGATCTTCTGTCCGTCCATCCGTACCAGATCTTTTTCTCCTTGCGAAAATCCGCGGAACGGGATCTTGACGCCGGCCTCCCCGGGCTTAAGGTCCCGGAATAAACGCAGGAACCGTTTTTCCCCGGAATTCAAAGGTGATTCCAGTTTTTTGAAAGTGAGCGAAGGGAGTCCCCCCTTCCGGTCCTTCTCCATGATGAACGGCTCGAGTTTCGCGACAAGTGTTTGGACCTTCACGATGTGCTCCGGGGTCAGTTTCTCGACATTCAGTTTTTCTTCGGGCGCCCGGGTCAGAGAAGCACACCCGCCGAGAAAAAAAACGGCAAGGACAAAGGATATTTTCTTCGGGATGAACGGGATCACAAGCGGACGGGAATGCCCTTGGCCCGGAGAAATGCTTTGGTCTCGGGAATGGTGAACTCACCGAAGTGGAAGATGGAGGCCGCGAGGCAGGCATCGGCTTTGCCGGTGCTGAAGGCTTCATAAAGGTGGTTCAAATTCCCGGCCCCGCCCGAAGCGATGACCGGAATGGGGACCGATTCGGAGACACGGCGCGTGAGCTCAAGATCGTAGCCGTCCTTCGTGCCGTCGCAGTCCATGCTGGTGAGGAGGATCTCCCCCGCTCCGAGCTTCGCGGCTTTTTTTGCCCATTGGATAGCATCGAGGCCCGCGGGGTTTCTTCCGCCGTGCGTGTAGACGCCCCAACGGTCCTTGGCTTCGCGTTTCGCATCGATCGCGACCACGATGCACTGGCTGCCGAACCGCCGGCTGGCTTCCAGGATGAACTTCGGATCCTTGATCGCGCTTGTATTGATGGACACCTTATCACAGCCCGTGGCGAGGAGCTCGCGGATATCCCGGACGTTGTTAATGCCGCCACCCACCGTGAACGGGATAAAGATCGAGGCGGCCACTTTTTCGGCCACTTGGATCATGGTGCGCCGCTTTTCGTGCGAGGCCGTGATATCGAGGAAAACCAGCTCATCGGCTTTCTGCTTGTCATAGGCCTGCGCGCACGACACGGGATCGCCGGCGTCTTTTAAGGACACGAACTTGACGCCTTTGACGACCCTGCCGCGGTCAATATCAAGACATGGAATAATACGCCTGGCGAACATGGGATCAGAGGGTCATTTGGTTGTTTTCGATCTGCTTAAGGACGTGGAGCGTGGAAACGCCGAATGCGATCAGATGGGACATGATGGCAAAGAGAACGGTCAGAATGATCAGGAAAACCATGCCGACCTCGTAGAGCGAGGCCTGCTTGAAGTTCGCGGTCTGCCAGAAAAAGATCAGGATCAGAAATGAGACGAGAAAAAGGATCCATCCGGGAATGCATTTTTTCATGTAGACCTTTTTGATCTCATGATACCACTTGGAGTTGAGGGCCCGAGCACGCCGGATAAGGACGTGAAGAAAAAAACTTCTCACTAAAAGAAAAACGAGGAGATACCCGATGCCGACCAGGGCCCAGGACCAGGTTCGCTGGGTGAGGACCGTATTCCAAAGGTTCGTGAGGTTTCCCATAGGATTGCTTGCTCCCTTTTATGCCGCGAGCCGTACGGCCTCGGACAGTTGGAACCGTTTGTCGTAAAGCGCTTTGCCGATGATCACACCCTCAAAATTCTGCGCCTTGATCGCGCGGCACTTCTTGATATCGGAGATCTGGCTGATCCCGCCCGACAGAATGACCTGCGATTTCGTGTGGGTAAGCACCATGGAAAGTTTTTCCCAGTTCGGGCCCTGCAGGACGCCGTCTTTTTCGATGTCGGTGTAGATCAGGGTCGCAACGCCGAGTTGATCGAAAACCTTCAAGGCTTCCGGGAGCGTGATATTCCCGTTGCGCAGCCATCCGGCCGTCATGATCCGGTCGAGGTAAATGTCCAGTCCCACGGCGATCTTTTCTTTGAATCTGGCGATCATTTCCTGCAGAAAGATCTTGTCCAGCGCCTTGGTGCCGAGCACGACGCGCGAGACGCCCAGCGCGAGGATCTTTTCGATGTCCTGGAGATTGCGCAGCCCGCCGCCGAACTGGATCTTGGCCTTGACGCTCCGGCAAATGGTGGCAAGCGCTGTTTCGCACGTGAGCGCGCCTGTTTTGGCGCCTTCGAGGTCCACGACATGGAGCCAGCGGGCGCCCTCCTGTTCCCAGGTCTTGGCCGTCGCTGGGGGGTCGTCGGAATAAACGGTGCAGGCATTGTAATCGCCTCGCGTGAGACGGACGACTTTGCCCTGATAAATATCGATCGCGGGATAGAGGTTCATGGCATCACCACCGGATAAAATTTTTGAGAATGCGCAGACCCGCTTCCTGGCTCTTCTCAGGGTGGAACTGGGTCGCAAAGACGTGGTCATTGCCGATCACGGCGGAAAAATCCTCCCGGCCATATGTGCAAGAAGCGAGCGTCAGGCTTCGGGTCGCGGGCTTGCCGCAGAACGAATGCACAAAATAAAAATACTCCCCGCTCGGAATCCCCTCGAGCAACGGGTGCTTTTTAAGGACCTTGAGATCATTCCAGCCCATATGCGGGACCTTGACGTTTGTAGAACGGAATTTCCGGACCGAGCCTTTGAACACCCCGAGGCCTTTAACACCGGGGTTCTCCTCGCTTTTTTCAAAAAAAAGCTGCAAACCGAGACAGACACCCATGAGTTTTGTCTTGCGGGCGACAAGTTCATGGATCGGTCCGATGAAACCGCGGGAATGAAGTTCTTTCATCGCGTCTCCGAAGGCGCCGACCCCTGGAAGGATCACCCTGGTGGCGCGGGCAAGATCTTTTCCCCTGGAACAAAGTTTGCAGGACGCGCCGAGATACTCCAGGGCCTTGGACACGCTGCGGAGATTGCCCATGCCGTAGTCAATAATGGCGATCATGATGCGCTAGTCCGGAGTGCGCAGTTCGGAGTCATGAGATAACTGGCCTTGGCCCCGGACTCATAACTCCAGACTCATAGTTCATTAAAGCTTTCCCTTGGTCGAGGGGATCCCAAGAACGCGAGGATCGAGACGGGTCGCCATGTCCAGGGTCTTGGCGATCCCTTTGAACATGCCTTCGATAATGTGATGCGTGTCTTCCCCTGCGAGGACGCCGATGTGCATGTTGATGCCCGCGTGTTGGCAGAAGGAACGCAGAAAATCGACAGCGTCATCGAACGAGTACTTCGGCTGGCGGGAGAGATGCACCCCCCTGGCTTTTGTCACATAAAACGAAGGTCTTCCGGAAATGTCGAGCGTGACGCGAACGAGCGCCTCGTCCATCGGGACGGCAAAAGAGCCGTAGCGGTAGATCCCCTTTTTGTTCCCCAGAGCCTTCGTCAGGGCCTGGCCGAGAACGATCCCGATGTCCTCATTGGTGTGATGGATATCGACTTCCAGGTCTCCCCGCGCCTTGAGCTTGAGATCAAAGAGCCCGTGTTTAGCGAGGAGCGTCAGCATGTGGTCGAGGAACGGGATCCGGGTATCGATCTTTGACGATCCTTGTCCATCCACCGTGAACTCGATCTGAATTTCGGTTTCGGAAGTCTTGCGTTTGACCGCGGCCTTTCTAGCTTTCATGATTTACCCCGTTAGAGATTAACTGTATTTTAAAAATGGTCCGTCATAATTCTTTCAAAAATGATATTTCTTCCCGTTGGTTCGGTCCTATGAATCTCTAACGGGGCAAGGATTCCTTTTCCAGTTCTGCATTCTTTTTGATAAGGCGTGCCTCCAGGGAGATACGGTGCAGGAAGAGGCCTTCCATGTCCGTCAGTTTCTGGACATGCGTCTTTGCGGCCTCCAGCGCCTCGGGAGTATAGCAAATGACCTGGGAGCTCTTGATGAAAGTCGATGCGCTGAGCGGCGAGAAATAACGCGCGGTGCCGCCCGTCGGGAGCACGTGGCTCGGTCCCGCGATATAATCCCCGATCACGGTCGGCGAATAGGGCCCGAGGAAGATCGCGCCCGCATGGCGGACCGATTGAGCCACTTTTTCGGGTTCCTCGGTCATGATCTCTAGGTGTTCGGCCGCGATCTCGTTGGCGACTTCGCAGGCTTCCGCTATGGTTTTGACCTGGATGATGATGCCGGTGTCTACGCGCTTGCGCATGACTTCGACCAGTTTTTTGGAATTGGTGATGAGGTATCCCATGCCGCCGTGATGTTCGGTCTGGGCGAGAAGATCGCAGGTGAGAAAATCCGGATTTGCGTCCGCGTCCGCGATGATGGCCACTTCGCTCGGACCGGCGACCATATCGATATCCACAAAGCCGTAAACCTGGCGTTTGGCCTCGGTAACATAGGCATTGCCCGGGCCGACGATCTTATCGACTTTGGGAATGGTCTTGGTGCCGAACGCGAGCCCGCCGATGGCCTGGACGCCGCCCACGCGATAAATTTCATTCACGCCCAAAAGATTTGCGACCGCCAGGATATGAGGATCAATATCGCCGGTGTCGCGGCGAGGCGGCGTCACAATGGCGATCTGTTTCACGCCCGCGACCTTCGCGGGGATGACGGTCATGTAGACGGTCGAAACAAGCGGTGCGGTCCCTGCGGGGATGTAGATCCCCACCCGGTCCAGCGGTTCGTACCGCTTACCGAGGTGCACGCCGTTGGGTCCCGTGATCTCAAACGACTTCTTCAGTTCTTTTTCGTAATATTCGCGGACATTTTCCGTGATCTGCTTGAGGAGCGGGACGAACGGGACCTGGATCTTCTCGAACGCGCGGTTGATGTCTCCCTGGGTGACGGCGAGCCGTTTGAGCGGAAGGTCGATCCCGTCGAATTCGCGGGTGTAGCGGCGAAGCGCCGTGTCCCCGGACTGACGCACTTCAGAGAGGATGCGATTTACCTTTTTAAAGATGGCCGTATCAAAGAACGTGGAATAGTCACGCCGGATCTTTTTCTGCGTTTGTTTGTCCCAATTGAGCACTTGCATGAATTACATTCCTTTTTCCCTAAGATAAGCCGCGACAGCCTCTTCGACCTCGGGTCTTGCGGCCGCGAACTGTCCTTGATCGGGTCCGCCTGCCTGCACCAGGTCCGGCCGCCCGCCGCCGCTGACGCCAAGCAGTTCGGATAGCCTACCAAAAAGGGCCTTCATGTCCAAGTGAGTTTTCTGGAGGTCGGCGCTCAGGCCGAGGATCACATGGAGCTTCCCCTCCTGCGAGGCTGCCACTACAAAAACAAGCTTGTGTTCCTCCTCACGGAGTTTGTTGGAAAGGTCCCGGAGCGCGGGGATCCCGGCGCCTTCGATCATTGCGACAAGGATCCGGCAAGAACCGGCCTTTGCGGCGTTTCCCAGAAGCATTTGGATGTCCGCGGGGTTTGTGGAAGCTTGAGCGCTTTGCTTTTTTTGGGTCTTCAGGGTTTCCATAAGTTTCGCGATCCGGGCCGGAATGTCCGCCGTCCCGACTTTCAGTGTTTTGGATATCCCGGAGATCTGATCCTGTAATCCGCGCACATAGTTCAGGGCGTGTGTGCCGGTGACGGCTTCAATACGGCGGACACCGCTTGCCACCGAAGATTCCCCGGTGATGAGCAACAGGCCGATCTGCCCCGTGCGGTCGCAATGAGTGCCTCCGCAAAGTTCTTTGCTGAACTCCGGAATGCTGATCATCCGGACCTTGTCTTCGTATTTGTCCCCAAAGAAGGCCAACGCGCCTTCCTTTTTGGCATCTTCCAGGCTTTTGGATTCTTTTTGGACCGGACGGTCAGCCAGGACCTGAACATTTGCCGCCTTCTCGATCTTACGGAGTTCTTCGGGCGTTACGGCGCGGCCGAATGAAAAATCAAAGCGTAAACGGTCGGACGCCACAAGCGACCCTAGCTGGCGCACGGAACTTCCGAGCGCGGTCCTGAGCGCGGCATGCAAAAGATGTGTGGCGGTATGGTTCCGCATAATGTCCTCGCGGATCGCACTGTCGACAGCGGCCGTCACGGCCATGCCGTCTTTGACCGCGCCCTGAAGGACCTCGGCCTGATGTAAAAAATATTTGTCGAGTTTTTTCGTATCGACGACTTTAAGCTTCAGTCCCTGGCCCTCGATCACGCCCTGATCGCCGACCTGGCCGCCGCTTTCCGCGTAGAAAGGAGTTTGGTCGAGCACGACGGTCGCCCGCTTCCCTTCGGTCTGGTGCCAGAGGATCTTGGCTTTGGATTCCAAAGCTTCATAACCGAGGAACATCGTGGCTGGAACGTTATCCGGGATCTTGTCCAGCCCCGACGAAGCGAAAATGTCGCCGGAGATCTTACTGCCTTCCTTGGAGCGCGCGCGCTGGTCTTCCATAAGTTTTTCAAACCCCTTGTGATCGATCGCGAATCCTTCGGCCTCCGCGATGCCGTGTGTCAATTCTTCCGGGAATCCGAAAGTATCATAGAGTTCAAAAACGGTTTCCGCTGGGACGGTCTGCAGTCCTGCTCCTTTATAATTTATAAGTTGTGTTTTGAGAATACGAAGCCCGTCCTCCAGCGTCCGCAGAAAACGCTCTTCTTCCTGGGAAAGGACCATGCGGATGTTCTCTTCTGCTTCCAGGAGCTCGGGATAGGCCTCTCCCATGACCTGGATGACCGATGAAACAGCCTTGAAGAGAAATGGCCGGGTCATCTTTTTCCGCGGCATCCATGGGTGCGCTTGCCAGATTGCACGGCGGATCAGTTTGCGGATCACATAACCGCGGCCTTCGTTCGACGGTACGACGCCGTCCGCGATGGAAAAAACAACGGCGCGCAAATGATCGGAGATCGTATAAAGTTGTTGGGTTCCCACTGTTTTAGGATCAAGTTCCAGAGCCTTGAGAATGGCTTCGTGGATCGGCAGAAAAATATCGATCTCGAAATTGGACGCCTTGCCCTGAAGGATGCACGCAAGCCGTTCAAGGCCCATCCCGGTGTCGATATTCTTATTGGCAAGCGGAACGAGTTTGCCGCCGTCCCGGCGGTCATATTGCGTGAAGACGAGGTTCCAGATCTCCGCGAATTTTTCGGAATCGTCGATCGGGGTCCCCTGGACCTTGGGGTTCTGGTCGAAGTAGATCTCGGAGCATGGGCCGCAAGGACCGTTGGGGCCGTTTTGGGGCGCGTTCGCAGGCCAGAAATTCGTTTTGTCACCGCAAAGAAAGATCCAGTCTTTGGGCAGGCCGATCACCTTGTGCCATATTTCGTAGGCCTCTTTGTCTTGCTCGTGGACCGTGACGCGGAGCCGGTCCTTGGGGATCGCAAGCGTCTGAGTCAGGAATTCCCAGGCCCATTCGATGGCCTCTTTCTTGAAATAATCGCCGAACGAGAAATTACCCAACATTTCGAAGAATGAGTGATGAAAGGGGGTCCGTCCCACCTCGTCAAGATCGCCCGTCCTAAGGCATTTTTGGCTTGTGGCGGCCCGTTTGAGGTCCTTTTTGACCCCCAGGAAGTATTCCTTGAACTGGTTCATCCCTGCTCCCGTGAAGAGCAAGGAGGGGTCGTTTTGGGGCACCAGAGAGTCGCTGGCCATCACGGTGTGGTCTTTGGATTTGAAAAATTCCAGGAAAGCTTTTCGCAGGTCGTTCGTGGCTGTTTTCATAAAGCGTCAGATCTCATCGTCCGCGGATCCTTTCGAAAGCTTTTGAAGGATATCCTGAACGATCTGAAAATCGTACCCTTTCCGTATTAAAAAATCATAAAGGCGCTTCCTGCGTTTCTGCGGATCGAGCCGGGACCATCCGGTCCATTTCAGCCGGGCCTGCTCCAGCGCGCGTTCTGTCTCGTCTTCGTTGGACAGCGTTCCCAACATCTCATCCGAGATTTTTTTCGAAATTCCGTGCCGCTTCAATTCAAACGCGATCTTGTAACGGCCCGCGGATTTGCCGAGGATGAGCCTGGCCACCAGGTCCTTGGCGTATCTCGTATCATCCAGAACACCTTGGGCCTTGAGATCGCCGAGCGCTTGATCGATCGTCCCGGAGGAGTAGCCCTTACCCTCGAGCTTTTTTCTCAGTTCCTGACCGCTTTTGGGACTGGCGGCGAGTAGCCTCAGACAGGTGATGATCGCCTGCTTAGTCTGTTCTTCCGTGAGCATTTTGTCCATATGAGAAAAAGCGGTCCCCATACCTGCCAATTTCAACCGAGTCTAAATTGGGGCCGTCCAAATCGCCTTTTATGAAATGAAAATAAAGGCTTGGACGGAAATCGGGGCCATCCTTTCTGAAGAAAACTTTCCCGCTGAGGACTATTCGGCGGCCGCGCCGACGACCGCGCTTTCTCCGGCGGCGACTTTTTCCAGGATCTTTTCCTCAATCTCTTCGAGGAGCTTCGTATTTTCTTTCAGAAAAATGCGGGCCGCATCCTTGCCTTGTCCGAGTTTTTGATCGTTGTAAGCAAGCCAAGTTCCGGATTTATCGATCACCTGGTATTGGGTGCCAAGCTCCACGACGTTCGAGGAGCGCGAAATGCCTTCATCGAACAGGATGTCAAATTCCGCCTGGCGGAACGGGGCCGCGACCTTGTTTTTGACGACTTTGACACGAACCCTGTTCCCGATAACGACGTCGCCCTTTTTGAGGCTTGCGATCCTGCGAATGTCCAATCGCATGGAGGCATAGAACTTGAGGGCTTTGCCGCCCGGAGTGGTCTCGGGATTGCCGAACATGACGCCGATCTTCTCGCGCAACTGATTGATGAAAATAATGCAGGTCTTGGATTTGCTGATAATGGCCGTGAGCTTGCGCATCGCCTGGGACATCAAGCGCGCTTGAAGGCCCATTTGTGATTGCCCCATCTCCCCTTCGATCTCCGCGCGAGGAACAAGCGCCGCCACAGAATCCACAACGATGAGATCCACGGCATTCGAGCGTACAAGCATTTCCGCGATCTGGAGCGCCTGCTCACCGGAATCGGGCTGTGAGATAAGAAGTTCATCGACCTTGACGCCGATCTTTTGCGCATATTGCGGGTCCAAGGCGTGCTCTGCGTCGATAAAGGCCGCAACACCGCCGGTGGACTGGATCCGGGCAATGATATTCAACGTGAGCGTGGTCTTGCCGCTTGACTCGGGTCCGAAGATCTCGACGATGCGTCCGCGGGGAATGCCTCCGATGCCGGTGGCGATATCAAGACTCAGGGCTCCCGTGGCAAGAGCGGCGACATTCTCGTGGTGCTGGTCGCCGAGCTTCATGATGGAGCCTTTGCCGAACTGTTTTTCGATCTGCTGAAGCGTGAGTTCGAGGGCCTTTTGTTTGTCCGTGGATCTCTTTGATTCGGGTGCGGCGTGTTTTTCTGATCTTTTCCGTTCGGCCATAATTTTTCTCCTTGTAGGAAGGCGTGAGATTGAAATTCTATCGGCCCACCCATCTTCTGTAAAGATAATTTAAGAAGCGGCGGCGCTATAGAATATTAGTTTTATTGAAATAATATATGATTTTATTTAATTGTCAAGCAAAGCCTTAAAAAAGCTTCTTTTCGGTTCCTTGGCGGAGGCGCTGAATGTTGGCACGGTGGGTATAGAAGATGAAGACAGCCAGGGTGATGCTGATCGGCAGTAGAAATTTGATACCGGGGGTTCCCATATAGCGCCAGGTGATCATGACCGGAAAGATCACCGCGGCCACCAGCGAGGAGATCGAAATGATATGGGTGATCACAAAGCAGAAGATCCAAAGTCCGAATGTGATGAGGGTCGGGATCCAAGCGATAGCCAGAAAGACCCCTAGCGAGGTTGCCACCCCTTTCCCCCCTTTGAAATTGAGCCAAACCGGGAAGCTATGCCCCAGGATCGCGCTGATGCCCAAAAGCAGCTGGAACGGGAGGACGAGGCTTTGGCCGAAAAATGCCGGAAGCACACACGCGACATAACCTTTGACGACATCCAGCAGAAGTACCGTGATCCCCCACTTTTTTCCAACCACGCGAAAAACGTTGGTCGCACCGATGTTCTTGCTGCCATGCTCGCGGATATCGAGGTCTTTTATTCTGGACCCGGCGATGAGACCGAACGGAACGGAACCTATGAGGTAAGCCGCAAGCATGAAGAGCACAGACAAAAAAAGATCGTTCATTGGATGAACTTTAACCCGCGGGTAATATAGATGATCCCCGAGACGATCGTGAAGGTTACCGTGAGATAGGCCAAAGGTATTGCGACCGGACACTCGAGCAGGATAAAACACAACAAGAGCATTTGGGAGACGGTCGTGAGCTTGCCCCAGATGTTCGGTTGTACCTCGATCTTTACGGAGGCAAAGTGAAGTGCGAAAAATCCTATAAGAAGGATCAGATCACGGAAAATGATGGTGATCGTGATCCAAAGGGGAGGCCGAAAAGAAAGTGCGGCCACAAAAAGCAGACCGATGTAAGCGCTCACAAGGAGTATTTTATCTGCGAGGGGATCCAGCATTTGCCCTAACGCGGTTCGTTGTTTCAGGAACCGCGCCAGAAGCCCATCCAGCGCATCGGTCAAAGCGGCGGCCGCGAAAATCGCCAGCGCCACGAAACGAAGCCCTTCCTTTTCCGGAGTGTAGGAAACAAGTGTGATAAAAAAAACGGGGGTGAGAAGGATCCTAAGAAGGGTCAGGTAGTTCGGAATGCTCAAGCGCTGACGGTGTCCGTATTTTTTTCCGGAACTTCATCGATCGGAACCGCGTCGACGGAGGGGGCCACAGCCTCATCCCCGCCGGAAAGGGATTCTTCGCCGGAACGGACCTTCACGGAAACGATCTTGGAAATACCGGGTTCTTCCATGGTCACGCCGTAGAGGGAATCCCCCATAGCGATGGTCTTGCGATTATGGGTAATGATGATGAATTGGGATTGTTCGATGAATGTGTTGAGCACCGCAAGGAAACGGTCAATATTGGCCTCGTCAAGGGGCGCATCGATCTCATCCAAAAGGCAGAAAGGCGACGGCTTGATCTTGAAGAGCGCGAAAAGGAGCGCGACGGCGGTCAATGCCTTTTCGCCGCCCGAAAGAAGCAACATATTCTGCATTTTTTTTCCGGGAGGACGCACGACGATATCGATCCCCGATTCGAGGGGGTGTGCCTCATCGATCAGAAAGATGCGCGCCTCACCGCCCCGAAAAAGGATCTGATAATACTGTCTGAAGGTTTCCTGCACCTGCTTAAAAGTGTCCTCAAAAAGCTGCTTGGTAGTTTGATTGATCTTGCGGATGGCTTCCATGAGGGAATTCCGCGCATCATCCAGGTCTTTTTGTTGCGCTAAAAGGAAATCATAGCGCGTTTTCAATTCCTGATATTCTTCGATGGCGAGCAGGTTGACGGTGCCGAGGGAATCGACCTTGTTCTGAAGTGCCGCGATCGTCTCCTCTGCGGAGGCTAATTCTTCTTCCGTGAAAATATAATCCTGGCTGTTGAGCTCCAAAAGGTTCAGACGATAGCGCTGCAGAAGCCGTTCCCCCACGTTCTTGAGTTGGTAGTCGAGGTCCATTTGCTGGAGCGAGATCTGATGTTCTTCGTCCTGCAGCACCTTTTGGGAGTGAAGCATTTGGTCCAAAGCGTGGCGCTGACCCGTCAAGAGCACTTCCTGCTCCCGCTGGTCTTTATGCAGCAACTCAAGGTCCACATCCACCGTATGCAGCCGCTGTTGGTGTTCTTCGGCAAGGCGGACGCAGACGAGCTCTTCCTGGGCCAGGTCCTGTTCTTTGGCCGCGATACGCTCTTTCCCGTGCTCAAGGAAGGCTTGCCTCTCTCTGTCTTTTTGCGCATGTTGCTCGACAAGTTGCAATGATTCCTCAAGATGTCGCATTCCTTGCTGAGATTGCTCGGCTTGTGTTTGACATTGCCGGACCGCGCCCAGGACCTCTTCACGGACGCTCAGGCAATGTTCGAGATCTTTTTCCTTTTGACGCTGGATCTCTCCAAACTTGGATTCTTCCTGTTCTTTCTGGGTCAGGGACGCCTGGATCTGCTCGCACGCGATGCGGACCCGCTCGGCCTCCTGCGCCAATTCATGGATCTCGGAAACCGATAATTCAGCCTCGGATCTCAAACCCAGGAGACGTTCTTCGATGTTCTTCCGTTCACTCTCGAGGGATTCTTTTTCGATGAGGGTCGAGGTCTTTTGCTCGGCGGCTTCAGCGCTCTGAGCGCGCAAGGTTGCAAGCTCGGTCTCAAGATAACCGATCTTTGCTTCTTTTTCCTGCACTTGCGCCGTGAGAGCTTCGATCTCTTGGCGGATCTTCGAGGTTTCGGAATTTCTTGAAAAAAAGAACTGGGAGCGGCTCTGATCGTTCCAGAAAAAGAGCCTGCGGTCGGAACTTAAGAACAGGCCGTCACGTGAAACGAGATTGGCCGGGGAAGGTTCCTGGAAAAGTGCCTCGAGCCGATGGAGCGGAAAGGTTTCGCCGACAAAGACATTCCCAAGAATGCCGTCAAACCCAGGTTCGATCTGGACAAAGTCGGCGAGCGGCCGGAATCCGAAAGACGCATAGTGTCGGGAGGCTTCCGGAGAAAATGAAACCTGCGTTTTAAGAAAAATCCCGGCGGCGAGCGAACGTTTAGCGTTCAACTGCTCCACAAGGGTTCGTGCGGTCTCTACGTCCCCGGCGACCAGAGACCTTGCAAATTGTCCAAAAGCTACATCGATGGCCCATTCATAACCTTCCTGGATTTTTAGGACTTCCTGAAGACTCCGGACGAGCCCCGGAACCTGTTGGGACGCTTCGCTCAAGAATTCCTGGAATGCGGACGAACTCGCGCCTTCCATCTCATTGAGCGTGTGAAGCCGGGATTCTTTTTCGCGGAGCGCGAGCCGTGTCTCATGCGCATATTGACGGAGTTCCATAAGTTCCTGCTCAAACGCATGGGTCGTGGCTCGAAGTCCCTGATGGCCGCTCAACGTATCCTGAAGCTCGGAGTTCATGCTCTCAAGCGCCTGAAGACAAAGCGTGAGTTTTTCATTCCAGGACGCGATCTGCTCGGCGAGACGGCTTGAATCCGATTCTTCCCGTCGACGCTGGGATCCCAAATTCTCTCCGAGCGCTTTGGTCCGGTGGAATTCATTGCGGGCCTGGGTGGTGAGCTGAGCGGTCTCGAAGAATTCTTTGCGGGCCGTTTCAAGAGCGTTCTTGGCTTCCTCGATCAAGGACTCTTGATGCTGCAGCTTTTGAGTGGCCTCCGCGAGACGCGTTTGGATCTGGAAACTTTCAGTCTCCCTGGTTTTGAGAAGTTCATGGAGCTCATTTTTCCGATGGGCCGCAGCCTCGAGTGCTTGGCGCAGTTGGTCCTGCTCTTGCAGCAGCTGCCCGCGCTGTTGGGCGAGTTCAACGCGCTTATCCCGGATGAACTGAAGTTTTTGATCGTTCGTCTCGATCTGTGCGAGCGCTTGATAGCGCTCGCCCTCTTTGACGTGGCAACGCTGACCGATCCCCCGGACGCGGGTTTCCTGATCCTCGATCGTTTGATGATGGGTTTGAAGTTTTACCGCAAGCGCCGTGAGCTCATCCTTCTTGAACTGGAAGTTCTGCGTGAGGTCGAGTTTCTTTTGCTCGATCTGGCGCTGGTCATGAAAGGCGCGCTTGATCTCCAGCATTTTGAGGCGTTCAAGTTCAAGTTTGTAGCGTTCGGCACGCTTGGCCTGACGTTCGGCATACTGGATATTTTTTTGGACCTCGAAAACGATGTCCTGGAGGCGTTTCAAGTTCTCTTCCGTGCGTTCGAGCTTTCGGATCGATTCGTCTTTCTTGACCTTATACTTGGCGATCCCTGCGGCTTCTTCAATAAGGAAACGGCGCTCTTCCGGGTCCGCCTTGAGAATGTAGTCGATCCTTCCTTGTTCGATCATAGAGTAAGACGAAGAGCCGATGCCGGTGTCGAGGATCAGATCCTGGATATCTTTGAGCCGGCACTGGGTTTTATTGAGGAGATATTCACTTTCCCCCGTCCGGTAAAGGCGGCGCGTGATCGTGACTTCGTTATATTCGATCGGCATACCGCGATCCGCATTATCGATCGTGAGGGAGACTTCGGCGAAGGCGAGAGGTTTGCGGACTTCCGTGCCGTTGAAAATGACGTCTTCCATGGACGAGCCGCGCAAAAGCTTCGCGCTACGTTCTCCAAGAACCCAACGGATAGCGTCGGAGACATTGCTCTTGCCACAACCGTTAGGACCGACGATGCAAGTGACCCCTTGGTCAAAAGCTAGCTCGGTTTTTTCGGCGAAGGACTTGAAACCTAGAAGCTCGAGTTTTTTAAGGCGCATACACCACGCTCTTAGGGCAGAGCCTGTTCCTTTTAAGTTGATTCCTTTGAGTTGATGTTTCGGCAGAAAAAGGTGTTATCTGAAGAGAGAAAATGAGGCCTATTCCTGATACGCTTTGAATGCGATACAGGCATTATGGCCTCCAAAACCAAGAGAATTCGATAAAGTGACACGGACGCGGCACTTTTGGGCTTCATTCGGCACATAATTCAGATCGCATTCCGGATCCGGATATTTGTAATTGATGGTCGGCGGAACGATCTGGTCGCGGATGGCCAGGACGCATACTGCGCCTTCCACGGCTCCCGCCGCCCCAAGCAGGTGCCCGACCATGGATTTAGTCGAACTGATCCGGACCTTACGCGCGACACTCTCCCCCAAAGCTTTTTTAATAGCGATGGTTTCGACCTTGTCGTTCAAGGGCGTCGAGGTCCCGTGAGCGTTGATATAATCCACATCCTCGGGACGGATCTTCGCGTCCTTCATGGCATTGATCATACAGCGCGCGGCCCCTTCCCCGCTGGGATCCGGTGCCGTGATGTGACTGGCATCGGAGGTCATGCCGTACCCCGCCATTTCGGCGTAGATCCGTGCACCGCGTTTTTTTGCGTGCTCCAACTCTTCCATGATCAGAATGGCGCAGCCTTCGCCCATCACGAATCCACTGCGCGTCTTATCGAATGGACGGGACGCGGTCTCGGGATGGTCGTTGTGAGTACTCAAAGCCTTCATAGCATCAAACCCGCCGAATCCGAGGTTCGTGATGCAGGATTCCGTGCCGCCGGCGAACATGATGTCTGCCTCATCGCGTTGGATAAGCTTGAAGGCATCCCCGATGGCGTTCGAGCCTGTCGCGCAGGCCGTGGCCACACAAGTGCTCGGGCCTTTGAGGCCAAGCGCAATGGAGATCTGCCCCGGGGCCATGTTGACAATGAGCATCGGGATCAGGAAGGGAGAAATACGGCCCGGGCCTTTTTCCATCATCTGGCGGTGCTGTTCCTCGATCACGCGAAGTCCCCCGATCCCCGAACCGACCAGGATGCCGACGCGGTGGGCGTCTACCTTGGCAATGTCAAGTTTGGCGTCCGCCATGGCCATTTTGGCGCTGGCGACTCCGAATTGGACAAAGATGTCCGTCTTTTTAATGTCCTTGGGGGTCAGGTATTTGAGGGGCTCGAAGTTCTTGACCTCGGCTGCGACTTTGGAATTGAAAGGCGCCGAATCGATCTGGGTCAACGGACCCGTTCCGCTCTTGCCTTTCAAAAAGCCCTGCCAAGTCTCTTCAGCGGTATTGGCGACAGGGGTGATCATGCCAATACCGGTAATAACTACACGCCTCATGATAGCTGTTTTCCGTGGGTGAGAAGATCTTTAGGAATGAAGAGGCGAGCGATTACTTCTGGCTCGTCTTTTCCGAGACGTACTTAATGGCATCCCCAACGGTCTGAAGCTTTTCGGCGTCTTCATCAGGGATTTCCGCCCCGAACTCTTCTTCGAAAGCCATGACCAACTCAACCGTGTCTAAAGAATCCGCGCCGAGATCATCCACGAAAGAGGCTTCCGGAACGACCTCCTCGGGTTTTACACCCAGCTGTTCGACAATAATTTCTGTGATCTTTTCCTGAACGCCCATCGATGTATCCTCCTTTAATGATTAAAAGCTTTACGACATGAAAAATGCATCAGAGTACAAGTCCACCATCCACGACGATGGTCTGTCCGGTGACATAGGCTGATGCTTCCGATGCCAAAAATACGGCAACATTCGCCACATCTTGAGGCTCTCCGAGACGCCTGAGCCCGATCCGTTCCTTCATTTTCTCAACCAGATCCGGCGGCAGCTTATCGGTCATCTTACTTTTGATGAATCCCGGAGCGATCGCGTTGGCCCGAATGTTCCGTTTAGCCAACTCTTTCGCCGTGCTTTTCGTCAAAGCGATCATGCCCCCCTTCGAGGCCGCATAATTCGCCTGCCCGGCATTCCCGGCGATCCCGATGATGGAAGCGATATTGATGATCGTTCCGGCACGCTGCTTCATCATGGGCCTTGCGCACGCCTTCGTGAAGAGGAATGCGCTTTTCAAATTGATCGAAAGAACATCGTCCCAGTCCTGTTCGGACATGGTGGCGAGCAACCCGTCCTTCGTAATGCCCGCAACGTTGACGAGTATATCGATGCGCTCAAAGGTGTCAAGGGAGATTTTGACGACTTGCTCCACTTCATCCCCATTAGCCACATTAGCTTGCGTCAAAACACATTTCGGGGATCCCGCCTGTTTTGCGAGGGTCTCGGTCTCCGTCAAAAACTCGGTTTTGAGGTCCGAAAGCACCAGAATGGCACCTTCTTTTGCGAACGCGAGTGCGATCGCCTGACCGATCCCGCGACCGGCACCCGTTACAAGCGCAACTTTATCTTTCAGCATCATGGTTGTTCCCCCGTTAGAGTCTCGAGATGTCTGCAAGACCCTGGTTTTTTATTTATGTTATCTTTCGTAATCCCGCTTAGAGTTTTTTAAGACTCTAACGGGGCAGGTCCTCTATGCGTGATGATTTTTCCAATAACCCAGGCGATTCAAGACTTTTGAAATCGGTCGCGGAACCAAACGAAAAAACTTCAAATTCCGGCTGGCACTTGCGCGCCAGTCCTTTGAGGATCTTTCCGGGACCGATCTCCAGATAAAGGGTGGTCCCGGATTCTTTGGCGGTCGCCATGGTCTGGACCCACTGGACCGGACTCGTGAGTTGTTTTGCAAGAAGAGTCCGGATCTCTTTGGGATTTGAGACTTTTTGAGCCGTAACATTGGGAATAAAAGCGCATTTGGGTTCATGGATCGGAGCACTGACAAGCGCGGCTTCAAGTCGCGCTTTCGCCTCAGCCATGAGGGAGGAATGAAAAGCGCCACCGACTTTAAGCGGCATTGCACGCTTGGCGCCCTTGGCTTCGGCGATCTTGCAGGCTAGTTCTATGGTCAGAAGAGTTCCGGAAAGCACTGTTTGGTCCGGCGCATTGAGATTTGCGATCTCACAACCTGCCTCCTTGGCCACCCCCAGGCATTGTTCAACTGTAAGTCCCATAATGAAGGCCATGGTTCCCGGGTTGTTCTTGGCCGCGTCTTCCATCGCTTCGGCGCGGACTTGCACAAGTTTCAACGCATCTTCAAAGGAGATCGCTCCCGCGGCGGCTAATGCCGTGAACTCACCCAAGCTTAAACCCGCGACGATCGAGGGCGTAAGATCCGGGTATTTTTCACGAAGCGCCGCGAGGGCGGCAAGGCTTGTGACCAGGATACCGGTTTGAGCATAAAGGGTGCGCGTCAATTCTTTTTCGGGTCCGGCAAAGCAAATTTGGCTGATGGAGTAGCCCAGGATCCCCTCGGCTTTTTTATAAAGTGCGCAAGCGGCCGGGCTCGTGGCATAAAGATCTTTGCCCATGCCCACGAATTGAGCGCCTTGCCCCGGAAATAAGAAACCTATGGGCTTGTTCATAGGGATCACCACTTGATAAGACTCGCGCCCCAGGTGAGACCGCCGCCGAACGCAACGAGGACCACATAGTCCCCTTTCTTGACCGCCCCGCACTTTACGGCTTCATAAAGAGCGATCACCGTGGAAGCACTCGACATATTGCCGTAGCGGTCCACGTTGATAAAGACCTTTTCGGATGGGATGTTAAGACGTTCCGCCACGGCTTGCAGTATGCGATTGTTTGCCTGATGCGGGATGAGGCAGTTGATGTCATGCACTTGAAGCTTTTCATGCTCGAGAACCTTGAGGACGGCCTGTTCCATGGTCTTGACCGCGATCTTGAAAAGTGCTTGGCCGTCCATGCGAATGTAATGAAGCCCCTTCGCAACGCTTTCAGCACTCGGAGGGATCCTGGAGCCGCCCGCCGGGATCTGGAGGATCTCACTTTGGGTGCCATCGGCTCCAAGATGCGAGGCGAGAATGCCATGACCGTCCCTGGACCTGGAAACAACGGCCGCGCCGGCGCCGTCTCCAAAGAGAACGCATGTGCTGCGGTCTTTCCAGTCGATAAATCTTGTGATCGTTTCGGCCCCGACGACCAGCACATTCTTATGAATGCCGGATTTTACAAATCCTTCAGCGGCGGAAAGGGCGTAGGCAAAGCCGGAACAGGCGGCCCCGAGATCAAAAGCCCCGCAGGAAGCGCCCAGTTTTGCCTGGAGATAGCAGGAAGCCGAGGGAAATATCATATCCGGAGAGCAGGTTGCGACGATGATAAGATCGAGATCTTGCGGGGTAAGTCCGGCATTCTTAAGGGCTTCTTGAGCGGCCGGGAGAGCGAGATCGCTCGTGGCTTGGTCTTCTGCAGCGATCCGGCGCTCATGGATGCCGGTGCGCGTGCGGATCCACTCGTCGGTGGTATCGACGATCTTTTCAATGTCCGCGTTCGTTAAAATTTTTTCGGGCAAATAAGCCCCGAGCCCCGTAATGGCAGCACGATAAGGTGCAGTCATGATTCCTTTATTTTCTTCGCGGGATTAGTCCCAATCCCGATCAATTTCAGAGAATCTGAAATTGGGGCAATCCTGACTACCATTAAAAAGAAAATAAAAGTCAGGATAGTTATGCATTGGTGGATTTGCGTTCCGCCGGAGAAACGGACGGGACGGCATGGTTCAGGTACGGAGTGATGGCTTCCACGATCTGCGCATTGACACGCGTGGTGACAAGCTCGCCCGCGACACGGATCGCATTCCGAATGGCGAGGGCGGAGGAGATACCGTGACTGATGATGATATTTCCGTCCACACCGAGGAGCGGGGCCCCGCCCGCTTTTTCATAGTCGGTCGCTTTGCGGATGGAAGAAAGAGCCGGTTTCAAGAGCCATGCGGCAAGAGATGTGAAAAGGTTCTTGCGGAGTTCGCGGCCAATGAGCGCGACAGAAGTCTCGAGAATACTTTCGATCATCTTGAGCACCACATTGCCGACAAAACCATCACAAATAATACAATCGGCCTTCCCGGTAAAAAAATCACGCCCTTCGATATTTCCGATAAAGTTAAGCGATGATTCGCGCAAAAGCTTATAAGTCTCCTTGAGGACCTCGGTCCCCTTGGACTCTTCCTCTCCGATGTTAAGAAGCCCGATCGCAGGACGTTTTTTCTTGAGAATGCTTTTGGCGAACACGTCCGCCATAATCGCGTATTGGAAAAGTTCATAAGCGGAAGGGTTTAAATTTGCCCCCACATCCGTGGTCACGGACATGCCGTGGAGTGTTGGCGTTGCAATGGCGATGCCGGGACGCTTAATCCCGGGCAACATGCCGAGATGGAGCGTAGCGGCGGCGACCATGGCCCCCGTGTTTCCCGCGGAAACGGCCGCGTCACAATCTTTTTTCTTCAAAAGGTCGACACAAACGCCGATCGAGGAATCTTTTTTCTTGCGGAGCGCGGCGACCGGCGATTCCCCCATGCCGATGACCTCACTCGCTTCAAGGATGATGATCTTGCCACCCAGGACCTTATACTTATTCAGTTCCTGTTTCAAGGGAGCGGTCTGACCGACAAGAACGATCTCGAGATGCTCGAAGTCGTTGGCCGCCATGACGGCGCCTTCGACCACGACCTGCGGGGCGTAATCGCCCCCCATTCCGTCCAGGGCAATCCGGATCATAAAGGCTATTCCTTCTCCTGGGTCTTGACTTTGATCGATTTCACCAGCTTTCCTTTGTAAAAGCCACAGGAAGTACAGACGCGATGGGGCAGGACGAACGCGCCGCATTGCGTGCACTGCGAGCGGGACTTCAGGACCAGATGGTCGTTGGCTCGGCGCAAGCGTGAGCGCGTATTCGAATGTTTTCTCTTAGGATGAGCCATGATGTCGCTCCTTCTTGGATTTCTCTTTTTTTATGATGACTGGGGAAGCATGATAGCCAATTTTCTTGCAATTGCAAGCGCCTTCATTGAGATCGATGCCGCACTGGGGGCAAAGTCCCCGGCAGCTTGCTTTGCACAGATGCACTATGGGGTGTTCGACGATCAGGAGTTCACGAACATTCTCAAGGGGATCGATCGTATCCTTTCCTGAGAGGTCAAAGATCCAGTCCATATCGAAGGATAACGTCTCGTTCTTTTCCTTCAGGCATTTTCCGCAGATCCGCTTGACCGTCGTCGTCAGAGTGCCTTGCAACCGGAGCATGCCGCCGCTTTTCTCTGCTTCGCCCACGAGAAGTACGGGCCCCGTATAAAGCATGTCCGGGAACTCGACCTCGATCGCTTTCGCGTCATACGATCCCTCGACATGGACCGGGACGCCCTCTTGAAACTCTGAAAGGATGAATTTCATATTAACGGGCATTGCGGTCTGGAAATTTTTTTTGGATCCGAATAGCGACCAGCGGCGGGACATAACGCGTCACATCTCCGCCCAGCTGAGCGATCTCTTTGATGAGGCGTGAGGAAAGATAAAAATGCGATTCGGACGGCATCAAGAACACCGTATCGATCATGGGAGCAAGCTTGCGGTTCGTAAGAGCCATTTGAAACTCATAATCGAAATCCGAGGTCGCTCGAATCCCCCGGATGAGCGTGAATGCTTTTTCTTTTTCTGCGAAATGGACCGTCAGACCTTCCCAGTGCTTCACCTTGACCTGGGGACGGTGTTTGAGCGCCGCTTTCAAGAAACCGACCCGCTCCTCCGCCGTAAAAAGAGTCTTCTTCGAAGGATTCGAGGCTACGACCACGATCAGTTCATCAAAGAGGCTGAGCGCCCGCTCGATCAGATCCAGATGGCCGAACGTGACGGGATCAAAGCTCCCCGTATATATAGCTTTTCGTTTTTTCATTTTTTGATTCCAATCGGAAATAAAAGGACAGGCAGGCTTGCCCGATCCGTTTTGTGCGGACCCATTTAAGGTTTTTAAGCTCGGCATTCGGCAGTTCTTCCCGCCACATATGCCCCACCACCACTTGCGCGAAAGGCAGGACTATATCAGACGCGTCCAGCCTCATCAATGTCTTTTTGACCCGGCCTTTCATAAAGGGCGGGTCTACAAAGATCAGCGAAAATCCCTGCCCGGATTTCTCGAGTTTTTTGACGGCCGAGAGTATGTCCCGCGTGAGGACCGTGCCCTGATCGCTTATCCCGAGACTTGCCAGGTTCTTCTCGATCACTTTCTGCGCCCATGGCGCCTGGTCGACGAAGGTCGCGCTGATCGCACCCCGGCTCAAGGATTCCAAGCCAAGACTTCCCGATCCGGCATAGAGGTCCAGAACGTGTTTCCCGAAGACGAACGAACCCACGATATTAAAAAGGGTCTCTTTGGTCCTGTCTGTCATGGGACGGGTCAGTCTATTCTTGGGGAAATCGATCTTCCGGGACTTAAATTTACCGCTGATGATGCGCATGGATCTGTAGTCTAATCGGTTTTAGGCATTTGTTCGAGATATTTTTGGATCCATGCGGGAATTTTTTGAGAGAGGCTTCCGGGAATGCCGCTGACCCATTTTTGAGCCTCCTGTCTTGCCCGAAGCAGGATGGCCTCGTCCGTGACCGGATGTGCGACGCGAAAGAACGGTTCGCCTGATTGCCGGGTCCCCCAAAGGTCCCCCTGCCCGCGAAGCTTAAGATCTTCGTCGGCGATAAGGAACCCGTCGTTTAGTTTGGTGAGAAGTCTCAGGCGCATTTTTCCCTCGTCGGTTGAGGGCTCGCCAAAAAGAAAGCAATCGGATCCGAGTTTGCCGCGGCCGATGCGTCCGCGCAATTGGTGGAGTTGCGCAAGCCCGAACCGTTCGGCATTCTCAATGATCATCATGGTGGCGTTCGGCTGGTCCATCCCCACCTCGATCACCGAAGTCGCAACGAGGATATCGATCTCATTTCGGGAAAAGGCGCGCATGATCGCTTCCCGCTCCGAGCGCTCCAATTTGCCGTGGACCAGTCCCATCCGGAATTTTTTGAATACGGTTTTCCGGAGGCGTTCAAACTCTTTTTTCGCAGCCAAGAGGTCCTTTTTCTCAGTTTCTTCGATCAGCGGGAACACGATGTAGGCCTGCTCCCCCTTTTGGATCCGCAGGGCCATATGGTCGAAGACATCGGGCTGTTTTTTACGTGTGATCCAGTAAGTCTTGATCGGTTGACGGCCTTTGGGCAGTTCTTTCATAACGGAAATATCCAGATCCGCATAAACGGTAAGAGCCAGGGTTCGCGGGATCGGCGTTGCGGTCATGACAAGCTGATGCGGCCGCGGCGTCTTCTGTAAAAGCTGATTGCGCTGATGGACCCCGAACTTGTGCTGCTCATCGACCACGAGGAGTCCTAGTTCCTTAAATTGAACGTCCTCTTGCAAAAGTGCGTGCGTGCCGACCACGACAGGGACCTTCCCGGCTTTGAGCTCCGCAATAAGTCGCGCGCGCCTGTCCGTTTCTGTGCTTTTGGTCAGAAGCTCGGGACGGATCCCAACGGGTTCCAAAAATCTCATGAGGGTCCGGTAATGTTGCTCCGCAAGAATTTCGGTCGGAATGAGAAAAGCGGATTGAAACCCCGATCGATGCGCCGCAAGAAATGCGAACGCGGCGACCACCGTTTTGCCGGATCCCACGTCCCCTTGCAAAAGACGGTTCATCGGGACCGTTTGTCCCAGATCCTTCACGAGATCCAGGATCGCTTTCTCCTGGCTTCTTGTGAGCTCAAAAGGCAATGAACGCTTGAACTCAAGCGTCAGTTCCGGACTTATATTGAATGCGGGGGCCTGATACTGTGTCCGGATTGCTTTGACTTTCAGAAAGATCTGGAGCTCAAAAGAAAAAAATTCATCGAAGACGATGCGCCGCCGCGCTCGCTCGAGTTCCTCGAAAGAGCTCGGAAGATGCATTTCACGGAGGGCACGGTCGAGCGTCATAAGATCCATTTCAGCTCTTAGTTCGGGTGGCAAAGCGTCTGTGACAGTGCCGTCCAGATGATGTTCGACGGCCTCCCTCAAGGTCGTGCGGAGGGATCGCTGAAAAAGTCCTTCGGTCAGCGGGTAGATCGGTGTGATGCGTCCGGTATGGATGGATTCGGCCTCCGGACTTTCCACGATCTCGAATTCCGGGGCCGACATCTGGAGATGTTTTTGGTAAAACTCGACCCTGCCGTACAGGATGACCTGCTGCCCGCAAAGAAAAAGTCTTTTCAAGTAAGGCTGATTGAACCAGACCGCGCGTAGGGTCCCCGAATCATCACCGATCAAAATTTCGACGAGCGGCATGCCCCGGATGGGTTTGAATTTCACATCCATGACCTCGCCGCGGCACGTGATCGGCTCATTGAGAGGCAAGTGGTTCAGAGAAGCAAAATGCGAACGGTCTTCATAGCGGCGCGGGAAAAGATAAAGAAGGTCACGGACCGACCGGATGCCTATTTTTTGGAATAGGAGCGCACGCTTGGGACCGACTCCCTTGATGTAGCGCAATTCCCCAAGTTTCGGCTCGGAGACTTTCATAAGGTCCGCATGGGGCGGAAGAACCGGAAGTCCGGCTATGGTTTCTTAGCCGTTTCCGTCGCGGTGGCAGCGGCTTCCGTTGTAGAAGCTTCCGCGAGTTTCGCAGTGTCGGCTTTCGCGGTCTCGGTAGCTTTTTCGACGTCGGTCGCCCCGGTCGTAGCGGCGGCTTGGGTCGCCGCGGCCGCCCCTGTTTTTTCTGCCTGCTTCATTTTCTCAAGTGTTTTTTTGATCTGCTCGATGTCAAGCGGCGCTTGGGATTTAGGGGATTTGAAAAGCGACCGGCTTTTTTGAACCTCGAGGACGTTCAAACCGATACAAGTGAAAAGGAACAAGATCGCACAGACGCTTGTCGCCTTGGTAAGGAACGACGACGCTTTAGTCCCCAAAAGAGACTGGACGTTGCCGCCGAAACTGGCGCCCGTAAGGCCCTGCCCCCTTCCGGCCTGGAGCAAAATAACGACGATCAGAACAAGACAAACAATAACATGGAGGCAAACAACGAGAATGTTCATGAGTGGTTCCCCGATTCATAAGTTTGTTGAGCTTCCTGGATGATCTGGGCAAACGATTCCGCTTTGAGGGATGCGCCGCCGACCAGAGCGCCGTCAATATTGGGTTTTTCCATGAGGGACTTGGTATTGTCCGGCTTGACGCTCCCCCCGTAGAGAATGGAAATGCGACTGCCGACCTCTTGACTGTAACGCTCGTTGAGAAGACGGCGGATATAAGAATGCATCTGCTCGGCCTGGTCCGGGGTTGCGGTCTTCCCCGTTCCGATGGCCCAGACCGGCTCGTAGGCGATGACGACCTTGGCGATATCCTCTTTTTCGAGGCGGCCGATCGATTCGTCGAATTGGGTTTTAACCACGTCAAAATGCTTCTTCGCATCCCGTTCTGCGAGCGTTTCGCCGATACATACGATGGGAATGATGCTGTATTTAAGGGCCGTCTTCACTTTTTCATGGATCAGAATATCATCTTCTTTGAAGTATTGGCGGCGCTCGGAATGTCCGAGGATCACATAACGGCAACCGGAGTCTTTGAGCATGGTGGGCGAAATCTCACCCGTGAAAGCACCCTCAGGAGCGCAGTACATATTCTGGGCTCCGAGATCGATCAAAGTGTCATTCAGGACCTTGGAAACTTCACTGAGGGCCGTAAAGGGCGGGCAGATCACGATGGTGACGTTTGTGACCGTGTGCGCGGCCGCTTTGAGCGTTTGAACGAGCGTGACGGCCTCGGAGGCAGTCTTGTACATTTTCCAGTTTCCGGCGATCAGGGGTCTTTTTTTCATAAGGTCTTTTCTTTCTTTGGGTTTATTTGTCGAGAAGCGCGGCCACACCAGGTAGCACCTTGCCCTCCACGAGCTCAAGCGACGCGCCACCGCCCGTGGAAATATGGGACATTTTTCCCGCAACTCCGGCTTTATTGACGGCCGACACCGAATCCCCGCCGCCGATCACCGTCACACAATCCGGGAGCTCTGCCAACACCTTGGCGATCGCGATCGTTCCGTTCGCAAAATTAGGGAATTCAAAGACCCCCAGCGGGCCGTTCCAGAAGACCGTCTTAGCGCCCTTGAGGGCCTTGGTGTATTTTTCCACCGTCATGGGGCCGATGTCCATTCCCATCCAGCCCTCATCGATCCCGTTGCGTGCCACGTGTTTACTGGGAGCATTCGCGGTAAAAGACTGCGTAATAATATGGTCGATGGGCAAATAGATGTATTTGCGGGTCTTGTAGGCCTTCTCAAGGATCTCACGCGCAAGTTCGTACATGTCCGGTTCCACGAGCGAGGATCCGCATGTGATTCCCTTGGCCGTGAGAAAGGTGTAGGCCATGCCGCCACCGATAATGATATGATCGACCCTATCGATCAAACTTTTGAGGACGTCGATTTTTGACGAGACCTTTGCGCCGCCGATAATGGCAATGAAAGGATGCTCAGGGTGATCGACGACCTTATCCTGAAGGTATTCCAATTCTTTTTCCATCAAGAAACCCGCCACCGCGGGCAAATATTTCGCGACAGTTTCAGTCGACGCGTGAGCGCGATGCGCAGATCCAAAAGCGTCATTGACGAAAATATCACCATATTGGGCCAGGGCCTTGGCCATCTTTTCTCGATCGGCCGCGTCCTTGGAAGTCTCTTCTTTGTGAAAACGGGTGTTCTCAAGCATCAGGATACCGCCCTGAGGGATCTCTTTGACCATGGCTTCGGTCTCAGGCCCCATGCACGCGGGGGCGAGTTTCACTTCCTTCCCAAGAAGTTTTGCGAGCTGCGCGGCGACCGGCGCCATCTTATGTTTGCCCTCAATGTATTTTTTTTCATCAAAAGCGTTGCCGTCCTTTTCCGCTTTTTCCTTGGCCTTTTGCATGTCCTTTTTGGGATCCCCAAGATGGGACATCAACACCAGGCTTTTGGCGCCTTGATCAAGCAAATATTGGATAGTGGGCAAGGTCGCTCGAATGCGGGTATCATCCTGTACCACGCCGTCTTTCATAGGCACATTGAAATCTACGCGCATGAGAATGCGTTTCCCGCGAACATCAATGTCTTTAACGGTTTTCTTTTTCATGCGTAAGGCCTTTTCAGATCCGGAAGTTTAATGGGCGCCGTCCTTTTTGGCCATAAAGCGAATAAGGTCCACCACACGGTTCGAATAACCCCATTCATTATCATACCAGGAAACGAGCTTAAAGAAGCGTTTCTCACCCTTCAAATTGTTCTGGAGCGTTGCCAGTGAATCGTAGATCGAGGAGCGTTCGTCATGGATAAAATCCGTCGAAACGACTTCTTCATCCGTCACGCCCAAAACGCCCTTGAGATAGGACTGGGAGGCCTTCTTGAGAAGTGAATCGATCTCTTCGATCGAGGTGTCTTTTAAAGAGCGGAACGTGAGATCGACCACGGAGACGTCCGGCGTCGAAACGCGAAATGCCATGCCGGTGAGTTTTCCTTTGGTCGCTGGCAGCACTTCACCGACAGCCTTCGCTGCACCGGTCGAGGATGGGATGATGTTGATCGCGGCCGCACGACCACCGCGCCAGTCTTTCTTCGAAGGACCGTCCACGGTTTTTTGTGTCGCGGTGTAAGAGTGGATCGTGGTCATAAGACCGGTCTCGATCCCGATGCCTTCCTTCAAAAGCACGTGCACGAGCGGCGCGAGACAGTTCGTGGTGCAAGAGGCGTTGGAGACGATATGGTGCTTGGCGCTGTCATATTCCTGCTCATTGACTCCGATGACGAGCGTCTTGACTTCCCCTTTTCCGGGAGCACTAATAATGACTTTCTTGGCGCCGGCCGTAAGATGAAGTTTTGCTTTTTCGGAGTCCGTAAAAAGGCCGGTGGATTCAATGACATAATCCACGCCGAGGGCTTTCCATGGGAGCTGGTCCGGGGTCTTGGTGGCCATGATGCACTTCGTCTTGCAACCGTTCACAACAAGGGTGTCCGCATCTTCGAGCGCCGGCGAGCTTTTTTCGGTCGTGACCGCGTGCTTGAAGCGACCGTGGACAGAATCATACTTGATCTGATAAGCAAAGTAGTCCGCATCGATCGAAATATCCACGACCGCGACAACGTCGATCTCTTTGCCGAGCAAGCCCTGATCGCAAATCGCCTGGAATACCAAACGCCCAATACGTCCAAAACCATTAATACCGACCTTTAACGCCATGCGCTGCCTCCTGGGACATAAAACCGCTGTGAGTGTTGAAAATTACGAGGGGAAAACATTTCAGATTTGCGCTAATTATAGGCGCGCATCGCCGAGTGTCAAGGAATTCTACTGCAAGGAACGCGGCAAGGCGGTCCTTAAGCGGTGATAAGATCTCTAGCCTGAAGCCGGCGGCCGCGGACAAAGTCGGCAGCCGTCATGGAGTTCTTTCCTTCCGGTTTGACTTTGAGGATCTCGAGGACTCCGTCTCGAGTTGCGACCTGGATGCCGCCTTTTTTTTCGAGGGCAAGAAGTGTCCCCGGTTTTTCTGAGGTCGCTACGGCGGGAAGATCGGTCTCGAGCAAGGCAATGCGTTCGTTTTTTACGAAACAATAGGCACCCGGCCAGGGTTGAAGCCCCCGGACCTTGCGGTCCATTTCTACGGCCGTCATGGTTGTGAGCGAAAGTTCCCCGTCCTGTTTGGAAAGCTGGGGCGCAAGTGTGGACTCGGCTTCGTTTTGCGGAATGCCATGAAGCTTTCCGTCTTGGACTTGTGCGAGAACTTTTTTGAGGATCCCGTAGGAAAAACGGGCCAATTCGGAGGCCAGCTGCTCGGCGTCGGTCCGCGGATCGATCGCGATCCTTTCCTGGCAATAAATGTCGCCGGCGTCGACTTTTTCGGCAATATCGATGATGCTCACACCGGTCTCTGTATCCCCGTTCAGGATGGGCCAGTGAATGGGCGCGGAACCCCGGTATTTCGGCAACAGTGACGGGTGAACATTGAGACGGTATTTTGGGATCTCAAGAAGGTTGTTGGGGATGAGTTTCCCGTAAGATGCAACGACAAAAATATCCGGCCGCAGGGTAAGCAGCTCCGGGCCGACTTTGGGGTCTCGCAGCGTGGCATACTCGATGACGGGAAGGTTCTTGGCCTGACAATAATCGAAGATCTTGCTGGATTCAAGTTTGAGGCCGCGTCCTTTTTTCCTCGCCGGAGTAGTCACGATCCGCACAAGTTCCATGCCGGAATGCAGGCAGGCTTCGAGGGACTTGATGGAGAACGCGTCGGAACCAAAAAATACGATTTTCATAGAGACCTATCCGTGGCATAAAGGCCAAGGCGCAAGGGGTGATGGCTACTTTGCGTTTTGAGCTTTGCGCCAGTTACATGCCTTTATTCTTCAGGGTGTAATAATTTTCGATCAATCGTTCCCGCACCGCACCTTTGAAATGATCGATCAGGAGGACCCCGTTCAAGTGGTCCATTTCGTGCTGGATGACGCGGGCAAAAAAATCTTCGATTTCGACCAGACATTTCCTTCCGCGGCGATCTTGAACGGACAGCCGGAGTTTGGCGGCGCGCACGATCTCGCCGGAGATCCCGGGCAGACTCAAACACCCTTCGGGGGCGACCGATGTTCCCCACTTTTTCTCGATCACGGCGTTCACCATGACGTACTCTTCGCCTCGGCGCATGGTCGGGCAGGCAATGAAAATTTGCTGAGAGGTCCCGATCTGGGGCGCGGCGAGACCCACGCCGTCAGAAGCATGCATGGTCTCGATCATGTCGGTAAAAAGCTTCTGCATCGCGGGTCCGAAATCGGTCACGGGCGCCGCTTTTTTCTTGAGGACGGGATCGGGATAAGTCCGGATCTTGAGTTTTGCCATGATTTCTCTTTAATTTAAAAAAGAATTGAAAATCATGACTGTCCTCGTTTTCAATTCAAAAATACCTGCGGTGAACGAGGACGCCATGATTTCCCTTTATTGTCTAAGTCGCCATCCATAAAAAGAAAACAAAGACTCGGGCGCCATGGCGGAATTATATCATAATGTCCGGAAGCACGTAGTAGGGATCGTTTTAAAAAACCGCTTTTTGTTTGGCGTTTGTGACGGACGGGTTGGGTCCAAGATCCGCAGAAGATCCTCCCGGAAGCTAACTGATAAACGAGCAACAGTAGTCCGTGAGTTCGCTGACCTTAAGCCTGAACTCGGACTGTGCCGAAACTTCGAAAGACGAACCGCCTTTAACAGTTTGGCACTCCACCGAGCCCGGGAGTTGAACTTCCGAATTTCCGGAAAAGATCTCTATGATCTCCTTCTCGGCGGTCCTGAATTCATACGCTCCGGGCAGCATGACGCCTAGTGTTTTTTTGGAACCATCGGGAAAGAGAACAGTGCGACTCGTCGCTTTCCCTTCAAAATAGCTATTCACTTTTTTTACAATCGTCACATTTTTAAATTCCTGCATCTTTTCTTCCTTTTTTAGGAGTTTTTCCGCGGCTCAGAGAGTGGCGCCTGTCATGGGATGACCGCCGCTCGCATCTTCTTTTTTCCTTCCGTAGATCGAAATTTCACCCCGGGGTGTCTCCACGATCTTTAGCTTTTCAAATCGCGAGATATTGGCATCAAAAATATCAAGGATCTTATCAATAAAGCTCCCTTCAGGCCACTTTGCTTTATATCTCATGACATAATCCGCGCCAAGTACGATATGTTGAAGCTCTTTATCCGAAAATAATATGTTGCAGTTGAACTGGTCTGTATACAAGCCCATAACAACGATGGGGAGCCCACCGATGAGAATCCTTTCTTCCATTTCATTGTTAATAAGCGAACCCCGAAGATCGGCATTTAAAACTTTGATAAGATCGTCTGTCAATGGACGAAAACTCCCCCCCATCAGATAGATACGGTTTGCATTTATAAATCGCCAGTCCCATTCTTTATTTGAATTCCTGCGCTCTTCAAATGTAGACATGAGCTCATCCAGGGACCAATCGTGACGCGCAGCTTGCAACAACCCTCGCGACAAAGATATTTCCTCCAAACGCTGGCGTTCCTCTTTCCCATCAACGAACTGATTGCCATAAGAGATAAAAAAATATTGAAATATCCCCAAGATCAAAAAGGCAACCACGAGATACTTGCCGATCTTCCGTTTGGATAGCCCTTCCATCCCCGCAGCGGATATAAGGGCCATGGGAGCCAATAAAGGAATTTCGAGCCGGAAAAAATTTTTCAATCCAAACATGGCAACAAGAATCAATGTAAGCGCAATCCACACGAGAAGAAAATAGATCTTGGGTCTTTTGTTTTTCTCGAACAAAGAAATCGCCAGCCCCAGAAAAAATAGAAACGTAAAAAACCAACCCAAATTCACCTCCCATAACATCTGCAGATAGTGGGGTAATGTTGGACCGATCTTTGAAAGAGCTGGCCATGTTGACCATAATATCTGGATCCTGAAGTATTCGGAGATCTTGTCCATGGGATACCACGGAAGGAGGATAAGGCACGAAAGAACGGCTGAAGTAAGGATATTGATCGCTATCTTTTTTACCGAGATTGACGCCAAAACCTCTGTTCGTCTTAAAAGAATGACGATGTTCTTGATCACATAAAAAAGGACGGGGACAACAATATAAACGACGAACCGGGGTCTTAATAACTCGCCCATGGCCAATACAAAACCGAAACACAAAGAATATTTGAAATTCTTGAACCCCTCTGATTTGATCAGCAAATACACGCACGCCGTTGAGATCGCCAGGATAGGGAATTCCAGCATATAGACCCTGGAAAAACCAACCACTCCGAGATAGAACGAGATTATAAAAGCCGCCAAGAGTCCTGTCGTGCGACCCCATAAGATCTTGCCTAGCCCGAATATACTGAGCAGGAGGATCAGGAAGAACGCTTGGTTCGCCAAAATAGCGACATCATGGCTCACGCCAAAGACGGAGAAAAAAGGGATCGCCAGAAGGGCGGCGAGTTGTCCGCCGTTCCCCGTGCGTAGGATGGAATGGAGAAAATAAAAATCCCCACTATTGATAAAATCCATCCATCCTTTCCAATAAAAAAAACTAATTTTATAATAATCGGAAGCATCGGCTATGAAAGGCGTCGAATCCTGAAAAATGATCACCATGTTATTGATGACATGAAATGCAAAAAGCAACAGCAAGGCAATCCACGAGAGACGATCTTCTTTTATTTTCTCACCAGGAACACCGCCCCTTGACATTTTTTTGACTCTCCGCAAGTTGCTGATCTTACTGCTTGTTAAATACTTCCTTAAGGATCACATCGGCGATATTTTGAGCTAAAAGCAAATTGCCTTTGGGGGTGCAATGGCCGAAGTCACCGGCGAACATATCCCAAAAATACTCTTTGTAGCTATCTTTCTTCAGTGCTTCCTTGAATACGCTCTCATTATCTACAAAGATAACGCCCTTATCGTTCTCGAATATTTTCTTTAACGGTTCCACATTACGTAAAGGATACTGCACACAAACCAGTTTGATCCCTTCTCTATCCAGGATTTTTTTCAGCTTTCGAAAGTTATTAACTGTGATCGCAGCATAACGCGCTGATCTCAACCTGCTTGCCTTTTCAGTATATTCTTTCGCTAGTTCGGGTTTGCCTGTCTCTTCGTATAACGATGACATGGCCCTAAGCACGCGCTCATTTTTAGGATCAAGTTCGATAGCTTTCTTAAACATGTCTTCGGCTTGAGGCAATTTGCCTTGTTCTCGATAAAGCCGGCCCAATTCAGCGTAGGCAAGATCATTTTCCGGATTAAGCTCAATGGTTTTCGTAAATAGGTTTTCGGCTTGAAAGAACTCCCTTTGTTCTTTATAAAGGCACCCTAATTCAAAGTAGGCGTAATCGTTTTCCGGATTAAGCTCGATAGCTTTCTTAAAGAGGTCTCCGAGTTCGGATTTTTTAAATTGAATTTGATAAAGCCTTCCTAGTTCGCCATAAGCGTGATTATTTTGGGGATTAAGTTCGATAGCTTTCTTAAATAGATTTTCGGCTTGAACAAACTTCCCTTGATCGCGATAAAGCGTCCCTAGATCCACGCGGATCGCATCATTTTCAGGATTAATCTCAATGGCTTTCTTGAATAAATCTTCGGCTCGGGGGAATTCACCTTGCTCTCGATGAAGCCTCCCTAAATCCACGTAGGCCTTATTGCTTTCAGGATTAATCTCGATAGCTTTCTTAAACGAATCTTCGGCTAGTGATAAATTGCCACGGTCGAGATAAAGCCGTCCCAATTCAATGCAGGCATCATCGTTTTCAGGATCAATCTCGATGGCTTTCTTAAAAGAGTTTTCGGCCTTGAGAAATTCGCCTTGCTCTCGAAAAAGCCCCCCTAATCTAAGATAAATATTTTCGTTTTTCGGATGGAGCTCGGCGGCCTTCCCTGCCAATTTCTTGGCCTCAGGAAGCCTGCTGCGGTTCAAATAAGAGCTTCTCGGTCCGGGGTTCGCTTCATTTCCCCTAAAATCTAACTTTGTTATTTTCTCTGCGGATGTTTCATTCGAAAGATTTGCTCTTTTGGAAGCGTTCCCCGCATCTTCTGACTTGGTTTTTCTACTTGAATCCATTTTGTTGGATTTATTGATGTGCTCTCGCTTGATCTTCTGCAAAAGGTACCTATAGAGGATCCTGCCGAATCGATAGATCCGGCAATCCCGGAAGATCCCTGTGTCGGCCTCGGATATATCCTGGAAATATTTGATGCCCTCATCATTGTTCCCCATCATTGCAACGACCATATCGGGACGGTACTCGGCCAAATAAGATTCTATTTGATTTAATATAAAGAGGGTGTTTGCAGCGACGTTGCCTTTATCTATGACGTTGAAACGCACCCCGGCATTACGCCGGTTTAGGATTTGTTCGAGAAAATGAGGGTATTGTCCCCGGGTGGTGGACTCTCCTAAGCAGAGAATGCGATAGGCGCCGTTTTGTTTTATGGACTGTACATTTCCGTACTCTCGTATCGAAAACATGACAAACCCGCCAAAACGCAATCCCATCTCCAAGAGCACAAAAAACAAAATTATCCTAAGGAACCCTACGGTTGTTTTCCGCCAAGTCAAAATTGTCATTTTAAAGGAGTTTTTCTATAATTTTTTCCGCACCCTGAATTCAACCCACAGGCTGAGCGACCGCCGGCATACTGATAATCTTACCGCTTGTTAAATACCTCTCTTAGGATCATATCGGCGATATTTTGAGCTAAAAGCATATTACCCTTTGGAGTGCAATGGCCAAAGTCACCGCCGAACATATCTCTAAAATATTCATTATAACCTGATTGCTTTATTGCTTCCTTGAATACCCGCTCGTTATCGACGAAAAAAACGCCTTTGTCTTTCGCGAAGATTCTCTTGAGTGGCTCCACATTGCGCACGGGATACTGCACGCAGACCAGTTGGATGCTTTTTTTATCCAGGATTTCCTTGAGCTTGCGATAGTTATTGACTGTCACCGGGGCATAATACTCTGATCTCAGCTCATTTACCTTTTTAGCATATTCTTTGGCCAGCTCGGGCTTGCCTATTTCCTTGCATAACAGCGCCATCGCTCCAAGTATGCGATCGTTTTCAGGATTAATCGCGATGGCTTTCTTAAATACATCCTCAGCCTCAGAGAATTTGTCCTGAAGCCGATAAAGCCCCCCTAATGGAAGATACGCATTCTGGTTTTCAGGATCAAGCTTGATGGCTTCCCAGAAGAAGTCTTCGGCTTGTTGGAATTGGCCTCGCTCTTGATGAAGCTGCCCTAATTCCGTGTAGGCCCTAGCATATTCAGGATTAAGCTCGATAGCTTTTTTGAAAGAAGCTTCAGCCTGGGATGATTTGTCTAGAAATCGATAAAGCCACCCTAATCCAACATAGGCATTAGCGTTTTCAGGATCAAGCTCAATCGCTTTCTTAAAGGAGTCTTCAGCCTGGGGGAATTTGTCTTGAAATCGATCAAGCCACCCAAATCCAACATAGGCGTTGGCGTTTTTTGGATCAATCTCAATAGTTTTCTCGAAGGAGTCTTCGGCAAGGGAGAATTTTTCCTGAAGCAGGTAACATCTCCCTAATCCAACATAGGCATTAGCGCTTTTAGGATCAAGCTCAATCGCTTTCTTAAAGAAGTCTTCGGCCTGGAATACTCTGCTTTGAAGTCGATAAAGTTTCTCTAATTCGGCGTAGGCCTTATCGTTTCCCGGATCAAGCAAAATGGCTTTCCCTAAGAAATCTTCGGCTTGGGGGAATTCGCCTCGCTCTCGATAAAGCTGCCCCATTTCAACGTAGGCCTTATCATTTTCAGGATCAAGCTCGATGGCTTTCTTGAAGGATTCCTCGGTCTTGGAAATCCTGCCGCCGTTTAGATAAGAGCTTGAGGGTCCGGGTGTTCTCTTGGCGTCATTCAAATCTGATCGAGTCATTTTCTCTTTGGATGTTCCATTCGAAAGATTTGCTTTTTCAATAGCCGTCCCTTTGCCGTTCAGCTTGGACTTTCTCCTCCCATCTGCCCTGTCTGAACCGTAGACATCCTTTTCCAAGAGTTTCTTTAAAAGGTGCATGCACAGGATCCGACCGAATCGATAGGTTCGGCAGTGCCTAAATAACCAGGTATCAGACTCCGGTATGTCTTCATAATATTTGACACCCTGATCATTCATTCCCATCATCGCAACGACCATATCGGGATGATACTCGGTCAAATAAGATTCGACTCGATTGAGTAGGAAATTGGTGTCTATAGCACTCTTGCCTTTATCGATAACGCTGAACCGCACCCCGGTATTGCGCTGGTTCAAGACTTGCTCGAGAAGATGAGGATATTGTCCCGCAGTGGTCGACTCCCCCAAGCAGAGAATACGATAAGCGCCTTTCTGTTTGATGGATCTTAAATTCTCGGACCCCTGTATGGAGGACAGAATAAACCCGCCCAGTCGCAGGCCTGCCTCAAGAAGCGCAAGAGATAAGATCAGGCTGGATAGAACAATGACCGTTTTCCGGAAGATCGAGACCACCCCGTGTGTAAAATCGTCTTTATTCATAAATGTTGTCATGTACCCTAAATTAAACCCGCAAGTAGAACGATCATCGGCACGACGCCGGTCTTACTCCTTGTTAAAGACTTCCTTGAGGATCACATCGGCGATATTTTGAGCTAAAAGCATATTGCCTTTTCGAGTGCAATGGCCAAAGTCACCGGCAAACATATCCTTAAAATACTCTTTATAACTTCCTTTTCTCAACGCATCCTTGAATACCCGTTCATTATCGACAAAGATAACGCCTTTATCTTTCTCAAAGATTCTCTTGAGTGGCTCCACATTGCGCACGGGATACTGCACGCAAACAAGTTTGATCCCTTTTCTGTCCAGGATATCTTTCAGTTTTCGATAGTTGTTCACTGTAACGGCAGAACACTCTTCTGATCTCAACCCGTTCGCCCTTTCGGCATATTCTTTTGCCAGTTCGGGCTTACCCATTTGTTCGTACAAGGATGACATGGCCCCAAGCGCACGCTCGTTGTCAGGATTAATCTCGAAAGCCCTCCTGAAGGAATCTTCAGCCTGGGATAATCGGCTATGATCCCGATAAAGCACTCCTAACGCAAAGTAGGAATTGTCGTTCTTAGGATCAAGGGCGACGGCTTTCTTGTAGAAGTCTTCTGCTAAAGCGAATTTGCCTTGATCGGAGTAGAGCCATCCTAATCTATTGCAGGCATGCTCGTTTTTAGGATTAAGTTCTAGAGCTTTTCTAAAAAAGGCTTCAGCTAGGATGAAGTTTCCTTGAACTCGATAAAGCCACCCAAATTCAACATAGGTATTATCGTTTCCAGGATTAATCTCGATGACTTTCTTGTAGCAATCCTCGGCTTGGTGGAATTTGCCCTGGTTTTTATAAAGCCCCCCTAAATCTACGTGGGCATTCTCATTTTTAGGATTAAGCTCTATAGCTTTTTTGAGAGAGGCTTCGGCTTCGATTAATCTGTTTTGATCTCGATAAAGCCACCCTAATGCAACATAGGCTTTATCGTTTTCCGGATTAAGCTCAATGGCCTTCTTTAAGGATTCCTCAGTCTCAGCAAACCCGCTACGGCTTAGAGAAGGGCTTCGGGGTCCGTAGGTTCCCTTTGCGTCTTTCAAATTTAATTGGGTAACTTTCTTCACGGATGTTTCATTCGAAAGATATGCTTTTTTAGAAACAGTCGCAGCATTTTTGGGCCGGGCTTTTCTTTTTGAATCTACTTTGTTGGATCCATCGATGTCCTCTCGTTTGATCTTTTTTAAAATATGCATGAAGAGGATACGACCGAATCGATAGGTTCGGCAGTGCCTAAATAACCAAGTGTCAGACTTCGGTATAGTATGATAATATTTGGTCCCTTGATCATTAATCCCCATCATCGCAACCACCATATCGGGACGGTACTCAGCCAAATTAGATTCTATTCCCTCCAGCAGAGTAATAGTGTTCATCACTGCTCTCCCTTTATCGATAACGCTGAAGCGTACTCCGATATTTCGCTGGTTCAAGACCTTCTCGAGAAGATGAGGGTATTGTCTTTGAGTGGTCGACTCCCCAAGACAAAGAATACGATAGGTACCTTTTTGTTTTGTGGATTGAAAATTTTCGTACGCTTGTATTGAAGAAAAAATAAACCCGCCTAAGCGCAGGCCTGCCTCAAGAAGCGCGAGAGATAAAATCAAACCCAATAGCACGGGGGCTATTTTTTGCCAGATAGGGGTTGTCATTTTCATGAATCTGTTATTCATAAATTTTTTTACACGCTCTGCATTAAACCAGCAAGTAGAACGATCATCGACACGACGCCGGTCTTACGACTCGTTAAAGACTTCCTTGAGGATCACATCAGCGATATTTTGGGCTAAAAGCATATTACCCTTTCGAGTGCAATGGCCAAAGTCCATGGCAAACATATCTTTAAAATACTCCGTGTAACGTCCTTTCTTCAGCGCGTCCTTGAATATCCGTTCATTATCGACAAAGATAACGCCTTTATCACTCTCAAAGATCCTTTTGAGTGGCTCTATATTGCGCATGGGGTACTGAACACAAACTAATTTAATCCCTTTTTCATCCAGAATCTCCTTGAGCTTTCGATAACTGTTTACTGTAACTGCAGAACAATTTTCTGTTCTCAACAGGTTCGCTTTTTTAAAATATTCTTTTGCCAGTTCGGAGTTATCCATTTTTTCATACAATGAAGGCATTGCTCCAAGCAGGTGCTCGTTTTCAGGATTAATCTCAATAGCTTTCCTGTAGGAATCCTCGGCTTGGGAGAAGTCGCCTCGCTCTTGATAAAGCCATCCTAATGCAACATAGGGTTTATCGTTTTTAGGATTAATCTCAATAGCCTTTTTGAGCAAGTCCTTGGCTTCTTGGAATTTGCCGTGATCCAGGTAAAGCCATCCTAATTTGTAGTAGATCGTATCGTTTTTAGGCTTAATCTCAATGGCCTTCCTGTAGGAATCCTCGGCTTGAAAGAAGTCGCCTCGCTCTTGATAGCCCCTTCCTAATTTAACGTAGGCCCTCGAGTTTTCAGGATTCAGTGCGACGGCCTTCCTAAGAAAGTCTTCGGCTTGGTCAAATCCGCCTCGCTCTTGATAAAGATATCCCAATCCATAATAGGCATGATCGTTTTCGGAATTAATTTCGATGGCCTTCCTAAAGAAGTTTTCGGCTTGAGATAATTCGTCTCGTTCCTGATAAAACCACCCTAATCCAACGTAAGCATGATCGTTTTTAGGATTAATCTCGATGGCTTTCCTGTAGGCATCTTCGGATTGGGGGAATTTGCCCTGCTCTTGATAAAGCAGCCCCAATCCCGCGAAGGCTTTATCGCTTCCCGGATCGATCTCGATGGCTTTTTTGAAAGAGTCTTCGGCTTGGGATAATTCGCCTCGCTCACGAAAAAAATAC
>JBDRCT010000009.1:0-2244 GCA_043821445.1 Candidatus Omnitrophota bacterium | reverse complement strand
TGGTGTGGGTGGGCTGCCTTCTGCTGATCGCGGGCATCATGATCGCTTTTTTCATATCGCACAAAAAGATATGGATAACGCTCCGAACCGACAAAAAAAGAAGAAGTGAATTGACGATCGGCGGGACGGGAAACAAAAACCGTGACGCCTTTGCAAGAGAGATGGAGCAGATGACTCAGAGTTTGAAGGAGGTTTCTTAATGACCAATTCTATGTTGTTCGGCATTGCCACATTTGTCTATTTTTTCGTGATGGTGATTTACGTCTCTTACCTCGCGTTTAGGTCCGAGATGTTGGGGAAGGTGGCGAGCCTCTCCCTGTTGGGCGGCGCCGTTGTCGAAACGGCGGCGATCGGCATGCGATGGTACGAATCCTACGCGATGGGGATCGGACGGGCGCCACTGACGAATATGTATGAATCATTGGCCTTTTTTGCCTTGACGATCGCGCTGATCTATCTTTACCTGGAGAGAAAGTTCAAGATCCGGACCATGGGCGCTTTTGTCGCCCCCTTCCCTTTTCTGATAATGGCCTACGCTTCATTGAATCCCAATGACATTCAGCCGCTGGTGCCGGCCCTGAAGAGCAACTGGCTCATCTCCCACGTGTTGACCTGCTTTGTCGGATATGCCGCCTTTGCGGTTTCCTTCGTCGTCAGCATCCTCTATCTTTTCAGAGTCAGAGCGGAGAAGCGCTCCCCCAAGTCCGCCGGGTCTTTCTGGGACTTTCTTCCCTCCTCTGCCGCGCTCGACGAGATCGGCTACAAGACCATCGCCATCGGGTTCCCGCTTTTGACCATCGGTATCGTGACGGGCGCTTTCTGGGCCAACGTCGCGTGGGGGACATACTGGAGCTGGGATCCGAAGGAGACCTGGTCGCTGATCGTCTGGCTCATCTACGCGGCCTACCTGCACGCGAGGATCACCCGCGGGTGGCGGGGCAAGAGGGCGTCCATCCTCTCCATCGTCGGTTTCGCCGCCACCATCTTCTGCTACCTCGGCGTGAACCTGATCCTCTCCGGTCTCCACAGCTACGGCGGCTCTTAATTAATTGGCATTAATTGGGGACAGCCACTAATTTCCCTTTAGTGGCTGTCCCCAATTATCACCTTTTGCCTTTACTTTACAGGTCTATAATGGCATAGACCGCGTGAGTTTCATCAATAAATTGTGAGGTAATAAGAAATGGAAAATCTGGAATGTCCTGAATGCGGCAACGCCCTGACAAAGGGGGTGGCGGTCTGCGGAGCGTGCGGCGCGGAAGTGAAGGAAGAAGATAGGGCCATCCCTGTTCAGGAGAGGGGGCCGGGCAGGAAGAATGTCTATGCGATTCTCGCCGTTTTGCTGGTGGTTTTGGGAGGCGCGGCCCTGCTGATTTTTACAGGCCTGCTGCCGAACCCGATGAAGGGCGGCGATTCAACGGCCGCCCTTGTTAACGGAGAAAAGATAACCACCGCGGAGGTGGATCAGAAATTCGACCTCTATAAAAAAATGTCCGGGAAAAGCGGTCAGCCGGCTTCCACCCCCGAAGCCAAAGCGGCCGCGGCGGGTATGAGAAGACATATCCTGGAGAGAATGATCCAGGAAAAAATCCTGCTCACCGAGGCGGTCAAGGAAAAGATCAAAGTTTCTCCTCAGGAGGTTGCCGACAAAGTCGGCGCCGTCAAGAAAAGCCTCAATCTTTCCGACGCCGATTTTGATGCGTTTCTGAAAAATCACGCCATGACGCCGGTCAATTTCGAAAAGCGGGTCGAGAGGGATTTTATGATCGAAAGAGTGATTGCCAAAGGCACTCAGGAGAAGGGCTTGACCAAGGACGTCTGGCTTGCAGAGCTGCATAAAAGGGCAAAGGTTGAGATCCTCACCAAATAGCTTCCTCCGGCGGCTGGGATTCTGGCAATGATTTTTTACAAAACCGTCAAATATGAAGAAAATAATTATTTTCGGGATCGCCATTTTTGCCTTGATGTTTTTCTTCGGCGGCGTCTACATTGTGATGACGACGCATGAGACCATCTATGAACTGCATCGGCTCTCCCAATTGCACCGCACGGTCGCGCTCAGAAAAGACCTTCTGCTGAGCATCAAGAAAAATCAGGACAGCGTTAATTCGGATACCGATTGGACGCCGATGTAACCTCCGCCAACAACAACGAAAGTGAGAAGCTGCTTCTGCCTTTCGATATCCCGTTCAATCGCGGCCTGTTCAAAGACATCAATAATGTGATTCCGAAGCTTCATGGCAT
>JBDRCT010000008.1:0-9949 GCA_043821445.1 Candidatus Omnitrophota bacterium | reverse complement strand
TCGTAGCCGAACAGGTTCCAGAAGAAGTTGTGGCTCCACTTGGTTGGCGTCGTGGTCCAGATGACTTCCAGGCCGCTGCCGATCGTGTCACCCCCTTTGCCGCTGCCAAAGGTGTTCTTCCAGCCGAGGCCCTGTTCCTCGATGGGGGCGGCTTCAGGCTCGGGGCCCACCAGTGACGCATCGCCAGCGCCGTGGGTTTTGCCGAAGGCGTGGCCGCCCGCGATGAGGGCCACTGTCTCCTCGTCGTTCATCGCCATGCGCGCGAAGACCTCACGGATATCATTGGCAGCCGCGATCGGATCAGGGTTACCGTTCGGGCCCTCCGGGTTGACGTAAATTAGACCCATCTGCACGGCAGCGAGCGGATTTTCGAGGTCTCGCTCTCCGGAATAGCGCTTGTCGTCACTCTTCCAGGTCTTCTCGGTGCCCCAATAGACGTCATGATCCGGCTCCCAGACGTCCTCGCGACCGCCACCGAAACCGAAGGTCTTGAACCCCATCGATTCCAAGGCGACATTGCCAGCGAGAATCATCAGGTCAGCCCAGGAAATCTTTCGGCCGTATTTCTGCTTAATTGGCCAGAGCAATCGGCGCGCCTTGTCGAGGTTCACATTGTCAGGCCAGCTGTTGAGAGGCGCCAAGCGTTGGGAGCCAGACCCTGCGCCCCCGCGTCCGTCGCCCGTACGGTATGTGCCGGCGCTGTGCCACGCCATCCGGATGAAGAGAGGCCCGTAGTGGCCGTAATCGGCCGGCCACCAGTCCTGCGAGTCGGTCATCAGCGCGACCAGGTCTTTCTTCAAGGCATTCAGGTCGAGTTTCTTGAATTCCTCAGCATAGTGGAACTCCTCTCCCATCGGATTACTCATAGAAGAGTGCTGATGGAGGATTTTGAGATTCACCTGGTTCGGCCACCAGTCTTTATTGGTTGTGCCTTTGCCGGCGACTTGTTGGCGAGTCATCCCTGTTACCGGACATTTACTTTCATTTTTTTTGTTTTCGGCGGGCATAACGATCTCCTTTTTTTGGGTCACTGCAGTCTTCGCACAAACCCTCCAAAATCATTTTTTTGCTTAAAATTTTGAAGTGTGAAGGAAGTTTTTTGGGGATTTGAAGTTCATCGTAGGTTTTATTTTGAAAATCAATAATGGAGTGGCACTTGACACATCGCAGGTGATGATGCTGATGGGTATTCGGATCAAATCGCCTCGCATCGCCACAACCTTCGACCATTCGGACCAATCCTATTTCCGAAAAAGTTAAAACCGTCCGGTTGACCGTATCAAACGAAATGTTCGGGAACTTTTTTTTGATATTCTGAAAAATCCTGTCTGCGGAGGGATGGTTGAATGACCGGGATAGCTCTTTGTAAATCGCGAGGCGCTGATCTGTTATCTTGATCTGATTCTCCCGGCATCTTTCCCGGAACAGGGTTTCATTCATGGAGCAATTCCTCGGGTTGGCGGAAATATTATATAGGAATGACTCCTATTTAGGAAGTAGGATCTTAAAATAAAAGGCGTTGCTGCAAATCATGCCACAGCAACGCCTTTTGGAAAAAACTCCCCGAAGCACACTCCCCAACGTCCTTTTTTCGAGGTTGAATTCCCGATCTCCCTCTATAGGGTTCTGAAAGGCGCCTGGAAGATCGGAGATTCCGACCTTCCTCTTAAGACCAGCAGTTGGCCGTTAAAAGAAACTTCCGATGCTTCGCTGCTATAAATCCCGCTCTGGTATAGAGGCCAAAAGCCCTACACAGCAGAGCTTGACATTATTATACTTTGAATGCACAATATGTCCTGTGGAGACATATTATGACATTAGAATATAATATCCAAAAGACTTTAGGCCCCAAGGCGGCTTCCCTGCTTGCGGCACTCTACGAAGAGAAGCATTCCATCTTCAGACTAAAAGATGTCCGCAAGATCCTGGATGTCAGCAAACCTTCCGCGACAAACTTCGTCCGGAAACTCGTCAATAGGGGTATCGCATCAAGGCTAAAGCCGGGCCTCTTTATCCTGGTTCCATTTGAGCTGGGTAAAGAACGTGAATATTTAGGGGAACCCTTGCTCGTCGCGCGGGAGATCGTCGGCGGCAAAGGATATTATTTCTCTCATGGCACCGCCATGCAGATCCATCAAATGCTGACACAGCCCCAGCTACTCGTCTACGCTTCGGTGCTCAAACCACGGCGGCCTGTTCATGTGCTCGGCGTTGAGTTCCAGTTTATTCATACGCCGAAGAAATGTTTTTTTGGCATCAACGATCATTGGGCCACAAAAGAGACTCCGGTAAAAGTGAGCGATCTTGAGAAAACGGTGATCGACGGCCTGAGACAGCCTGAATATTGCGGGGGCTTGAGCGAGGTCGCAAAGGGCCTTTGGATGAAGCATCAAGACATGAACCCCGCTCGTCTAATTGAATACGCGAAGAAAACCGGGATCGGAGCCGTGATCCGCAGGTTAGGATTTTTAATGGAACTTTACAAAATTGGAAAAGCCCAAGATCTGGAAGCACTTCATAACACGCTTACGGAAACTTATATGCGCTTAGATCCCCTCCTGCCTGCCGAGGGAAAATTCCTGCGCCGCTGGAGATTGCAGCTCAATGTATCCCCGGAAGAACTTTTAACTGTCGTGAGGACATAACCCATGATCCCCCAACGCAATCTCTCATTACTGTCCAATGAACTCGCCCGTAAAGGCGGCCGCCGGATTCCGGAAACGGTGCTTGAACGCGATTATTGCCTTTCCTGGTTCCTCGTTGGCTTATCACAGAGCAGCCTTCGAGAGATCCTGTTATTTAAAGGCGGAACCGCTATTAAGAAGTGCCATATCGCTGATTATCGCTTTTCCGAAGATCTGGATTTCACTTTTATGAAAGAGGTTCCCTTTGAGATGATCCAGGAGGGACTTGAAAAAACATTTCATAAAATCGAGCAGCAATCAGGCATCAAATTTAATTTCAGCCGGGCTGACCGCCACACCCATCAAAACAGTCATACCTTTTTCCTGGGCTACGAAGGCCCTTTGCCGGCCATAGCGCCCAAAGAAGTCAAAGTGGACATCACGATCCGTGAGCGGATCGTATTTCCGCCGCAAGAGAAACCAGTGCTCGCAGAATACGCACAGTATGAGGACATCCCAAAGGATTCCAAGGTGCTGGTGTACTCTCTCGAAGAAATAGCTTCTGAAAAGGTTGTTGCCCTCTCGGACCGGGCGCGGAATGAACCGCGTGATCTTTACGACTTATGGCACCTCACCTTAAATCAATATGTCGATCTGAAAGAGCTTTTCGACGCCATCGGTGAAAAGCTGACTTTCCGTAACAGAAGTTCGGACACTGTGGGGGAAGAATTTCCTCGAAAAGAGGCGCGGCTCAAAAAACTTTGGAGCGAGCGCCTTTCAGCTCAAGTCGCCATACTCCCGGAATTCGATCAAGTCTATCGAGCCGTAAAACGGGAGCTCAGGCAAGCCGGATTTTGAAAAGAGAGCCGCGCCTGAGCAATAAACCATAACCAGTTTAATGAGCGCAGGCTATAGTTATTCTACTATCCGATTTACTGTCCGATGCGCATTCAAACAGCTACGGCTGCGCCGGTTCTTTCGGTTTCAGGTCCTGGATAATGCTGACTACGCGGGGATCATGCCGCAGGATGTCGGCCTTGATCTTTGGAGCGCGGTCGCACAGGTTCAGCATGTTCTCGGGCTTATACCGTTTTTGATAAGGAACATAGTCCGCTTTTTCTACGTCTTTCCCGGGTGCATAGAAAAAGCGACAGTCGGTGTAATGTTTGTTTCGGTAGCGATCGTATCGCGTCATGAAACCGACGTTGACCCGGCCCCCTCCGATCTCCCTTAACAAGATACAGCTCGCCTCAACGGTTTCCTCGTTCATCAGCGCTTTTAAATCCCATTGTCCCCAGAGCCGGTTTTTTTCCTCACCCATCCCTTCGTGGAATCTCTTGTATCCCTCGCTTTTCAAAACACCCTCGGAAACATCCGGAAGAAACACAGTGTTCCACTTCTGCTTTTCCCGGTAAAGAGGGCTGAACCTTGATGAAAAGATCCGGTAGTCTTCGAGCGACAGATCTTCAAGATAGAGCTCAATCGGATATTCTCCAAGGAACTCCTCAGGAAAAATAAGATAAATAACGGTCTGGTTGGCGGAGGGGGAATGCTTCATCCGTTTGGTCAGATCGCAAAAAAGGCGGGAAAGAAAATACCGCATAAACTCCGTGCCCTTGCTTTCCAACTCGACCAAAAGATGCTTCCCTGAATTCAGGATGTCGGAAATATCCAGCGGATAACCCTGCGTGATGGGATATTTTTCGAGGTGCATGGTATTTCCCCATTTTGTGAGTTTTTTCGCCAACTCACCGCTCGCTTTCCGGAGAGAATCAAAGCGCCAAAGGTATTCCCGCGTCAGATCAATCTCATTAAGAGCCATGGCGGCCCGCTTGTCCTTTAAAAGCAGAAGAAGATCCTCCGGGACATAAGGCTTCCCGTTCTTTTCAAGCGATCTCACCAGCAGGTCCAAGATTCCCGCCTCCATGCCATCCCGATCGAGCTTGAGATGATCTCTCAGGAAATCACTGCTGCCTTTCCCGTGAAAAGGTGAATAGCTCGCGGAAAGATCCGGATGCTTTAACGAAAAGTAAAAAAAAGCCCGCTCCGTTTCGGAACCTCTTTCCCTCAACACGTATGTCACTTCCCGAAGAAGCTCCTTCTGAGTCTCGGAAGCAAGGATCAGGACCGAATGACCGTATTTAACATCAGCTTCGAGCGCCTTTTGTAGCATGGAACGGGCGTAAACCCCCGAGGAACCCAACACCTGCAAGGGAAAAGTGACATCCAAAAGAGAAACCGGGATTGGATCGCCCGTTACAAGATCGAGCCCCAGTACATCCCGGCTTTCGCCCCGGTCCATGACCGCCTTGGCTGCCCGCATCTTTTTCGATTTTCTTTCGAGGTTCCATGAGGAAAGGGCTAAGCTGATCACAAAAGCATGGATCCACCCCCAGAGCATAAAGATACCGCAACCCCGCCAAAATCCGGACTTCCACATCCCGAGAAACTGCTCCCCAAGGAACGGCATGAACGAAAACCCGTGATCACCACTCGTCCCATAGTCGATAAAGTCATGCTCCCACAAAATGATTATGATAAGTAACGGGTAATAGCCGGATGGGATAAAAAACTTCCGGAGCACCCGCGCAAAAAACCGTGCTAGCCGGTAAATCCAGCCCAAACAAAGCACAAAAAGAATCTCCAAAAAACCGGGGAACTCATCGTCCATCAGAGCACCTCTTTCAGGGCGAAACTCCCGCGCCATGTTCTCAGAACCGCTTGCTCCCTGAATTCCATGAGTTCCTTGTAGAGCACATAGCACATGCGATCCGCCCATCTTTCCCCCGCTTCTTTCAAGACCTTTTCACGGATGGACGCATCCCCACAAACGTAAAAAATGTAACGGATCTTCGAATCGCGCTCATAAACCTCGAATATCTTCCGGTAGGTACTGGCTTTCTTGACATGAAGCTCAACTTCGATAGCGATCCCTTTGCCGTTCCTTGTGAACACCCCGTCCGGAACTTTCCGTTCCCCCTTCGTCCCTGCCCTTAATACCTTCTCGCTTTTCCAGTCTTTGCACATCCCGAGCCTTTCAAATAAGAACCTCACGTCTGTCACCTTTTTGTCATGATCATAAAATGCGATCTCGATTGAATCCTGGGCATCCGGGAATGGGAAGCCGCGAGCGCCTACCGGATATCCAGCCTCCCTCAGAGCCTCTATACCCTCCTCACCCAAAAGATAACTCTCAGGCTCTTCAGCCAAGGTTTTAACCGCGTTCAGATACCCGAACTTTTTCAGTTTCCTGATCCGGACCTTGGCATAGCTTTTGGCTCCATCAAAAACATTTTCTATCACCTGCGGCCTTGTTAAGAACTTTTGCTCCACGATCGTTTTCAACAGCTGAATATCCCTTCCCGTAGTCTCAAGATATTTCCAGTTCTGTTTTATATATTTCTTTTTAGGTGTAGCCTCCATATTATTTATCCCTCCTTCGAATCCCTGATGACTGTTTGCCCGCCACGTTTCGACACCGAAGACCACACTCTCGCTCCCTAAGAGGAGAGAGTGTGGTCTTCGGTAACTGCTGCCAAAAGCAGCAGAGACGAAACGTGGCTGGCAAACAACTTACGATGCTTTTGCCACTACCGTGGTATATAGTCCCTACGAAATACATACCAAAGTAGATCCGAAAGTACAGGAAACTCCAAAAATTCAAACGATTTTCGCCTGAAATTTTGTGGGATTTTTTGGGCCAGAATTTACGAGGGAATAGCCACGAGTGTAGCAGCGCGGGATTCATTTCAGGCGGTCTCTTTTGCCTTTTCCGGGACCTGGGGGGCCGGAGCTTTCCGATCTTTCAAAAGCCCGCGTTTCTCGGCAAGACGGAGCACGCCTTCCGCTAAAAGCTCGCAGGCTTGATCGATTCTTTCCTCGTCGGATAGATGAGCCAAAACCCGGTAGACGGGACTTTTGAAGGTGTTCGGGGAAATCACTTTCATTGCGGCTGCTTATCCTCTACACCGATAGCCGTGGGAAGAATCTGCTTGGCGCTTTCGGAAAGATAGAGAAGCTTGGGATTGCCGCGTTCAAGAAAACCGAATCTGATCAACAACCGAATGCGCTGAAAACCGGCTTTGGCTTTCTTGGAGTGGCTGTCCCAAAACTGGCTGGAGAGATCCGCAGAGGTTTTTGCTCCCTCAGCCTGCAAAAGCTGAAAAATTAAAAGATCGCGGTCTGTCAGTTGTACGGACCGGACTTTGGGACATTGGCTATGGAGTCGATGGTTTTTTAGTTCAACGGGGTCTTTAAAAGTTACGACGGGACATTGAGAAGGTACTGCTTCGGATAGTGCTTTGGTCATGTTAAGTTCCTCTCCTTTCGGATCGCCCAAACTTTTTATTTCTTTTCCAAAATGGTTGTTTGGACGGCCCCAATCTCCGCTTCGCTTCGATTGGTTGGAATGGGGACCGCCCAATCATGGGCTTTAGATCGCTTCGCCTAAAAAATCAACCAGGCCGTGATACGTTCCTGGCATTCAACATCTCCTATAGTCTTGGGCAAAAATAGGTGTACCGTTCATGGTTTGTTTACATTTCTCCTCTAGAAATATTTTTCTAGTCCGCTGAAAATCCGGTAAACGGCGCTGGGTCGCCGTCCAAGCACCCCCTCATGGGACATGGAGTTAAGAGCTCACCATTCAATGTTTGCGAACCTTTTTATACTAGAAATAAATTTCCACGAACCTTTACGCCAGCCCATTGGGCTTGCCAAGAAGCTCCTCCATCGGACGCACTTCCGCGATCTGAGCATTAATTAACCAACACCCCCCCCCATGGGAGGAGCGTTTACGACATGGGCATTCACACCAACCGAACATTCCTAAGCTAGAAATAAATTTTTCAGCGGTCTCGTCTGCGGCGTTTTCGCCCCGCCGCCCTCTTTTATCCCTTCATAGGAGATCCGTTTACGACAGAAGTGTTCGTGGCTTAGGAAGGTTTTTATACTTGAAATAAATTTCATCTCGGTTAAACCCGCATGGGCTCTCTCGGAGGAACCCACACCCCGGCATACTGCGGTTAAGAACCGCGGAAGGAATAAGAACTATGGGGATAAGGCAGACTTTTGTTGTACCTTCTGCCTTAGAAGATTAGGTGCCTTCCACAATAAAATCCTGTCAACTTCGCAGTCTGAAATCGGTGCGGGGTCTTATTCGGAGCAATTGAGTGGAAGCGCCAAAAGCCGCGGCCAGACTCCGGTCCATCCATCCGTGTGATCCGCCCCTTGGACCGGAACCACGTGAACACAACCACGGATCCCTGACTTTTCCGCGAAATGTTGGGCGATGAACGCTGGAACTATGGGATCTTCAGATCCGGTAAAATGATACTGTGGAATACCGCTGAGCTTTCCGGCTGCTTCCATCGGATCAAGCGATGCCTCGTCAAGCGAGCTTACTTCATGGTATTCATTGAACCCTGTCGGATCGAGATTCCCCGCGACTGTTCGGAGACTTTTAACGTCCTGCCGCCTCGCCGCGATCAGTGCCGCTACCGCACCCCCGCCCGAATAGCCGATCAAATGTATCCCGGGACTTTGAGCATCCTTCGCGAACTTATCGACCGCCTGATCCATAGAACCGATCACTTCTTCCGAAAATCTCTTGTCCGTCCAATAAGCTTCTTCACAAGCCGGGTTCATTTCCACGGGTGTGTACTGACAGGGCCGGGCTAGATAGACCACGTTCGGCGCCGGATCCTCTGCCGCGAGCTCAAGAGCTACAGGGCGGCGCGGCGTCGGATCCCCTGAAACACGGTTGCGCGTGACCCATGCGTAGCCATCCCCTTCGATATAGATGTGAAGATCCTTGCCGTGTTCTTGAATGCGAGAATAAGCGGTTATTAAAAAGAAGCTGGTGCGAACCCTGACCCTATGAAACCCCGCCTCTTGCACGATGGTATCCGCCTTGGAAAGACGCTCCGAAGCCGACGGGACGGTCAGACAGCCCGCCAAAGAAAAGGCAAGTGCTGTGAAAAGAAGAAGCGAAGAGATTCTCATAGCCCCTGACTTTCATTGAATTTATTGATGAAAAAGTCAGGGCAATCATAATTTCCAGCTTCCTTAGAATGAATGGCAATCATGGTGGAACACATCTTAAAACAAAAGAGCCCGAATCACAAGGACGCGGGCTCTTTTGAGAATGTTTGTCGTCTTTTTTTAAAAATCGAACGAATGCTATTTCGCCGCCGGCTCCCCTTTGCCTAAGCTTCGGGCGCGTTCTCCCTGGATATACTGGGAAAGCGTCTTGACGTTTTGCGAGAAGCTCTTTTTCTGCTCATCTGTCAGCTTTTCATTGGGACCCGGAAGCTGGATCTGACCGACCGGGAAAAGAAGCGCCCCTTCATTGCTCGGCACCAGCACATCGATCCGACCGCTCACATTATTCAGACGATAAAGGACGCCTTCATAACCATAGAGAGAATACGCTTCCGGCGAGGTCATCTGTTTAGAAGTCTCCATGCCGGTCTTGATAAAAAACGAGGAAATGATCAAAGCCGCGGCAATGATCGCCGCCATAACAATGTTTTTCATGCGAATAACTCCTTTTTGTCTTTGAAGTTGCCCGAGGTTCTATAAAATCTCCGCGCAACGCCGTGAAAAACAGACCCCCTTTAGAAAAAAGGGCTTTTCTAGAAATCGTACCGGACAGTGCCGTAATAGGTGTTGCTCATGTACTGGTCCTTGAGCTCCAGACCCCAGTTCCCGGTCACCGTCATGTTTCCTTTATTCAGAAAGGAGAGTTCCGCGCCGAAAAACATCCCGTTCTTCGCAGGTTTGGCGCCCTGAGTGTTAAAGGAGGGTCCGCCGCCGGCAAAAGAAGCCGTCGTCTCGAACCGGTCTCCGATGTAATCATAGAGCCATGCCGCCTTGACCGAAGGAATGAATGTCCCGACTTTCTTTGCCGCAATCGGATACGCGAGCTTCATCCCAAGCCCCTGCTCCAGCTGATGAAACCCATCGCCCTGGACGCTAAGGTTCAGCGCATTCGCTCCATCTTCTTTATACTTGTTCATGTAAAGGTAGTTGTAGCCCAAGGACGCGAACGGCGTCACTTCCAGCTTCTTCGTCTTCTCGAAGACGAACTTGTATCCCGCTTCAAAGTTCGTGGAATACTGCTGGGCGCCATGGTCCGCCTTCGCGACGCGCTTGGTGGTTCCGAGCCAGATCTCCCGGCGGCTGTCGTAATTATTCTGCGTGAAAGCAAACATCCCGTCCACGTACCAGGAGTTCTCGACCTGGCTGCGCACCGCCTCATAGGACTTCTTGCCGCCCTGGCGCGCTTTGTTGAGATCCAGGGAATCATAACTCCCGTAAATCGT
>JBDRCT010000007.1:0-51185 GCA_043821445.1 Candidatus Omnitrophota bacterium | reverse complement strand
ATCTTGCATCCCCCCTTATGGCGGCGTGAACCGACCATTCGAAAAAGACTGTTGCTTCCTGCGATCTAACTGGGAATGTTCATTAAGGATGCTATGGGGACCGGTTGATATCGGCCTACCATTCATATCCCAGGATACATTGAGTTAGATACCGCAGGAACATCCTCCCTTCTGAAAAAGAACAACGAAACCAACGCGAAAGGACACTTATGAATTACCTCGGCATCGACGTCTCGAAATCTACTTCCCGTTATGTGCTTCTCGACAACGACGGCGAAAAATCCACAAAACCATTCACGCTCGACAACGACCAGCAATCTTTCATGCTGTTGCTGGAAAAATTCAAGAAACTCAACCTTGAAACCCAAGACCTTCTCATCGGCATCGAAGCCACCGGCATCTGGTGGGAAAACCTCTACTGCTTCCTCACCGAACAAAAGTTCAAAATCATCGTTCTCAATCCGCACCAAACCAACAAATTCCGCGAAGCCCTGCGTCTCAAAGCCAAGACCGATGATATTGACGCTTACGTCATCGCGGGATTACTGCGCTCCGGCGAATTCGCCTCCAGCTATATCCCCGAAGAGATCATCCAGATCCTGCGCGAGATCACTAAACTGCGCCATCAGCTCATTAAAGACCGCCAAAGTTACGAGCGCCAGGCTTGCGCCCTTCTGGGGCTCCTCTTTCCCGAATACGAGAAAACAGCTCTCAAAAACCCATTCTCCGTCACATCTCTGGCCATCTTTAAGGCCTATCCGACAGCCAAGCACCTGGCCGAAGCCAAACCCAAAAACATCGAAAAAATCGTTCGCGGCATCAAGGGCAACAACTTCAATATCGCCGAGATCCAGTCCCTGATCGATACCGCAAAAACCTCTATCTTTTCCGGTCGTGCCAAAGACGCCCGAGGATTGAATCTTACGATTCTCTTGACCCACGTCGAGGCATTGCAAGACTCAATCGCGCAACTCGACCAGAGAACCAATAGCATCCTCTCTCCGCAAGATCCGGATGACGCCAACAGCTTCCCGGGAGCCAACCTTCTGACCATCCCCGGAGTAGGTCCTAAAACATTGGCTGCCATCCTCTCGGTCGTCGGTACCGATGGCAGTACTTATCCGGACGGTAAAAGTCTGATCGGATATATCGGGTTCTTCCCGAAAATTTACGAGTCCGGTGAAACCCGGCGCGACAACACCATTTCAAAACGCGGCCCGAATTATGTCCGGCGAGCCCTTTACATTGCCGCCGTCGCATGCCTGAAACACAACCGCGAGTTCAAGTCTCTTTACGATAAAAAAATATCGCGCGGCAAAGAGCCCAAACAAGCTCTGATCTGTATTGCCAAAAAACTCGCTCACACTTGTTTAAGCATGCTCAAATCGGGCGAGCCTTATAATCCTGCCCGCGTCTTTATGCCTGCCTGAGAAAGAACCGTTTTCGATCTTTGACAACTTGTTTTTGCGCTTTACTCTTTATAGGATGTCTTTTCGAGAGAGTTAGTCATCGATTCCTTTATGGGCCCAGTGGCGGGCCTTGTTATAGGCTTTACCGATTTTGTCCTCGATTTTGGGCGAAAGAACACGCAAAAGTTCTTTACCCATGATCCGGTACTGCTTCCCGACTTTTGCTGCCTGGATAAGCCCCTTCTTGATCATTCGGGTCATCGTGCTGGCGCTAACCTTAAGCAGGGCCTGCGATTCCTTAGGCGTATAAGCCTCGTGCTCATTTATCTGCATGAATAGGGTTCCCTCCTTGAAAGTCATGGTAACATATAGTCATTAATAGTCAAGAGTGGTCATTGGATGATAATCGCATTTATTCCGCAGTGCTAGAGGGATTGATCTTTCGACCGACGAGGTCAGAATGGCACAAAAATAACAACTTTGTTCCGGAAGGTCAAAGCAACCCTGATTTTTCCTATCACTTACTTCCAAGACCCTTCATGCTATTTAAACGACCCCTGACGCAGCCATTTCTTTTTGCAAATACTGTTTGAACTCAACTATCGCAGGAAAATTCCAGCTAAGATACTTCCCAAATGTTTGATTCAGACTGTCCGATTTCAACAGTTCTTTTGCTTGGCTATAATACGTTGGATCTTGTGTGAGATATCCCAGCATAATATGGGCAATGACATGGCCTGGGAGTCCCTTGAGAAGAATTTTGTAAAAATCGATCTTGTATTTCCTGCCCTCCGGAAAATCGCAGAACGAATTATTGAGGAAATTCACCTCGATATTCACATCGTAGGCCATTTCCTTCAACATGGGGTAATCCCATTCATCCGACTTTATCCAGTTCGTGCTGCGCTGATAGATCTCGAGATCGTTCACATCAAAATTAAGGAGGGAATCCTTCATCGCATCACTGAAGAGTTGAGTTCCCGGGAACGGGACAACCAGCAAAATCTGGCTGTGCGATGCTCTCAGGGATTTTACCGCATTCAAAGTCTCGTTGATCTGGCCCAGCGTCTCTCCTGGAAAACCGATCATGTACATGGCGATCACATGGATCTTTTTTCTCTGGAAGATCTGAAGCAGGTTTCGAACTGCTGCAAGGTCGATATTTTTATGGATCTTTTTTTGCATTTCCGGAGAACCCGTTTCCACGGCAATAAGGAATTCATCGCAGCCGACCTTAACCCACATATCGATCAGTTCCTCATCGAGATGTTTGACGGAGAAATTAGCAACAGCAGCTTTTATGGGCAACGCTAGTTTGATCAGCTTATTTAAAAACTCATCAACCCAAATTCATGAAAATGAAATATTGTCATCCGTGAAGTAGACGCCCGAAACTTTATGCTTTAAATAGATCTGTTGAACCTCCGCAATAACGTTATCTACAGGCTTGTAGCGCATCTTACGCCCCCACGCAAGAAAGGAGGCACAAAAAGTGCATGTATACGGACATCCCCGGCTGCTTTCCATGGGAAGCACGCGGTCTCCGCTGTTCTTAAAATACTTATCAACGTTTAGATAATCCCAGTTCGGTGACGGCAGGCCTTCCAACCCTGTGAACGTTTTTCGCGGGACCACGACCACTTTGCCGGCGTCGTCCTTGGTCGCATAATTTTCAAACGGATAGCTTTTCTCAAATTGAAGGTCCGTATGATTGTTGATCTTGTTAAGGATGTGCAGAAAAGCTGCCTCCCCTTCTCCGATCACCGCGAAATCAATATCGTGTTTCTCAACCGCTTCTTTGGGAAACACTGTGGGATAACCGCCCCCTATGATGATCTTGGCTTCCGGATGATATTGGCGGGATAACTTCACGGCCAATTCGACCCAGCGGATGTTGTAAAGGAACATGGCTGACATGGCCAGAATACCGTAATCATTATCCTTGATGGCATTGGTTAACAGATCTTTATAGAGCGAAGGATCGATCGGTTCGCCTGGGTTTTGGTATGCCTCAATATTGATATCGATAGCCTTCAAAGTGTAATCGATGGATTTGTACTTATCAAAAAAACCGCAAATGCTTGCGAGCGCAATAGAAGGAAGGGGCCTGAAATTTGTGCGATCCATAAAGTCCATGTCTTGCTTGTGCTCCACATAAATGCAATAGGGCAACTTTAGCAAAAGGATCGATTTATAATTGTTCATTCTCAAATCCTTCCAGTTAATTTTCGCATTATTTCGATTTGTACTTCTTAAGCAATATTGACCCGGAATTATCACAAACGATCTTCAAATAATTTCGATAAAAAATATTTTTAAAATCTGGGGATCTTCTTCTGGATAACGTCAAATCTCTTTGTCACGATCAAGCGCCATAACCCACAGTTCTCCGGCTATATTCGCGAGTAGACTCGTCGGGCTTTAAATGCTGTTTTGTATCTGCGTGGGCCGATCATTTTTGAAAGGCATTTTACCACATCGGCGAGATGATACACGAATTTTAAAAACACACCACAATAAATCGCTACCGTCCCGTTCGCAACCGCCTTGGCATGCTTTTCCACAACCTTTTTTGCACGCACTTCTTTGAATTTTGCAACAATTATACTGTGTCCCCGTTTGGTTAATATCCAAAAGCGTAGAATGGGGTGTATCGAAGAGTCTCTTTAGTTTAAAACAACATATCCGGAATTTAAAAGGATGACGGCGCAAAAAATCTTCGAAGCCACCGCGTCAATCGACCCCAATCGCCTTTCCGCAAAGCATTCAGACCTTTGAAAAGTAACTTCAAAATACGAAACATCTTTCGCTCCCCCAGCATGAGGACATATAAAACATAGCTGCTCCCGCAACATCTTCCCAGACGCGATGTCAGCATCGTCATGAATTGTGGCGGCAATTGATGCCTTTCAAGCGCATACATATTGAGCAAATGAAAAAGATTGTTGAGATAAGTATTCTTTGTCTTTCGATAAAATTTTCTATAAACATCACTAAGATCGTCTTTGACCAATCCCTCCGATTTCGCTTTCCGGTAGAGCTCTGTCTCCGGATAAAAGGTAAGGGAAAATAGCGCCAGATAGTAAGGAGGCTTGAATTTTACGAGCGTCATCAGAGTTTCGACCAAGTCGTCGTCACTCTCCCAGGGGTTATCAAGGATGATATCGTATTGGATATCCTGGATACGGTCACGGAATCCGTTTATCAGATCGACCGATTCCAAGATCGCTTGGTTGGAGTAATTTCTCTTATAGAGGATTTTCGTCTGTTCGCTGCAGGTTTCTATTCCCATTCTCACGGCATCGCATCCGGCGTCCACAACCATCGCCAATTTGGCGCGCGTACAGGTCGCAGGATGGATTCCTTTGATCCGGAGCGGCAGTCCAATGTGCTTTTTGTAACTCTCGCAGAATTCCCGGATATCATTTTCGGGATAGGTGAAAAAAGCGTCATCGGAGAATTTGATGCTCTGGATGTAAGGCAGTTTTTTCTTTGCCGTTATCAGCTCTCCGATAAGATTCGCCGGACTCCGTTTGCGAACGATCCGGTAATCTTTGTCCATCTGGTGGAGCGTGTTATTGGCACAGTACGCACAGCCATAAGGACAGCCGCGGGACGCTAGGATCATGTAGTCGCGATCGCCCCGCCCCAGGTACTTCTCCGTGAGCTTCAGATCCATTTTCTTGATCTTTCCATTCACCAGGACAAAATGGTCTTCAAAATTAATGTCGGGGAATGGCAATGAATCAAGATCCCGCCGTATGGCGTGCAACTCGTTCCGTCTAATCGCTCCACGATCCCGAAACCACAGCCCTCGGGTATCACGATAATCCTGCCCGCGCTCCATTTTTCGAGCCAACTCGATAAGGGGGTCTTCACCCTCCCCAAGGCAAACGATGTCGGCATGGGCCAGACTCTCTTCGGGACGAATGGTCGGGTGGATGCCGCCCCAGAGGATTGGAACCCCCACAGTCTTCCTCAGTTGTTCGGTGAGGGTCACGGCATTGTCAAAAAAATTCGTCATGAGTGAAATGCCGATCAGCCCGGAATCTTTCGAAAGCTCGGCTGCTTCCTGAAGTACGGACGGAGTATATTTTTGCCAGAATTCGCTTCTGAGAAACAGGATCTGTACGTTATGCCCCTCTTTTTTGAGGCAGGAGGACAGAGTCCGAAGGCCAATGGCCTCCAGGGTGGGAAATGGGGCTATGAGAGTGATCTTCATTTCTCCTGCCATCCTTTTGTGCGGTAACATCCATCACTGCTTTTCATATTTTTTCCACAAAAATTTTTCTCATGCTAACATACGCGTCATCTTTGAATCTATAACATTTTCGAACGGAGCCATTATGCCGCAACAGATCTGGCGTCAAGGACTTGCCGTTTTCCTTCTGGCATTTGTGTTCATCGCCCTCTACTGGGTCGGTCTTCCTACGGATTTTAACGCTGATCTTCTTACCATCACTCTGCGCGGCACATCCGCTTCCAGCTATTCCGACCTTCTTCTCCGAATCGCGGATCCTCGCACGCCGGCCTGGCTCTATCCCCCCTCGGGACTGATGGAATACCTTCGCCCACTTGATACCATTTTGGAGAAGGCCTACTTCGACCTGTTCGGCACTTCCCTTATTCCATTTCATGTCACCGCGGCGGTTGGATATGGTCTTTTTTGTTTTTGTCTCTTTGTTCTCATTAGCCGTTGGAGCAAGAGAAAACTGTACGGTTGGCTTGCGGTGGCGCTTTACCTCAGCTTCCCCAGCAATGTTTTCAACCTTTTATCGACCTTTTCTGCGGATTTTCAGCAATTCCTTTCCGTTTTGTGTATTGCGTCGCTTCTCTGCTTCTGCCGCATGACTTACAAAAAAACGAGCCGGTTCTCTTTTCTGCTGCATGGTCTTGCTTGGTTTCTTGCGGTGTGGCTTGCGATCAAGTTGAAATCGAGCGAAAAGATACTTCCGTTCGTATGCGCGGCCTTTCTGGTCTGGCGCTTGCCGGTCATCCGGCACCGCTTATCCTGGCAGCGGATCGTTGTGATCTTAGGAATGCTTACGGCCTCTCTGATCCTAGTGATCCCCTTCAAATCGATGATCCCCCAAAAGGCTTTCTCATCAGGCCCCTATGCCAACGAAATCCAGGAATCCTTGAACTTAAAAGATAAAATGATCTTGGGCTTCGATTTGAAGAACATGATCAAGCGGACTTTTTATGTTCCCGGTGGAGATTTCCCCTTTACCACGCCTATCCGCAGGAAAGAGCCGAAGTCTTTTACGGAAAATTACGGCTGTTTTCTCGGCTGGTTCTTTTGGCTTTCGATCCTGCTTACGCCATTCCTTATGTTCCGGTATGAAAAAAAAATAACGGCTGAGGGAACCGAAGGCCTTTTTCCGCAGGCTTACTGGATGATGTTGATCTGGTTTGCGGCAACCGTGGCCGGCTTCGCCAGCGGCGCCGCCGTCGGCGACGTTCGTTTTTTGAACTTCGCCTATGTCCCGTCCCTTTTTATCCTTTTTTTCGCCTGCCGGATATGGGAGGAACGCTTTTTCCCCGGGAAAATCTCATCCTGGATTTTCCGCACTCTGCTTAGCGCGGCGGTTCTCATCACACTCATACCGAATTTTACGACTTACACAAAACTGGCGGCACATTTCGGCGGAATGCAGAACGCGGTGGTCCGATGGAGCGAGGATATTTACCGGAGCGAATTCCAGACGGAGCCTCATGGATGGGAGCTTTACCAACGTTACCACGAGCTTGAGACGCGTTTTATGATGACCGATTGGTATGAACTTCCCTCCCATTGGCTCGAGACCGCCCAAAGCAAGGTGGCCGCAGAAGGGACCCTTTATTTCCTGACAAGATCAACTGATTCTGAGCGTCTGGCAACGCTCCGAACCGCCGGAATGAAGCCTCTGCTCTGGAAGAGATACGATCTTGTCGAGGCAAAGCCGCTTATCTTTAGATGGTTTCAAGCCCTGCAATATTATAAAAAACTTTTGACGGGCCGCGTGAAAGAACAAACGGTCTTTGTTTACCGTATCGGGGGGCCGGCTTCAACCGGCAAGAGTCCGGCAGCTTCCATCGCTTCCTGACAAGGCACGGCCGGATCCGGTCACTGTTCTCGAAGCTTCCTCGTCCTCCAGGAATATTTGATCAGGTTGTGGTATTGGCCGGAGAAGCGGTCTTTAGCCGATAAAAAAGATAGTGCTGAGGATCATCGGAGATATTGGTGTAATTTTCGGCCAGATACCGCAGGAACTCAGGAAATGCCTGAAAGTCATGGGGCTCGGGCACCACAAAATACGCCGCACCTTGTGATCTGAGATACTCCAACCAATCGATGGGACTTTGACTGGCTTTTTCTAACCTCTCCAACGATGCTTTGTCACGCCCCGTAAAAGCGGTCATGCGAAGATAGGGAGAAAGTTTCTGGCCGATTGCTTGGGGCACAATGGAAGATGACGGGCGATCGACGTAGAACGCAAGGACCGGACTCCCCCCTCCGATCACAAGCATGCTTTCCGCAGGCGTTCTTTCCCGGATCCATTCCGCCAAACGAAACATCGCCTTCTCATCCTCAGAAACACGGAAGATCGGCCCGTAGCAAAAAAATGCAGAGGCCACCCAAAATACAACCAGCAATCCGGATGCGGCAAATCCGGAATACCTCGAAAAATATCTGAGGAACGCCACCACGCCAAACGCCGTGATCACCGCCAAGAACGGAAGAACAGGATACAAATAAAAATCATGGCGGATCAGTTTTTCAGGCGAAAGGACCGTCATCAAAAGGATCATCCCGATGCCTGCAAGCAGGCAAAACCTGCCCTGGGGACAGCGACTCGCAGGCCTGAGCCCCATGAAGAAGAAAGGGACCATGACCAAGGCCATCATGCTCTTTCCTAAAGTCAGTGCCAGAGCACGGTAAAGATCCGCATGTAATAAAAAAGCACTTCCCTTTTGGCTTGTCGCCGCTTGGAGGAATAGATTGGTATGGACATGAGGGGCGTGCAAGGAGGCAAAATAAGTATGGGCATACCAGATCACCGGTAAAAAAAGGGCGAAAGAACCGAAAACAACGATATGGGTCAAACGGCCTTTCTCTTGCGCGCGCCAAACAAGAATAAAAAAGAACGGCAGGAAAAGGACCCAATGGACACGCCCCGCCAGAGCAACCGAAAACAGGAGTGCGCTTAAGATCAAATTCCAAAAAGACCAACGCCCCGAGCCTACAAGTACATAAAGAGAGAGAAAGAAGAAAAACAGCGAGCTCGGCTCCGACATGAGGCTTTGGCCATACACGATCGTCAGAGGCGATAACGCGTAGATAGCCGCACTGATACCGCCGATCGCTTCACCGAAAAATCTTTTGGCGATCGAAAAAATGAGAAAGATCGTGAATAAATTAAAAATAATCGCTTGAAAACGTCCCCAGAATTCATAGGTGCCCCCGACAAATTTCACCCCGCATGCCGTCAGCAGCGATGGAAGTGGGAATTGATTCAAGTGGAGCGAACGCTGGCCTTCCAGCATGCTATCGGTTTTCGGTAAGAAAACATCCGAAAAATTCTCACGGACCATATTCCGCGCGATCGACGCCATCACCGTTCCCTGATAACTGGCATAATGACCGAGAAAAGGCCGCTGGACCCCGATCAGCTGAATGCCGAGGACATAAACCAGCAGAACGATCCCTATGAGAATGCGAATGCGCGGTTGTAAAGTTGCCGGCTCCATGGGAAGGCTTTCGGATTTATGCAGGAGAAGCATCCTTTGAGACCGAAGCGGTTGAAAGGGCTTTGCGAACGCGGCGACGTTGGAAAAAACGGGTCAAAACAAAAAGCATGGATTCAAGGATCACGCGCTTTGAGATCTTGGTCGTTCCGTGCGTGCGATCCGTGAACACGATCGGAATTTCATGAAAACGCGCGCGCTGAATAATGGAAAGGAATTTGAGCTCCACCAAAAAAGCGTATCCTTCCGTATGAATATTGTACCTCAGGATCTTCCTTAAGAGGTCGGCCCGGAAACATTGGAAACCGCTTGTCAGATCATGGAACGGGAGCCCTGTTAACGTACTCGCGTACCAATTCGCAAAACGGCTCAGGAACCGGCGGGCAGCCGGCCAATCCTGCAATCTCCCGCCTGGGATATAGCGGGATCCGATCACAAGATCATGATCTTTGATGGTATCAAGCATGGACCGCAAATATTTCGGATGATGGGACATATCCGCGTCCATCGTAACAATCGCATCATAAGAACGGGACAGCACCCAAGTCATCCCATCCAAATAGGCGCGCCCCAGGCCCAACTTCGCAGACTGCTCCAAAAGAAACAACCGGGGTTCATTTTTTTGAAGCTCGCGAACTTTATCCGCCGTGCCATCCGGTGAAGCACTGTCGACGACCAGCACATTCACGTCAAAACCGTTGCATTCCGGCCAAATCAGCAGGATCAGCTCTGCAATATTTTGAGATTCATTGTAAGTTGGAATGATGATGATCGTTCTCATTGGGGTCAATCTTTATGGTATCGGAGCGGAACGTCTTCAGGCCTCACAGTCACATCCCCCGAAGGAAGCTCTGCGATCGTGAATTGAGTATGCGCTGGATCTTGTGAGCAAGGGATCTCCTTCGAGCCCACGATCCTAAAATTCATGCTCTTGTAGGTCTTTGTCAAATCGTAGCCATAACGGGAAAAAGTAACATCGGTGTCTTCATTATGGACCAAATATTTTTTAGAAACACGGATCATTTCAGAAATGATCTTCCGGGCCTTCGGATGTTTATTGTGCAGGATCACAGCGGAAGACATGACAACATCGAACGATTTGTCCTTGAACGGAAGAAACTCTGCATCCGCTTCGGCCACGCGAGCGGCCATGTCCGGAAAATATTCTTTACCCTTGAGGAGTTGCGGCCGGCTGAAATCACAACCGAAAAAAGAAATGCCCGGAGAGTACAGGCTCTTCAGCTGCTTGCTATAGCCGCAGCCGATCTCGAGCAAGGAGCTAAAGGATATTTGCTTGATCTCGCTCGCTATGAACTGGCTTCGCAGGGTCCGGTCCTGAACCGCCTCCTGCTCCTCAAAATAGGTCTCCCCGCCACGCTTCACCCAATAATCTTGAGGATTACCGCGATAGCGGAAAAAGCGATCGAGCACAGGGCTTTTTCCGAGGGTCAGGTAATAAAGCTTACGAACGGCTTTGAAAATAATGTTCATAATAGTGGCACATTTTAAAGTTCTGACCGCAAAAGTCAATCAAACACGCCGCCGAAAAACAGCGATCATTCGATTTTGCGATCCGAGCAGCTTCCCGGTAGTCAAAACCATGGCTGCCATGATCTTTTCGAGAGCCGCGAGGTGATACTTTTCGAGATCGGTGCTCGACATGAAATAGCGATGGATGGCAAATCCATACTGTGAGAAAAGGGCTTTGATCGTATCGACGGTATAATAGGCGGTGTGCTCCAACAAATAAGCTTTTTGGATCGGTCCCCGCATCTTTTCCGCTGTAACAAGGAAGAGCATTTCGGAAAAAATCCGGAAAAAACTTTGGTCATTGGGTCCACCGACCATGATCTGTCCCCCGGGTTTCAATATTCCGATAGCCTTCTCCACAAACGAGTGCGGGTCCGCCAGATGTTCCAAGACATCCCAGAATGAAACCACGTCATATTGCCTTCCCCTTGGTTCCCATTGAGCAAATCCGGAACAGTCGACATCGACTCCGAACTTCGCTTTGGCCAATGAGACATTCATTTTGCTGGAGTCACAACCATGGGCTTCCCAGCCCTTTTTTTTGGCAACGGCAAGAAATAACCCATTTCCACATCCCACATCAAAAACACTTTTTCCGGGCTTAGCCTCCGGTCCGTCCAAGAGGCACAAGGCCCTTTCAAAATCCTTGATCGTTCTGCTTGACGCATTGGGATCGCAGTAGCCGTAATAGGTCGAATGAAATTGGTTCAAAGCCGTCAAATTATCCGTAGAACTGTAGAGCTCCTGCATCCCCTGGGGCGAAAGACAAGGATCAAGATAGCGCAGCGAACATCCCGTGCATTGATATACCGAGGAAAAATCTAACTTGAAAAGTTTTTTTCTTCCCTTGCCGCGGCATAAAGGGCAACCCGGCAACGGCATCATTTTCGACTCCAGATCACCTGTCAGCTCATTCATCTTTCACCCGCGATCTCAAAAATACGATAGGAATAACGATCCTCCCGGATATTTTTGGATTCTATCATAACCAAGGAACGCGCCCGGGTCGGATCACTAAGAGCCCTATCCAAAATCTCAAAGTGACTGCCCTCATTTCCGTCTCCTGCCCGTCCCGCTGGATAAACCCGAAGGACATGAGTAAAGCCTTTTTCTTTAAGATAGGCGAGCAAGTGAGTCGCACCAACGGTCTTATCATAACGCGTCCTGCTCCGGAACCAAATATCTCTTGCCATGTCTCTTCTAAAATAAAATTGGCGCACCTCTTCCGCGTTCAATATCAAAGCATCCTCGGGGAGATTCTGATCCACCCACTCGGCAATGGGATAAGATCTTTCCATTTTTTCCAAATATTGCCCGGAACTCCACCGGCCGCTGACGACCTGCAAAGCATAACGGTAATGATAAACAGCCAGCAGCAACAAAAATACAACAAGCCCCCCGGCGACTCCTTTGAGCCATCGAGATCCACCCCCGCCCCGACCTTGCAGCACATCATACCCCATCGCGACTGCAACCATATAAACCGGAAATACGGGAAATAGAAAGCGGACATTTTGACTGATAAAAAACCACAACACGACCGAAAGAAAGACAAAAACCAAACAAAACCTTGCCTCAGTTCTTTTCCAGGCACCCCGAAGCGCGAAAGGGATCGCCAGAAAAAAGAAAGGTCCTATCCAAAAACCACGGTCAAAAAAATTGGGCCGGAACGTCACGTTCCAAGGCAGCAGCAAGAAATTCGTCAGTGTCTTGGGAAGCCCCATTTCACCGTAAGAACCCACGAGCCCTAAAGACGGTCCTCCGAACAGACTTTCCATATAGGGAAAAACCGGATTATGCTCCATGATCCAATTCCGAACGAACCAAAAACCGCATCCCAGGGTCGCGCCGAACACGCCGAATAAGATCATTCTTAACAATTTTGATCTTCGGAAATACATAAGCACCGCTCCGCAAAATAAAAACATAAAGGCCGCCGCCCATAAAAGAGCGATCATCTTGATGCTTACAACGAGCCCGAGAAAGACACCCCCAAAAAAGAACGGGGCCGTTTTCCGGCTTTGGAGTCCTTCCCCAAAAAGCCACATCCCTATGAAAAGAAAAAAAGACGCGGCCACGTCGACATAAGTCGAGGCTACCTCGTTGATGCAGGTGGGCGTGAGCCAAAGGACCAAAGCACAAAAAAGCGCGAGAAGTTTTCGTTGAGTGGTTTGAAAAATAACTAAAAAAACAGCGAAAAAAAGAAGGATGCCGGTGATCCAATGAAAGAGCTTTGCCAACGCGGGACTGCCCAGCACCAAGGCTACGGCGTATAGATGCTGCATGAGCATGGGCATGTAAGAATTAAAATCGTAAAAAAGCGGCCGGGTCGAATGGTATTTTGCAAAGATCTTGGGAAGGTTCAATTGGTAGCAAAGGGAATCATTGGCCGTCTCGGGGACAAAACACACAAGAAAAGTCAATCCCGCCGTGAGCAAAAATGCCGCTACGAACAATTGATAGCTTACTCTTTTTTCCTGCGTAAGAAAGGCCCATAGTTCATAAAGCCACCGACGGAATTTATTAAGGGATCGCCAACGGAGCGCATAAATAAGCGCCAAGAAAACGAGGATCGCCGGACGATCCAGGAGCTTTAAGTGTCCGATCGCTACCGTGTAATAGGCAAAAGCGCCAAGGCCTAATGCAAAATAAATGATCCCTTCCATCTTGATGTCCGGAAATCTGAGAAAAGGCCGGATGAAAGATCCCAAGAGATAGAATGAAGGAAAAATCAAAACGCCGTAGAAGATCGTGGAAAAGATTTCATTCTGCATGGGTTTTATCTTCCCCGGGAACGAATATCCGCCTCAGCCCGCGTAAAGGGCTGTAAGAAAAATCTATGAAATGTTCCCCCGCTACCGGAATATAAACCGCTTGAAAGAGCCCATAAGCCTTCAGGATGGAAACCATTCGATCGTCAAGCTTCGCTTCCCATCCAGGATACATCGTGTTCGAAAGCACAAAAAAACCGGGTCCTGTGGTTTCAACAGCCCATCGCTCGGAATGATCGGTATGGTAGACCCGTGTGCTCTTAAGGGCGTTCGAAGATGCGTCCAGCCGGAAACCACCTTTAAGCTTTTCCTGCTCTGAGCCTTCAAGCAATAGGACCTTTTGCGGGTCAAAGCCGGGCGACATGAGCACCTCTTTTAATCTCGACCAATCCAGGAATTGGACGCCTTCCGACACAAAATAAGCCCGCCTGTGGCTTCCCGTATTGCGATAAAGGTAAGTGTCAGAAGGTAAGTCATAGACCATGAGACGAAGACCGGATGACGGAAGTGCTGTTTTTGAAAGAATGTGAGACACGTCCAAAGCATTTAAAAGCGGCAAACGATCAAGCACATAGGATGCCTCAGGCGCCTGCATGCCGTTCGAATCATTGACATTGCCGAGTCGGCCTATCGTTTCATAGTACTTTTTGAAAATAAGGGGTGAATATCCTCCGATATCTTCGATACCATAAAGCATATTCATCGATGGGACCAAGGGCAGCGTTTCGCTTTCTTTCCGGAAGCCATAGATGCGGCCCAGTGTTCCGGCATTTTTTTCAGCCAGCAGAGCCTGTACAATAGTATTCGGTTTTAGAACGTTTTGATAAGCATCAAAATCCTTCTTAATATCCAAACCCGCAAAGACGTAAAGATCTGTCATTAAAATAGCGATCGCCACCGGCAAAAGAATGGAAGCGCCACCCTTCTTCCTAAAAAACATGGCCCAAACGCAGCTCAGGATAAGTAAAGCCATGGCCCATAACTGCCACGGATCGGTCAGTGACAACATACCGCGAGCGCTCTCGATCGCGGCGTTCATGGCATTCAAGTATGCCTCCAAACTTCTGGGATGGCCGGGTTTTCCATAGATAAAGTTTTCCACGATCCACCTGCCGGAAGTCATAATCCCTGAGCGTCCAAGACATAGCCCAACATAGGCGAGTCCCCAGGCAAAAAAGAAGCAAAGGACGGCTAAGAAATAGCGGTCAGTAAAAACATTCCTCTGTTTTGGATCGCCCCTTAAGTCCTCCCGGAGCGCTTGGACGCCGGTCCCCGCAAGCATCGCAACGCTGAAGCAGAAGAAGCCCAGAAATTTCGCCGGAACACGAAAGGAATAAAAATGAGTGAGTTTCACCAACCCCACGTAAAGAGGGCTCCACTGTCCCAGCGCCAGGAGCAGGGACACGACCCCGAGTGTGGTCCATAACCAAAGATTTTTTCTTAATATCTTGGAGGCAGCGGAAAAAGACGCCGTCACGAAAAGGATCGCGAAGATCCCTGAATAAAGACAATTGCCGCGAAAAAGACCCTGCAGTTTTGGGAAAATAACGGTTAAGAGAGAGAAGGGAGAAAGTGAGCCCACATAGGCGTAGCCTTCTTCAAGGCCGGTCCGATTCGAAATGATGGCCAGCTGAAATGTAAGCGCGATCTGCGGAAAGGCAAGCAATAACGCGAAGACGCTCGTAACGGTTAATGCCCCCAGGGTCAAAGCCTTTTTTGCCGGGGAGGACGGGTGCTCCGGAAAGATCAAGATCCGAAAAAATACATACACTCCGAATACAAACCAGGTCAGAACGGCCATTTGAAGATAGCCGGCTACGAGCGACTGCCCGATGACCAGGGCCATTCCCAAAAGACAAAGTTTCCTAGGTTTTTCCAAATATCGCTCCAGAAAATAAAGCGCGACAGGAAACCAACAAATCGTTTTCAGCGATGTCATATTGTAATAGGCTCCCCCGTAGGCTGCGCCGAATACAAAGATCACAGCCGCGACGAATGAGGCCATGGATCCAAGCTTCATTTGCCTGGCATAGGCATAAGTCCCCCACCCCGCGATAAACCAATGGAGAAGATTTATATATGCGTAAGCCGCTTGTACCGGAAGAAGTCCGAAAAGGAGAAGGTTCGGAAGATAGAAAACACCGGCCTGACTTTCAGCCGCGAGCGGAAAACCACACTGGATCAAAGGAGTCCAGAAAGGCAGGTTGAAATGTTTAAGAGACTGGGCCAGCTGAAAGGACCAGGGATAATACTGTTCGAGAGAATCGCCAATAAGAGGCGCCGCTTTTACAAGAAAAAGCCCGTGGAAGAACAGAACGAGCAATCCCAGAAACGTCAGAACCGCATAACAATCTTTTCGGTTAAACGTCATCGAATTGCCTCGATCGGATAACGATCAAACAGGTTTCCAGGAGGGTGGCAATTTAACGGAGACTTCGATGTTCTGAAATTCTTGGCTCTTCCGCATGCCGTGTTTTCGCGCCCACTCAGCCATTTTCTTGAGTCCCGCCTCGAGCGAAACTTTGGACGTCGCACTTAAGATCAAACGGGCCTTTTCATGATCCGAATAGGCTTCCTGCACTTCGTTGCGTTGTTCTAGATGCTTTATACTCGGTTTGACATTGAAGGCTTTTGCGACTTCCTCCGCCAAATAATTAACCGTATAAGGCTGATCGGCGCCGATATTGAAAACCTGGTTGTAGGCCTTTGGTTCTTCAATAGAACGCGCGATAACCGGAGCCACGTCGTCGATATAGGAAAAGGCGCGTTTCTGCGTCCCGTCACCGAAAACGGTCATCGGCAGGCCTTGCATGACCTGGTTCATGAAGATCCCCACCACATTCCGGTACTTGTCCCCGATGTTCTGTTTTTCGCCATAAACATTGTGAGGACGAAAAATAATATAATTTAAACCGAACATCTCATGAGTCACTTTGAGATCCTGCTCGACGGCATACTTGGCAATGCCGTAGGGATCCTCGGGCTGCGGGATCAGCTCTTCACGCATCGGCACCTGGTTCTTGCCGTATACGGCGATGGAGGACGTGAACACAAAGCATTTCACCTGATGCAACACTGACAAATTGATGAGGTTCACCGAACCGATCAGGTTGTTTTCGTAATTGAACCGTTTGATGAAATGGCTGAGGCCTTCGGCCGCATAGGCCGCCAGGTGAAAAACATACTGGAAGGAGTGCTTCTCAAAAAGATCTTTGAGAAGGACATGATCCAGGATGGAGCCCTTTACGAAAGAGGCTCCCTGAGGCACGTTCTCCTCGAACCCACCGCTTAGATCATCCAGCACCCAAACGTCATGCCCCTGGCGAAGCAATGCCTCGGAAACATGCGCTCCGATGAAACCGGCACCCCCGGTAACAAGAACATTGGCCATCTCAGACTCCCGCAAATAAGGGGTCTTTTTTAATCCCCCAAACGTGGAGCAGGTACCTCCCGATCGTCCTCAAAATGCTCAGGCCGTAACGGACCCCTTTGGAAAAAGACATTTGCGAATTCTCATCCAAATACCGGGTCGGATGCGGGATCTCCGCGATCTTCGCCTTCCGGATCGCGGCCTGAATAATGATATCCGTGTCGAAATCATATTTTTCGCTCAGCTGGGCGAACGGGACCTGCTTTAAAAATGAAATTTTATAAGCGCGGTATCCGTTGTGATAATCGGTCAGATTCGTACAAAAAACGAAGTTTTCAAGCCAGGTCAAGCAGCGGTTAGGAATGAATTTCCAGATCGGCATCCCCTGCTTCAAAACGTCGCCCAAAACCATCCGGGTCCCTGAAACCACATCATAACCCTCATCGCATATCTTTTCGGCAAACTGCCTGGAAAACGACGGATCGTATTGATTGTCTCCGTGGACCATCACCACCGCATCCAACCCCAGCTGGATCGCCGTTTCATAGCCGGTCTTTTGGGCTCCGCCATAGCCCCGGTTTTTCGGGTGAGAAACCAACCGCAACCCCATCTGATTGGCAAGTTTTGCAGTATCATCCGAGCTCCCGTCATCCACGATAATGATCTCGTCGGCAAATCCTGGGGGCAAGGAATCAATTGTTTTTCTAAGGACCTTTGCGACGTTATGAGCCGGCATCACGATGCCAACCTTCTTTCCATTGATCATAAAAATCCTCAGCTAATCATAAACGGCTGATGATACCTTAGGGTCTTTACCACGCTAAACCTGCCGGCACATTTAAAGATGGATTATATGCAATTCCAATGACAAAACCATAGGAAAATATCAGAAGAGTGCATTAAAAACAAGATTTTGGATGGCCAACATTATTATCAATGGATCTTTTCAAGACGAGGTTGGAGCTTTTTCCTGTCATAAGTTCCACGGTAGCAGGCACGATCAGGGTAAGCGACCATGAGTTCTTTATTGCGATCGCCGAGGTCGTGGACGTAGAGAATCCGGCCATCGAGAAAGGGGCTATTGCGGATGGCATCTTCTTCGGCAAAGACCAGCCGGTGACCCAAAAAGCCTTGAATAAACACGAGGGCGGGTTCCTTGATCGTCTGTTCAGCCAGATCATAAAACGCTTTACGTTGGCGGCTGGCTTCTTCTGTAAATTCGGCGTGTTTGACAAATAAAATTCCGGATGTCACTAAAGAAGCTACGAAAAACACCGGAAGGAATTTTCGAACGCGAACTCCTCCACTTTTCCAACGACAAACCATCCAGTCCGCAACTGCAATGCACAAAAATGGCATGCCTTCCCATAAATAGCGCGGGCCCCACTGGTTCCCTCCCCAGGAGTAATAGAAAAAATACGCCAGGGCGATAAATACCATGGAAAGACGAAAGAGCTGGCGGAGAATTTCGCTTTTCCCGTCATCCTGAGTTTGTCCCGTTTTACGGAGCGACCGAAGAATGACGGGGAGATCCCTTGCGAGCAAATACAGATACGCTCCCACGATCGCGGGAGCGAACCAGTCCATGAGAAAAAAAACGCGGGCGATCAAATAAAAGAGAGCATCCAGCGGCGTGTAATCTCTGCGAAAACCCAGGCGCTCCCAGGATTTGTCATGCTTATTCGGTGCCCGGAAAGCTTTTCCCGTCACCAGATAGTTCTGATAAAGGATCAAGATCATGAAGGCCGCGATAATGCCGGCCACGATCCAATCGCTTTTGCGGAGTTGGGGCCGTTTGAATCTGAAGGGAAGAAATCTCAACCACGTATTCTCCCAGCCTTCCCCCCTCCATCGGGGAACGGAAGACCACCCCTTCCAATCAAAGAAGATCGGGAGGTAATGATAAAGCAAGAAGGGGCCGGCAACGGCGGCCATCGTAAGATAACGGGTCATGAGGCCATATCCGACGGCCAATGCACATAAAGAGGCCCATCCAACAGGATCCTTCCCCGCGACATAGGCCTCGCGCCATTTGAGGAACGCATAGAGAAACACGCTGATACATAATAGACAGGTGCTGTGCGAGAAATAGGACGCGCTTGTGAACATGAAGAAAGGACTTAAGCACATTAAGATCAGACCACAGACGACAGACCACCGGCTGAACAAACGGATCCCGGCGAGGTAAAAAAAGAAGACGGCCAAAACTGACATCACGGGATTGAGCCAATCGACGATTTTAAACTGAAGCCCGAATGCCCATATCAAGGGCCAGCCCGGAGGGTAAACGCTAAACCATTTTCCACTCCGCATCCCGACATGAGTGACCTTAAAAAAATCAGCCAAAGACGGCATATCCACATAGAGTTTGCCCTTCCGAAGACATTCCGCCAAGAAATAACAGGAGTGTTCATCCGCGGAACTCAGGAACGAGTGAAGGATACGTTGGTTGATCCTGTAAAGAATGAAAACCAAAGAGAGAAGAGCTCCTATAGCTATTAGCTTATAGCCCATAGGCAAAGTACGGGGAACGGAATTCGAAACCTGGGACTCGGGACTCGGGACTCGAAGTTTTAAATCCGAAACCAAAAAATCAGGAAGGAGATAATAGGCTAAGAGAGAGGTGAGAAGTGTCACGCCAAGAAGCACCATGGAATCCACCGCTACGAAGGTGTTCCGTCCCCAGACTTGCTGGATGTGCGGGACCCACGCCGGCGCAAACGCAAAAAAAGCTCCGACAAACAAGATCAGCAAAGGCTTTGATCGGGATAGACGATTCAACTTATCTTTCCTTTCTTTTGAAATAGTCTTCGATCGTGCGAGCGGCCAGAGCATGTCCCTCGGGCGTCCAATGCCAGTCGTCCTTAATGTAATAGACCTCAAGGCCATCTTTGGCGACGGCATCGTTGAAGGCGGATTTCAAGTTAATAAGCCCCACCTTTTCGCGGTCCGCAAAGCGGAGGATCGATCTTTCCAAGGAGGTTTTGCGGGCACTCGTGGCCCAGTTCTGGGGCGGCATAAGCACCAGCACCGGGACCGCCTTATCCGCGCGGACTTCTTCGATCAGCCGGGCCAGGATAGCCCGCCCGATCAACCATTCTTCCGAAGATTCGGGATCGATCAGACGCATGTTCTTGGCCAGTTTTAAGACCGGCTTTTTTGCCAACTTAAAAAGAACGCTTTGGTTAAGGATCTTAAAAAATTCATTCTGCTCAATGACCAACGGAAACTGATCCGTATTCAGAGAAAACCGTGGCGGCACAGGAACATTATGCAAGACAAGCTTCCCTACCGGTGAAAGAGAAAAATACGGTTTCACATGCCCGGAATCCGCAAATGAGCGCATACAGCGCCAAAAATCTTCCTGAAAGATGCCGATCAGGACCATATCGGGATGATATTTCCGGGCGATCTCACGGTAGCTCAAATAGATCTGATCGATACCGTATCCGGGAACCCCGAGATTCAGCACCTCGCGGGTCTTGTCCTGGGATTCGAGCAAGGCCGGAAAGGTTTCACCGTCCTGAATGCCGAATCCGAATACAAAGCTATCGCCAAGCACTGCGATACGGATAATTCCTTGGGGCTTCTCGGGTGAATATTCACGGATCCCACGGAAGCCTGCGGAATCCGTATGGACCTCGACGGGGGAAAAGTTGGGGCTTATTAAATTTGCCGTTTTATTCTTTTGAGAATACCATCCCAAGACGGGATGATGCTCGACCCAAATATTTTCAGGAACATCCACCCATCCCGTCCTCGGCTTTTCCTGGAACTTCACCCGGTCCACGCCAACGATGCGCAGGACAAACTCCCCAAGGACTAACGCTAAAACTAGAGAAAATATGACTAAAATTAAGTTCTTTTTCATGGGCCCGTTCTAGGTTTTGACTCAAGGATTTGAATCAAATTGGCCCATAGGTTATCAGAATTCAATAGAGTCGGCAATTGACATTAGCCCTTAAAGACACTAATCTTACGCTCATGTATTCGATCCCATTTATCAGTTTTATTACGCCGGTCTATAACGAAGAAGAGAATATCGCGAGGATGCTTGCGAACCTCTTCGCCGTTCTCAAGGCCCACCCTGAATGGAACTGGGAAGTTATTCTGATCGAGGACGGAAGCCGGGACAAGACGCGTGAAGTTCTTCAAACCGAAGTCCCGAAATATCCAAATACTCAACTGATCATTCACGAGAAAAACCAAGGCTATACTCAATCGCTCAAGGACGGCCTCAAGGTCGCACGCGGTCAATACCTCATGTATATCGGGGCCGATGAAGAGTTCGACTCCTCCGAAATCCCCCAATTCGTGGAGATCCTCCGCAAGGGCGAAACCGACGTGCTTCTGGGCGTTCGCTGGCAGCGGAACGCCTACCAACTTTTCAGGTTCTTTCTTTCCGTGATCTATATTTTCCTATTAAATTATCTTTTTAAGATCCGCATCAATGATTACAACTGGTCCCAGGCCTGGAGCCGGAAAGTCCTCGACCGGACCGATCTGACCTCCAAGTCGCTTTTTGTCCTCCCCGAGATCATCGTGAAAGCCCACGATCTCGGTTTCCGCATTAAAGAGATCCCCTCCAATCACCGCGGTCGCCAATGGGGAAAATCCTCGGTCAATTTGAAGATCATGGGTTTTGCTCTTTTGGAGAGTCTGAAGTTCTGGTGGCACCGGCGTTCAAGGAGCTACAAAGCCGGAAAGATTTAAAAGCGGCAGGCGGTTGGTGATAAGTCGCGGGGAGCTCTCTCGAGAACTATAACCAGGTTTTAAACCGCATAGTTATTCCGGATCGTTTGGGTGATCGCATCCCTATCGAAGATCGAAAGCTCCGCGGGATCTTCGAGAAAACGTTCGACGTCCTTTCTCAACATCTTAAAATCAACACGTTTGATACTTGCGATAAGAAAATCGCCCAAACCCGTTTCATTAATCTCAAGGTCTTTTTTTTCGGTCTGCAAAACTGCATTTTTTAGCAGAGTAAGATTGGGGCGAACCTTTTTCGATACATACCAGATAAAATCATACCAATCCCGTCCTTTAGCGTATTTCCGGAAAAGACAGGCGTGCAGCTTTCTTGCAAAAAGCGACGGCAGGTCATAGTGCACGACCCGAAAAGTGAAGTACCGACTCATCATGCCGCTTACGGACACTCCCCCTTGCGGAGGGTTCGTGTCTACGTCCCATTTGATGGCAAGTTTCTCATCCTTAAGAGCACTCAGCCCGAGCTCTTTGAGAAGTCCCGGAAACTTAAACATAATGCTCCGCACAGCACCGACGGTCTGAACCTTCGCTTCCGTCTCAAATCCGTAGAGACGAAGATCTTTGACGAATTCCGCGCTCAAAGCTGCCACATCGATGTCTCCGGCCTTCAAAACTGAAAAATCAAGATCTTCCGAAAACCGGCGTAACTGGAACATCATGCGCAAAGCCGTCCCGCCCAAAAACGCCACGCGATCGAACAAACTTCTGTCACCCGTGATCTTAAGACACAGCACCTGCAAAAATTCGCGGGTTTTATTGAGCCGGACATGGCGCGGCATTGCTTCCGTAAACTGCTGTTTGATAACATCAATCATGTTTTTCCTTTTGGATCAGACCTTTTAATTTATCCGCCATTCGCAAGAGATTCCCATTCCCATAACATTCACTCAGATCCGCGATCCGCTCCGGGTTCAAAGTTTCAAGGTTCTGAAAGCGGAAAGAACCGATCAGCACACCTTCAAAATCTTCCCGGAATTTAGGCATGTTTAGATAGAGAAAATCCAGAACCGCTTTTTCGGGTTCCGCCACGAACGCCTGCCGATCATGGGCTTGCTTCTCCTGCCTGAAACCGCGAAAGGCTCTTGAAACCACGTGTTGGTAACTGAACTTCCCGAGCGCATTTTCAAAAGACATGGTTTTACGGGTCGTCACCGATGTCACAACCGGAACATATTCCGGGATCAATTCATAGAGAGAAAGAGCGTATTCCATACTGATATAAGAAGGCTCGTAGAGACGGTTTGCGATCGTGAGAATCTCCGGCGCTGAAGTGGCCTCTTCTGGAGGAAAAGCATACATCCCTTTGCGAAGCGGAATGATGTTCCCTTTTTTAGTCCACCGGCTGAGTTGGTTGCGAGTCACCTGATATTCCGCTTGACCTTCGCGGACAACGACCGCGCTTGGGATCACTGGCCAGCTTTGATACTTTTTTCTGAATCGCTCAAACTTCATGCTGTTTCTCCATATAATCATATTTGATTATCTAAAGAAACAATACACCGATACAATAAAAATGTCAATAGATGTAAGTTGATCTCTTGAATAGGGTTATGAAAATACTAATCGGACCATGTGAAATCTTGCCATAACGAATAGCCTAAAGCAAAGCTGGGATCGAAGGTCAGGGTTTTGGGCGCATGAGATCGGCGCCGACAGAGAGGGCTTTTTCATTGACGTAGATCAGGTCTTTACGGAGCCCCTTGAACACTTTTCCGAGAACTTTGACAGCACTGGCCATCTTTACGATTCCCGTTTTCTGGATAGCAGCACCCAGCATGATCATATTCGTCACTTTTTCGTTGCCAATCTCCCGGGCCATCTGCGTCGCGGGGATCTTGATGATGTGTCCGGTCGTCTGCGCGGGATCGATGTGCTGGACCTGGGAAGAATCGATAAAAAAGATCCCGTCGGTACGCGTCTTGGTCTTGAATTTTTCATACGCGGCCTGGTTGAGCGCGAATCCCATCGTCGCTTCATCGATAATGGGACAATCGATCTCCTGATCGGAAATGATCACGAAACTATGCGAGGCGCCTCCCCGGACCTCCACGCCGTAAGAAACCATCCCCAAAATATGGCGGCCTTCTTCAAGCGCGGCATGGGCGAGGATGTTACCCGCCACGATGACGCCTTGTCCCCCGGATCCCGCCACAAATATTTTCTCTTCCATTATTCACTCGCATCCCGGAATTTTTCGATCGGGTAATAACTCATCATTTCGTTGCCCACGAATTGACACGCATCCTTCCCTCCCATCCTCCAATACGTCGGACACATGGAGAGGATCTCCACGAACGAAAAGCCATTCCCGTTGATCTGATTGAGAAAGGCCTTGCGAATGGCCTGCCGGGTCCTTTGCACGTGATGCGCGTCATGCACGGCAACCCTTTCGATATAAACGGGACGGACGAGCGTCTTCAACATTTCACAGATCCGTAACGGGGCCCCCGTGGTGGCCGCGATCCTTCCCTCCGGGGTAGTGATCGTCTTCTGTCCGATCAGTGTGGTCGGCGCCATCTGCCCCCCCGTCATCCCATACACGGCGTTGTTGATAAAGAACATGGTGATATTTTCACCCCGGTTGGCGCAATGGATCGTCTCCGCCAAGCCTATCGAAAGCAGGTCTCCGTCCCCCCCGTAGGTAAAGACGATCTTTTCGGGCAGCATCCGTTTGATCCCCGTGGCGACCGCCGGGATCCTGCCATGAGGACATTCGATGATATCGCAATTAAAATAGTCATAGAGAAGCACCGCGCAGCCCACCGGCGCCGTTCCGATCGTTCGCGTGCGGATCCCCAACTCATCCATGACCTCGCCGATCATGCGCTGTGCGATCGTGTGCCCGCAGACCGGACAATAATGCATCGGTCCGCTCCGGATCGTTCGTTCGTCACCGTTCATTGTTTTGCGACCTCCATGATCTTGGCGAGAAGTTCCCGCGGTTTGGGATACCATCCCCCTCCACGCCCCATAAAATCGATCTTGGGTTTAAGGTCCGTTCCTGAGAATGCGAGCCTCACATCCTCGATCATCTGCCCGTTACTCATCTCAACTACAAGGATTCGGCGGCAACGGGACGCAAGCTTTTTCAATTCCAAGACCGGAAAAGGCCATAGTGTGATAGGCCGGAAAAGTCCAACTTTAACGCCAGCTTCCCTAGCCCGCTTGACGGCCCAATGGGCGATCCGGGCAGGCGTTCCGTAAGCGATCACGGCGATCTCTGCGTCTTTGGCGTCATGCATTTCGGAAAGCTGAAGCTCGGAAGTGATCTTTTCATATTTCGCCTTGAGCTCCATGTTCTTTTCTTCCAATGCGTCCTTTTGCTGGAGATAGAGTGTGCGGATCACATTGGGTTTCCGGCCCTCGCATCCCGTGAGGGCCCATTCCTTGATGACGGGCTTCTTTTTTTCCGGTTCTTTATACTCGATCGCCTCAGCCATCTGTCCCAGGATGCCGTCCGCAAGAAGCATCACGGGATTGCGGTAATGGTCCCCAAGTTCAAAGGCCCGAATCGTCAGGTCGTACATTTCCTGGACGGACCAGGGGGCCAGGACGATCAGCCGGTAATCCCCATGCCCACCGCCGCGCGTCGCTTGAAAATAGTCCGACTGAGCTCCCTGGATATTGCCAAGGCCGGGACCCCCCCGCATGATGTTGGCAATGAGGCAAGGAATCTGCGCCGCGGCGAGATAGGAAATGGCTTCCTGCATAAGGCTGATGCCAGGACTCGACGAAGAGGTCATGGCCCGCGCTCCGGTCGAGGCCGCGCCGAAGACCATATTGATCGCGGCGAGTTCCGACTCCGCCTGGACAAAAACTCCCCCGGCTTTCGGGAGGCGCTTTGCCAGATATTCACTCACTTCGTTCTGGGGTGTGATCGGATAGCCCGCATAGAAGCGGCAGCCTGCCTGCACCGCGGCCTCCGCCATCGCCACATTCCCCATCACCAGTGTTTTTTCATTTTCCATAAAACAAATGCTTCCCCGTGTGCATAAGATCAAATCATGTCGCTATTCTACGAAAAGTTTTACTCAAAGCAACAGCTACGAACGGATACGATAAATGCTGATCGGATAGCCGCCTCGCTCACGCGGCAAAATATCCTTCCACAGAAACGGCCCCCCCGTCATGACTTGCGGGTCATGGATCGTAAGATCCCGGGAGTCCCGGTAAGGGGAAAATGACACAACACGGTCGGCATTCGTCTGAAGATCTTGAAAAAAAGGCTCTTCCTCAGAATGATGCCCATCGATCAAAAGAACATATTGAATGCCTTTTTGTTTCAGCACCTCCAGATCAAAAGGAACGAGGGGCTCGGCGAACAGAAAAACGGTGTTCTTTGGATCGGTCGCCAAAAAATTAAGTTCATAGAACGGCTGGTAGGGCTTTGACAGGAGCGCGTCAATACGGCGCATTTTTGCTTCCGGCTGAAGACGCTCTGCCGCAAGCAACTTCTTTACTTCAAGCTGCTGGGGGGAAAACGCCAGTCGAGGCATAAAAAACGTCCCGTCCAGAGCGAGGCTGCTCCCGGCAGGGATATTTGTCTCGACCCACTCTTTGGCGACCGTTCTGACATCCGGCTCCGACATCAGCCGGTCCCAATGGACCGTCTTGATGAAAGAAGGCAGGACGGCGAAGGGTATCAGGACCCAGAAGAGAAGGCTGGATCTTGCTTTGAGCCTGCCCAAAACTTCCGCGGCCAGGATCAGCATGAAGGGAATGAGCGGCAAGACGTAGCGGTCGTACGGCTGCCCAAAACGGCACAAAACGACATAGTAGCCCACCACAAACAACGCAAAGGCCTGATACCTGATATCCTTGCTGAAAAGCGAGCGGAAGACCCCTAGGAGCGCCAAAACAAGCATCGGCCCGCCTAATGCCCCGGCCAGTGAGTATGTCAAATGATGGAACCACGGAAACCCCCCGGAATTCGAGGAAGACTGTTCCGTAAGCTCTTTGATGAAAAAGGCGTGGTCGAGGACCGCATAAGGATTCAGCAGGATAAAAACCGCACCCGCCACAACGGCGGCCGGGAGCCAGAAAACCAGCCACTGTTTCCACGGAACGCATCGAAAGCAGATCCAAAGATAAGGGATCGCAAGAAAAACACCGTTGTATTTGGCCGCCGTGGCGATCCCGATCATCCCGCCCGCAAGAAGGTGCCATTTCCAAGAGGAAGGGCTCTCAGAAAGCCGGAAGATAACAAAAAAACCAAACAGGAGCACAAAAAGGAGCGTGATGTCGGCATAAACAGAGTGGGAGTCGCGGACATGGAGAAAATTGGCGGCAAGAAAAAAACTCGCCCACAAGGCCGTTCGCACATCTCCGAACCGCTTCACAAGACGGAAAAGAGCATAAACTGAAAGGGTACCGAGAAATACGCCGAAGACCAGGCGCGCGATCAGATAGAACGAGGACGGGTCAAAATAAAAGAGCTGCCCGAAATCCCGCACAGAATGGAAAAGACCCACTCCCGAGCCCGCCACGTAATAGATCCCGTAGCAAATAAAAAGCAGGTAACTGACGAGTGGCGGAACTTTGAAGAAGTACGGGTTCAGATCCCCCGTCCCGAAGGCCAGAGCGTGATTAACCACGATCGGCTCGTCGGCGTGGTAGAGATGAGGCAGGCCGAACCCGACACCCCATATTCTTAAAATAAAGGCGAGGGCCAGGATCCCGAAGAGGAGGAACGCTTCGCGGGAGGAACGGAGGACTTTCATCGAGCGTGAAGGCTACGGATCCTCAGGACGTCCCAAAACATCAGAAGAGGATCTCGGAGGACTTGGACACGGCTTTGAGCGGAATTGCGCCAGATCACGGGAAGCTCCAAAAGACGGAACCCGAGCTTTTGGGCCAGATACACGATCTCCACGTCGAAACTGAATCCGTTGAGTTTTTGCAGGCCAAAAAGCTTTTGGGCGGCTTCCCGGCGGAAGCATTTGAATCCGCATTGCGAATCATGAATGCCCTGAAAAGCCCATATCTGCGCAATGAGATTAAAAACTTTCCCCATGGTTTCGCGCACTAAATTCTGGTGGATCTCAACCTGAGAACCCGGAAGCGCACGCGAACCGATCACAACGTCCTGACCTTTTTCGAGACGCGCTAAAAATCTCCCGACCTCCCAGATGGGCGTCGAAAGGTCCGCATCCGTAAAAAGAACATAAGCGCCGGTCGCCGCGAGCATCCCCTGCCGGACCGCATGTCCTTTCCCGCAGTTCCGGGGTGTGATCAATACCTGATGCGGAAAATCCTTCAACAACTCCTTGGCAAGCACTACCGTCCGGTCCTGACTGCCGTCATCGGAGACAATGATCTCTGAAGCATAGGGCTGTTTTTTAAGAAAATCCATGACGGTCGCGAGGGACCGCGGCAGACGTTTTTCTTCATTGTATGCGGGGATGACCACAGAAAGATGGGGCGTCATGATTCTCCTTAATAAAAAATTAAATTGGTGATCATGACAGCCCGAACTTTTTAGTGCTTTTCCAAAATGGTAGTTTGGGCAGCCCCAATTTCAATTCCGTTGAAATTGATGGGTATTGGGACAGTCCAAATCGCCATCGTTGAAAAGAAAACGAAGATTTGGCCGTCATTATTTTTCCCCTAAAGCCTCTTTAAAATATTCGATGGTATGTTCCAGCCCTTCGTCCAGAGCGACTTTCGGGGTCCATGAAAGATATTTCTTGGCTTTTGTAATGTCCGGACGGCGCACCTTCGGATCATCCACCGGGAGCGGCTTATGCACGATGCGGCTTGCGCTGCCGGTCATGCGAATGATCTTTTTTGCAAGGCCCAGCATGGAGATCTCGTTCGGGTTCCCGATATTGACCGGCTCGTTGACCGATGAAAGCAAAAGTTTCTCGATCCCGTCCACGAGATCGCTGATATAGCAAAGACTTCGCGTCTGGTGCCCGTCGCCGAACACCGTGAGCGACTTTCCGGTCAGGGCCTGCGAAAGAAATTCCGGGATCGCACGGCCGTCGTGAAGGCGCATCCGCGGCCCGTAGGTATTGAAAATGCGGATGATCTTGGTGTCCATCTTGTGCGTCCGGTGATAGGCCATGGTCAAGGCCTCGGCGTAACGCTTCGCCTCATCATAAACACCGCGAGGACCGATCGGATTGACGTTACCCCAATACTCTTCGACCTGGGGATGCACCAGGGGATCGCCATAAACCTCCGAGGTGGACGCCAGAAAAAAAACAGCTTTCTTCTCCTTGGCAAGCCCCAGGGCGTTATGCGTCCCCAGAGCGCCGACCTTGAGGGTTTGGATGGGAAACTGAAGATAATCCAGCGGGCTCGCCGGAGAAGCGAAATGGAGCACATAGTCCACACGCCCGGGAACCCGGATGGACTGGCTGACATCGTGGCGGATCAGTTTAAACGCGGAGTTCTTTTTAAACGGTGCAAGGTTCTTCTCGTTGCCTGTAAGAAAATTATCAATCGCAATAACACGATGCCCGCGTTCCAGGAACTTCTCACAAAGATGAGACCCGATAAACCCGCCACCGCCGGTCACGACGTATGTTTTCCGGATCGTCATTATTCCCTGTTCTCCTTTTCAGCGGCCTGGGCCTTCGCCTTGGCTTCAATCGCCGCTAATTCCTCCTTCAGCTTCGGCAAAAATTCCAGGGTTGCTTCTTCCCAAGATCGCAATTTCAGCCCCAAGACCTTCCTGGATCTTTCGAGCGCCAGAACGGAATTCTCCGGACGCGGCGCGGGACGCTTAAGACGTTCGCTCGGGATATTCTTGATCTTCACGGCACCCAGTCCAGCCCCTTTAAGAATGAATCGGGCATAATCCGCCCAATGGGCGGTTCCCGTGTTACCAAGGTGAAAGATCTCGGTTCCGGGTTTGAGAAGAACATCCTTTTTACTGCAAAGCAATTGCTTCATCGCCAGGGCAACGTCCCACGACCACGTCGGACGGCCGGTCTGGTCATTGACCACGTTCATCTGAGTCACTTCCGCGGCTTGCCGCAGGATGGACTTCGGAAAACAGCGGCCCCAGACGCCGAAAAGCCACGTGATCCTGAAAATAAATGCCCGTTTCGAGACGCGAAGGATATGTTCTTCTCCCATCCGCTTCGTCTTGCCGTAAAAGCTCAAAGGGTTGGGGATATCAGTCTCTTCATATTCCCCCTTTTTTTTACCGTCAAACACATAATCGGTGCTGAAAAAAATGACCGGGGCATCGATCTCATTGGCAGCATCGATCACATGCTCGGTCGCCGCAACATTGTGCTCCAGGGCCTCGTCGTGGTGTTCCTCGCAATAGTCCACATCGGTCATCGCGGCGGTGTGAATGATCATCTCGGGCTTATGGCTCAGGATGGCATCACGGGTCTTGCGAGCCTGCGTCAGATCGCAAATATCGTAAGGAACGGTCAGATGCGTGACCGGACGACGTTCAAGACCCACGATCTCGAACTCCGGACTTAGAACATTCCCAAGGTCCGTTCCGAGCATGCCCCCTGCGCCGGTGATAAGGATCTTCATAGGCTTTGTCATGATTCTCCTCTGTCAAAAAAATAAACGGGTGATCATGACTGCCCCAATTTCAACTCTGTTGAAATTGATAGGTATTGGGACTGTCATGATTTCACCGTATATTTGTCCTGCTTAAGCGGCTGCCACCAGTCCGGGTTCTCCCGGTACCACTTCGCAGTCGCAGCCAGGCCATTTCCAAAACTCCAGCGGGGTTTAAAGCCCAATCGTTTCAGCTTGTTAAAATTAACGGCATACCGCAGGTCGTGCCCCAAACGGTCCGTCACATAGCGGATCATTTCCTTGCCTTTTTTGAAATGGCGGAGGATCGCGCGGGTCAGATCGAGATTACTCATTTCGTGGTGCGCCCCCGCGTTGTAGATCTCGCCCCCTTTGCCTTTCTCAAGGACCAAGAGAATTGCACGGCAGGCGTCCTCGACATAGATCCAATCCCGGCGATTTTTGCCATTCCCGTAAAGCGGGACTGTTTTATTTTCCAGTAAATTCGTCACAAAAAGCGGGATGACCTTTTCCGGAAATTGATACGGTCCGAAATTGTTCGTGCACCGCACGATCATGGCCGGATGTTTGAAAGTTTCCTGAAAAGAACGTACCAAAAGGTCCGCACCGGCCTTGGAAGCGGAATACGGGCTGTTCGGCAAAAGAGGTGCCCGCTCATCCGCATAGCCTTTCGCGATCGATCCGTAAACTTCATCGGTCGACATATGGACGAATCGCTTGATCCCGCACACAAGCGACGCCTCGAGCAAAGCAGCCGTCCCAAGAATGTTCGTCTTGAGGAAATCATCCGCGCTTTCAATGGAGCGGTCCACATGGGTCTCGGCGGCAAAATGCAGCACCGACGAAACTTTTCTCATGAGGGTGAGGACAAGTTTTTTATCCGTGATATCGCCTTTGACGAACTCGTACTGCGAAGAACCTTTCAGATCGCGAAGATTAGCGGGATTGCCGGAATAGCTCAGTCTGTCGAGATTGATCACGCCCCATTCCGGGCGATTCTTGAGAAAATAGCGGATAAAATTCGAGCCGATGAACCCGCAACCTCCTGTGACAAGAAGCCGCTTCATATTGCCTTGTAACCCTCTTGGCGGGCCACCAGCGCATTGGCACGATGCAGGGACTCGAATTGCCCGGCGTCGGTCCAAAAACCTTTTAGGAGATCATATTCGAGCACGCCGCGCTTGAGATACCAGTTATTTACATCCGTAATCTCGAGTTCGCCGCGCCGGGAAGGCTTGAGCGTTTTGATAAAACTGAAAACCACTGCATCGTACATATAAACCCCGATCACGGCGTAGGGACTTTTGGGGTCCCTGGGTTTTTCGATGATCCCGGTGATCTTACCCTTTTTGAAAGTGGCGACACCAAAACGCTCAGGATCCGGCACTTTTTTAAGCAAAAGCCGCGCGCCTTCCGTTTGCCCCTCAAAACGCCGGACATAGGGCCTAATATCTTCCTGAACGATATTGTCCCCGAGAACCACCACCATCTTTTCTTCGCCGACAAAATGCTCCGCGAGGCCCAGGGCATGCGCGATGCCGCCTTCTCCCTCCTGATAGGTGTAATTGATGTGTTTCAAGCCGAACTGCTTACCGTTACCGAGAAGTTTAAGAAAATCCCCGGAAGAGTTGCCGCCCGTCACGATCAGGATATCACGCACGCCGGCGCGCACAAGCGTCTCAATGGGGTAATAGATCATCGGTTTGTTGTAGACAGGAAGGAGATGCTTGTTGGTGACTTTGGTGAGAGGAAGAAGCCGGCTTCCGAGACCTCCCGCGAGAATAACGCCTTTCATCGAAGTCTCCTTTCCTCAGGCCGAGGGCCTGCCGATACTGAAATAATGAAAACCACGTTTTTTCATTTCCGCAGGAGAAAACATATTGCGCCCGTCAAAGAAGAACCGGCCTTTCATGGACTTTTTGAGGTGTTCCCAGTCCAGATTTAAAAATTCACTCCACTCCGTGAGCACCGCGATCGCGTGCGCTCCCTCTCCGGCCTCGTACGGCGTATGGACATAATCCACACCCTTAAGAATGGACGAAGCTTTGAGAACCGCCTGGGGGTCATAAGCCTTCACGCAAGCCCCTTCCTTTTGGAGCATTTGAATGATGGGGATCGAAGGCGCACAGCGCATATCATCCGTGTCCGGTTTGAACGCCAGCCCCAGCACTCCGACCGTCTTGCCGCGGAGCGTCTTCATGGAATTGATGATCTTTTCCACAAAACATTTCGCCTGGGCATCATTGATCCGGAGCACGTCGGCGAGAAGTCCAAAACGGGCGCCCAGCTTTTCGGAGATATGCAGAAAAGCGCTCACGTCCTTGGGAAAGCACGAACCCCCGAACCCGACTCCCGCTTTAAGAAATTGTTTTCCGATGCGGGCATCCAGCCCCATGCCTAAGGTGACCTTTTCGATATCGGCGCCCACGGCATCACAGATCCTGGAAACCGCATTTGTGAACGAGATCTTGGTGGCCAAAAAAGAATTGGCGGCATGTTTGATCAGCTCCGCGCTCTTGATGTCCGTCACGATCACAGGGGCCTTGAGCGGGCTGTAAAGCACCCGGAATATTTTTTCCGCTTGCACGCTTGAAACGCCGATCACGATCCGGTCGGGCTGAAGAAAATCGTGGATCGCCGACCCTTCCCGGAGGAACTCGGGGTTGGAGGCTACGTCAAAATGCACGTCTTTTTTGATATAGCGTTTGATCGTCTGCCGCACCCATTCTCCCGTTTCGACGGGAACCGTGCTTTTCTCAACGATCAAACAGTATTTACGAAGGTGCGTCGCGATCTGTTTCGCGACCGTTTCCACAAAGCTGAGGTCCGCTTCGCCGTTCGGCTTAGGGGGCGTATTCACGCAGATAAAAAGCACCTCGCAGTGATTGACGATCCGGGAGATCTCTGTGGTAAAAAACAGGCGCCTGGCAACCACGTTTTCCAGCACCATTTCCATAAGCCCGGGCTCGTAAAACGGGATCTTCCCTTTCTTGAGCGTGCGGATCTTGGCCTTGTCCTGGTCCACGCAGGTAACGCTATGCCCCAAATGAGCAAGACACGTTCCCGTAACAAGCCCCACATACCCTGAACCGATGATCCCGATCCTCATTTTTTTACAATCCTGGCGATTGCCCTTAGACTCAATTGAAAGATGCCTTGTGAAGTTAGTGCGAGGAAAGAGGCTGACTTTCTCCCGGCATCATCGGAGAATCAAAAAAACCGCCGCTTTCATTGGCTCCGGCTACAGTTTCTCCGATGCGCGGCGCTGAAAACGGCGACATCCCGGCTTGACCAAAAGAGAGGGGGACGCCTTTCATCGTGAACCTGGAAAAAACGGTATAGTTCATGTTGTTCTTGTTGTCCGAGACGCTATTTGTAAACGAATGTCTTGAATTCACCCCGAACTCCAGGATGAAATCATGCAGGTCCCGTATGGCCGAGACTTCATACTCCTGGACCCCATGCCCTTGAGAACTATTCGTCACGCTGTTATAACCGTTCTGCCAATTCTGATCGCCCAAATTGGGCTGGTTTGCGCTATCCCACCGCACATAGCCTCCCACCATCCACAAATGATTGAGCTTATACCGCGCGTCAAAGATGTATTGATGGCTTTTCTGAATGGCCTGATTAGTGAAATAATCGAAATAATCATGGACCTGGCTATAACCGAAAAGAAAACGCCATTTTCCTTTCCGGAGGATGATGTCCTGCTCCGCTTTTTTCAAGTAATGACTGGCAAGATCAAATTGGACGCGCGTCTGGAACTGAAGCCATTCGTAGGGCCGGAGGACCAATTTATTATCGAAATGTGAAAGGCGGGCCCCTTTCATGTTGGGATTCTCATAAGAGGGCTTCATATCAAAAAAAAGATAAGTGTTCAAGCTGACGATATCGACACGCTGCATTTTTCCGCCAATGACACGCTTGGTTTGAAGGCGGTTTTCCAAGCCCATCACCACTTTGGCGGTATCGTCAATCGTATCGATCGTGTCGAAATGGGCCAGCTTCTCACGGTCGACCGTCGAGGTCGCTCCCAGAAGAGTAACGCTGGGCTCCACAATATGCCTCAACTGATTAATGTCGATGCCCACCTTATCGAACGAAACATCATAGATCCTGTAGAAATGGGTCCGGAGATCGGCGCCATACTCCATCACATTCCGGTATCGTGAGGCGTTCGAAGTCAGTTGATGGCTGTATTCCGTTCCGCGATAGCCCACCGTGGGCGTCAAGCTGATATCTTTCCACCGGAGAGGCATATAAAAGCGGCTATAGGCGTCCGTGCGGACCGCCGTATTGCTTGGGCTGGTGTAGGGGGCGGAGGTTAACTTCAGATTGTCGAATTGGACGCGGCTTTCGTTAAAAACTTTGTCGGTGAAAAAAGGCTGATTTTTCCAATCGAGCCTGGCCTCCGGCAAACGCTCGACCAAGGTCTCAAAAGTGTTCATCTTCTTCTCGACATGGACCATGGCCCCATAGCGCTCACTATTGCGAGTAGCTGTGACAAAGGAGTGGGGCTGAATGTCACTGCGATATTCTTCCTCAAAAAATTCCTGCACGAAATACGGGTCCGCCACACGGTTATACCGGAGGAGCACCGTGGTCTTATCATCAAGATCCGTACGATGCCGCCAAAAGATCTGACCCCGGTCGCGATCTTCCAGACGGTCAAAGGGATTCCCCGCGTTACCCGTAGCAGGGTCCGTATAGGTCATCGTCGGCGCCTTCTTATCCTGCGTCCAGTAAAGCCGGATGTTGCCTTTCGCCCACTTTTTATAATCATAGGACTGTTTCCATCCTCCTCCGACGCCCCGCTTCTGACGCCAATCCACCATCGCCTTCCCCGACAGATTCTTATTGAAGGTGACTCCTTTGATAAGCCCGAAATGAAAGCCGTCTTTCTTGTTGTAGCCCTGAGTGGTCTGAACGGGAATACTCGGCCAATTGAGCGGCACATTCAGCCAGGGGAGCCAAAAGACGGGCTTGCCCAAGACGTAGATCGTGGCGCTGTGCAGGATGAGTTTCTCGTTGACATAAAGCGTCGCTCTTTTGCAGCGGATCTCATAATGCGGTTTTTCAAGATTACACGTGGTAACACTTCCCTTTTGGATCTTCTCCACTCCTTCCCGAACCTGCTGAATATCCTTACCCTGGGCATACCAAGGCGCGTTCATGGCGCGAGCGTTTGGAAAACTTCCCGTATGATTTCCAAAATCATAATAGATCTCTTCGCCTTGAAGACGAGGGGCATCCCCTTTGAAGATCATGACGTGGCCCTTGGCATAGGCCTTCTTAGCGTCGGTCTCGACCTCCGCATAATCCGCGAGGATACGAGTCCCTTGATAAGTGATGACCGCATTCCCGCGGGCGATCATTTTTCCGGAATCTTTCGAATATTCCAGACTGTCCGCCACCGCCTCGACCTTGGCACTGCTGGTATCAAAAATATCCTGGATCGGAAGGTCCCGGCCCACGGTCTTAGCCGGTTCTTTGGCGGGAGTGGACGCCTTGTCCTCGGCAGAAAAAACAACGGGGATCGCTAAAAAAACAAGGAAAACGGCCGCGAGAAGGGCGGCTTTTCGCTTCCTGGGGGCCTTCATCTGAAACATTTTATTCACGGTCTCTTGATATCCTTATGCAGGCAAACTCTGTTGCGGCCTTCTTCTTTAGCGCGATACATCGCTTCGTCAGCTTCCCGAATCAACTCTGCAGCGAGAGCCTTGACATTAGTGGGTTCGGTCCGAGCGGCAACTTCGCCGCTGAATACAGTAATGCCCTGACTCACGGTGACTTTGGTCTTGACATTATAAACCAGAAAATCATGTCTGGCGATGCTGGAACGGATACGTTCGGCAACTTCGGCCGCATTGGCAACACGGGTCTCCGGCATAGCCACAACGAACTCTTCCCCGCCATACCGCCCCACGAGATCGACCCGGCGCAGATTCCGCTTCAACAAATCCGACACTTCGGTCAGCGTAGCGTCCCCTACCAGGTGTCCGAAATCGTCATTATATCTTTTGAAATGATCGATGTCTAACATTAATACCGTCAGAGGCAGTTTAAAACGAATACTGCGGCGAAGTTCTTCCTCCAAACGTTCAAGAAAATGATGCCGCACGAAAACCTGCGTCAGTTCGTCCACGATCGCCAACTCCCGGACCGTTTCATAGAGTTTGATCTTCTTGATCAGCAACACGAGATAGGCGGTCAAAACCTCCACGCGCGCCAGATCCTCCTCTTTGATCCCGTGGATCGCAAAAACCGAGCTTATTTCATCTCCCTCCATGATCGGAAAACACCAACGCTCCTCACGTCGAACCATGGTCTTAACGTCAGCCATAGCGTTAAAATCCTCCTTCTCCTTGTCTGTTAGAACACGCTCCTCCTCGTGAACACCCTCCGGTAACATCGAATAAACCTTGACCAGGCCGGGTTCTTTTTCGGAGACCACGCGCGGCATAAGAAAGATCTGCATTTTCTCGAATGCGAGCTCCGAGCGTAATTTCTTCAGCAAAAATTCAGCCAAGGTATTAAAATCCATACACTCGCTGAAATCACGGGCGATCTCAAAAAGATTCATCAGACTGCTTACCTGTACCTCTAAATGGCGGAGACTACTGAGCCGCGTCTGGTACTTGGCCTGAAATGATTCCAGACTTTTCCGGACATTCTCTTTTGCTTCCTGGGCGCGGTCCAGGAAACGTTTCAGTTCCCAATGGTAATAGCAGAGCCCGGCAAAAAGCAGCGCCTGGACGGCCCAGAGTGCGATCATTCGCGAATGAGGAGCCATCCTGAAAAACCAACCATGAAGAATAAAAATTCCTATCACGGAGACCGTGAGCAATCCATAGACCTTCTCCTTGTAAAAATAGTACAGAGGGAACAGCCAGATCGTCGAAAGAAGATAGTAGGACAGGATAATCTCACGGGATTGCCACAAAACAAAGCACGCCGCAGCCCCAAGAGCGAGGAGGATCAGGAGGTGGCGACGCATACTCGGTTCCTTCCTTCCCTTTTTGCCCGGTAAAGCGCCTGGTCGGCCTTTTGCACGAGATTCTCGGCGTCTAAAGTATCGTCCGGAAGATTGGCCACTCCGATCGAAACGGTCATACTTACCGCTTCACGGCGGATATTGAACGAGGACTTCTCAACAGCGATCCGGATCATCTCCGCGACCTTCGCCGCTTCTGTCTTGGTCGTTTCAGGCAGAAGAATAGCGAATTCTTCGCCTCCATAGCGTGCCAAAAGCGATCCCTTAAGACTCTGCCTGAGTATCTCTGCAAATTGGATCAGCATCAGATCACCGCCCTGATGGCCAAAATGGTCGTTGCATTCCTTAAAGTGGTCCAGATCACACATCAAAAAGGAAAGATTTTTTTGACTGAGAAGCGCGCGACGATGCTCTTCCTTAAGACGTTCATAAAAATAGCGCCTCACGAAAAGTCCCGTCAGCGAATCCTTGATCGCCAATTCCTCGGTCTTTTCGTAAAGCATCGCGTTAGAGATGGCGGACGACCCCAACGTCGCGATCGCATCCAGAAGCCTCAAATCGTCATGGCTGAAAATATTCGGTCGCGTCGCGTGGATGGCAAGCGTTCCCGCAACGCGACCTTCATGAAAAAGAGGTGCCACGATCAGACTGCGGACATTTTCTTTCCTTTCAAGATCGTTCAAGGCAAAACGAAAATCCTCCTGAGTGTCCATAATGATCAGGCGTTTGCGGTTTTTAATACACCAGAAATCGAACATGTCCCCCTGTTTAGCACTCCAGTTGCCTATCGGACGGAGACGCCGCTTTGCCACGATTGGAAGTTTCCGCTCCTCGCCATGCGCAAAAGCAACTTTCGAAAAATCCCCGCGCGGAATAAAATCCATCGCGCGATCGACGGTCTTCTGTGCAAGATCAGCCCACGAAAGACTGACCGTCAGCTCCTCGGCAAGTTTTCGCAAATTGTAATAGGTCGAATATTTCTCAAAAAAAGTACTGATCCCTTCGCCCTTAGCTTTGAATACGATCACAAGATTGTTGGCTTCATCTTCACACTTCTCCTGTTCGATGCCCACCATCGCGATAAGGTTTTCAAAGTATTGTTCCGTACGGAAAAGAATCGCCAGGAGAAGTCCGTAGGGCAGAAAAATCCAAAGGAACACCATGACTTTGGTGATTGATACGACAAAAAAGACAAGCGGCGCAAGAAATACCAGTACCAATAAGTTCACGCCAACCCATTTGAAACGCCACCAGGTCGTAAAAACTGGGATGGAAAAAGCGGTCAGGAACAGCGCGATACGTTGGAGATAGATATCCGGGACTTCAGTGTCCTTAAGCTGGACAAGCGTATCGATGAGTAGGTAAGTGAGGAGAAATACCGCCCCCAAGCCAAACGCGAAAGCGATCTGACGCCGGGTCCGTGAGCCCATAGCTTAGTCCCAATACTTATCAATTTTAACGAAGTTGAAATTGGGGCAGTCCCAATCCTAATCAATCGAAGCAAAGCTGAGATCGGGGCTGCCCTGACTACCCTTTAGGAAAAGAAAATAAAAGTCAGGACTGTCCTTGTCAACCCTTTGAGAAAAAAATTTCAGGCAAGGATAGGCTTTCGTCACTTATGAAATTGCAACGCCTGTTTGAGGATCAAAAAAGAGCGCCTTACTCATATCGAACACCACTTGCAGGTCTTGGTTCATGGCAGCCGTATCCTGGTTCGAAACACGCACCACGAAATTGTTGGTGCCGCAGGTCAAATAAAGATAGATCTCGGCACCCATCGGCTCCACCACATCGACCGTTGCGGTGATCGTGAACTCCGGACGTGCGTCCTGAGCAAAAATTTTATCGTAAATGTCCTCGGGGCGTATCCCCATGGTAAGCGTCTGACCTTTATATTGGGCAATGCGGGAATAAAAATGAGGCAGGATGCGCAATTTTATGCCGCGGTCCTGAAAGTAATAGTCGCCATCTTCCGCGAGGATCGTTCCTTTGAGAAAATTCATGGGAGGAGAACCGATAAACCCCGCGACGAATTTATTGTGCGGACGCTCATAAAGATTGATCGGATCTGCCACCTGCTGGACAAGTCCGTGATGCATCACCACGATCCGGTCCCCGAGCGTCAATGCCTCGACCTGGTCATGCGTCACGTAGATCATGGTCGATTGAAGCCGGTTGTGCAGTTTCTGCAATTCCATACGCATTTGAACACGGAGCTTAGCATCTAAATTACTCAAAGGTTCGTCGAAAAGAAAAACCTTGGGTTTGCGGACGATCGCACGCCCGACCGCAACTCGCTGACGTTCTCCGCCTGAAAGTTCTTTGGGCCGGCGCTTCAGCATTTCCATGGTCAGACCCAGGATCTCGGCGGATTCATGCACGCGCCGTTCGATCTCTTTGGTCGGATAACGGCGCAATTGCAGGCCAAACGCCAGATTTTCATAAACGGTCATGTGCGGATAAAGCGCATAATTTTGGAACACCATTGCGATATCGCGATTCTTGGCGGGAACGTGATTGACGAGGACATTCTCGATAAAGATCTCGCCCTCGGTGATCTCTTCAAGACCGGCGATCATACGGAGCGTGGTGGATTTTCCGCAGCCTGAAGGCCCGACCAACACCACGAATTCCCGGTCCGCGATCTCCAAGGTGACATTATTGACCGCTCGAATGCCGCCCTTGTAGATCTTCGAGAGGTTCTTTACCGTCACATTCGCCACAGGATCTCCTTACGCGTGGGTCAGGAAAGATACTCGAGCAAAAGTCCGAGCTTTTGTTTCAGGTCCCGGCGCTCGACCACCATGTCCACAAGGCCATGTTCGAGCAAAAATTCTGACGTCTGAAAATCCGCGGGGAGTTTCTGGCGGATCGTCTGTTCAATCACACGCGGTCCCGCGAATCCGAGAAGCGCCCGCGGTTCCGCGACAATAACGTCCCCAAGGGACGCAAAGCTCGCCATGACACCGCCCATCGTCGGGTTCGTAAGGACCGAGATAAAAGAAAGTCTTTCTTTTTGATATCGCGCGAGCGCCACGCAAGTCTTGGCCATTTGCATCAGGCTGAGAGCGCCTTCGTACATGCGTGCACCGCCCCCGGAACCGGAGACAATGATAAGCGGAAGTTTGTTCTCGAGCGCATACTCGATCAATCGCGTGATTTTTTCACCGACCACCGATCCCATGGAACCCATAATGAACCGGGAATCGGTCACACCCAACGCGCAGGCCTTGCCGAGGATCTTCGCCGCTCCCGTCACGCAGGCTTCTTTCAGGCCGGTCTTTTTTTGGTCCTGTTTGATCTTTTCGGGATAGGCCTTGACGGCCGAAAACTTCAACGGGTCTTCGGATCTCAGGTTCGCATCGATCTCGACAAAGGAGTTTTCATCCGTAAGGTGATGGATGCGCTCCATGGCCCCCATGATAAAGTGATAAGAACACTTGGTGCAAACAAGCAGATTCTCCCTGAGAGTCTTGTTGAACATGACCGCCTGGCAGCTGGGACATTTCGTCCACAATCCGGCCGGCATGCTTTTCTTTCTAAGACCTTTTGTGACTAGAAGTGCGGGCGCTTGTGACATCGAAGCATTTTCCTCATTGGAAGAAACGGGTATTTCCTCTTACCCTGATCACCCGTTGATTTAAAATGGCTAATTCAAGGCGTACAAAAATACCACGAGAGAGACCTAACCCTAGAGCCCGTCCCGTGGCAAACCACTCGCTCGAATTGCCGTCCATTATAAAAAAATAGCAGGGAGTGTCAATTCCTTTCTGCCCTCTAAGTCCAGAAATCTCCTGACTTTACAACGATTTTCCTCCGTGATATGTTCTTTGTATGGAACCAAGATTCGGTCAAACCCAATCCCAAAAGATGGCTCTTTCCCCTCAGATGCGTGTTTATCTGCGTTTGCTTCATCTCCCGGTCATGGACCTCCGCCAGGCGGTCGAAGACGCTCTCGAAGAAAATCCCGTGTTGGAAGAAGTTTTGCACTCGACGGAACCGGAAAGCGCGGAACCTTCGGTCACAAAGGATGCAAACGATGAAAACGAGGAAACACTCCCCGACGATTGGGCTGCCAAAGATCCCCTCACTTTCACGAATGCCCCATCCGATCTTTCCCGGCGTAGGCACGAAGACACCCGCAAGATCAAGGATTTTCAGGAGACGCTGATCACTCAACCCGAAAGCCTTTTCGACTATCTGGAATGGCAGATGCATTTCCTGGAACTTGATGCTTCACAAAAAAAGATCGCCGCTGAGATCATCGGGAATATCGACCTGGAAGGTTTTTTAAAGGCAACACTTGAAGAGATCTCCGCCACAACCGACGCCGCGGTCCCCGCTGTTGAAGAAGTGTTGCGCAAGATCCAAAGTCTCGATCCTCCGGGGATCGGCGCCCGTGACCTTCGTGAGGCATTGTTGATCCAGCTTGAACGGAAGGGCCCCGAGGCGACATTGGCCCGGGAGATCGTCCGCGAGCACCTCGATCTTCTTGCCAAAAAGGACTGGAAAACACTCGCCAAGATCTTCAGCACAAGCGAACCGGAGATCAAAAAGGCAGCGGCGCTTATCGCACGGCTGGATCCCAAACCCGGCCGCAGCTTTTACTCTGAAAACGCTATCGCCGTCACCCCCGACGCCACGGTCTCGATCAAAGGCGGCACAGAGGAAGGTCTTGAGATCGAGGTCCACAACGATCTTATTCCCGAGCTGCGTATCAACCCCGAATACCGCCGCATGATGCGCGAAACGGGATTAGACGATAAAACAAAGCAATTCCTCACGGCACGTCTGGCAAGCGGAATGGATTTTCTGAAAGCCATCAACCTCCGAGGTTCCACGCTCCGGGCCATCACCGATGAGATCGTACGCGCCCAACCGCTTTTTTTTACCCGGGGGTTCTCCCATCTCCGCCCATTGCGCCTCAAAGATATCGCCGAGCGAGTGAATCTCCATGAATCCACGATTAGCCGCGCGATCCACGGAAAATATCTCAAAACGCCTCAGGGCACGATACCCTACAAAAGTTTTTTCTCGCAAAAGGTTGGAACAGAGAATGACGAGGGGGAATCCCAAAAAAGCATTCTGGAAAGGATCCGGGTGCTTGTCGAAAAAGAGGACCCCCGCAAGCCCTTAAGTGACCTGGCGATCGCAAAAAATTTGAAGGAGGAAGGAATCACCCTTGCCCGCCGCACCGTCGCCAAATACCGCGATATCCTCAAGATCCTCCCCACTCATCTGCGAAGGCAACGCTGAATTACTGAGCTAGTACACCCGGTACCGTTCAACAGTGTGCGACCTGAGACACAGGTTACACCTTATACCGGAGACATAGGTAACACTTTTTAGAATAATGGCATGGAGGAGGACCTCTACTATGCCATGGAAAGAGAGTGTGTAACCCATGTCTCCGGTACAAACTGGCACCCATGTGTCCGGTATGGACCCAGATGAGGAACAAGCTGGCGGTCGGAATTGAACCGACGACCTGCGGTTTACGAAACCGCTGCTCTACCGGCTGAGCTACGCCAGCATGCTGCGCATCTGTAATTTTTGCGACGCGGATTATACCAAAGAACAGCTAAGAGCGTTAGAACTTAAGATGATGCCGAAGATGCAAGCAAAATAGCGACACTCCTTGAACGATTCATTTTTTTAAATAAAAAAATCCGATCAAAGTCTTCCCATCGACGATCTTTCCCCGACGGATCATCCGGCCGATCTCCGAAAGACTGAAAACCCCAAGTTCAAAGTCCTCATCCTCGTCCTTCGGCGCAACGGCAGGCTTGAGCCTCCCGGCTAAAAAAACATGCATTTTCTCGCCGGAAACACCCGGTGTCGGATAGAACTCCAAAAGCTTTTTAAGCTTTCCCGGCCTCATCCCGATCTCTTCCATCAGTTCACGGCTTGCGGCCTGCGGAAATGTCTCTCCGAGTTCCCTCCCTCCTGCCGGAAATTCCCAGAGACGTTTTTCGAGAGGGAACCGGTATTGTCGCACAAGGATGTATTTTCCAGCGTCCGTCCTGGGGATAATGACCACGCAACCCGGATGCTCCAAGACCTGACGCGAAAGCACTCTCCCAGAAGGGGTCCGGACCTTACAATCGATAAGACGGATCGGCCCTTTGAAGAAGATCACTTTTTTTTTGAAAATACGATATTTTTTTGTCGCCATATAAAAAAGAAGCCCGCCGCTAGCGGCAGGCCTCGCTATTTTCCGGGGCTCCCTTCGATTCCCGAATCGCACATCGTAGACGGCCCACCTTGAGCCGTCACGGTGCCGCATTTATTCATAAAAACAAAGCGGGATACGGGAATCATATTTCAAATTTCGTAACGGTAATAACGGCAACGCATTATATTCATTTACATAATTTTAGCCACTACTTCTGCCACTTCTTACAACCCGCTCAACTGGAGGGCTTCCATGCGACCCGTTTCTGTGGAGTGGGAGTAGTGATCATTGAGAACACGCTCATCCATATGCCCCGTAATTTGCATAATGTCTTTGTTCGGCACTCGGACAGATTTTAAATGAGTTATCAAGGAATGCCGGAAATCATGGGGGTTTACTTCTCGCTTCAGCACGGCTACACTTACCTTGTGAAGAAAACCCCGATAGGTCTCTTTTTTGATCATATTTCCTTTGGAATTAGGAAAAAACCATTCGGACTTATCCGATTGCGTCTCCAAATAGCGAGCGATCACTCCCGCTAGTTTTTCGTCTATGGTTGTCAAAGTAAATTCCTTCCGGTTCTTCCGGAAAGCCTTTTCAAGAGTGATCGAAACGGGTTTTCCATTCTCCCATCTGATCAAATTCTTTTTAAGTGATAAGGTTTCATTTATACGCCATCCCAGTTTCGCCAGGAAGTAGGTAATGACATAATACTCGTAGTTGTCTTTCTGCATACTCGCAAGAATCGCCTTTTTCTCATCCAGCGATAAAACGACTTTATTCCTTATTTCAAATTTCGGCGTCGGCAGCGTACGAATTTCCTTATAAATCCGATCATCGCAATAATCAGAACGCCACAGTCGGCTGATAATCGCCTTCAAATGCCCCAATTCGGTCCGCCAGTTAAGTTTCTGATGCGTCTGATTGTAGGCCAAATATTCAAGAAAAACGCCCTTGGGCAAATTGTTAACCCGTCGGATAGAGGGATAGTGACTTCCGAGGAAATTTTTAAAGAATCGGTCGTATATATTCAAAGTCTTGTTGATCGTACTGTAAGAGCAGGGTTCCGCCCTGTTGTTGATGGTAGTCGACTCCATCATCCTCCGGAGAACATTCCGCAATTCTTCAAACGACAGCTCTTGCTTGCCTTCGAAGTCAAAATTCGGATGACCCCGGGTATACTCCTTCATCCATTCCGCCCTAACCTGCGCAGCTTCTCGGTAGGATTTTCTCGCGAGTTTTATGGTTTTATAAACACGCTTATTCGGGAAAGGATAGAAGTCGATCTGGCAGACGTAACGACCGCGTCTGTCAATCGCCCCAGGGCCTTCGCGAAACCTGATTCCCGGGTTATGCCTGATGAGTATGGACATTGTGCGTCATTCCCCTATCATTTACCCATTTCCAAAATCTTGTCTCCAATACGTAAGTTCTCTTTCCGATCCTGAATAACGGGCAACCATTTCGCTTTCGCCATTCGCGGTTTTGCACCGTATTCAGCGAAACCTTCAAAATCGCTGCTATCTCTTCGGTTGTGAGCAACTTCGCTTCATTACTTGCCGTTCCCGTGGCCACTAGTAAGGCCCTCCCTTCTATTAATAAGAATAAAGGAGGTCCCCCTAGGCCGTAGTCAACGCTTCAATCCCGCTATGGCCTATTCGCTATATGTGATGCATATTTGTTTCACATATTAATATAACAAATCCGGCCTGAATATTCAAGAGGGTTTTCTTAGGACTTGCGGCGGTACTTTTTGGGGATTTTCAGCGCGTTACGGGTCTTTAAATACCTTTTCATTTCTCGATCAGTCAAATACCATCGGGAACCGTAACGGATCAACATGATCTTCTTGCGGGAAACTGCAGCGCGCAAGCCACCCCAGGTTAGCCCGTATTTTGCTGCGGCATCTTTGGGAGCAAGCGCGTCCTGCGGAAGTTTTTCCTTCACTACGCTTTTTCTATCCATCACACGACGTATATTACTAACAGATTTCTCGTTACGCCATGTTTGTTTTAGCGCCGGGATTGAAACGCTTCCGCAGAGCCAACACGGTGCCGCCTGCCAGCGACGGATCCTCCATATTTTAAAAGAGCATTAGTTTCCATAACTTTCACAGCTTGATCTCCTGTTACTTCTGCGGCCTTAGGTCCGCGTGGTAGTCCCAGGATTAGGACTGGGCTTTGTCTATTTAATACCTCTCATGGTAGTGCCGTTTACGACAGGGGCGTGAATGGTTTGGGAAGGTTTTTATACCTGAAATACTTTTTATCGCAAGGCAGCTGCCAGTCGGTAAGAACTCCTGGGGGAATTAAGGTCTTTAGGGGGTAAGTGCTTGATGAAAAGCTTGAAAATCTGACGGGTTTTAGGACCGGTAAGAACGCCGGGGATAATAAGTGACGATGGACAAATGGTGAATTCTAAATCGCACTTGGATCTACGCCCACAATCCTCGCTTACCCTCTCTTGCCTCCCGCTCCATGGTAAGAAACATCTCCTGATACTTCACATTCGGTGGGATGGTCATGACTTGGGCATACCCGGCCTTCATTATTTCGGCATTGACGAATGTTTTATCTTCTAAATATACATAAGCTAATAACCGACCGTATTTATCTCTTTTCCGGACATCAAACTCGAGGGTTACGTTCTTACCTTGGACCAGCTTACGGGTAAAGGCCGCCGCTTCCTTTCCCATCCGAATGATCTCTTTTGAGTCCTGTCCCGTTCGCTTTGCATCCCGCCTCAATTTTGCGTTATTGGATGATTCCGGCGTATCAATACCGATGAGCCGGACTTTTTCACCGTTGGAAAGCTTTAAGGTATCCCCGTCTGAAGCTCGGATGACGGTCAGGGTGTCACTTTTCGGGAAAACAACGGAGGGAGCGGCAAGAAAAAACAGCGACACGAGGGCAATTATTTTCAGATGCGGGCATTTCATTTTTTATCGCCAAATTTCCGCATCATCTTCAGGAAATCCGCATATTCATCCACATTTTTCAGCTGTTTTTTGTACTGATCGGCAAGTTTCTGGAAGCGGCCGTTTTTTAAGAGTCCCTGTTCTTTAAGGATGGCAAGGAGCGCCATGAAATAAGCACCCTGATTAATAAGAAGCTTGGTGAACTGCTGATCCAGTTCGTTTAATTTCTTTTTGACCTTTTCAAGTTCCATTGAATTCTCCTGGTTACTCCTCATCACCCGCACCGCCATCATATAAAATCTCGCCGCTCTCTTTTGAAATCACGATGGCATGACTTGAAAATAGCCCCAGCCTAACCGGCTGTTGAGAAGAGCCGCCTTGAATGCGCCACACATCATCGGGATTTTGAGGAAAACTGCCGTAGATGGAAAAATTAGCGGGAACTCCATGCGTGATCGAGGAAAACTGGAATCCCGTTCCGTGTTTCTTTCGGGCTATTTCAATCGCTTCTTCCTTTGAGATCATTTTGTTTTTACCTTACTGGCCGTGTCGCGATTCATACACAAGACGACATTAGATCCCTTATTTGTTCTTTTCTCCGCGTACAAGACACCATTATATGGTGAAAACTAATCTCCTATCCAATTTTTTCGATGCAATATTCGATCGAGTTTGTAGGCGATAAAACGATAGTCTCCATATTTTAGATAATGGCGGACCTCCTTGGGGCACCTGCCGTGGAGCAGCGGGACTATTTTAAGAAATTTCATTACTTCCCTGTCTACTGGAAGAAAACTGTGCCAACCCAGCAGGACAAGCATGTGGTTGGCCCCATAAGGACCGAGCCCCTTGACACCTCGAACTTTTTCATCCGCATATTCCTTTTCACATTTACCAAATTCTAGAGATTCTAGGTTAATCTTTCGCTCTAAAATCTTTTTTGCAAGCTCAAAGACATATTCGCTTCTATAACCCAAAACCACTTTTTTTCTTAGAAAATTATTGCCAGCGGTCACTATTTGATTAGGCATCGGAAAGCCAGCGTTTTCTCCGAGCTTAACACATAAGTTTTCGCACATCTGTTGAGTATACGGCCACGAAGCATTAGTGGTACAAATCGTCTTAACCGCATCCTCCCATGGCGTACTACACCGCAGAATCCTTCCCCACCCGCGATGGATTAAACTTAGAAAGCGACGACTACCATTCCGAGCACATGTCTTTATCAAACCCTCTAAGTCCTGGTCAAGAGAAAGCATTCTGCGTAATGCTTTTGTCAGACTTTTTTTCTGCAAACAGCTTGTCTTTACAGTCGTCAAAAAAAGAACACGCTTATTTCCTTTTTCTTGCAGTATCGTCCCCGAAATATATTCACCCTTCACTGGCACGCTTACCTTCAACTCTTGCCTAGCGTTGTCCCAATGAAAAGGCTTTAGATGAACCCATCCATGCGACAGCACGGTTGATTTTAGATCAAAATACAAGATTTTTGATGTGTCGATGGAAATCATTGATTATTAGGTTGCTTGGCTCTTCGCTTTATTTGCCGCATGCATTTTTCAGGGTTTTTCTTAAGCTCCGATTCCCAAAAGCGAAGAACGGTCCACCCCTGCATACGCAAGGTGCGATTTACGTACCTATCTCTTTTGCAATTACGCTGAATCTTTTCTACCCAATACTTTTTATTAGAAACATTTTTAAACTGAGCAGCTAGAGAGGAATATCCTCGCATCTTCCATTGATGCCCGTGCCAAAAATCCCCATCTATAAAAACAGCGATTCGTCGATTTTTTATTATCAGGTCAGGACATCCGGTTATGCGGCTCGGATGAGAGAGATATTTTATTTTATGTATTCGAAGCTCTTTTTTAAAAGCTACTTCAGGAAAGGTATTCCGATTCTTTACAGCCCTCATTCGACGGCTAATTGCCTCGTCGGATGTTTTAGGCCATAGCATAATCGAATTCGCGTTGCACGGGCGAGGATGATTTTGTCACTGCAGAATCAACTAGCAATAGCGGCAATCTATTATTCCGGCACTTCAGAATCTTTCCTTTTTTGCGATCGGAAACATAATCTTTTATACATCTGGCTATGTATTCAGCAAGCTTCACAGGTACCGCATTTCCTATCATCTGTTCAATGTTAGATTTCGAGCCTTGAAAAACAAAATCTTCAGGAAATGTTTGTATTAAGCTTCTTTCCTTAGTTGTCAGAGAGCGCATAGTGCTTGTCATAGGAACGGGATCAGCCGAATGCCCTGGATAGCCTTTGGGCACTGGGCGATTTACGCCACGAATTGTAGCGCTCGGCTCATCCACGCTATAAATTCCTCGCCTGTTATAATTCCTCGGATGCCTATAATAATAGTCGACATCAAGCGCGTCCTTAAAATACTGCCGAACTGTTAATGGTGAGGCGGATAAATCCTTCTCAAGATAAGGAATTAGTTGGTTGTCCACGCCTCCTTTTTCGCCAATCATAAAAAAGCGTTTTCTTTTTTGGGGTACCCCGCAAAAACTCGCATCGAGGATTGTGCAGGTCAACCCGTAACCAGCCTTCTTCAATTTTTCATAAACTATTCTTATCTTTCTGCTGCTAAGAATCCGATCAACATTTTCCATCACAAACCATTGAGGCTTCACAGAAGATACAATCTTAGCAAATGAAACCGTAAGATCACCCCTCCCCAGGTCTTCATTGCGCTTACCCGCATGCGAAAAATCCTGACAAGGGGGGCCCCCAATTATGATGTCAGGCTTTAGTTTCTTTATAATTTTTATGCACTCGTCAGTTTTTGATAAATCCACCTCATGTATTTCATGACCTTTGAAATTCGCTCTATAGACATCCACAGCTGGTCTCCAGTTATCAAAAGCCCCGATTAGATTATATCCGGCGTTTTCAAAGCCTTTCGTTTTTCCACCGCAGCCAGAAAACAAATCAACAACTTTCAGCTTGCTTGGAATGGATTTGGATTTTTTCCCACTTTTCATCAAAACAACCCCGGCGTGTTTAAAATTATGGCATCAAATCTTCGCTCTGGGCTTAGAAGCTTTTCACCCCCGCCAAGTATTATGTTTTTTATTTCTTCTTTTTTAATCCTGGGCTTTGTCAAAACAGGGCCTTTCATGTACGGATACGTGACGGAACCGCTTACTGCAAATGCTTTATCGTTTTTCGTGTCGTAGGTCATGGAATCGATTATTAACTCGTGATTCACCTTTCCATGACAACCATAATCATAAAGTAGTTTTGTGAGCCATATAACACTTCGCATATGTCGCGTGATATATTTCCCATCGCTTCCTCTCGAAGGATCGACGAATAAACGAGTGTATGCATGGCTGCTCCATACGAAAATATCTAAGCAATTGTCATTGAGTTTTGCCGACTTTCCAAGCGTCTTCCACACCGGCTGTAACACCATAGGGGTTTGCCTGTCGCAGGCATTTGCTAATGCTAGGTCCAGCTTTTCTATAAGCTCTGAAAGAAGCGGAGCCACATCAACAGTACTGCTCCAGTTATTCTTTCTTTTAAAAATAGGCTCAAAATAACCTTTTAGTTTTTTTCTGTCTCTTTCATATGCCTCCGCTATGCTAAACGCAAGATAAACGATCGTATCTGGCCTCGTTACTATTTCACAGCCGTACTGTTCCTCTGGAAGCTCGCATGTAACATGATCTGGTAATGCCGTCAGCTTAATCTCTATTGGTCTTAGAGAGACATATTTATTTTTCGAAGTGTCAATTGTTACAAGGTCTGTTCGTGGTAAAGAGCCAATAACTTTGGTCATAAATGGATTGTGACTAGTCTCGAAGGAAAAAAACAGGTGGGGAGAAAGCGGCTCTAGACCTAAAAAATCAGCGACCTTGATCGTCGAATGGACAGCTTTCATTTTCTCATTCAACGTTATGTAAACAGGCTCAACCCCCTTAAACCCCATATAGCAAGCTAGAGCCGCAGGGAAGGATGAATTGAATTGATTTTTTCCCCAGCTTTCGGGATTAGAAAAATCCCTATTAGAATGTTCCAATCCAAACAGAGCTGGCTTTTCTTTTTTTGTCATTATTTATTGGCCCACTGAGCTATTAACAACGATATACCAAATGTATCTTTATATTATAACAGAATGACTCATACCTTCTCGTAGAAAAAGGCTCGAAAGAGCGTGTCATTCATAGCTTATCATATTTGGTGTGTTTGCCTTTAGCCTTGTTAACAGGATATTTTGGGGCGTTCTTAGCGAGTTTTACTTCAATAGCATTGGGAAGGTCTATGCCGAGATTATCGGCCAATTCAAATAGGTACATCGCCACATCCGCCAGCTCATCCGCAATCTCACACTTGCAGACTTTCGCGTGAGCCTCAACTTCCCGAGGCTTCTTCCACTGGAAATGCTCGAGGACCTCCGCGGCTTCAAGGACCAGGGATAGGGCCACGTCCTTGTGATTGTGGAACTGCATCCAGTCCCGCTCACCCTGAATTTTTTGATCTTCTCCGTCAGTGCTTTTATTTCACTCATAGTTTCAATCCGCTTTCCCGAACCCATCCACTGCGCACCCAGTACCTTTCTTCTTTCAACTATGTTGTCTCGTCCGCAAAGATAACAGTTGGTGTATTCTGAGGCGTAAAAAGAACAGGCCACCAGAAGGGGTACCCCCTCCACCCTTGTTCTTCTAATCCTTCTTGGCGGAACAGCATTAGCATCGGGATATCAACGGCTACACGCCTTGCGATCACTCCCTCTCTCTGAGGAGTATCGGGTGCGTTTTCAAATCTGCCATCACTTCTAATACGAGAAAGCCGGCGCTCTTTTCGAACAAGACACCAGACTTTATTTTGATAATTTGTATCCGCAGTATTTTTTGAGAGAAAATCAAGACTCGCACTAATCGCTTTGAGATTATCCCCAATAAAAATTGGCTCATCTATTTCATATGACGAAAAAATATCTCGAAGGATGCAATGCGCATCATCCAGGGTAATGAGAAAAGGATCGTCCGGTTT
>JBDRCT010000006.1:0-50628 GCA_043821445.1 Candidatus Omnitrophota bacterium | reverse complement strand
CTAAAGAACCAAGTGTCGGACTCCGGGATATCTTGATAATATCGGACGCCCTTATCATTGATCCCCATCATCGCAACGACCATATCGGGATGATGCTCGGCCAAATAAGTTTCTACTATTCTTAATATAGCGGGGGTATCTGTACTTGTTCTGCCCTTGTCAATGACGCTAAAACGTATCCCGATATGACGCCGGTTCAAAACTTCCTCGAGAAGCTTGGGATATGTTCCTTCGGTGGTCGACTCCCCCAAACAGAGAATACGATAGGTGTCTTTTTGTTTTAGGGATTGTGAGTTCCCGTATTCCCGTATCGATAACAGAACAAACCCGCCCAGGCGCAAACCTACCTCAAGAAGCACAAGAAATAGAACCACCCCGAACAATACGAGGGCCGTTTTTCGCAAGAGCGAAGTTATCATTAGTACGAGCCTTTCCTTCATGAATTTTGTTGTGCACTTTGAATCAAACTTTCAAGGACTCGCGCCGCAGAATTTCGGCGAACTATTAAAATATCATCCCGACGCGTTTCTCTACATATGCCGATGGACCCAGTCCGAGGAACGTTCTGCCGAGGAACGGTAAACGATCGAGGCAATGATCTTCTTCAGGGTTTGACGCAGGATCTTCACAAAAAGTGACTGGGGCCTGAAATCCGCGGGCGCGAAATGTTCCGCGCGGTGCTCCGCCACCATGGCCTTTACGGTACGAGGCACCCGCCTCGCCGGGTCATAAACCGCGATGGCATTCCCTCCCGCCTTCTGGGTCACCGTCATGGAAGGAACATCCGTGATCCCGTCGCCGACATAGATCATATTGCGGAAAGGGATGCGACGTTCCCTCTCCGGCATATGCTCGTTGATGCTTTCACTGAGCTTCAATTTGCCCTTGTTGATGCGAAAAAGGAATTGTGTCTTATTCGTGTCGTTGATGACAAGCTTAGGGAAAACGGGGCGACCCTTTTGAAAATCATATTCACAAGCGTAGATCTTCTTGAAATATTTCCGGATACTGACGCCCTCGAGGATCTCTTGAAGCCCGCTTGAGATAATATAATGTTCGAGAGTGATGCCAGCCTCACGGACTTCCGGAAGCGACCGGATGAACTCGTTCAACTGGTCGAAATAGCCCTCGTTAACACCGGGATAGTAAGGTGCATGTTTGGCTAATTCCCGCAGTTTGTGTTTTGTAAGCGGGCGCTTTTTAAAAACGGGGTCATCGATCAAAAGCTTCAAATAGGCCAGGGTTTTCTCATAACCTCTGCGAATCACCATCGACCGGGATTTCGCCCAAAACTTCTTTTTATCGATCCCATACGCCTTGAAGATCGTTTCTTCCTGCATGTTCCCGGGCGAAAGAGTCCCGTCAAAATCGTAGACAATGGCAATAATATTTTGCACGTTTTTTTTAGATTCTCTTGACATCGTGGAGAGCCTCACCTGCCAAGGCCTGACCCGGAAGCCGTTTAATCGACTTCTTCACACATTAGACCTGCCATGTAATTATAAAACACTATTTAAAATATCGCTCACGGTAGAATTTGAGTTCCGAGATCGATTCGCGGATGTCGGACAACGCGCGGTGCGATTTCCCCTTCGGCGGCTCCTTGTCCTTCGGATACCAACGTGCGATGAGCGCCTTAAGGGAACTTACATCCACATGCCGGTAATGAAGGTACCCATCGATCTTCGGCATGTACTTCACAAGGAACCTCCGGTCGTGATGGACAGAATTGCCACAGAGCGGCGCTTTCTTGGGCTTACAATATTCCTGAATGATCTCCAGGGTCAATTGCTCGGCCTTTTTGGCCGTCATGGTCGATGCCTTGACCGCTTTGATAAGACCCGACTTGGCGTGATGGGCCTGGTTCCATTCGTCCATGCCCCTGAGAACGCTCGAGGGTTGATGGATCACGAGGTCAGGACCTTCCGCCAAAATATTCAGGTTCCCGTCCGTGATGATCGTGGCGATCTCAAGGATCTTGTCTTTTTCAGGGTCCAACCCCGTCATTTCCATGTCGATCCAGACCATATTGTTGCGATGGATTTTGGGGATCATGCTATGCCTTCTTTCTCGCATCCGCGGCGCGAAGATTTTCGTTGGCGTAAAAAAAAGCGTCGAATTGCGCTTCGAAAACAACCTTGAGAGCTTCGCTTACATGCATCATGAAATGAAACCCCGCGTTGAGCGCCCCGGCGTTATCCTCCCCGGGTTTCACGATGGCCTCAAGCCCCAACTTATGTAAAAGGTGCACGAGAACGCCCAGGACCGGCGACTGTTCCGTGTTCGCATTGGAAGCATAAAGGCTTTCACTAAAACGCGTCGCATTCTCAAGGGACTTAGGCGACTCGAAAAGGCCCATGACTTCTTTGAAGTAGAGGTTCTTCAGATCCTTATCCTCGATCCGGTGATGCGCGCAACAACCGACCCAATAGACACATCCTAAAGCCAGCTTGGCAGGCACGTACTCACGGCAAAAGGCGCCGAACTCGAAGCTCTTGAGCTTCGGTTCCAACGCACAAAATTCACGGTAAACAAGACCATGACCTTCACTCTCTAATACGAGATCGATCAGCTCCTTCGCGCATTTTTGATACGATTGTTTCTCAATTTCCATAACCGAGTATCTCCAAGACACAATTGGTGGTTATCCTATCAAGACGCAGCATGACTTGCAAGGCACTAAAAAACGTAAGGCGTACGGCGTCACGCATACGGCGTAAAACTTTTTTTCGCCGCACCTCGCGCACCGCGCTCCGTACCTGCTTCATTGTTAATTCATCGGGGCTTTTGCCGTTTTTATGATATAAAGGACGTTCTTATGGCCCGGCGAAAATTCTTTAAATTCAAATTGACCAAAAAACAGAAAAGAAGATTTGCAAATTTTCTGGTCGTAGGAGTTTGCGCGGGAGTTGTTTTTTGGCTCTTCTTCCACCCCGCCCGCAAGACCCCAGGGACCTTGCTTCATCGTCTAACAAAACGGCCGAAGATTGCTTTCGTGATCGATGACATCGGGAATCACAATCGCTATACAGCACAATTAAAGTCCCTCGGCAACAAGGTCACATACGCCATTTTGCCCCTGCTTCCCTATTCTCGCTACTACGGGGATCTGAGCCGGCAAACAGGCGCCGATGTCATTCTCCATCTTCCCCTGGATACCATGCAAAACAAGATCCCCGGGCGCGGACTTATCGTGGATACGATGAGTCCTTCGGACATCCTGGGCATGCTCGCCCGCGATCTGGATTCGGTGCCCAACCATGTCGGCGTGAACAATCACATGGGCTCGCGGGGCACTGCAGACCGGGAAATGATGGCCATCATCCTGAAGGAGTTGAAGCGACGTAAACTCTTCTTCCTGGACAGCTACACCACGCCGGAATCCGTGGTTCCTTCCGTGGGTCGTGCGATCGGGATCTCGATCTTGGCCCGAGGCGTTTTTCTGGATAATGAGGATTCAAAGCCTGCGATCCGCGCTCAGCTCAATCAACTCAGGGCCGTTGCACGCGAGAAAGGCAACGCTATCGGCATCGGTCATTACCGCGCGAATACGCTCGAGGTCCTGGCCAAAGAGATCCCCCTGTTTAAAAAGGAAGGATTTGAGATCATTACGCTGAAGAAAATGCTGAAAGTGCAGCAAGACTAAGCGACTCTGGCGCGAAAAGTCTCGTGATGAAGCCCGGTCAATTCCATCCGGACAAATCGCCCCGCGTAGTCCTCGCCCGCTTCAAAGAGCACGCGCCTGTCTTGATCCATGCGACCTACTTGTTCCTTGGGATTGCCGATATTCCGTCCTTCCACAAAAACCGTGTGTGTTTTCCCGAGTAACGACCGGCCCTTTTCTTCCGTAATCTTTCTTTGGATCATGATAAGTTCCTGATTTCGCGACGCCTTAAGATCGAACGGAACGTCGTCCGGAAGCCGTGCCGCTGGCGTTCCCGGCCGCAGGGAATATTTGTAGATAAAAGCGCTGTCGAACCGTATCTCCTCGAGCGCGTGCCGTGTCGCACGGTGGTCTTCTTCCGTTTCCCCGGAAAATCCCACGATGATGTCGGTCGTGATCGAGATCTCCGGCACGAACTCCCGCAGCCGGTCGATCTTCGCTTTATACTCCGTGTAAGTATGAAGCCGTTTCATCCGTTTGAGGATACGGTCGGAGCCCGATTGCAGAGGCAGGTGGAACCGCCGGCCGATCTTGGGATTCCGGGCGATTGCCTGAAAAAGTTCCTCCGTCGCGTCCTGCGGGTGCGAAGTCATGAACGAGATCCGTTCGAGTCCGTCGATGCCACACAACATCTCTAATAACTGAGAAAAGGTTACTTCTTGCTCAATGCTCAACGCGCAACGGTCAACGTTGGGACCCTGCGTTGTGCGTTGCGCATTGCGCGTTGCGCCGCCGTTATAAGAATTCACATTCTGTCCCAGGAGCGTGATCCACTTGACGCCGTCTGCGACCAGACGCTCAGCTTCGCGGCACACCTCCTGCACTGGCATCGAAACTTCGCTTCCCCTCGTCAGCGGAACGATACAGAACGTGCAGGCTTTATCACAACCGGTCATGATCGGAAGCCACGCATGGAAACCGCTCGCCCGCTTGGTGGTCTCGCTATACTCGATCGAAATGCCGTCCTGTTTGATACGAGCGACCTGCCTGCGCGTTTCGAGAACTTGACGGATCATTTCCGGAAGTTCCTTCACGTGACGCGTCCCGACCATCAGGTCCAGGTACGGGAATCTCTTGAAAAGTTTTTCCCGGTGTTCCTCAACCATACAACCCATGAGACCGATGACAAGCTCCGGCCGTTCTTTCTTTTCGACCCCCAGCATTCCGAGCCGCCCCCAGACGCGCTCCTCGGCGTGGTCCCGCACCGAACACGTATTCATGAGAACAATGTCGGGTCGTAGAGGCCCATCAAGAGCCGCACGATCCGTACTTAGCACATTGGGTGACAAGTACGGCGCCCGCTTTTTCGTCCACACGTCCGTGTCGTCGTTGTCGAGGATCACCTCAAATCCCGCCTGTTCCAGTATCCCCGCCGCCACCTGACTATCGTAGGTGTTCATCTGGCATCCGAAGGTCCTAATAAACACGACTGGTTTTTCAATGCCATTTTCGTCTTTTTTTCTTTTTCTTGCTGACAAGATTTCCACCTCCTTTCTGAATAATCACCCTTCGATAACGCTTTGCCATACATGCCCTGGAAGGGTTCATAAAGCTCAAAACTTGATATCTTCTGATGTTCGATCGCGAGTTTCTTAAAAACAAGCTTGAGCAGCTCTTTTCGCAATGCCGGATGTAGATTCTCCCGGAAAGAATCGGACGACCTTACAACATCCGCAGCCCTTTTCACATAGTCCTTTGAAGCCTCTTTTTCGACAAGCTGGAGCTCCATCCGCTCGATCTTGATGCGGATCTCCCCTTCTTCGTTACGGAGCTTCTGGGCTTTGCCTTCAAAGATATCCTTGCCGATACTTCCGTCAAGATAGACATCCGTCAGCTTCCCGAGCTTCGCCGAACACCCCTGAAGTTCTTTCTTCAGGTTCTCAAGATCATGAGAAACTTCGCCCATCGCCTGTTCCCGGTAATGGTCCGTGATCAGATTCCGCATTCTTTCCTTGCTGACCTCGCCGGAAGTGAAAAGGACTTCCAAAATCTCGGACACCTCGGCCTCCGGGATCTCAGCCCTCACGTCGTTATTCCCGCAGTGAATATTACGCGTAGCACGACCCGAACAACGGTAATACGGCCTTTTCTCGTTAGTCTTGTGATTCTTGACATTGGAGACGCCGCTGTAGCGATAGCCGCATTTCGCGCAGGTTAGGATTCCCGACAACACATAATCCCTTACTCGTTTGCGGTGGAACTTGCCTCTCCGGTTCCGGTCGAGGATGCTCTGCGCGCGGGAGAAGACTTCCACCGAAACAACCGGTTGATGCAACCCGTCCGCTTCAATGACCTTGGAAGGATCATTTTTGATATAGCGGCAACCTCTCAGGGTCTTCTGCTTCCGGTCATAGTGGTGCGCGTTCCAGACCAGCTTTCCGGTGTAAAGCTTATTGCGGAGGATCTTGCGAACTAGCGAGCTGTTAAAAGTCCCGCCGGACCGGCTCAGGATCTTCTTCTGAAAAAAATCCCCGGCGATCTTCTGACAAGGCTCTCCCGCGATATATCTCCGGAATATCTCCCGCACCAGTTGCGCTTCCCCTTCAACGACAAGAAGCCGCTTCGCCGTCTTATCATAAAAATAGCCAAACGGGGCGTACCGCGAACCCTGCCAATGCCCGGCCTGAACACCCCGGACCATTCCCGGAAATACCCGTTCAATGATCCGATTGCGTTCAAACTCAGCAAAACTCCCTAACTGCTGGAGCATAAGTTTCCCCGAGCTTGTGGTAGTATCGTAAGGCTCGGTTGCTGATTTAAACTGGATTCCGAGCACGTCAAGCTCATCCAGAATATTCAGGATATCCCGCAATCTGCGGCTAAAACGGTCCAGCTTATAGACAAGAATCAGATCGAACTTCTTCGCCCGGGCGTCTTCAAGCAGTTGATTCATAGCGGGCCGGTCAAGCGAATAGCCGCTATAACCGTCATCCATGTAGATCGTGCCCTTGCCGTCAGCGAAACAGATCTTTAGCCCTTCTCTTTTGGCGAAGTCCACAAGGTAGTCCTTCTGGACACCCAGCGAATACCCTTCTCGCGCCTGATCTTCGGTGCTAACCCGGGTATAAAGCGCCGCTTTTATACGTCTTTTTTCTTCTGTTTTTTCCATCGTCGTTCCTTTTCTGTCAGGCGGTATTATACGCATTTATTTGATATGCGCATTAACTCCACCGAACTTTTTTATCTGACGAATTTCTCTTTTTCTCATCTGCTACCAGGACGGCCATCCGCTCCTTATCCGCCTGCAGAAGGAGCATATAAAATTGTCGTAACCGATATCCCCGAGCTTCCTCCTCGATTTTGGCATTTTCAATTGCTTGCCGTAATAATGTCGCCGCCGGCAACTAGCCATCACCTCCTTAATGATCTTTTGAATTTTTCATAGCACGGGGAGAAGCATCTTGAGCTTCTCCCCTTTTCTCCAACACTACCGCGCCATGCGGCTCATCGTCCGTGATACAGTTTCCGAAAGGTCCGTCACAAGACGGGCCTGTTCGCGGAACATCCTGTAATCATCCTGGCTTTTCTGAACTACAACCGCACTACGCACAACTCGAACCGGCGCTGCATAGTCTTTCTTGGAAAGAACAGGGGTACGAACCTGTCCGGTTTCCCTCGATTGAACCTGCTTTGCCGAATCCTTGATCCAATTTGCGCCATGGCACAAAGCTGAGAAGGTGATCCATGCCGTAAAAAGCATCAACCCGAGACCCATTCCCGCTCTGAACCATGATACAAACTGGTGTAACGCTTCTCTGGAAATCATCTTGACGTTTGGAGAGATCGGACGTCTATCTTGAATTTCCATGATCTTCATAGCTTGATCTCCTATTACTTCTGCGGTTTTAAGTCCGCGTTGTAGATCCCAGGATTTGGACTGGGCTTTGTTTATTTAAATAGCTCTCATGGTAGTGCCGTTTACGACAGGGGTGTGAATGGTTTGGGAAGGTTTTTATACTTGAAATAAATTTTATCTCAATGAAACTTGTTGGATTTCTCTTGAAATAAATCCACACCTGGGCATGCCGGGAACCCGCTCGACTACGGTCTCGAGTGCAAATATTTATGACGAGAGAGCGTAGTCGAGCGGAGGGTAGACCCTGAAAATAGTGTATAGGGTCATCAAAGAGGCATGCCCAGGTGCGGAACGATTGGCAGAACCCATTTGGCGGAGCCCATCCCAGACCCGCACAGACTGTGTGAGAAAAGGCAACTGGACGGAAAAGGCGTTAGCGCTTTTGACTCATTCCTGGAGCGGTCTTGAAGATGGGCGCCGGCCTTTCGGTATGCCGGTTTACGACCGGGGTCATGACCCTTTCTTCGATGCCGTCCGAGGATTCGGCGCGGCAGTCAAAGATGAATTTTCCGTCCGGAAGACCGTAGCGGAGCGTGAAGGTACCGTCCGGGCGGAGCTGAACGGGTCTTCCCTGCATGGTGACCTTGGCGTCGTGTTCCGTGCCGCCGTAGATGATCAACTCGCATTCAAGCCAGAAATAAAAGCCGCGTTTCTGAACCTTGACCGGACTGGAAAGGCTGGAGACGGCGCCCACACCGGAACCGGAGCTGATCGCGCTTTTGAGACGTTCTTCCATGAGTTTTTGAAGTTCCGCGGAGCTTTTGCCGACCTGGAAACCGCCCGACAACGCATACATCTTGTCGAAATCAATTCCCATCCACTGTTCGTCAATGACCTCCGACATACCCGACCGCGGGGTCGTCACCCAATTGGAACGTGCGAGACAAATAAAACGGCCATCCCGATGCGAAAGCCCTATTTCAACATAATAACTACGGTTCGGCTGGGTATTGATGTACCAGCTCCGGGCCATATTTTGAAGGATGATGTTAAAAAAAGGCCCCCCCTTTTTTTTGTCCGTAACATCATAAACCCTCAAAACCGAAACAACACGATCCCAACTGCCGCCCAGTTTCTTCAGGTTCCCTTCCTGATGATCCTTCTGAATCTCCCAATAAGCATAGAGCCAGAAAGGATCTCGAATTAGAAGATATATCTGATTATCGCCATAATCATCAGGAAGTTCTTGAGAACGCTGTGGAACTTCAACTTTCGGACTCGGATGCGCTGGCGGACCATGCCTCGCGGCGAAGATGCTGGAGCTGTTTTTTGTTTTAGCAGATTGTGCAAGAGGAGCGATCTTTTCTTGGGTACGAGCCGCCGCACTCATCGCGAGCAAACGCCTTTTGTGCGCCGCTGTTTCTTCTGGGCTATTTTTTTTCTTGGCGCGACGGTCTTCGGATTTCTTTTTCCAGCCTTGAAACAATCCCATTTTGCGATCTTTCTCACATTAAGTGTTTTGTTTAAGTTTACAGGATATTGTGTTCATGCCAGCTATAAAACTTTTAACGCTTTCAGCAAATCGACCGTTGGTCAGGAAGCGGTTTGTTTTTTAACCAACGTCTCGGCTTCGAGCCAGATTTCCAGATCTTTGCCTTGAACGCAGCCTTTTTCCTCCCAAAGTTCCTTGGCTTTTTTCCTGATCTGCTCGATCAGTTCCGCTTCGGATACTTTGCCTTTACCCCGGTCCGAAATCTTTGCCATGTTTGATTCCTCCTAAGTTGGTTGTTAATTACAAATACTGCTCAAAAAAAATAAACCGTGTCACATTAAAATAAATGCCTAATCGCTTCCGGCGATGTTCAACTTTGACATCACAACGAGCTCAAGATACATAAGATCGCAAGGCTTTAACACATAGCTATAAGCCCCTAATTCCAACGCTTGTTTGATCTTATCTTCATCTTCCTCCGCAGTAGTCATGACAACGCCAAGCTTAGGATTGATCTCCAGGAGTTTCTTTAAAGTTTCCAGGCCATCCATGCCCGGCATTTTTATGTCTAACAAGACCGCTGATATTTTTTCGGAACGCACAAGCTGAAGCGCCTTCTCACCGTTTTCCGCCTCAACAACTTTATGCCCCTTGCGCACAAAAAATTCTCTCAAAACCCGGCGGACGCTCTCTTCGTCATCCACAACGAGAAGCGACTTTCCGGTTCGCTCGATATGCCCCTGAAAGATCCGTTCCTTGGCTTTTACGATCTTTCCTATTTGCGCGACAAGCTGCAGCACATCCATGCTTTTGCTTAATACCTCATTCGCTCCGGCCGCTCTCGCTTCTTTTTCAAGTTCGGGGGTAAGGGCGCCCGAGTAAATGACGATCGGGATATCTTTCCGGTATTCCCTTACTTTTTTCAAGATCGAAATTCCGGATTCTCCGGAAGAAAGCCGGACATCCAATAAGAGCAGGTCGAAAGGCTCTTCGAAGATAAGCTCTTGCGATTGTTCAACAGAGGGAACGCTGACGACTTCATGCCCTGCTTGGGCAAGAGCTTTCCTGAGAAGCTCCCTGATACGGGCTTCATCATCCACAATAAGAATTTTTGCCATCACGATCCCTCATTTCTTAAAATAAATTGATAAAGTTATGGGACCGCTGCTTAAAGTGTTTACTTTTGATTCTGACGAACCATACTCATCAAAAGGAACCCTTGCGGCCTGAATCCTCGCTCGTAATTTCCCAAGACCCGTACTAGGAATAGACAAAATAACCAATTCATCCGAGTCATAATCCGCCGAATAGCCGAACTCTTTTATAATGCCAAGGATCTCGGATTTTTTGTCCGGAACCAGAGGATCAATATGCCAGTGCAGCGCGTTGCTTTCCTCGCGCTCAATATAAATAGAAACAGCGTATTTTTTATCGCGAAAAGTAGAAGTATCGGTCGTAAAGTCACGGAACCATGGAGTATCAGGAGAAAGCGATAGAATTTGTTCGAGCAGTTTTTCGATCGTTTCGCCGCCAGCATTGAAAACCAGCATATTGTTCCTTTGATAGTCTAAGCTGATCCCCGCGTCCCTAAGGGCATCCAACAGCTTCGAATTGAGCTCTGTTTCTTTGCGGTATTTTTCATACATTCCCCGGCGCAAATTAGCCCCTGATTTCAGGTCTGTGTTCTCATATTTTTTAGAACATACCATATGCCAGTGCAAGAAGCTGATTTTAGAAAGCATGGAGTGGTCTTTAGCGGGCGGCTTTTGTGGAATGGCATCTTTTTCAATCATTCCAGTTTCTTTTCTAGTTCCTTCTTCTACAATAGGCCCCCTTAGACCGGTTGTGATCGTTTCAAGCTGTTTAAGTAGCCGCTGCGTTTCGCTCTCAGTTGGCACTGAAGACTCGTGAATTTTTTCCGTTTTTATGATGGGGGTATGATTTTTATTGGGAGCATGCTGCCCTTTAAAATAATCCGTTCCGAAAAATATCACTCCTGCCAGTAAAATTAAAATGGAACCTGCAACAATATGCTTTTTTGATATTACGAATTTAGACGGCCGGGTTTTCTCTTCAAAATGCACGAGCTTATACATTATTGTGGAGTCGAGATCCTCAGGAACTCTGATTTTGCCCAATTTCCACAGTTGATTGGATAAAGAACCGATGGAACGTACATATTTTTCACATTTACCACAGACGTTGAGATGGCCGCGAAACGCTTCAAACTCGTCTTCTGCGAGCAGATCATCCAAGAAGGATTGCAGTCTTCTCTTAATGTCATCGCAACTCATATTAACTTTATGACGCATAATACAATGTATCCTCAATCGCTTTTCTCAGCCGTGCATGCGCTTGGATTACGTTAGACTTCGCAGCGCTTTCAGAACTCCGCATGATGGTGGCAATCTGCTTATAGGAAAGATTGAGCTGGTCCCGTAAAAGCACCAGCGCCTTTGCGTCAAAGTCCAAAGTGCGAAGGGCCTTTAACACGATACGGAGAGGTCCTTTTTCCGCATCGGGAAGCTCCAATAGGTCAAGCTCATTAGAAACAGGGATTGTTTTTGTAACGCGGGATTCTTCAACAGCAATGCCGACAAGCGTAGTTAGAAATGCCTCTTCGTTTTCCCAGGGCGGGCTTACACGCATTGCCTCAGCAAAACTCCCCGCACAGACGTCATAAGCCTTATCTTGATCTCTTCCGATAAGATATAACGCCAGAGCAAAAACTCTCTGCTGATAACGCCCGATTGTTAATTTAATCAAATCCTCATTCTTTAACAGATAAAACCTCTTTTATCTTTTTAACAATTTCTCCTAAGTCGCTTTGTTTAGACAAAAAACGCTTTTCTGCCGTCGTACCCTTTAAGCTGTCCGCTTCTTTTTCATTAATCAAGCCGGTCAAATAGATAAAAGGTATGTTTTTGGTTTCTTCTTTGCTTTTTAAATTCTGAACGACCATCCCTCCGTCCATCCCGGGCATATGGATGTCAATAAGTATTAGATTGGGCCGTTCTTTCTCAGCGAGCTCCAGACATTCTTCTCCATTAAAGGCGGTTAAAACTTCAAATCCCTCTTTAGCGAGAATTTTTTGCATAAGTTTCACTATTTCTTTTTCGTTATCTACAACCAAAATTTTAGCCATAACCGGCTCCTTTCTTTTTTTATCTCATCCGGCCTGCTTCTACTTGACCAAAAACCGAGTTCAGTTCTACAGTTTTTCACCCCTGATTAAAGGGGAGCATTACAGTGAACCGAGAACCCTGCGGAGTTTCAACTAAAAAAAGCCTTGCGCCCTTTTAGGCAATGCCCAATTTCTCCTTGACCTTCTCCAGCAATACGGGCAGATCAACCGGCTTATAGAGTATGTCCTCTTCGCTAAATTCCGATTTCTTTAGCTCGTCAAGGTATATCTGCGCATCGATTGAGCCGGTAAGAAGCACTATAGGGAATTCTTTGCCCAATTCTTTCACCACGCGTATCACATGCATGCCATTAACCTTAGGCATCTTTATATCTAAAAGCATCAAATCTGGTTTTGCACCAGAATTTAAAATCTTGATGGCCTCTTCACCACCTATTGCTTTTATGACCTCAAATTCGTTCCGAGACAAATATTTCTCTAAAATATCAGCAATTCGCTCTTCATCGTCGACAACTAAAATCTTAGGCATTACCCCCCCCCCTAATAGGCAACAGCACCGTAGCAAGGGTGCCTTTCCCTGGCTGGCTTTCCAATTTTAATTCTCCGTTGTGAGCTTTTACAATCCCATGACATACAGAAAGGCCAAGGCCGGTTCCTTTTTCCTTGGTGGTAAAGAATGGTTCGAATAGCTTGGATCGAGTTTCCTCAGACATGCCTATCCCTGAGTCTTTAATGTCTATCCTGAGAAAATCCTGTTCTAGCGAGGTGCTTATATCAATAGTTCCTCCATCCGGCATGGCCTCCTTTGCATTGTTGAGCAGGTTCATAAGCACTTCCTGAATTTGTTTTTCATCGATTGTTATAATGGGAAGGTTTTTGTTTAAGTTTTTCTTTATTTCTATATCACTTAAGCTAAATTGGTGTTCTATGAGCTTTGTAACAGACTCGATACTTTGATTCATATCCGTTTCTTTTTGCTCGCCCTTCGCTGGCCTTGAGAACTTAAGAAGCCTCTGGATAATATCCTTTGCCCTGTTGCATTCTTCGTGGATAATTTCAAGATTGTTCTTAGTCTTTTCATTAAGCGTCCCGTCAAGTAAAGAAAGCTGGGCATTCCCGGAGATGATCATAAGGGGATTGTTGACTTCGTGGGCCATATCCGCGACAAGTTTTCCCAGCTCCGCGAACCGCTGGTTTTTTCCATTTTTTTACGCTGGGAAATATCCCTTGCGATACGAACTGAAGCAATTACTTCGCCTTTTTCATCAAAAATTGGCGAGGTTGTTACTTCTAAGTATATGTCAAGATGAGGCTCAAAATATTCACTGTGTTGTGGCGTTTTTTTCTCTAACGCACCTCTATGGGGGCATAAAGGAAGGGGCTCATTCGTACTGTGGATAATTTCATAACAGGTTTTACCGATTAAATCTTGCGGGCTCACCTTAAGCTTATCAGCAAAAGACTTATTCACTTTGATAATCTTGTAATTTTGATCCACGATCGAAATCATGTCGGAAATAGAGTCAAAGGTCGTCCTCCACTCTTCGGCGGCAGCCATCAACTGCTCACTCATCTTCTTGTGCTCAGTGACGTCGCGCACGATACCTGCCGCATGCCACATTCCATTTAGATGGAAGGCAGACATTGACAGTTCTATCGGAAATTCCGTTCCGTCTTTTCTAACTGCGGCAAGTTCCAAGGTTTTCCCGACTGCCGTACCCTCGCCTGTCTTTTGAAAATGGGAAAAGGCTTTTCTGTACGCGTCATAGTAGCGCTTAGGAGCCAAAAGACCATGTAGCTCCTTTCCCAATACCTCTTTTTCCGTATAGCCGAACGTTGCCTTTGCCGCCCTGTTCCATGAGGAGATGTTGCCGTTGTTATCCATTATTACGATGGCATCTTGGGCGGATTCGATTATATTCCTGGACATCTCCTCTGATGCCTTTAATGCCTCCTCCATCCGCTTGCGCTCGGTAAGGTCGCGAGTAACTTGTGAGAATCCGAGAATCTCTCCTTCACTATTATAAACAGTGCTGATAATCGCATCTGCCCAGAACCTGCTGCCATCTTTACGGACACGCCACCCTTCGTCTTCAAATCGGCCTTGAGCCAGAGTTGCTTCAAGCTCGTGTTTCGGCTTCCCGCTTTCAACATCCTCTTTGGTATAAAAACAGGAAAAATGTTTCCCTATAATCTCCCCCGGCCTATATCCTTTAATCTTCTCGGCGCCCGAATTCCAGCTCATAACATTCCCTTGGGGATCGAGCATGAAGATCGCGTAATCTTTAACACTTTCCACTAACAGGCGGACCTGCTCTTCGCTTTTTTTTAATTGCTGGTTCGCGGCTCTTAATTGCTGCTCGCTTGCTCTGAGTTGCTGATTACTCGCGCGTAGCTGCTGCTCTGTAGCGCGTAATTGCTGATTACTCGCACGCAACTGCTGATTTGCAGCTTTTGTTTCTTCCATCTGCACTTTTAACTTGCCTGTCATTTGGTCAAAGGCGCGAGAGAGCTGGCCGATCTCATCCTGGACATCGGTTCCCACTTTATGATCCAGGTTCCCGTTTCCAACGATCTCAGTTCCCTTGTGCAAGGCACGGATCGGCTTTGAAATGGCATCGGCGATCGTTATCGCGATCAGGCCTGCGGAAAACAATACGATAACGCAGATCACAATGGCTAAATTCCTTAAAGTTATGACCGGTTCAAGGACTTCCTGCATATCGATCTTTGCCACCAACCCCCAATCCAGGTCCGGAAGATGCCGCCAGGCAGCCATCACTTCTTGGCCGCGGTAGTCCTTTTCTATGTCCGAACCACTTTCACTCTCGAGAGCTCTTTGCACGAGTATCGCGCTATTTTCTCCGAAACGTACTTTTCTGGTAAGCGCGGCGGCCGGATCATGGCGCAGGGGATTTAAAAACAGAACATGATCGCCTTCTTTTCCGACAAGCAGCATCTCCCCGGTCTTCCCTAAGCCGGTCGTGCCTTGGATGAGTCCATAAATGGGCTCCATATTGATCTCAAAGGCAACCACTCCCACAAATTTTTTCTCAAAATCATGGACAGGCGCCGTCACCAAAAGGCCGTATTGATAGCCTAATCCGGGATCAGGGTTTTTATAGATCTCGCTGACATAGACCCCTTTCTTACCCTCCTCAAAGGCTTCGCCGCCGGGACCCGGCAAAGGATGGCCTAAAGGCAGCCGGCCATGGGCTTCATTGGCCGCATAGACGATCTTTCCCTCAGGGCTTAGGAGCATAAAGTCGCTTGCTTCCTTTTTGATCTTTAGCCAAACCTTCCATTGACCGTCCAGCATTTCTTTGGCTTTGATATATTCGGGATTTGTCATGTCTTGGGAATACAGGGTGACGAGAGGCAAGTTCTTCCTGACATTGAGATCATTCTGGGCCATTTGCGCGTCACCTCTCAGGCCTTCGAAATAATGCTCTATGTCATTCCTTTTAAGATCCACGACCGCCTCCAATTTAGAATACGCGTCGCTCAGTAAGGCGGCCTTGGTATTCGAAAAGGCCAAGAAGCTTATAAAAATAATGGGGATGATCGCGATCGCTAAAAACAGGGCGATGAGCTTTTGTCTGATAGGCATAATATCAACCCTCGGATTTCTTTCTGCCTAAAAGTATGAGGCTAAGCCCTATCAGCACGAACAGTATGGATGTATGTGCGGCCATAGGGTTGCTCCATCCTTTAATATCGTACCGAAGAAATGGCACATTCATGAGATATCCGGCAACTGCCGATCCCCCTAGGATCGTAATAATCCCTCCTAGAAATAATAATTTTGATTTTAAGTTTGTCACATTAAGCATGGTTAGAATTCCTGCTATGGCAATCATAATGAATGCCAGCATTGTAACTACAGATGGCTTGCCGGGAATCCAATCTTTCACAAACATCTCTTGGGGGGCTTCTTTAATAAATAAATCCTCTATCCCCAAACGCACCCCCAGAAAAGAAGAAACTAAAAATGACGCCATAAATAAAAGCAGTATAAGGGAGACCAAAGGAAGGATCACCTGCGCGGCCACAGACTTTCGTTCTTGAAATTTTGCAATAAGATATACCGCAACGCCGCTTAATAAGAAACAGAGAGCGGTTGAGAATTTCATATTTATCCACATCGGCAAAATGCTCTTTAAAACACCGATGTCAAAGATCCATCCCGCCATAACTGATACGCCTGCTATGGCTATAAAGACCGCTAATCCTTTTGAAATTTTATAGCTTTTCACAGTGATTTCGCTTTTCGTCTTCAGGTCCTATTCGAATTCAAAGACCCTATTTCAAAGCATCGCTCACCATTCTTTTTAGCTGTCTCCTGCATGAGTCCCGCGGCAAGCAAGAGAGTGCTGCAAGTACGCAGAAGAAACGTGGAACCGCGGTTCGACCCGTCTCTTTGTGGACCCGCTCACATTGTTGATGCGCGGGTATTTTTGCTGCCGCATTGCCCGCGATGCCCCATGTGTTCATTTTTCACCTAAATGTTGCCGGAGGCAATTGCCTTAATTCAACTGGCTGCGAAGCGTCGAAATAAATTCATTGAGTTCAAAGGGTTTTAGGATGAAATTACGAACGCCCAGTCGCTTTGCATCCTCTTGAACCGGAGCATCATCATAGGCCGTCAATATTATTTCAGGGATCGGCCGGCGTCCCAGGTTTTTCCGCAGACTGCGGATGGCCTGAATCGTCTCAATGCCATTCATGCCGGGCATCCGAATATCGGTTATGATAAGATCAAAATTTTCCCGTTTGATCGCTTCAAGCGCCTCGTACCCGCTGGCAACCACGTTGGCCTGGATGTGTTCGCGTTTCAGAATATTTTTCAATGATTCTCTCACTAAAACATCATCATCAATTGCAAGAACGGAAAGCCTCTTCTTCCCCTCTGTCATGTCGCCGGCCTGATCCTGCAGCATCCTTTCGATGTCTTCTTTTCGGAAACGGCAGACACCGCCGATTCGCAAAGGTTTGAGAATCCCTTTGTCCATCCAGTGATAAACCGTTCGGCGGGATATACAAAAAATCTTCATGATATCTTTGATCTTGAGAAGCTGTGTCGATGGATCAAGCGCTGCCATCTGCCAATTCTCCAATGAGTTGTGGATAATACGTGCCTATATGTGTAATTTTATGTAATTACATGTAAATCATAAACGCCATAAGTATTAAGTTCAACAATAATTAAATCTTTTTAACTGCAACGATGGGGCCGGAAAATTTCCATTCCCGGGCGGTTACTTATCCGGCAGCTGCGTATAAAATTCCCTATGACGGAGTTGCAGGTATTATTAAGGCGGGCAGTTCAGGTTTTGACTTGCGCGGACGTTGAAATCACCGGACACGGTAAGACAAGAAGAGATAAAAAACACACTTAAAATTAAAGGCGTTGCCTCAAAATATCCCTCGCCATTCTTTTCCTGCGCCGTCGCCTTCTGTATAGATTATCTTTCCCGAATCGATATCTAAAGATACACTTCTGCGCTGACATCCTCCCAATCGTTGCCGCTTTGGCATGATGCCCAAACTCTTCAAATAACATAAAATTGAATCTATGATCGTTTCACCAATCTTGTTTCCGGACAGCAGGTCTGCCCCGCCGGCAAGGCCTATTTCCATATCGTCTATCTTGGCTCCAAGATTTTTTGACTTTTCGAACAGCTCATCAATAGCGTCTTCGGTATATTTTGTCTTGTCTTTGCTTCCCGTTCTAGGAGATCTTCCAGGAAGCATAATATGAGCCAAGCCACCGATTTTTTTGTCACGGTCAAAGGCCACAACAACAACACAAGACCCTATTGCCATTGCGCGCAGCATAACAGGCTCAGACGTAACTTTAACTTCTCCCGTATCCACATCAATAAATTTTGCCATCTGTCCCTCCGAACTGTAGGGGTAATCAAAGCGCTGCGGACGGCGGCATTAATCCAAAAGAACCATACCGAAAAACCATTGCGCTGGTTTGTTTGTATTCCGTTCATTGATACGCTCCCGAAATCAACCTTTTGCTTTGTTCAATATCTATCGGAACTTTTTTAATATTTTACAGCAGAAGGCTTGTGAAAACCACTAGTTACAAAAAGGTGGAAATGATCAAATCGTTTCTTGCGGGAATTCTTTCGAATATGTCGTTTTCTTCTCCGTCCCGGTACGCCGTTACCTTCCGCTTTTCTTGACGAAGTTCTTTCCTGAGTGACGCGAGGATAAGGCCATCGATAGCTTTCCAGATATAGGAGACAAAACGGACCGGCTTGAAATTCCCCCGCTTGTCATAGTAGCGAAGGTTATAGGTCTGGATTTTGTCGTAGAGAACAAATATGGCCTGCGACAGCAGGTCTTCCCCGAATCTTCGAGCGTAGGCGGGAAAAGCTCGTTTGTGGATCCGAAAGATAACAAAGCCAACATGCCGCAGGACAAGCTCTTCAGCTTGCGCCTTGTCACCTCGTTTGGCCGCTCTAATCAGCCGTCCTGGTTCTCCTATAAAAATATTGAAAACCAGGACTACACTGATCTTCAATAAAAAATTGGATGAAAGATCAGGCGACGCTCTTCTTGAAGAGAAATCTTTGGATATTGACGGATAATGCCCCAGTACGCTTTCCACATACCGGGGCATTGTCAGTGTTCAAGTTGCAAAAATCCAGTTATGAATGTGGCTTTTCTATTCAGAAGCGACATTCGTTTTAGGCTAAAACGAGTAAGCTGCGACACGCTTTCACGCACCGCAGCATTGTTACCGCCATCAGGGGCTCTCAAGCTTAGTAGGCAAATCGAACCCGTGCGCCATGGTGAGAACTTGAATGATCGGTCGGGTATATGAGTCCCACCGCTCATCCGAAAGTGCGTATGTGTAGCCGCAGCCCCTTTGTTTCATTCTTGGTTTTATCTTTCTTATCAGACATCGTAAATTTGCCTCGTTTGCGAACAATCAGTGGCCTCGCTACCCACGGCCATCTCCTTGACCGCTATGCCGGCCATGGTGGAAGAGTCGCGGTGGAGCGGAGAAAATATCGTAAGACTCTTTAGTAGCTTATTTGTCGTCTTCAATGTTCCTTTTTATTTGAAGATATCGATAACGCGTTTCAACACGACCTTGAACTGGTCGAACGAATGTATCTCGCGCAGCAGGCCTCCTATGATCTTGGGACGAAAATAAAATCTGAAAAAACCATTCTTCATGATGCGGCGTAGCTCCTCGGGCGGTATGCCGGGAGGAGAATAGGCTATCGTGTTATCCTGAAATGAGTCCCAATCCAGGTTCTCTAGTAATATCTCACCCTTATTGACAAGATCATCAAAGATCTTGGTCCCAGGGAGGGGCAGGAAATTTGAGTACTGGACTCTACTCAAAGGAAGTGAAAGTGTAAACTTTATTGTATTTTCTATGTCATCGAGCGTCTCCGTGGGATAGCCCACCATCACAAAGCCTGTCATCCTGATCTTCGTTGAAGAGGCTATGAGTCTTATCATCTCATTCATCTTATCGAGAGATATCTTTCTGTTCATATCCATTAATATTTTGGGCGAGCCTGATTCTATGCCTATCGCAAAAGAGTAACAGCCGGCCTTTTCCATAAGATGGAGAATATCAGCATCGAGGGTATCAAGCCGCACGCCATTAGGACACGCCCAGCTTATATCGATCCCCTTATCGATCAGCAGATTGCAAAATCTAGCCACCCTATTCCTATCAAGGGTAAAGTTATCATCTTCTATGTGTATCTCTCTAACGCCGTATTTGGACATTAGCCACTTTATCTCGGTTATGACATTTTCCAGACTGCGCGTCCTGAATCTCCGGCCTGTATTCGATTTTACGCCACAGTATGTGCATTCATAAGGGCACCCCCGTGACGTTATGATAGGCGCGACCGGTAGCCTTTTTGTAAACGTGCCTTGCGGCGCGATCGGATAAGTAAGCGGATTTATCAGATCCCATTCGGGGAATTCGAGCCTATCGAGATCTTCCGCAATAGCACATTCGTTTATAATGACGTTGCCGTCTTTCCGATAGATAAGGCCGGGTACGTCAGAAAGCATGACATCGTCTTTGCTGACGATATGCTGGCAGAACTTGACTATGCCGGTCTCAGCCTCTCCGCAAAAACCGTAATCAAGGTTCTCTACAATCCGCATCGTATAATCGGCGAGTCCCGATATGTGCGGCCCACCTGCTATGGTTATGATATTTCGGTCCCATTCCTTTACCATATTTATCATCTTGATGGCGGACGATAAGTCGCAGGTGAAAATCTGGATGCCCACAATATCGAATTTATTCCCGGTCAAATACTTTTTAAAATCATCCAGCGTATAATGATCCTTGGCACAATCGAGAATATGAGCGTGAAACCCGTTTTTATTGAGCTGCCTTGCCAGATACCCGAGCCCGAGGTTCGGTATGATAATCGGCATCTTGTTGTTTACGGGCCTTACAAGGAGTATGTCGAGGTTGCTATTCCCCATGAAATTTCTTTCTTAGTGAGGAGGCTATATATCTAACTGCCGTGTAGGATAATTCGCATACAGCAGAAAACTCAAGGCCTCTTTTGACACATTCCTACTTCCTGATCCAAAATCATCTTCCTATGCTTAATATCTACAAAACTCCCATGATCGTCACGTAATACGAGCCGTCAACCAAGCGCCTATTAATCCCGCCGCGATCCTCTCCGTGGTCCTTCTATGGCGTAACCATCGATCAGCCAAAAGTTTTTAGTAACACTTTTCTCATAGCACTCCCACATTTCCCGTCATTCCCACCTCAGCCTATTTGCCAAATACTTCTTTCAATATGATCCGGGCTATATTCTCAGCCAATAGCCTATTCCCCTTCTCAGTGCAATGGCCAAAATCGCCGAACATTTCGTCGATGAAGTATTCGCCATAATTGTCTTTGTTGACCCGTTCTTTAAACGTTTTTTCGTTATCAACAAAGATAATTCCTTCTTTCCCTTCAAATATCTCTTTAAGAGAGGCACTGTCACGCATGGGGTATTGCACACAAACTAATTTTATTTTCTTTTTGCTTAAAATTTCTTCCATTTTGATAAAGTTTTTTGCGGTGACATTCCAGAAGCACTCTTCTCCGAGTTCCGTCACTTTTTCATTCAACCCCTTCTTTTCAAGCAGTTGTATTAAATCTTGATAGATCCTATCGTTATCAGGGTACTTATTTTGGAATTCCTTGAACAATGCCTCGGCCTGCTGGAATTTGCTTTGTCTTAAATAGGCCCGCCCGAGCTCCCGATAGGCCGCATAATTCCCAGGCATGAGCTCTATTGATTTCTTAAAACTTTCTTCCGCTGCGACTTCTGCCTTACCGGCATAATGGTGACCAAGCATAAGATAATACTCTGCATGATACGGATCAAGTCCGATGGCTTTTTTAAGAGCCTCTTCAACCTGCGAAGATTTGCTCTCACCTTGTTCTCGACTCGCAATGGCTAACCCAAAAAAAGCATTCGCATCGTCGGGATGAAGATGGGTCGCTTTCTTGAAAGATTCTTCGGCTTGCAGGTACGCCCCCTGTTCCTGATACAGCCCACCCAGCTTAAGATAGGCATTGCTATTTTCAGGATTGTTAGATAACGCCTCTTTGAAGCTTTTTTCTGCAAGATCATAGTTCCCTCGCTCCCAATAATACACCCCCTGTTTCACCATGGGATCTTCTTCGGCCGGATGGACAGGGGCTTCTTGGCGCGCGCTCTTTTCCTCTCCTCGCCCCCGTTGCACCCGGAGTTCCTCAGCCCCCGACGATACACGCCGGGCCTTACGGCCCTCCTTCGACACGGCCTTCGCATGCTGGATCTCTTCTGACTTTTTTATGTATCGGTACCAAAGAAGTCTCAGGAAGTTATAGGCTCTAAAATGTGACCAAAAAAATTCGGGCCCGGACGAGGGCGTAACCTTATAGCTAAAATAACCGCAATCATTAATTCCCATCATCGCGATCACCATATCTGGCTTGTAGACCTCTAAATTATTTTCCAGGTTCGCCACAATATCGGACGTCCCGATCCCGGAAACGCCTTTGTTAATGACGCTGAATCGCGTTCCCGGAGAAGCATGATTCAATATTTCTTCAAGAAAAGCGGGATACGGTTTTTCAACTCGAAAGAAAGCTGTCGTAGACTCCCCTACGCACAGGATTCTATAAACACCTTTTTGCCTCATGGAAAGATGGTTTCTATATTCCTGAAAAGCCCCGTACACTGCCCCGCCTATGCGTAAGGATGTTTCAAGGACAAGGAGGGTCATGACGACCGACAAGATCACAAGCAATACTTTTTGTCCCAAAGAGACTTGCGGGCTGTTTTTTTTATTTGTCTCCACGCGAACATTCCTTATCAATCAATCTAAAACACAGGAAGGCTATTAGCTCCACCATCTAACTTCGCTCAAAAAAAGGGCGGGATTTCCTAAACAATCTTTTAATAAAATGACTTAATCTTTCAGGATAAGCTTCGCACGGAACCAGCAAACACGACGCGCATCTTCCTCGGCGACCTCAAACCGGTCCCTGCCTCGAACTGAAAATCATATGTGCTTATCTGACATCAGAAAGTTTTGAGAGATTTTTTTATACATCAAAATAGTAGAGATGATACTACCCCCTTTTAGAAAGCTGAACGATGGGTCATCATCGCTTTGAATGGGATATTTCCAAGCTTTCAAATTTTCGTGTGTCATAGAAGGTATTTATACTCATTCCCGGACGTGAAAGGAAGGAAAAAGAGACTTCAAGGTTTGGCGGAGGTTCGCGGAAATACCGGCGCCGGGAACGGCGCTCTCGCGAAGCTCTTTATCCGGACAGTGCTCCGGACGAAAAGATTGAACGACATAATTTTTGGTGCCAAGAGCCGAAAGCTCCCCGGCTATCTCCAGAATATCGGCCTCCGAAAGAAGCTTGGGGTGGAACGTGGTGCGGAATTCACAGGCCACGCTGCTTGTCAGAACAAGTTTGGTGCTTTGGCGGGCCGCATCACCACTTCCGCTAACCTGGGTCACTTTTTCATAAAGCCGGAACGGGGCTTTGATATCAAGACCCACCCAATCACAAAGCGGGAGAACTTCCTTCAAACGTTCGGGATAGATCCCGCCGGTGTGAAGGCCGATCTCAAAACCCATTTCCCTGACCGCTTTCATCCAGACCGGAAGACGCTCATGGACCGTGGGCTCTCCGCCGGAAAATACAATCCCGTCAAGTTGGTTCCTGCGGGAATCCAAAAAATGAAGGATCTTTTCAAGCGGAATGTTCTGCCCCGGCGAGGGCAGGGGCCAGAACTCAGCGTTGTAACAATAGCGGCACCGCCACGGACACCCCTGCAGATAAAAAACCCCGGCCAGACGGCCGGGGAAATCTATCGTCGTAAAGGGCGTGATGCCCGCGACACAAATACCATTCAGATCATCTGTGCTAGGAGCAGCCACACCCGGCTTCTTTGGGTTCGGCGAAATATTTCCGTTCATAAAATTCGCCTTTTTTCCCCACGTTGAACCCGGCGACCGGGCGGTGATACCCCATGACGCGTGTCCAGACTTCGCAACGCGTTCGCTCTTCATCTCTTAAAACAATCTTTTCTTGGGTCATAAGTTCCTCCTTTAAAGCTTTGCTTCGGCCGCCGCGCGGAATTCAGCTTCCGTAGCCGTATGGTAATGAAGCATTTTTTGATTGATGAGCTCTTGGTCACATTTAGAACAGAATTCATGTTCGCCGGCAAGATAACCGTGCGTCGGACAGATCGAGAATGTCGGCGTGATGGTGATGTAAGGGATCCGGTAACCTTCGAGCGCGCGCTTGACGAGTTTCTTGCAGGATTCCGCGCTCGACATGCGCTCACCCATATAGAGATGGAGCACGGTCCCGCCGGTGTAACGACGCTGCAACTCCTCCTGCCGGCCCAACGCTTCGAACGGATCATCCGTGAAAGCCGCCGGAAGTTGCGAAGAATTTGTGTAATAAGGCCGTTCACCCGTGCCGGCGTGAAGGATGTCCGGAAAACGTTTGATGTCCTCTTTGGCGAAACGGTAGGTCGCGCCTTCGGCGGGCGTGGCCTCGAGGTTATAAAGATGGCCGGTCTCCTCCTGGAACGTTACGATGCGCGCGCGGATATGATCCAGCATCTTGAGAGCGAATTCAAAACCCGCTTGCGTCGTGATGTTCTCTTTCCCGCCTGTAAAGTTCCGGATGCATTCGTTGATCCCGTTAACGCCGATCGTGGAAAAGTGGTTGCGCAGGGTCCCGAGATAACGTTTGGTGTACGGAAAAAGCCCGGCGTCCATGTGCCTTTGGATGATCTTGCGTTTGAGCTCCAGGCTCGTCTTGGCGATCTGAAGAAGGGTGTCGATCCTGTTGAAGAAGGCGCCCTCGTCCCCTTTTGAGAGGTAACCGATCCTGGCACAGTTCAGAGTCACGACCCCAATGGATCCCGTCTGCTCGGCGGACCCGAAAAGTCCGTTCCCGCGCTTGAGAAGTTCACGCAGGTCGAGCTGCAGACGGCAACACATCGAACGAACGTGGTTCGGTTTGAGGTCGGAGTTGAGGAAATTTTGAAAATACGGAAGCCCATATTTTGCGGTCATCTCAAAAAGCGGCACACAGTTCGGATGGTCCCAGTCAAAATCCGGCGTAATGTTGTAGGTTGGGATCGGGAACGTAAAAACACGTCCCTTGGCGTCACCCCTCATCATGACTTCGATGTAGGCCTTGTTGATCATCGCCATTTCTTCTCCAAGGTCTCCGTAGACGAAATCCAGTTCCTTGCCGCCGATGACCGGATGCTCGTTCCTGAGGTCCTCGGGACAGACCCAATCGAACGTCACGTTCGTAAAGGGCGTTTGCGTCCCCCAGCGGGACGGAACATTCAAGTTATAGATGAACTCCTGGATGCTCTGCTTCACTTCCTCGTAAGGAAGCTTGTCGATCTTGATGAAAGGAGCGAGATAGGTATCGAAGGAAGAGAACGCCTGCGCGCCCGCCCATTCGTTCTGAAGCGTGCCGAGAAAATTCACCATCTGACCGACCGCGGAGCTCAGGTGTTTCGGCGGCCCGGATTCCACTTTGTCCGGTACGCCGTTAAATCCCTCACGGATCAATGTCTTCAAGGACCAGCCGGCGCAATAACCGGAGAGCATGTCCAGGTCGTGAATGTGGATATCGCCGTGACGATGGGCGTTGGCGACCTCGTCGGGATAAACGTGAGAAAGCCAATAATTGGCAATGACCTTACCTGCGATGTTAAGGATCATACCCCCGAGGGAATAACCTTGATTGGCGTTTGCATTCACGCGCCAATCGAGCTTGTAGAGATACTCATTGACCGAAGAAGTGACATCCACCACGGTCTTCTTGTCCCGCCGCAACTTCTTGTGCTGCTCACGATAGACGATGTAGGCGCGGGCGGTCTTCAGGTGGTTGGAGGAGATCAGGACCTGTTCCACAATATCCTGGATCTTTTCGATGTCGAGAAAACCCGGGGAGTAACGATTATCAATGACTTTGACAACTTCCAAGGTCAAGATCTGAGCTTCCGCGCCTTCGTACTCTCCCGTCGCCTGCCCTGCCTTGACGATCGCGTTATAGATCTTGGCGCCGTCGAAAGGAACTATGGAACCATCGCGCTTACGGATGCTGGTGATCTTCTTGGAAAGGAACTGTTCCGCCATGATATCTCCTCGTTCTCTACCGTCTTTTATCGGCAATTAGTCAACATATTGTAGTTTTTTTTTACTTAGACACCATATCTAGTACAAACAGCGGCCAAATCTCCAGAAAGTATTCCCCGTTTGATTTTTCAGGATTGGGTCAGAAATGAACTTTTTTTGCGAAACTCCTTAAAAAAGCAATCACACTTCAATAAAATATTTTTCGCTGCCGTTTATTATGCAAATGGTTTCAAGACAGCGTGGATACTATTCCCATCACAAATGAGTTTCAAGAGGAATTATCGATTTTTTTCTTAAAGAATTCCGGAGGGAAAATATTTTTTAAAAAACTTGAAAAATGGAAATTTGTGTAAAAAAATCTCAGCAGATCCCCGCCGCCTTATCCCGGATCATTTCGATCAAAAGCTTTGCGATCTCCTCGATCGGAACGCGGTCTGTGTTCCAGACGATATCATAAAGAAGCGGATCACGGATATCTTTGTGAAAAAAAGTCTTCACGAGTTCCGCCTTCGCCTTGTCTTTTTCCTCAACCGTTTCGCGGGCCTTTTTTTCGGTCAAATTAAGGGCGCTCATCATGTGCTTCACGCGTGATTCCATCGACGCCTCAAGGCGGACATGAATTCCAAGGGGAAGATCACGCGTCAAAAATGACGATCCACGCCCGACCAGGATCACTTTCCCATGGAGAGCAAAAGTCCGCATGAAGTGGAACATCTTCTTGACCACGAGATCCTGAGAGGCTCCCCCGTGAATAAGCTGGGAAAGAAAGTCCTCGGCATAAGAATGATACTCCGTGCGTTTGAGAGATTCGACCAAACTTCTGAGCGCGGGATCTTGAGCCACCATATGGCAAAGCTCTTGACTGCAAGGCTGCCACCCCCGGAAGAGAGGCTCGTCGTGGAGTTTCTGGATCTTCTCGTCGAGGATCGCGGCAAGCGCATTGCCTCCGGCGCCGGCCTGGCGGGAAATAGTAAGAAAAGGGAAACAGCCTTTTTTCGGATCGATCTGGGGACCCGTTTTTTCATGATAATGCAGGCTATCGATAAATGCCGTCAGCTTATGGATCTCGGTCATAAGACCTCCTTATCCAATCATTCCGCGCAGGCTAACCAGAAGAGCAGTCCGGCCAAAGAAAATTTATTTCAAAATGACACGAGCGTCAATGACCCCGGCACCCTTCCCCTCGCCATAAACCATAAGAGGGTTGATATCGATCTCTTCGATCTCCGGATGGTCGCACGAAAGCTGGGACAAACGTTTCAGACAATCCGCGATGGCCTCGAGATCGGCGGGCGGCTCGCCCCGCACGCCTTCAAGCAGTTTGAACGCGCGAATATCTCTCAGCATATCGTAAGCGCTGAGTTCGCGGATCGGCGCCACACGGAACGTCACGTCCTTCAGCGCTTCCACGTAAATACCGCCCAAGCCGAACATCAGGATAGGCCCGAAATGCGGATCGCGTTTCATCCCTAGGATTACTTCGCGGCCCTTAGGCGCCATACGTTGCATAAAAACGCCATCAATCTTGGCTTTGAGTCTTTCCCCAACCGCCATGATATCCCGGAATGCGTGCTGAACGTCATCGGCGGAATTTAGATTGAGACGAACACCACCCACATCGACCTTGTGGATGATCTGTTGCGAAACCACTTTCATGACCACCGGAAAACCAATCTTTACAGCCTGCTCCCACGCATCCTCGGCCGTCCGGACGAAGGACCACGGGATCACCGGAAATTCATAGGCGTTAAAGATTTCCATGGATTGATTGATCGGCAAAAATTTTTGTTTATCTTTGATGGCTTTTCCGAGTACGGAGTCCGCGGCCTGGCGATCCACATTGTAATGCTTCACTCCTGTCCGGGACCTGTGGAGCCATTGTTGATACCTGTTCATGGCCGCCAATGCGCGGGCCGGATCTTCCGGGAACATATAATGCGGTATTTGATGTTCTTTCAAGACCGCCACACCGGCTTCCACATCCGAATGCCCCATAAAACACGCCACGATCGTCTTGTCGGACTCTTTGTCCACTTCCACGATCACTTTGGCCGTGGCCTCGGCTTCCGTCATCGCCTGGGGCGTTAAAAGCACCATCACACCGTCCACATTCGGCTCCGCAATCACGCAACGGAGCGCGTGCTCGTAGCGATCGTGCTGAGCGTCTCCGATCACGTCGACCGGATTTGAAAAGTTTGAGGTCGGCGGAAGTTTTTCCTTAAGCTTTGCAATCGTTGCCGGGCTCATCTCAGCCATCTGAAGTCCGAACCGTACACACGCGTCCGTCGCCATGATCCCCGGACCGCCGGCGTTCGTCACGATCGCCACGTGATTCCCCTTCATCAGGGGCTGATTCGCGAAAACAATCGCAAGATCGAACATTTCCTGGGCTGAATCCACGCGCATCACGCCGGACTGTGCAAACACCGCGTCATAAACCTCGTCGGCGCCCATGAGAGACCCCGTGTGGGAACTTGCGGCCTTGGCTCCCTGCGCCGTACGGCCAGACTTGATCACAAGAATGGGCTTGGTCTTACTAATGTCGCCTGTGATCTCCCGGGCCACTGAAATGAATTCCTGTCCTTTTCCGATATCCTCAAGATACATCATGATAACGTCGGTATTTGGATCATCTTTCAGATACTGGAGGATCTCAAGCTCCGTAACGTCCACTTTATTACCGAGACTGATGAGCTTGGAAAGACCTATGTTCTCGCCGCGCGCGTAATCCAGAAGTGCCGTCGCGAGCGCGCCGCTCTGGGAAACAAAGGCGATGTTCCCGTTCTTCGGGATATGGCCGGAGAAACTCGCATTCAAGCAGAGATTCGGATCGTTGTTGATAAGTCCGAGACAATTCGGGCCCAGCATGGCAATGCCGTATTTGTCAGCAATACGCTTGATCTCGTTTTCGAGCTTGACCCCCTCGCCTCCGATCTCACGAAATCCCGCTGAGATCACGATCGCAGCCCGGGCCCCTTTCTTCGCGCAGGCTTCAAGCTCGGCCGGCACGGCAGCACCCGGGATAATGAAGATCGCCAGATCCACATTCTCCGGAAGCTGGGTGGCATTCGGAACACACTTCACGCCAAGCACTTCATCGGCCTTGGGATTGACGGGAAAAACTTTTCCCGTGTACCCGCCTTCCACAAGATTTTTCATGATGGCATAACCGACCGCTTCCGTGCGCCGAGACGCCCCGACCACTGCGATCGCTTTAGGTTCAAAAAGTGCCTTCAGATCTTTTTTTTTGGATACCATCACAGCTTCTGCGCTCATAGTCATATCCCCTTTAAACCGTCGTCGCCGGGTTAGGCGCTTCGATCCCGGGCTTCCCCTGCGCCAAATATTCGAAACGCTTCCACCGGGCCGTGACGTCCTTCTGTGCGATCTGGAAAAGTCTTTTGGCTTCTTCCGGATTGCTCTTCACGAGCATCTTGAACCGGTTTTCCATCATAAGATACTGCTCAAGCGGGATCGTCGGAGCTTTGGAATCGATCACGAGAGGATTCTCTTCCTTTTCGGTACGCCGGGGGTCAAAGCGATAAAGGATCCACTGCCCGGACGCGACAGCGGCCTTCTGATCCTGAAGCCCATTTACCATATTAATGCCATGCGCGATGCAATGGCTATAGGCAATGATGAGCGACGGGCCGTCATACGACTCGGCCTCCTGGATCGCCTTGAGAGCTTGCTGGTCGTTCGCCCCCATCGCGATCGTCGCCACGTAAATATTCCCATAGGTCATGGCGATCATTCCGAGATCTTTTTTACCGCCGGGTTTCCCGCCCATCGCGAATTTTGCGGTGGCACCGCGCGGAGTGGCTTTTGACATCTGCCCGCCCGTATTGGAATAAACCTCCGTATCGAGCACAAGAACATTCACATTCTTGCCCGAGGCAAGCACATGATCGAGACCACCGAACCCGATATCATAGGCCCATCCATCGCCGCCGAAAGCCCAGACGCTTTTTTTGACAAGTGTGTTCGCCAAGCTCAAAAGCTGGGCGGCATCAGGGTCCGTATTGAGTTCCGCCAATTTCTTTCTAAGCGCCGCTACGCGTTCCCGCTGGTCATAGATGTCCGCTTCGGTCACTTGTACGGCATTTAAGATAGGCTGGACAAGATCCGTGCCGACTTTATCCTGGAGTTTCACGAGAAGCTCGGAGGCATATTCCTTCTGTTTATCGATTGCCATCCGGAACCCATAACCGAATTCCGCACAATCCTCAAAAAGCGAATTCGACCATGCCGGTCCGCGCCCGTTGGCATCCTTCGCCCACGGAGTGGTCGGCAAGTTCCCTCCGTATATAGAAGAACAGCCGGTGGCATTCGCTATAACAGCCCTGTCCCCGAAGAGTTGGGACACTATTTTGATATACGGCGTTTCCCCGCAGCCCGCGCAGGCGCCTGAGAACTCAAAAAGCGGCCGCATATTCTGCTGTTGATTGATCACTCCGGGTTTAAGTTTTTTCCGGTCAAAGCCAGGGATCGTCAAGAAATACTCCCACTTCGGCTTTTCTGATTCACGGAGCGGTATCTGAGGATGCATATTAATGGCTTTTTTCTTCGGATCCGTCTTGCTCTTCGCGGGGCAAACATCCACGCAAAGCCCGCAACCCGTACAGTCCTCGGGCGCCGGTTGGATCGTCAACTTATTTCCTTTAAAATCAGGAGTTTTGGCATCCACAGATTTAAAACCTTCTGGCGCATTTTCAAGGTATTTGGGATCATACACTTTTGCGCGGATCACCGCGTGCGGACAAACGAAATTACACTTGGCGCACTGAATGCAAATATCCGGCTCCCACACGGGGATCTCGAGTGCGATGTTGCGCTTCTCATATTGGGTCGTAGCCGTCGGAAATGTTCCGTCCACCGGCATCGCGCTCACGGGGACATCATCCCCACGGCCTTCGATGATGAGGCCAAGAACCTCTTTGACAAACGCCGGGGCGTTTGAAGTCACGGGGGCAAGTCTTTTGAGCTTGCCGTCCGCAACAGAGGGGACTTTGACCTCATAAAGATGCGCGAGGGTCGTATCCACGGCCTGAAGATTCTGCCGGACCACGTCCTCACCCTTTTTGCCGTAGGTCTTCTGAATGGATTTTTTGATCTCGTCGATCGCCTGCTCACGCGGCAGGACACCGGAGATGGCGAAAAAGCAGACCTGCATGATCGTGTTGATCCTCATGCCCATGCCGCTTTCGGCCGCAACTTTATAGGCGTCGATCACATGGAACTTAAGCTTTTTTTCGATGATCTCCTTTTGGACTTCGACCGGAAGATTCTTCCACACTTCTTCCGCGCCCCACGGGGCGTTTAAAAGGAACGTGCCGCCGGACACGACATTACACAACATATCGTACTTCTCAAGAAAAACGGTCTGATGACAGGCCACGAAATGCGCCTTGCTGATGAGGTACGGAGCGCGGATGGGCTCGGGGCCAAAACGGAGATGCGACACGGTGATCGCGCCGGCCTTTTTGGAATCGTAGACGAAATATCCTTGGGCGTAATGCTCCGTGTTCTCGCCGATGATCTTAATGGAGTTCTTGTTCGCGCCGACCGTTCCGTCCGCACCGAGACCGTAAAAAAGAGCACGCACGACTTTTTCGGACTCGATCGAGTATTCAGGATCATACGGAAGACTTGTGAGAGTTACATCATCGTTAATGCCAATTGTAAAACCGTGTTTTGCCTTGCCGGAAGCGAAGAAATCAAAGATCCCTTTTACCATCGCCGGCGTGAACTCTTTGGAAGAGAGACCGTAGCGGCCCCCATAGATCTTGGGCGCCTGATTAAACTTCGACCAGCCGTTCTGCGAGGCTTCGTGAAGGGCTCCCACACAATCCAGAAAAAGCGGCTCACCAATCGCGCCCGGCTCCTTGGTTCGATCGAGCACGATCAGGTTTTTGACGGTCTGCGGCAGACGGCTCACAAAACGCTTCACATCGAACGGACGATAAAGAGAGACTTTGAGGCAGCCGACCTTCACGCCTTTGGTGTTAAGCGCCTTCACGGTCTCTTGAACTACTTCCACGCCCGAGCCCATGATCACGATGACCTGCTCTGCATCTTTGGCTCCGGTATATTCAAAAAGTTGATACTTCCGTCCGGTCAGACCCGCGAACTTGTCCATCACCTGCTGGACGATGCCGGGACACACGGTATAGAACTTATTGACCGTCTCACGTCCCTGGAAATAAACGTCCGGGTTTTGCGCGGTACCGCGAAGCACGGGATGATCCGGCGAAAGTGCCCGGGCACGATGTTCCAGCACCTTGGCCATGTTGATCATCCCACGGATCTGGTCGTCGGAAAGGAGGCTGATCTTCTGAACTTCATGCGAGGTGCGGAAACCGTCAAAAAAATGAAGGAAAGGGATGCGGCTCTCGAGACTCGCAACCTGCGCGATGAGCGCGAAATCCATGGCTTCCTGGACCGAATCGGAGGCAAGCATGGCGTAGCCGGTCTGGCGTACTGACATGACGTCCGAATGGTCCCCGAAGATCGAAAGCGCCTGGCATGCGAGCGAACGCGCGGAAACATGCATGACCATGGGCGTGAGTTCTCCTGCGATCTTATACATGCTCGGGATCATCAAGAGCAAACCTTGCGACGCCGTGAAGGTGGTCGTCAAAGCGCCCCGTTGAAGTGCGCCGTGCACCGCGCCGGCGGCTCCGCCTTCGCTTTGAAGCTCGGCCACGGAAGGGACCGTCCCCCAAATATTCACCTTATTCTGAGAGGCCCACTCGTCTGCCCACTCGCCCATGGGCGAGGATGGGGTGATCGGATAGATGGCGATACATTCGTTCACGCGGTAAGCGACGTGCGCGACCGCTTCGTTGCCGTCCATCGTGACAAATTTTTTGCCTATGGATTTTGTGTCAGATTTTTCCAGAATTTGTTCGGCCATTTTATGATTCCTTTGAGTTCGAGTTTTATGCTGTCAATTCAAAATGCGAATAAGTAACACCTGCAAAAAAATACACGGACAGCTCAGTATTTCGTACCGTGCGTCCTCCGGATATTCCAACTATGAGGTCTGGAACGAGGAACTTTGAAAGGCTTCGTAAGTCGTTCGGGCACCGTTCTCCATTAATTTTTATGGGTTAACGGTACCCGTACTGCGAACCCATAGAAGCACTAGTAACGCAGTACGGGAGCGCATTGATGGATTCTATTCTAAGCCTCACGACTCGCATTTTGTATTGTATGATTTTATCCCAGGATTTTCAAGGACATTTCGCGCAAAGCTCAACGCACAACGCGCAACGTTACAACGTGTCGTTGAGCGTTGACCGTTGCGCGTTGCGCCCCAAGGTCAGCACTTGCATTGGCTTCAAACATTCATTAATATCTGAGACGTGGAACACGACAAGATAAGGCTTCTTCAATTCATGGTCTGTAAGGACTTCGAGCCCGGCGAACAGGATTGCTACACCGCCAACCTCGTCAGGAGTAATCTCCATGTGTCGTCCTTCCCCTACCATTTCGAGAAACTTTACGCCGTCACCTGTTGGCGCAAGGACAAGATGTTCCATAAAGAAGTGATCGAATATTCCACCGAAGACGGCGGAATCATTAAAACGCCCCCCATGGACATTGAGCCCGTCACCTCAAGCGTCCTTTTCCGCTGGCACAAGCACGCATTCCCACCGGACCTCGAGATTAGAGAAGACGGCCTCCTCCATATTCGCGTCATTCTGGACTGGAAAGTCAATTTCGAGTCTTATCTCATGATCGAAAAACGGCCATGAGGATCGGTGCATGACCCATCACGACTGGCTGCCGGAATTCTGGATGACCATTCCCTTCATCGGACTTTTGCTGTCGATCGCCATTCTTCCGCTTGCGGCTCCGAAATTCTGGCATCATCTAAAAAATCAAGCTCTGGTCGCTGTGCTCTTTGCAGTCCCCGTCATCTACCTCTGCCTCGTCAACAATCCTCATCTTCTTGTCACGGGACTGGCACATTATCTTTCGTTCGTCATTCTTCTCGGCGCCCTTTTCATCGTCTCCGGAGGCATCTGCATCACCGGGGATCTTGTCAGCACACCTTTGGCCAATACGCTCATGCTCGGGCTTGGCGCCGTTCTTGCCAATTTCATCGGAACGACCGGCGCCAGCATGGTCCTGATCCGGCCGCTCCTCTTCGCGAACCATTATCGCAAGCACCACATCCACATTCCGATCTTCTTCATCTTTATCGTAAGCAATATCGGGGGCCTGCTCACACCTCTCGGCGATCCGCCGCTTTTCCTCGGCTTCCTTTTGGGAGTCCCCTTCTTCTGGACCTTGCACCTGTATCCCTTCTGGATTTTTGCGACAGGAGCCCTACTCGCTGTTTTCTTCATGATCGATCACAAAGCATTCGACCATGAGACCAAACGCCTGCAGCGCGAGGCACACTCAAATACTCCGGTTCACATCAAAGGACTCCGGAATCTTGGTTGCCTTGGAATGATCATTGCCGCAACGATCTGGGCGCCCGAGCCATGGCGAGAGGTCATCATGGTCCTTGCCGCGATCCTTTCCTTCAAGATCACACCCAAGAGCTATCATGAGGCGAACGGTTTCAATTTTTATCCGATCTTTGAGGTCGCGATCCTTTTTCTCGGCATCTTCATCACCATGGAACCCGCGCTTGAGATCCTTTATCTGCGCGGCAGCACGTTGGGGGTCACGGCCCCGTGGCAATTCTTTTGGGCGACCGGCGGGTTTTCATCATTTCTTGATAATGCGCCAACCTATCTGACATTCGTGGCACTTGGCCAGGGTTTGAAACTAGCGGGACCTCATCTCAATCTCCCGGAAACGATCCTTGTCACGATCAGTGTGGGGGCGGTATTCTTCGGTGCCATGACCTACATCGGGAACGCGCCGAACTTCATGGTGCGGTCCATCGCGATCCACCGGGGTTGGAAAATGCCGAGTTTCTTCGGGTATATGCTCTGGTCGGCAGGAATCCTTCTACCACTTTTCCTCCTGATCACGTTCCTCTTTTTCCGCTGAGGATAGTAAGACGGAAGGCGTACGGTGTACGGCAAAAAAAATACTCCCTACGGGAGACAGCATACTTCGTACAGGTTACGCTGCCCGTTCGATTGACTCCCTCGCCTGGAACTGGGTCACAAACGTCGAGATATTGATGGAAAGACCTTCCTCGGCAAAATCAAGGAATGGAAGCGGTATGTCCTTCAAATAGTTCTTCAAGAGTACGGGATTATTGGCGACCGCTTGCTGTTCACTCCGGCTCAGCGTCATATACCGATAAAGCGCATGCTGAAGAACGAGCGTCACCACCTTCTTCGACAAAGGATCAGCCAATTCGGATGCTTCCAGATTAGAATTACACCCAAGTGTCCGAAGGTCGCGGGTGTGGATCCCGATATCTTTTGTCGAGATCCAGAACCATAATTCGGAACCGTCTTGGGAAACCACGGCCGAGGCCAATCGATTCACTTCCTTCCTGCGATAATTCAAAGGCGTGAAGCGCTTTGTAACCGCACGATAAGCTTGCCCGAGCCCACTACTTCCGTCATAGAGAACGGCTAATTGACGGATATCCATGGCCGCAATCGCTTCCAGGATGTATTTGGCATCATATTGGGAATGGTTCATCAGGATCGAGATCGGTACGCCGTGAAGCTCCGCCACAAGGGCATTATTGGCGAGAACAAGCTGCCTTTCGAGATCGCCAAGTTTCGCTCGATCATACCGCACGAGCTTCCCTTCCTTCGCGAAGGCCACCGGCATCACGACAGCGTTCAGCATCCCTTCATAAAGCTCTTGAATGTCTAGAATCTGGGCCAATCCGCCAAACTGCCCCTGCTCTTTCAAAAGTTCCACACATTCCGTCGTCACAACAAAACCGACAACATCGTCCTTTTCCCCGGCCTTTTCGAGGAATGATTTCGCGCCCTCATTATATTCCTTTTCGATCCTTTGAAGTTCCGCCTGACCCTGTTTCCGAAGCTCCGACCGAACCGCTTCAACACCCTTCGCCATTACTTCTGCAAACACTTGACCAGGATTCACGTCCACCAATTCTCCGACTTTATTAGCGAATCGTTCGACTTTTTCCCGCGCCTCGGAGCGGCGTGTTTCTGACCGTGCCAAGCGGGATTGCAACCGTTTGGACATTGCTTCAATGCCGCCGTTGGCGAGGACGTCAAGATTGGCCAATTGCTCCAAGAGCGGGCCTGTCATGTTTTTTTCACGGACCATTCCAGCAAACATATGAACCCTCTCCAGATATCCCAGCGCGTAAACATACGGCAATAGTTCGATCTCCTTGGACGTTAATTTTTCACCGGCGGGAAGCGCATCGTCATAAGCCCCCACGAACCGTTCGATCTTGTCCATATCCAAGGACGAGCGGTCCGAAGGGTCCCGGTCACGGAACCGGAGCACCAAGGCGTTCGCCAGATCAAAAACCCTTTTGTCACGATGGGCGTATTCAAAATCGGTGAGGGCAATGCCGCCGTCATCCTGGAAAAACATGTTACTCTGCTGAAAATCGCCCTGCACGATGGTTTCAGGAAGGTCTCTCAGGCTTGCCGCTTCCAGCTTCTCCCTTAGCTTTTTCACCCACAAATTGATCTTTTCCCACTGTTCAAGAAAGATTCGGTCTGTATCTTGGAGCGCCTGGATCTCATCGTGAAGCGCTTCGAGTTTCGTCAACCCGTGTTCGACATCGTTGACGGGAAAAACCTGCGGCAAGTCTTCCTGGCTATAATTTTGCTGCGTTGGCTTAAAATCTTTGAGCGTCTGATGAATTTGCGCGAGAACCTTGGCCGCGGCGATCAATTGCTCTCCGTCCACATCGCCCCAGCCATAATCATTCTTCCCTTCTAGCTTTTCATAAAGAACGAAGTAGCCATCCCCCACTTTTACATACGTCTTTCCATCCTGGGCCTTCTGAATTCCCGCCACCCGGATCCGCTGTTCGCGTAACAACCGGTCTAAAACCGAGGCTTCCCACTCAATAGTGGACGGCATATTCCTGAACTTCGGTCTCTTGAGAACAAAATCTCCTTTTTCCGTTCCCTCGATAATCAGAACATTCGGCTTGTCTTCTACGGGGACTGCCTTGAATTGGGCGATCCCAAAATCTGCGAGAATTCCCTCCAGCAAATTCTTATCGATCTGTTCTTCCGAAGGAATTTCCCCCCGCGCCTCGGAACGATACCAAGTTTGTCGACCAACCTCACCGAGATCGATCGGGATTATCTCAACAGCCAGACCTTCCGCGCCCATAAACGCTTTGATCCGGAAATTCGACGGAATGGCATCATCATGGGATCCCCTGACGTTTTCATATGCCACCCACGCCTTAGCGGCAATTTCGTTGATGATTGCCTCGGAATAACGATGCCTCTGGGTGAGAATTGTCCACACCAATCCTAGATCGGCCGTATCCAGCAAAAAGGGTTGCACCTCAAAACCCGGTCCATTCTTTTTTTCTTTCACTAGGACGATCTGGACTTCATCTTTTTCCAGGGTAACCATGTCCCGAAGCTGGTACCCTCTCCCGCCCACCACGGTCTCGTCAAACCGCGAACCGGCTTCCCGAAGCAGTTCTTCATCGGTATAGCGCGTAAAGACTCTGTCAGGTTCCTGGACAATGTTTGAAACCCTTTTTAGAGGAATCTGGATTTCGGGGTCACCAAGATCCACATACCGCCGGCCGTCGATCTCCAGCTTCGATTTAACAGGTAGAGAATCCCAGTTGGCAAACATTATCCGGACCTCTTCTTTAAAATCTTTGCCCAGGGGTTGGGGTTCTGCTTTGGGGAGCGCTTGCTCATCCTGGAACTTCTTGATCTCAGTCAGGATCGCAGCCTGATCTTGGCTGGGAAGGCCCGCAAGCCGTTGATACAATGCTTGCGCCTTTGCATCGATAGTTATTCCACTCGTTGTTATTTCTATTAAACACAAGGCTTCGTTCATCGCCTCGATAGCCGCTCTACGCATCTCATCATTCTTTAAGGGAAGAACTTCGAAGGAGCGGGATTCCCACGACAGCGCGCTCACGATCCTGTCTCTAGCTCCTTCGAGGTCCAAACCCGTCGTGTTCCCGTCAACCTTTCCGAATTTATGCCCAAACCAGAATCCTTCCTCCTCCCGCATTTTCGCAGCAACTTTTCCAAGTGTTGCCTCCCTTGCCGCCAAGTCTTCGTCTGATATTTCCCACCGCACCTCGGAGCGACCGCCTTCCTCACCGGTGGGTTCTTGAGAGGAAGTTTCCGGCGCAACACCAACATTACCCGCTCTTACTTGGTTGGACAAATGAACGCTCGTCACCTTCCCAACCACTTCTCCAGCAAAGCCCATAACATCTGCCGGCTCGAAATAATCCCAGCCTAGGTCCTGGACGTTCCCAACACCCACGCCACCTCCCGAGATCCCCCACGTCCTTGTCGCTTCACTTTGTAGCTCTTCTTCCTGCGGAGTCCCCTTTCCAAAATCGTAAACCATGATTTTCCTGTCCGCCGCTTCGACTTTCAAATAAACCGGTAAAACAAACTCCATTCCATTTCCATGATAAAAAGCGTTCTTGAAAAGCTCCTGGAACACATAGGGAATCCGATAATTCCCGTCGGGCAGATCAGGGTTCGCCTCTTCCAGGACCTTTCTCACAATCTCTGCCAGTAGATTCATTGCAGGAATAAAACGATCCAACCTTCCATTAACAGCCGCCAAGCGGGAAAGATCGACCGCTATGACTCCACCTTGAGCAAGTACAGGTTGAATACCGCGATTCACTTGATCTTGAAATTCCGGCCCCACATATTCTGACACTTGCAACTTGGTCACCTCTTGGCCGGACACCTGGAACAAATGCTGCTCAAGTCGTTCGATCCTCCTTCCGTCCGCCATCGCCTGGTCGGGCTGTTGCCCCCGCGCCTCGGAGCGAACTCCGGGGCTTTGAGTGGCGACATCTATATATTCCTTGGGAGAAGCGACAAAATACGCGGTCCTGTTTTCCGGGGTTTTCGCCGCATTTTCCGCGTCCGTTGCCTGCCCCTTATTTTCAACAAGATAAGACGGAAGCCCATCAGTAAGGTTCTTTTCAAGATTGGGGAGATCTCCGATCAAAAGAAAGCTGTTGGGGTACAGCACTTCGAATGTCCCGAGAAGCCTTTCTGATTCCAAATTACCAAAGTTCCGGAGAAGATGGTTAACAAAAACAAGGTCTGCTCCTTCCGTAGCGGCCTTGTAAACATCCCGATCATTGGCATCCGCATTGACCAGCCGGACACTTGCCTTCCAAGATTCAAAATGCTCGTTGATGTAATTGATGATCTTCTGTCCGTACTCCAACGCTTCCTTATCCGCGTCCGAACTCCCGTAAACGAATGGCTTTCTCCCCTGGATCCTGGCCCAAGCCTCTTCGATAACATTCTTATCTTTTTCGACTCCCACAATCCGGATGTCCCACTGATCGGGATCCTGGCCTTGCGCCCTAAGTTTCATGGAGATCCTGTAGAAATTCCTGGCGAGCTCTTCCCCCGTGCTCGGTCCAAAGCTCACAAGGGTCAATACCGGTTTTTCACCGGGCTCCGTAGCCTGAGTACGCGCACGCTGAGCAAGATAGTCCATCATCGCATCCTTGATCGCATTCCACTGGGCCCGATGGCGGGCAAGGTAGGACCTGTAATCCGCTTTCTGACTAAGGGAAAATCTGTCTTTGTCCGCAGCAACGGAGGGACGCAGTTTCTCTCGCCATGAATCAACGCTCCCTGCCCGAACCTCCGACCTGCCGACTAACACGAGTTCACTGGAAAGCTCCGGTTGATCACGATGAACGCTCCATGACTCGCGGAACTGATCGTACTTTGTGGAATCAAGAGGATCGGAAATTGGTCTGATCTCATAGTCTAGGGAAAAATTTGTAGTGATATCTAAGAAAGGCTGTTTAGTAATCTTCTTCAAAATCCCCGCCCTTTTGCGGGATGCGATATAGTCGTCATAAAACTTTTGAGCACGCTTTGAAGTAGTCCATATAATTTTCAGCCGTCCTTCATGAAGCATCCGGCTCAAGAAGCAGTCCATAAGAAATTGGCCTTTCCCTTGAAATGGGTCTTCGCGACTCATAAGAGGACCTATCCTTACCGTCTTATCATCCGGGGAATTTTCACCGACGATGGCTCCCGTGATCTGATGGTCACGGACAAGCACATAAATTCTATAACGAGAAGTAGTGAACCAATGCTTCCATTCATTCCGCACTCGCGTTCCAAAGATCTCTTCCTCCTGCCTATGAAGATCTGCGAACAGTTTCTCCCATTGGTCTTTATCAAAATTGAACTCTTTTGCATCGACCACGTCCCCGAGAACATCGTGTCTATCGACCACAGCTTTTTCCGGAATAGCCTCTGCCGGAATTTGAAATCTGGCTTCAGATCGCGAATAGGATTCGGCCGTTCCCATCAGACCATACAATGCAAGTTTGGCCGCGAGTTCGCGGAGTTCGCGCTTTTCGACAGCGCGGGATGCGACGGAGCGTCCCGGCCCTTCTTCCTCCACCATCTCCATCCTACGGGGGACGGAGGAAACGTCCTTCTTCAGTTTCGGAGTTTCACTGAATCCAGGACGCCGCGAGGCCATGGGATCATATTCAAAAAGACCGATCTCGAGACGGCTCCCGTTTTGATAGCTATTCCTCATTGAAAAAGCGTAAGGGATATTCCCCTGGATCTTGTTGAAATATTTGACGGGGAACAGAAGGTAGATCCTACCGCCGGGTTTAAGATGATCCCTTGTTTGCTGGAGGAATCTTAGGATGGTTTGATAGTCTGCATCCACCATTTGAGGACCGTAATTTTCTTTCCACCATTGTCCGGAAAACCACGGCGGGTTCCAAAAAATGATATCGAACTTTTCACCCTGATGAACGGGCCCGAACAGATCCCCCTGACGCACTTCCACATTACTGAAAGGCTTTAGCACCTCTCTTGAAATTTTAACAGCGTCGGGATCAATATCGATCCCGGTAAGCCGCACATCACGGATGTTTCGAACACGAACGGCTTCCGCCAATAGTTCCGTGATCACTCCGCTCCCGACCCCCATTTCCAAGATCCTGTCGCCGGACCGGATCAACCCGGAAAGTTCATCTCTCACCATTTGATAAGCTAAGTCCAGATTCGGATAAAGAACGAACTTGGGAACGCCCCTCTTGTTAAGGTTGTCGAATCTCATCCAATGAATGATCGAGCGAAGCCTGTTCTGAAAATCGTTCAGCCACACCTTCAGCGCTGGATCCACCCGTGCCACCGGTTGTGAAGACATGGGGATTGTGGTAGCAGCCTCCGAAAGGGCCGGCTTTTTCGCAGTTTCCTCCACCGCCGCAGCTTCCTTCACTTCTGCTATCGGGAGGGAGACGGGACTCGTTTTGGGATCCAAAACAACCGGCGGGATAAGTGCCGAGGGCTTGGCTTTGTCAAGACCGTCCGCGAGGGCCGAAACATTCTGAGGATTTAGTTCGCTGCGCTGGACAAGACCTTTGAGGCCGTTGATGAATGAGTCGAGTTGGGATTCGAAATGCTGCCAAAGCTGTCCCAGGCTTTTGTCGCGGAAATCATTAAGTTCCTTGGAGAGGGTCTTGAGGATCTCTTCCTTGTTTCGGGCCGGGCCGTTCCCGAATTTTGAAACATAGACCTGCGCCAGCGCATCAAGATAGCGCGTGTAGTTCCCTGCCTCCGTAATACGACCCTGATCCGAAAGGTCTCGGATCACATCATCACGCCACAACTTGAGATTGCGCACAAAATCCGGTTGGTTCATTTCCTTCACAAGCCGCTGCGTGGCATCCCGGACAAACGCGTCGTAGTAGGTCGTCTTGAGGAATTCCTTGTAGGACAAGTCATTATGCATCACTTTGTCATAATTTTCAGATCCGGCCAATGAAGCCATGCGCGGGCTCACGACCGCATAACTGATCTTTTGCTCCTCGAGGATCCGTTGTAACCCGTTCGTGTGGAAACCACCGGCCACGACAACGGCCATACTCTGTTTTTGGTCCTCCATCCGGGCCGTCAAGTTCTTGTAGAAAGCCAGGTCCCTTTCAAGCGCAAGCTTGTAAAATTCCACGGCCGGCGCGAGCCCCTCCTTGAAGGCAGCATCCCCTAAAAGATCGAGATAGGCTTCGGGATCCGCCTGGTACTGTGACAGCGTTTCATGCGTCAGCTCCAGCGATAAAAGTTCCTGCAGCAGGAACAGCCGGCGGTATTTGACCGCAAGTTCTTTTTCTTCGGGCTTGGTCATAAGACTTGCCTCGATCGTCTCCTGACCTTTTTGGAGCTCCGCAAAAAGCTGGCTCCCCTTGATCGCGGAAAGGGTTTCGGTGTGTCCCAAAAGGCGCCGTATCGCAGGCGTCAGTTTTGGCCGGAACCCGCGTGCATGCCCCAGTTCGATCATGTACTGCAGGAACTGCCCGCTCTCCATTTGGCCCGTAAGAAAAGCCTGATAGCGGTTGTAGAAATTCATTTCGCTTTTGACGTCCATGCCGCGCACATATTTTGCTTTGAATTCGGCGGCCATGGTCTTGATCACCGGGACGAGTTTCTTTTGATCCCCGGACACTGTATACCCCACGGAATCCACCAACTTGTTAAGTTCGGGAAGTCCCTTGTCCCGGGCCAGGATCTTTTTGAAGTTCACAAGGTACATCAGGAACTCGGCAAGATTGGTCCTCTCCGCGCGGAAATCTTCCCACCGGTCCTGGAACTCATTCATTTTTTCCGAATAAACCGTCTTGCGGGTCTCATCCAAATGGGTTTTAAACGCCTTCCATTTCGCCTCCAGCACCCTCCTGGCTTCTTGCGCTCGAAGGTACGCGCGGTAGTTTTCTTCGTAGAGGTTCCAATCCTCGATCCCGTAATAGCTGTGTTCCTTTTCGGAAAAGATGGACGCCATTTGCACGCCGGTGATCTCTCCCCGTTTGAGGTAACCGGACAGGACCTTCTGTTTGATGTCGATGGCAGGAAAGGCCCGGAAAATTGTTGGGTCCAATTTTGATCTGGCGCCCTCGAGCACCGTGAGACGGATGCTATAACTTTTTTGAAGATGGTCGAGAATCTTCGCGATATTTTCCTGGGCGTTGACCACGGTATGCGCGTCCTGGATGAGAATAACAGTGCGGAGTGCAGAGTTCGGAGTTCGGAGCCCATCTTTTTCTCCGAACTCCTGACCCCCAGCTTGATACTTCGAAGTAATCGTTCCCATCTCCGGGGGAATGGCAAGCGAGTCCATCGAACAAGCGGCCGGTATCGCGGCGGCGGGTTCGGCCGTAGCGGGCGTGGTCCAGGTAACGCTCGTCATCGTGAACACAAATACCACGATAAACGCCGTAAATTTCATACCGCGCCCGTGAGTTTTTTTACTTTTTACAATCATATTTTATGTACCTTTTTTTACCTCAAATATTGGCGTCCAGTTTTTACCTCACAAAGTTCTAACCCTTTTATCCAGGCCAAATTCCATGCCATAAACTCTAGGTTCATTCCCTATCAAAAATATGCCACTCAATCATAGTTATTACAAGGTCTTAAAAGCATTTTTTATATATTAATTGACTGTTTTTTACTATAATTCGCTATATTTGCTATGTTTTGCTATATTTATGGAGGGAATCTTCGGGGATAAGAATCTCGCCTTGAAATCTTGAGTTTAAGATAACGAGGCTCAATATCGTGCGGAAGAAAAGGGGTAGACGAACTGACGAAATTCGAAGAGGCTACTTTTTGCAGAAAACGAGAACGGACGAGACGATCATGAGGTACAGGATAAAACTCCAGCTAAAATGAGGACTATCCAGCCCCGTATTTTCATTCAGGGATCCTTTGTTGGATGATATGGCGTTTTTGCCAGGCAATGCGCACAAGGAAGACCATGCAAACTCCGATCCCGATCAACATGAACCGCGCGAACCAGATATAGGGAAAATCAGCCGCCGAAACACCCTTCATGGTCATCACTCCCCAGCCGTCCTGAATGAACCAGAACACCATGAGGATTACAAGGTATGCCAGAGTCACATATTTCATGACCGGAAGGACGAATCTTGGCAGGCGGATATCGGCGCCGGCGTTGATCTCTTTCCAGGCGTTCTCCCCGCCAAAGACCCAAATGAACAGGACCACTTCGATGATCGCGAACACCACCAGGCCGAACGTCCCGATCCAGAAATCGATCTCGTTAAGAAAACCGTGTTTCAGGAAAAAGATGACGGGCAGTGTAAAAAAGAACGTCAGGGCCCCGACGATCCAGGCCGCGCTCTTTCGCGTCATTTTGAACTCCTCCTGCAGAAAGGCCATCATCGGCTGGGCCATGGCCACCGAAGAGGTGACGCCTGCCAGAAACAGAAGAAAGAACCAAATCGTCCCAAAGAAGTTGCCAAAAGCCATTTTTTGAAAGATGACCGGCATTGCAAAAAATCCAAGATCGAACGCACCGCCGGCCGCGATCGTCTGGGTCTGGGCCAGGCCAAAAAAAGCCACCATCACGGGGATCGCGATCGAGCCCCCTAGGATCACCTCGCAGAATTCGTTCGTCGCGCCGGTCGCGATACCGGAAAGGAGCACATCGTCCTTGGGCTTGAGGTAGCTCGCATAAGTCTGGATCGCGCCAAACCCGACGCTCAGCGTGAAAAAGATCTGGCCCGTGGCCGCAAGCCACACCTTACTTTGTTTGAGCATGCTGAAGTCGGGATTCCAGATAAAACTAAATCCATGGGCGATATTATTGGCTGGAAATGCAGGATCGGGCGTGCCGATGAACAGGACCCGGACAACAAGGATGATCCCAAAAAAAACAATGAGCGGCATCGCGATCTTTGCAAGCCGCTCAATCCCTTTCGAGACCCCATGCGAAAGGGTCCACATCATGCAGAAATGAGTGATACAGAAAAAAAGGAATGCGGTGGCAATGCTCGGAAAATAATGGTTTGAAACCTTCCCCTGATACGCCGCCAAAAAATCGGCCATCCCCTGGAAGTTCATGATACCGCCGTATTTTCCCGTGAAGGAGAACACGCTGTAGGCGAGTGTCCAGGACACGATGTAATTATAATAGATCACGAGTGCAAAAGGGATCGTGAGTCCGATCGCGCCGATATATTTTGCGAGCGGATGCTTCCAGAGATAATGGAACATGCCGGGCGTTGTGCCATGACCGTATTTACCGCCGAACCGGCCGATCCCCCATTCGATCCACAGAAGCGGGATACCCAAAAGGATAAAGGCCGCGAAGTACGGGATCATGAATGCGCCCCCTCCGTTATTGGCGCACTGGACGGGAAAACGGAGGAAATTGCCAAGACCGACGGCATTTGCGGCCATGGCGAGGATAAGACCCAGACGGGTTCCCCATTGTTCTCGTGGCTTCGGATGCGATGGATTCATGGGGAGAGGTTAACGAAAAACAATACGGGTTTCAATAAAAAAGTCCCTGAACCCGAAGGAAGGCTTAACGAACCTTCCTGACCTGATATTTATTCTTAATATTCGACTCAAAAAAACGGCCGTAGGAAGGAGCCGTCAGAAATTCCCGGTAGACCGTTTCGGGGACATTCTCGTACTGATAGATGGAACCGACGATGAACTCGACCTGAAGCATATTGCGCTTATGTTCGTACCCGATCCATTCGATCTCACGCGACAGGACCATATTGTTGATCATCATGCCCCCCTTGGTTGATATGATTAACGGACACAATGATGAAATCTTGAATTTTTTCGGCATTTTTCTTAGAAAATCCCCGGCGGGACACACCCTGCCCCCGTCATCACACAACATCCATTCTCCCGATCGACGCATGAGATGCTCAACAAACTTCTTCGCCGCAGCATTTTCAAGACAGACCATGCCGTACCATGACCGTCTCTTAAACTCCGAGGCCCGGGGAATAAAAAACCCGGCTTGGATGTTAGGAGCTTGGGTGTCTTCGCGGATCTTCGAGTAAAACGCGTATTTCTTCATCAAGCGCTCCGAATTCTTTGGCGATCGCGATGAAATCGGAGCAATTCTCGTACCGCTCCGAGATCAGCGCTTCCCTGAGGTAGATCAACGCGGTCAACTTCACGGGATCCCGCGTTCTCCGCCTGTACCGTGCTATGCCGTTCGGACTTAATGTCGGGTTCATGTCCACTCCTCCCTTTTTTAATGAGCACGCGACTTGCGGAACATCGTAAACGCAAGTTGCTGTGCGAATTAAATCCGCACTAAACAACCCATAAAGATTTACAGGAAGTTTAGTGCGGCACTCGCTTTCCATTAATTTTAATGAAGAGCCAGTGCCGCCAATGCTTTGTGGCGGATCTTTTTTACTAACTCCCGTCTTTGCGCAATTGCAAAAACGGGCAACGCTCCGCCAAACAACTCGGCGGACTCCTCCTACGCCTCCCCCAAGAACGGGGTGCATAGGCGAAAAAAAACCCATGACCGCTTTTGCGATCATGGGCTTTTGAATGATTCCGTTTTATGCTACTTCCGGCTTACGCTAAATCCTCCTTAAGCGTCCTCAAAAGCCCACGGCCGCGAACCGCATGGCGGCCAGCCTTAATGACAAGGCGGCACTTCGTGGACAGAAACCACGCCCGCGCCATGATGGTCGTCATGGGATATTTCGCTAAGCTATGGATCTGATTGAGGTTACGCATATTCATAATTTTCCTTTGTTCTGACCTTCAATGGGAATCTAACAGATTTCAGGAATTTGTCAAATTTTTCAATGATTTTTAGTTCCAAGAAAGTGATGAAACGGGGTCTTCACCTATCAAAATACGATACAGGAGGAAGGTTAAAAGGCCCTGATGCGGCGCTTGAATTCGTTCCAGGGAAAATATTTCCCGGGACACTCGGTCGCGGCGCCCGGCACATCGCGATGGCCCACGATATTCTGGTCGGGAATGCGATAAAAACTCTTGAGGGTGACTACGAGAAAAACCAAGGAGTCGTACATCTTATCGGGAAGTCCCGTCTCACTGTAATTCCCGACGACGGCAATGCCGATCGCTTTTTTGTTCCAATCTCCCTGCTTGGTATGAGCGCCGTCCATCTGCTTCATCCAACGAGGCCCGACCTCGATCTGGCCGCTTGTTTTTCCGCGCGTGCCGTTATCGATGAGAAAATCATATCCCATCCCGTTCTCCCAACCGCGTTGCTGATGAAGACCATCGATGGTATAGGCGCTGCCCTGGTCGGTCGCCGTATGATGGATCACAATATGCGTCCAGCGTGTCGTCGGAAAAAGCGGGATATTCGCTCGCGGTCCGCGTGTGTTCGGGATCAGAAGCTTCATCCCCTTTTTGAGCTGCGTCTTATTGGTCAAATGATTGACCCGCATGATCGTCGCCATATCCACGCTGTAAATGGTCGAAATACGCCAAAGCGTTTCGTAGGGCCCCACCTCATGGTAGACGTCGTGGACAGCGCCCGACGGGGCAGGAAGGACCGTGGTGATCGCCGAAATCCGGTGTTGCGACGGGTACGTTGTCACCGCTTGACCCGGACGGGATGAAGCACAGCCGGAAAGAAAGCTGGCGCCCGCTAAAAGGATGACGAACGCCCAAGCGCAACCGCCCGGAACTCTGTTTGTGGATATTTGAGGTGACACTCTATGAGACCTTTTGTGTTATTGTTTCTCGCCCGAAAAGCCTTGGGCCTTGGGTTAATTCCTCGAACCGCGGTTCTTTAAAAATGTTGTCATCTTTTTTTGAAAAACGCAGAAACCTGCCGCAAGGTTCGATCCTAGTTCTACGGCAAGGACCGGAAGGCCTTTACTGGAGATCGCCTCATAATCCCCCATCGCCTGAGCTCGCTTGAGCTGACTGAACCCGTAAACCTCGCCGGGGATCTTCACGTCTTTTACGTCCTTGGCAAAAAATTCAATAAAGATGCCCTGCTTCGGTCCGCCCTTGTAAAGCTGGCCGATGGAGTGAAGATACCGGGGTCCAAAACCGGAAAGCACCGGCACTTTCAGCGCTGAGGCCATGGTCTTCTGCAACCCCTGGAGAGCTTTCTTGGTGACCGGCGAACGGTCCACGTACGCCAAAAGCGACACAAAACCGTGCTTCGGCAGGCGGGCAAAAAAAGCCGCCAGTGCTTTCTCATCGCCCGGAGTCAATATCGCGCCCTTTGCCGCAAGAAGTTTCCCGGGCTTCGGCAGGGCCTTTTTCTTCCGGACATTCTCCAAGAGACGGCTTGTGATATTCTTGGATTCCGTCACGTTCGGCTCGTCGAAGGGATTGACCTTCAGGACCACGCTCGCAAAACTCGTCGCAACTTCCCAACGCAGGAACTCCCCGCCCACATTCACTCCATCGCTCCACACAAAATCCAGGACCGGGAACCCCTTGGCCTTGAGCCCCTTGATATGTGCCGCCCAAAGTTTTTCATTCTCTCCCTTGAAGCGCAACATCACGAAGACACGATCCCTGCCATAACGGTCCAGGCTAAGCGGTATCTCACCCGCCACCGGCGTGATACCTTTGCCGTCTTTCCCCGTGCTCTCAGCGATCAATTGCTCGGCCCAATCCGCGAAAGACGCCAAGGCCGGTGACGTCCAGAAGGTGAGCTTGTCTTTTCCTTTGAACGCCAAAGCCCCTAAAAGGATCCCTAGGACGATACCTTCGTTCTTGGAAATATTCTTCGTTGACCGCATGCTCTCAAGGAAACGCCCGGCATCGGCAAGCACCCGGCGGACGTCGATCCCCAAAAGCGCGGCGGGCACAAGCCCGAAGAAAGAAAGTGCGGAATAACGGCCCCCGATGTCCTGCGGGTTCAGAAAAAGTCCGCCAAAGGTCTTGCTACGTCCCAGGGCTTCAAGCGGTGAACCGCGGTCGGTGATAATGACGAACCGTTCCGCCGCTTTATTCTCATCGTTCTTGTAGAACTTTTTCACCCGGTCAAAGAAATATTGATATTGCGAACGTGTCTCGATCGTAGAGCCGGATTTCGAACCCACGAGAAAGACGGTCGTCGGATAGCGTATGACCTTTTCGACTCTAAGGATACTGGCCGGGTCCGTGGTGTCGAGCAGATGGAAGCGGATCCCCTTAAGCGCCCCTTTGACTTGATACGCGGGTCCTTTGAGAATGAGCGATAGCACCTCCGCCGCAAGGCTCGATCCGCCCATACCGAGAAGCACGATATCACGGACCTTGGATCTGAAGACTTTGCCCTGAAGCTCGTCGATCTCATACAGCTGTCCGGTGATCTTTTCGCAGTTCTCCACCCAGCCCAAACGGTTGAGAATCACTTTCTGGTGAAGCGGGTCATTCGACCAAAGCGTCGGATCCTTCGCAAGCCAACGGGTGTGAAGATCTTTTTTCGCAAGCTGGGCGAGCGTACCCGCAACGATTTTTTCAAGATTCTCCGGCAGTAAGATATTCACCTTAACGTTCGGGACCATGGGGATGTCTCTTTTCTTTTCCAGGGTTGTCATGAGAGATTCGAAGGAGTTTGCAAAGGATCTTACGCCGTCTTTCTGCAGACGGTCGCAAACAGCGTGGATATCGATGCCCAAAGTCTTCAGTCCGGCGATCGCCGCGTCTGCATCCGCGATATTCTCTTCCACCGAACCCGGGCAAATCTCGCCGTGAGCCAAAAGTGCTTCCCAGGTATTTTGCGGAAGTGTGTTCACGGTATCTTTCCCGACCAAGTTTTCCACATAGATCAGGTCAGGATACGAAGGATTCTTGCAGCTGGTGCTGGCCCAAAGAGATTTCTGGACATAGGCGCCCCGGTTCTTGAGCGCCCGGAAACGGGCCGAGCCAAAAAGTTCTTTGAAAGCCTGATAGACCTTTTTAGAATTCGCGATCGCGGCCTTGCCTTTAAGCTCCGAAAGAAGCGCCCGCCTTCCAACGTCCTTCTCGGTCGCAAGCATGGCGTCGAGTTGTTTGTCGATGTCGGTGTCGATGCGACTGACAAAAACGCTCGCTACAGAATGGACCTTGGAAAGGTCCCCGCCCTTCTTCGCGAAGACCTCAAGTCCATTCAAATACGCACCGGCTACATCCCTGTAATTCTTTTGGGAGAAGATCAGCGTCACGTTCACATGGATCCCCTCACCGATGAGACGGCGGACCGCCCGGACACCCTGCTCGGTGGCCGGCACTTTGATCATCACATTCGGACGGTTCACGAGACCGAAAAGCCGTCTCGCCTCCTCGACCGTTGTATCCTCGCTAAAGGCAAGGCTCGGAAGCACTTCCAGGCTCACGAAACCATGCTCGCCGCAGGTTTCTTGAAAGACCGGCAAAAAAAGATCGCAGGCTTCGCGGATGTCTCTCGTCGTTAGAGCATCATAAATCTCCATCGTGCTCACCCCGCGCTTCAGGAGTTTCTGAATATCCTGCTCATAACCTTCGCCCTGGCCGATCGCCTGTTGAAAAATCGAGGGATTGGAAGTCACGCCGAGAAGACCGCTTTCTTCGATGTAAGCCTTAAGCGTTCCCGATCTCAGAAGTTTGCGGCTGATCGTATCAAGCCAGGGGGCCTGCCCGGCCTTATGGAGTTCAGTGCTCGGCAAATTCGTTACACACGCGTCCATAATTCTCCTCTTTTAAATTAAAAAGATTGTAATTCGGGCGGGCCGCCCCGGGAACCAGGCGAGCCTCGCCGATTTTCTGGCGGGTAAAACGCAGAAAGTATACCAGATAGCGCTCAAGGCTCAAAGCGTAAAGCACCGATCGAGTTGACTCAAGTTAAATGTTACCAGAAACGGGAAAACATGGAATCGTTGACTCATATTAAATGTTACCGAGCCCAAGGAGACATTGTGTATGAGCCCAACCCGAAAAATCAGCTACTTATTCACCCTAGCCCGCCGT
>JBDRCT010000005.1:0-69737 GCA_043821445.1 Candidatus Omnitrophota bacterium | reverse complement strand
CCGGCTTGACCGGAGGATCCAAGGCTTAAATAGTCCTAATTGTTACACTTGAGCCGTCTCTGGATTCCGGCTCTCGCTACGCTCGGCCGGAATGACATGACTTTGCGTCAATGAAATCGTTACCTAATTACTGAGCTAGTACACCCGGTACCGAAGACTGAAGACGAATGAAGTTCAACGGGGAACGAAAAGATGAATGTGAAGAAGAGGACTTTCATGGGCGGGTTCGTAGGGGTCCTGATGATCTCGACAGTCCTATTGTGTTCCATGGGATACGGAGAGACAATAGAAAAGGAATATGACGCGACCGAACGGTTGAAAAGAGAGGTGATCTACCAAGGCAAAGTAACACGTGAGGGGACGGTAAAGGATTTTGACAAAGACGGAAAATTGAGATCGGAGGGGATCTGGAAGAACGGAATGCCTATTTCACCGGTGAAGCAGTATGACGCGGACGGAAAATTAAGATCCGAAGCCTTTTGGAGAGACGGAAAGATCGTTAAGGGAACGCTTAAGGTGTACGACGAAAAACAGGGACCTGAAGCCGTGAACAGAACGCCGTCCCTGCCTGCCGGCAAAAAGATGCCGGATACCCAGGGGCAGGCTGAAGCATGGTCCTAAGGGATCTGGAAATGAGGGGAACGGATGACGGATGGCGAAAAGAGGATAAAGATCATCACGGAACACATGACAGTCGGGACGAAGGGTGATCCGGACCTGATCGACCTGACGGAGCGGATCGCGGAGGTCCTGAAGCGGTCGGGGCTCAAGGACGGGAGTCTCACGGTTTTTGTGGTGGGTTCCACGGCCGCGGTCACGACGTTCGAATACGAGCCGGGCCTGATCAAGGACGTCCGGGCGCTCTATGAAAAGCTCATCCCGCGCATGACCGGGTACGCGCACGACGCTTCGTGGGGTGACGCCAACGGGTTCAGCCACCTGCGCGCGCTCCTTCAAGGGCCGTCGCTTGTGATCCCGTTCGAGAACGGCAAGCTCACGCTCGGCACATGGCAGCAGGTGGTCCTGACGGAGTTCGACAACCGTCCGCGCCAACGCGATATCGTCGTGCAGATGGCGGGGATGTAATTTACCGGGACACGTGCCACGAGCCACGTGTAATTCCGGGGACACTGATTTTCATTCATGAATGAGAAAAAGAGGAGTGGATGTTCATTGATTATGCGACCTTGATGCTGGTGAATATGGCCGCGGGATTTTTTGTGCTAACGGGGTTTCTGATGCGCAAGGAGGGGGAACCGGTGCAGCCCTGGGCGCCCGTGTTCGCGTTGGTGGGGCTCGTCGCGCTGGTCACGGGTTTCCTGATGACGTTCACCTGGCCGCTCCCGGGAAGTTACAATGTGGTGTTCGGCGAGCTTTTGGTGCTCTTCGGCGGCCTGATGCTCGCGGCCGCGTGGCATTTGGCAGGGGGGCTGGACCTGAAGCCTGTCGCGATCTACGGTTTTTTCGCGGGCCTTGCGGCGATCGTGGCCGGCACGCAATTCCTGCGGCTCGGGCTTTCCCGATCGCCGCTTTTGACCGGGACCGGATTCCTGCTTGCCGGGATCGCAGGTCTTGGGGCGTATCCGACCGTAAGATATGGCTGGAGGGCGTTCCGGCTTGCGGGAGCGGTCCGCTCGCCTTGTCCGGACTGATCTGGGCCTTTATCGGGTACGGCGCCTACTGGCAGCACATCGCAGATTTCATGAAGCGGTAAAAATATAAACCGGACGGCATTCTGTGGGGTGAAATAATTTTTGAGGGTGATCTTCGCGAAGAAAGGAGTTTGGTCCATGGAAAAACGCATACTTGGGAAAACAGGTTTAAAGGTGGCGGTCCTGGGATTCGGGGGGGCCGAGATCGGCTTTGAAAACGTCTCGCCCCTGAAGGTGGAACGTTTGCTCGGCAGTGCGTTGGATGCGGGGCTCAATGTGATCGATACCGCCGAATGTTATATGGCGAGCGAGGAAAGTATCGGCTATGCGGTCTCGCATCGCCGTAAAGATTATTTTCTCTTCACCAAATGCGGACATTCGCGCGGGTTCGAAGGTCCCGCCGACTGGGAGGACCCCGCGCTTCTTGAAAACAGCCTGGAGGAAAGTCTCAGACGCCTGCGCACCGATCATCTCGATCTTTTTCAGCTGCACAGCTGTCCGTGGGAGGTCCTGAAAAAGGGCGCCGTGATCGATTTCATGAAAAAGGCCAAGCGGTCCGGAAAGACGCGGTTCATCGGTTACAGCGGCGAGAACGATGCGGCGCTTTATACGGTGCGAAGCGGGGTTTTTGACACACTCCAACTCTCGGTCAATCTCGCGGATCAAAGCGCCCTCGAGTTCATTTTGCCCGCCGCAGTGAGGCAAGGCATGGGCGTGATCGCGAAACGGCCGCTCGCCAATCTCGCTTGGCGGTACACGGAACGGCCCGTGGAGTACCACACTCCTTATTGGGAGCGTTTTAAAAAACTGGATTATGATTTTCTAAGAGCCCCGGAGAAAGAGGCTGTGGCCATGGCCCTGCGATTTACGCTGAACGTGCCGGGCATTTCTGTCGCGATCGTCGGGACCAAGCAGCCGGGCCGATGGGAGGAGAACGCGCGTACCGTCAGCGAGGGAGCCCTGGATGCCCGCCGCTACGAAGCCATTCGCCGCCGCTGGAAAGAGATCGCGCCCACGGACTGGTCCGGCCAAATTTAATAAACGTTGGGACACGGGACACGAACCACGGGCCAAGCGGCACAAGTCACCTGCGCAAGGACAGCCTTCGGACCCTGTATTCCGGTAAAGGGAGATCACGATGATACGGAAACTCGGATCGGGTGAATACCGGTTGTATTCGCGCAAAAAGGATCCCAAGACCGGCATGCGGAGGAATCTCGGAACGTTCAAGACGCGTCGGGCTGCCGAGCAGCACGAAAGAGAGATCCAGTATTTCAAACGTCACTGAGTCCGTTGTGTAAAGAACGGTACTCCGCCAGAGGCGGACAAGCGGATATCCTTCGATCATGACAAGAGCAGCGAAATTTTCGGTGGTTCTGGGGGTCGTGGTCGCGGTTTGGTTCGTTCATAGGACCGGAGCGCTTGAGCGGGTCCTGGCAACGATCGACGCGGCGGGGATCTGGGGACCGTTCATTTTCCTGGCGGTCTATGTGCTCGCCTGTCTTTTTTTCGTGCCGTTCAGTATTTTTACTTTTTCCGGGGGCATGCTTTTCGGATTTTGGAGGGGGACGGCCCTGAGCGTGCTGGGGAACGGTCTCGGGTCTGTGGCCGCTTTTTGGATCGGCCGTTATCTGGCCCGGCGGTGGGTCGAGAGGGCGCTTGCCGGGAACGCTTCCTTAAAGAAGTTTTCCGGGGCCTTGGATCAAAAAGGATGGAAGATCGTTCTACTGGCGCGGTTGTCCCCGGTCTTCCCGTTCTCGATCGCCAATTACACCTTCGGGACGACGCGGATCCCGGCCTGGCAGTACGGGGCCGCTTCCATGACCGGGACAGTCCCTTCCGTGATGGTCTGCACCTATTTAGGGGCCTTGACGGGGGACCTCTCTTTGTTCCATTCCGGGGTGCGGCCCAGGATGCCGGCGGAATGGGCGCTTCTCATCCTGGGGTTGATCGCCACCGTTGTCCTGTTCTTTTCCGTGCGCAACCTTGCCCGCAAGGCGTTGGAAAGTTAAACGGTCCCCGGGTACCATTCAACGACTGGGCGGAGCAGCCGGAATGAGACGGAGAAAAAGTACTTGCAGTAGCAGGGAAAGAGTTTAATACTATCCCAAAAAGCTGTCCCTTGAAAAGGGGAAGAACAAGCTGATTATTTTGCTTTGGCAACAAACAACTTAGGCGAGGGATTAAAAATGAGAAAACAATCCTTTTTCAGATCAACGAGCCTGGTATTTTTGGCCCTGGCAGTGTTTTTTATTTGTAGTCATCCAAGCAGTTATGCCACAGACGCAGAAAATATTGCAACAGCAGAACAGTGTGTTAAGGACGGCGCGGAAGCGATGCAAAAGAATGACGTCGATAAAGCGCTCGAGTCTTTTAACAAGGCCGTCTCCCTGGATCCGAAGAATCTCAGTGTTTATGTCGGTTTGGGTAATGCCTATTTTCAGAAAGGCGATGCCGATAAAGCGCTCGAGTCTTTTAACAAGGCCATCTCCCTGAATTCGAAGAGTCTCTATGCTTATATCGGTTTGGGTAACCTCTATCTCCAGAAAGGCAATATCGATAAAGCGATCGATTCTTTCAACAAGGCCATCTCCCTGGATCCCAAGGATCCCCAGGCTCACTCCAGTTTGGGTCATCTCTATATCCAGAAAGGCGATAAGGACGCTGCGTTAAAACAACACAAAATATTAAGTGATTTAGACAAAAAATTAGCCGAGCAACTTGATAAAAGAATTCAAGCCTTTAGCCCAAAGCCACAGTAGGCGTACCAAAATAGGCGCCCTCAGGGAGGGCAACCTGCTGTCGAACCATCCGCTGAGTGAGGGAACAACCGTTAGGCAGTTTCGCTTCGGTAACAAATAACTCATGAGAGAGATCAAAAATGAGAAGAGATTTCTTTTTTAGATTAGTAAGCCTGGTGTTTTTAGTTCAAGCAACGTTTTTTGTTTGCAATCATCCAAGCAGTTATGCTGCAGGCTCAAACGGGTGTATTGAAGACTCAAACGATTGTATTATAGCTGGTAATGAAGCGGTGAAGAAGGGCGACGTCGATAAAGCGATCGAGTTTTATAACAAGGCCGCCTCCCTGGACGCGCAGAATCTCAATGCTATTATCGGTTTGGGTCACCTCTATGCCCAGAAAGGCAATATCGATAAAGCGATCGAATCTTTCAACAAGGCCATCTCTTTGAACGCCAAGGATCCTAATGCTTACGTCGGTTTGGGTGACCTCTATCTCCAGAAAGGCGATAAGGATGCTGCGTTAAAACAACACAAAATATTAAGCGGTTTAAACAAAAATTTAGCCAAGGAGCTTTATAAAAGAATCCAATCCTCTTAACCCAAAGCAGGCGCCTTCTGCAAGGGCAGCCTGGAAATGGAGTCACACAAAAGGCCACCGGGGGATCACCCCGGCGGCCTTCGTATTTTTAGAGGCCACGAAATAGGAGCGCCAGCACTTTTGTTAGCCATTTCATCCCTGCCGTGTCATGATAGTGGGGCAGTGGTACCGGGCCATCCCGGTGCCTGAATGAAATGGGAGATAAAATGAAAAAAATCCTTTTCCTTGTGCTTTTTGTTTTAATCTCCGCCGCACTTGCCGACACCGCCTATGGAAAGAGCATCGAATTAACGGAGGGAAGTACCCCGGGTGGCAAGATCGTTTTATCCTCCCAAGGGACCGCCCCTTCCGATCCTGCGGCTGTCCAAAGCGAGATGCAAAAGCTCCGGCCCGCGATCATGGGCGATCCGGATGTCCTGAAAAAAATTTTCGGCCTGCTCTTCAGTCCTGATTTTCAGGCCCTTGTCAATGACCCTGAGGTCATGAAGGCGGTAAGATCTTTCGACGTCAAGGCCCTCATGGCGAATCCAAAATTCGTGAATGCCGTCAATCATCCGGCGGTCAAAGAAATCAGCCAGAAGATCAAACAGGAAAAGTAGGCGTCCTTGTCGTTTATTTCTTTTTCTTAATGGTCGTCCAGGTCTTTGTTTTCTTTTCATAAAGGGCGACCTGGACTGTCCTGGCTAACTGTTAATTTTTTAATGAGAGCCAGGGCGCCAAGGACAGCACCGATTTCCGGTTGAAAAATTTATGATAATCGGGCGTCCTGCGGGTGGACAACCTGGAAGTGTCACTGTAGAATCCTTTTTAAGAAGCGCTCATTTTAAAGACGTGCAACGTTACATCGCCCGCGTGGGATGGATCGGCTTATACGCGGGGCCGCGAATGAAACACACAACGGAAGGATCGTTATGAACAAAAACGAAATGTTGCGTTTTGTGAATTTGCCCCTCTCTCTTTCCATTCTTGTCCAGGCCGTCACGGCGCTCATGATCTTCTCGGAAGTAAAAGTACTGAACAAGGACCTTCTTTTTGGAATCCATGAATATAACGGCCTGTTACTGATCACGCTCGCCGCGGGGCATATCTTCCTGAACTGGGGGTGGATCAGGGTGACGTTCTTTCCACCGAGGAAACGGACCGCTCAGCCCTCATGATCCGGATCGGAATAAAATGACGGCAACCCGGCGGAGGAGTGACGCTCATCCCGCTGGTGAAAGATAAAATGGATTTTACCGACCAAAAAGTTCTCATCACCGGAGGGCTGGGGTTCATCGGCTCTCACTTGGCCCGTCGCTTGGTAGGATTGGGGGCCCGGGTGACGCTCGTCGATAACTTGGCTCCCGAATACGGCGGCAACTTGTTCAATATCCAGGGGCTTGAGGACAAGGTGAAGATCAATATCTCCGATGTGTGCGACGCGCACAGCATGCACTCCTTGATCCAGGGCCAGGATTATCTTTTTAACCTGGCCGGGCAGACGAGCCACATAGATTCTATGGAGGATCCCGGGCGCGATATGGAAATCAACTGCCGGGCGCAGCTTTCCATGCTAGAATCCTGCCGGAAGTACAATGCCGGTGTCAAAATCGTTTTTGCAAGTACGCGCCAGATCTATGGGAAACCCGATCATTTGCCTGTGGATGAAAAACATCTGTTGCGTCCCGTCGACGTCAACGGCATCCATAAAACGGCAGGCGAACAGTACCACATTCTTTACAACAATGTGTACGGAATCCGGGCCTGCGCCCTGCGTCTGACCAACACCTACGGGCCTCATATGAGGATCAAGGATGCGCGTCAAACGTTTTTGGGCCTGTGGATCAAAAAGGTCCTCGAAGGAAAACCGTTTGAAGTGTGGGGCGGCGAACAGCAGCGTGATTTTACCTATGCGGAGGATGCAGTGGATGCCTTTCTTGTGGCGGCTGCCAGCGAAAAAGCGAACGGCAAGGTTTTCAATCTGGGCGGCCGTGAAGTCATTAATTTGCGTGATCTGGCGCATCTCCTGGTGGCGGTCCATGGCGGGGGTACTTTTGAGACGCGCGAATTTCCGGACGATCGTAAACGCATCGATATCGGTAACTATTATGCAGATGATCGGTACATCCGTGCCGAGTTAGGCTGGGAACCAAAAACACCGTTACGCGAGGGATTGGTCCGGACCTTGGCCTTTTTTCGCGAACATGGAGATCATTACCAATGAACCCGAAGACGCCGGCGAGGGTTATTCCACAGGCCGATCCCAAGGCCAATTATCTGGCCCACAAAGCCGAGATCGATGCCGCGATCCATCGCGTCTTGGAGAGCGGTTCGTACATCTTGGGCCCAGAGGTCGAAGCTTTTGAACAAGAGTTTGCTTCTTATGTGGGTGTTCCCCATGCCGTTGGCGTGGGCAACGGTACCGATGCTTTGGAGCTGGCGTTGCGTGCTATCGGCGTGGGCCCCGGGGATCTTGTTTTTACGGTCTCCCACACGGCGGTCGCCACTGTGGCGGCCATTGAACTTACGGGTGCCGCTCCTGTATTGGTGGATATTGATCCGGTCACATACACCATGGATCCGGGTAACCTGGCGACGGTGTTGGCCCATGCTCCGAAGGGACGGCCCAAAGCGGTCATTCCGGTCCATCTTTACGGTCAGCCGGCCGATATGCCGGCGATCCTTGAAATTGCCCGTCAGTATGGTCTCATGGTTATTGAGGATTGCGCTCAATCGCTTGGTGCAATGCTGGGAGGCCGCAGGACCGGCTCCTGGGGCGATATGGCAGCCTTTAGTTTTTATCCTACGAAAAATCTGGGTGCTTTGGGGGATGGCGGTATGGTGACCACTCATGATCCAGCACTGTCGGAGGAAGTCAGATCCTTGCGGCAGTATGGCTGGCAGCAACAGCGCATCAGTCATATCCCGGGCGGGAATTCCCGGTTGGATGAATTGCAGGCGGCCATTCTGCGCGTCAAGTTACGTTACTTGGACGAGGAGAATGACAAGCGCAGGAAGATCGCCGCGGAATATTCGAAACAGCTCGCTGTTTCTTCTGTGCGTCTGCCGGTGGAAGTGTCGGGTTCCATCCCTGTTTATCATCAGTATGTCGTAAGGTCTGAGAAAAGGGACCTTCTGAGAGCGCACTTGAAAACTTTAGGCGTGGATACGGCCGTGCATTATCCCGTTCCCGTGCATCAGCAGCCTGCGTATGAGGGGAATCCCAATATCGCTCCCGGCGGATTGACTGCGACAGAGAGATCTTGCATGGAAATACTGAGTCTTCCCATGTTCCCGGAATTGCCGGAAAGCGCTATCCAAACGGTGTGCGAAGCGGTCCGGTCTTTCAAAGAGACATAAGAATATATCCCATCCTTTTCTTTTTTTCCTTCTCGCATTGATTCAGTTCGGCTATCATACTTGACAATCTTACTTTGATCGCCGGAATTTTATCAATCAGAGAAAGCATGCATATTGAAGATACTTTTCATTATCCCCTCGGCCCCACAGGATCATTCCGGAAGAATCAACAGTAGAAAACATGTCAAGCGCGGCTTCCTGCCTCCTTTGGGGGTCGGCTACATTGCTGCAGTGCTGCTTCAAGCCGGGCACCAGGCCAAGATCATCGATGCGCAAGTCTTGGAGCTGACCGTCGATGAAATTTTGCGCGAAGTGGATGCCTACCGGCCGGATGTCTTGGGTATTTCTTTTCTGACTCCCCAGGAAGACTCCGCTTACGGTTTGATCCGGAGGCTCAAGCAAAGATTTAAAGATATCCCCGTGATCGTCGGCGGTGCCCATCCTACTTGCTTTCCGAGGGAAACGATGGAAAAGTGCAGCGGGATCGACGTCTTAGTGGCGGGCGAAGGCGAGCATGCCGTACTCGGCATCATGTCCTGTTTGGAATCCAGGCGGACTTGGCCGGAAGTGAAGGGCATTTATTACCGTAACGAAAGAGGTCAGATCCTGGAAACCCCTCCCGACGACAGGCCGATCGATTTGGAGGCTCTGCCGTTTCCCGCCCGGCATCTTTATCCCATGGAGGCTTATATCCCGGAGCCTTTTGAGAATAAAAAGTTGCCGTCGACCAACATCATTGTTTCCCGCGGATGTGCTTATGCCCAATGCACCTTTTGCTACCGGTCGGGGATCTTGAAAAGGGAGCCCAGGATACAAAGTGTTGCCAAAACCCTGGAGGAGATCAAGGGCCTGGTCCGGGAATTCGGGATGAAGGAATTCATATTCTACGATGATGATCTCGCGGCCCATCAGGGATGGCTGACAAATTTTTGCGACGCCTTGGACCGTGAAAAACTCAACCTTAGCTGGTCCTTCCGCGCAAGGGTCAATCACATTGATGAGCCGATCTTAAAACGGGCCAAGGAAACAGGTTGCGTCAGCGTTAGTTTCGGTTTTGAGTCGGGCAACCAGGATCTGCTCAACAACATCAAAAAAGGAATTACGCTGGAACAGAGCAGGCGAGCCGCCGCTTTGGCGAATGGCCTGGGATTGGAGGTCATCGGGGCGTTTATGCTGGCTTTACCCGGCGAGACTCCGGAAAAGGCGGAAGAGACCATCCGGTTCGCGATCGAGTTAGATTGTACCTACGCTGCTTTTATCCCGACACATCCCTTCAGGGGGACTCCTCTCTACGAGCAATGTCTGAGGGAAGGTAAAGTGATCGTGCCGGCCTATTCAGAAAAAATGTGCGAGACCCGGTACCTTCCCTCGGTCACCTATGTGCCCGCCGGTTATAAGAACGCGGGAGAAGTGGAAGCCATGATCCGGAAGGCCTATAGAAAATTTTATCTCCGGCCCGGATATTTTTTGAAGCATTTGAAGAAAATAAGAACAAGCGAGGATGTTAAACGCTATTGGGACGGGCTCAGGTTCCTGTCCGGTCTGTCCTGATAGGATGTCTCTTTTAGGGGGAGCGAGATCGCCAAGCGATCGGTCTTATGATCAAAGAGATCTCTGTTTTTTTACCGGCCTATAACGATGGCAGAACGATCAAGCCATTGGTCCTGGACGCGATCTCGGTCCTGGATCCGTTGGGCTTGGATTACGAGATCATCATCATCGATGACTGCAGTTGGGATGAGACGGGGGAGATAGCCCGGAAACTTGCGGAGAGCCACAAAAGGGTCCGGTGGGTCCGGCACGCAGAAAACAGAGATTATGGGGGGGTGCTAAAAAGCGGATTTGCGCACGCGACCAAGAAATGGGTGTTCTATACCGATGGAGACGGGCAATATGACATCAAGGAAATGACTCGGTTGTTGCCTTACGCGGAAGAGTACGACCTTATCAATGGCTACATCTTAAAACGTCAGGATGCCTTTTACAGGGTCCTCGTGAGCAAGATGTATCAGCTCTGTTTGGATGGCTTATTCGGTAAAACCCTCACTTACATCAACTGCGATTTCAGGCTCATCAGAAAAGAAGCGATGGACCGGATCAGGATCCGCTCCGACAGCGGTTTTGCTCCGGCAGAAATGGTGATCAGGCTCGTGAGAAACGGAGTTAAGCTAAAAGAGGTCTTGGTCAGCCATTTCCCAAGGCGGTATGGCCGTTCCCAATTCCTGAACTTGAAGAAAATGTTCAATCTCTTCCGGGATATGGCAAGATTCCTGATGCGAAGATGAAAAAAGACCCTCTCGTGTGGATAGCCCTGTTGTCACTTTTTGCATTTCATGTCATCAACAACATGGTGATCATTTTCCGGGATACGATGCCTTTCGTAGGCGATGCCTCCGTTTATTACCAATTGAGTTTTAAGTATGAGGAAACATGGATGGCTATTGTCAAAGGCGGAGATCTTTCTCTGCTCACTCCTATCCTGGGTGTGGGGCTTGGCGGAGAACTCCTCGCTCTTGTGGCGATCCCTTTTCTTTCTTTTTTTGGAGTGAGCCAGGACGTTGCTATTTTAGCGAACCAATCGTTCTTTCTTATTCTCATCCTCAGCATGTTCGGGCTCGGCAAACTTTTATTTAACCGCAGGACAGGACTTTTAGCGGCGTTCCTTATTTCGTTCTATCCCGGGGTGGTCGGTTTTTCGAGAGTGTATATGTTGGAAGTCCCCGTCTTGGCGATCTCGACGGCGTGTGTGTACCTGCTGATCAAGTCCGGGGGATTTAAAAATTTTAAATATTCTTTATGTTTCGGTTTCGCATTCGCTCTGGGCGAGCTCATAAGGCCCCGGTTTGTCGTTTATATTATAATCCCCGTCCTTTTTTACGCGATCAAGAACATCGCCCTTTTTTTTAGGCGAGCAGAGGTCCCGGCGCATATCTCAGCAACAAAGATGGCGATCAATACCTTTTCCTCGGTCGTTCTTTCGTGCCTCCTTCTCTTTCCGTGGTATTCCATGGACAAGATTTCTGGATACCTTAGGGGGCAGAAATTATGGTCATCATGGCCGGCTCTTTCATCGGTCGTTTTTAATTCGCCCCATTTTCTGCGGATGTTAATGATGGAATATCTGGGTTGGTTTTTTGTGTCTCTATTTATTCTGGCGCTGGGCATTTCTTTTTTTGAAAAGAACAAAAGACCCAAGATCTATTTTCTTCTCATGTGGTTCGTGTTCACGCTCATTCTTGTTTCCATGTTGGCATTGCAAGGTCTTTCTCGGCTTGCAGTTTCTTTATTGGCCCCCGTGGCTCTTATATCTTCTGTCGGCATGGAATGGCTGTCCAGGCTTAAAATAGGCAAATATCTATTAATGGTTTTTTTATTTTTTCTCACATCTCAATACTTTTTAATCTCGTATAACCCTAAGCCCATGGGGGGGATAGATGTGGCCCAGCTTTTGGGGGACGTGACTTCTAAAGGGTTATTGCAAGCCGGGAACGGCGATTGGGCCCTGGATGAACTCATGTCGACATTTGAAAAGCGCGGGAATTCGGATGAAGAATGGGGTTGGAAATTTATCAATAATGAGATCAGCCAACTGATAGGGGAGTGCTCTCGTCAGTGGACAAACGATTTTATAAAAGTTTTAGATGTCAATTTCCAAGGAACAGTTATTCATAATGCCATGGAGGACAAGATCCTCACGGGTAATCTTCCCATCGCTGTTATAGGCTTATATCCGGATGAGGCTAACTGGAAAATATTATTTTCGGACCAAGAGCTTCAGCACATGGTACTAGGCGCGGATTATGTCATCCGGCGTAAAGTGAAGCCGAAAGGCAGCTTTATCGATAAGATCCTCGATATTTTTGATGCCAATATCTCTCGATTTGAGAAGCTAAAAACTTTGGAGACACCCTGGGGTGAAATTTCGATCTATGAAAAGAAAAAGTTTGAAGAAAATGTTTAATCTCTTACGGGATAGGGCCACATTTCTGGTGCGAAGATGAAAAAAGATAAGATCGTATTAGCAGCCCTTGCAGTCCTCTTTGTTGCGTTGAGGCTTTTTTTGGTCTCTTCGCAACGAGATGCCATTTATGATGCCAATGAATTTTTTCCCGGCACCATTGCTATGGAGTTGATCCAGGGGCCTTCTCTACCGTTTCAAAACTTATTTCCGGATGATCATAATTTTGGTTCTGTAGTGAATGGCATCCTCATGGTCCCTTTTTTCCTGCTATGGGGTCCCTCTGGGGCCTCGGCAAAAATAGTACCCATCCTGTTTTCGCTGGGAGTGCTTGTATTATGGTACCTGTTATTAAAGAGGTTCTTTAATCGATCGGTAGCCATACTCGCAAGTCTGTTATTTATCTTTTCCCCTACCGTATATACAAAATGTTCCGTTCTTTCTATCGGCTCGCATCCGGAGTCAAGTCTTTTTACGGCAGCGATCCTGTTTATGGCTTACCTTATTTTTTTTGATCATAAAAAGAAAAATATTTATTTCATACTGCTGGGCTTAATTTCCGGCTTCGGGTTTTTTTATTCTTATCTTTGCGGTGTAACCCTGCTGACTCTGTTCATATTCTGGTTCGCCTTTGACAGGAAATTTATATTCAGTCTCAAATTTTACCTGTTCCTGATATTTGCTTTCATAGGGTTTAGCCCAAGAATTTATTTTGAGTCCGCAGTGGATCTCGGTAGCGGCCGGACCAGATTTGTGACATTTTTTTATCAAGCTGTTAATTTTCAAGGGATGTCTTTCTCTCATATTATTTTAAAGGCAAAAAATTTTCTCACCAAAGATCTGCTTCGCCTGTTTAATTTCGAACGCTTACCGTCATATCCGGAGTATTTATATTACGCCTTCTTCTCCGTGTGTTTCTTGTATCTGCTGTGGATGAATCGCTATGCGCTCCTTAAACTGGCAATTCCTTTAAAGATCGGAAAAGAAAAACCTTTGTCTCGAGAAAGCATCATTCTGCTTTTCCCGCTTGTTTTTTTCCCGTGTTATATCTTAAGTTCATATACGGTATGGCCCGGGTGGCAGAACGCAGGGTATATCGTGCCTCTTTATCCATTTATTTTTGCGATCGTTGCGTTAGGATCCCAGAGGCTTATGCAAACAAGGCAGTGGCTCATCAAGGGATTATTCATAACGGTGTGGGGCGCCATTTTGTTGGCGGGTCTTTATGAAAATATTACGTCCATTTCATTTGGGAAAATCGGCCAAGGGTTCATTTATAAAGGTTATTCTTACCGGATGTTGGGAGAGAAGATAGGCGCTTCGAATTTTCATTACGCTCAAATTGTAGAGCAGATAAAAAACATTGATTTTTCCAAAAGGAAATTTTTTTTACAAGGATTTGGATGGGGTATGGTTCATGATTATAATGCAGATAAAACCATGGTCGCCAGGGTCGAGGAATTTCTCAAGGAATTTTCTTTTAGCCGGGAAGACAGGTTCCACTGTTTCAAAGGTCTGGGGCGAGGGATAGCCCACCAGATGGCTCTTCGCCTGTACCACAAGGCGGGCATCGATGGATTTGATATCGGGATGGAACCCTATTTGTTTGCACTCCAGAGCATTCATGAGAAAGACGAAGAGATGCTGAGATATTTTTGGGAGGGTTTTGGACAGGGTTATGACTTCCCGGGCGCGGATAAACTTATAGGAAATTATGTAGATGAACGGTACAAGGGATATTTCTATCAAGGCATGGGAGAGAACATCGCCGAAGAAAACCTGGAGGGTACCGGGCTGAACCTCATTGAAGGATTGAATTCAAAGTATTATAAAGCATGCGCCTATTCGGGCTATCAAGAGAGGCTCTCCGAATCATTACTAAACAGTAGCGGTTATGGCGATTAATGGATAACTCCGGCCAGAAAGCCCTCGAGCTTTTAAGTTCGTGGACGAAAGGGCGTCCGTAGTGAAGCCAGGAGCTCCGATTCTGCACTCTTTGGACCTTGACTCAGCGGGGCAAGCCGGAATGAGACGGGGAAAAGTGCTTGTGGCAGCAAAGAAAGCGCTTAATACTGTCCCGTCCAATCGTTTACGGAAGAGAGCGAGAACAAACAGGCAATTTCGCTTCGGCAACAGACCACTTAGGCGAGGGATCAACCATGAAAAAACACTCGTTTTTTAGACCCATAAACCTAGTATTTTTGGCCCCCATAGTATTTTTTATTTGTAGTCATCCAAGCAGTTATGCAGCCGATGCAGAAAATGTTGTCACGGCAGACCAGTGTATTATCGCGGGGAGGGAAGAGGCGGCAAAGGGCGACAGCGATAAAGCGATCGAATCCTTCCATGAGGCCATTTCCCTGGACCCGGAGAGTCTCTTTGCTTACGTCGATCTGGGTAATCTCTATTCCAGGAGAGGCGATCTCGACAAAGCGATCGAGTCTTTTGACAAGGCCATTTCCCTGGATCCGGAAAATCTCTATGCTTACGGCGGTTTAGGTAATCTCTATTTCCGAAAAGGCAATCTCGATAAAGCGATCGAGTGTTATAACAAAGCCATCTCCTTGGCTGCCGAAGATTCCAGTGCTTACGTCGGTTTGGGCAATATCTATTTCAGCCAAGGCAATGCCGATCAAGCGATCGAGTCTTATAACAAGGCCCTCTCCCTGAATCCACAGGATCTCTATAGTTATGTCGGTTTGGGTAATATCTATTCCAGCCAAGGCAATGCCGACAAAGCCATCGAGTCTTTTAACAAGGCCGTCTCCTTGAACGCCAAGGATTCCAATGTTTACGCCAGTTTGGGGAATGCCTACCTCCGGAAAGGTGATGCCCAAAAAGCGATCGAGTCTTTTGACAAGGCCGTCTCCTTGAACGACAAGGATTCTAATGCTTACGCCGGTTTGGGTAATGTCTACCTCCAGAAAGATGATGCCCAAAAAGCGATCGAGCTTTTTGACAAGGCCCTCTCCCTGGATGCTCGGAATGCTATGGCCTATTACAATCTTGGAATGGCACATTTATCTCTTCATAAGAAAGACTCTGCGTTAAAACAGTACGCAATATTAAATAATCTCAACAAAGATTTAGCCGCACAACTTTATGAAAAAATTCAATCATCTTAGTTCAAAGACCCACCTGATCGCTTGATATAATTGGGGGCAGGAGATTCCATGAGAGCGAAGAAGATACTGGTGACCGGCGGAGCGGGTTATATCGGGTCGCATACTGTGGTCGAGTTAGTGCGCGCGGGCTATGAGCCCGTGATCCTGGATAATTTCTCGAATTCCGAAAGGTTCATCATTGCAAGGATCCGGAAGATTGCGGGACGGAACGTGCCTTTACATACCGGCGACTGCGCGGTCCCCGGGGACGTAGCCCGGGTTTTCAGAAAGGAAGGGCATTTTCACGGCATCATCCACTTCGCGGCGCTTAAGGCCGTGGAGGAGTCGGTGTCCCAGCCTCTCCGGTATTATCGCAATAACCTCGGCGGCATGCTGACGATGCTGAAAGCTGCGGAGCAATACCGGGTGCCGAATTTTGTTTTTTCCTCTTCCTGCACGATCTATGGTAATCCCGACAAGCTTCCCGTCCGTGAGAACGCTCCGGTCAAAAAAGCGGCATCGCCTTACGGAGAAACAAAAAAGATCGCAGAGCGGATGCTCGAAACGTTTATCCAGAGCGGCGTGCCCCTGAAGGCGGTCTCGTTGCGCTATTTCAACCCTATCGGTGCGCATCCCTCGGGGCTTATCGGCGAACTTCCGCTCGGGGTCCCGAAGAATCTCGTGCCGTTCATCACCCAAACGGCGGCGGGTCTTCGCAGGATTCTTCGAGTATACGGAAATAATTATCCCACACCCGACGGAACATGCATCCGGGATTACATTCATGTGATGGACCTCGCCGGGGCCCATGTCCGGGCGCTGATGTATCTGGAGCAAAAGCGCACCCGGACGTTCTACGATGTTTTTAATATCGGCACAGGCCGCGGGCACAGCGTTCTTGAGATCCTCCGCACATTCGAGAAGGTGACAGGCGTGAAAGTGCCTCACAAGATTGCGCCGCGCCGTCCCGGCGACATTACAAAGATCTACGCCGCGGTCGGCAAAGCGGAAAAAGAACTGCGCTGGCACGCAAAGCTGCCGCTCAAGGACGCCCTTTCGAGCAGCTGGGCGTGGCAGAAGGGGATCAAACTCGATCCGGGGGGAGTGCGGTCCAAGGGGTAAGGTCCGGATGAGGGCGCTTTTTCCCCCTAGAAACGCGGAAATTTTTATGACTGGATGTCTTTTCATGTGTTCCATTATCCAGTACAATAGCCGTGGCTGCGAAGTCCGGGAGGGTCGTTAAGCCGTCCAGCGTTTTGTTGCCATGAGATCTGAACTTTTAGAAGGGAGGATGTCTATGCATGAGGAATCAGGGTGCGCATGCGAAAAATTCATGAAAGAAGCTCTTGAGTTTATAAAATACAAGGCTTGGGGGAAGGCTAAGTCATGTTATGAAAGGGCGTTAGCGATCCACGGCGATAATGAAGAGGCCTGGGTGAATCTGGGCCGTTGTCACGACAGGCTTGGAAAACCGAGCAAGGCTTTCGAATGTTACGAAGAAGCATTGTACTGCAATTTCTTACGTAAGCGCGCACTGGTCGATCAGGGCTCCGTGTTGTTGACGAACGGAAAGTTCAAGGATGCGCTCAAGTGTTTTGACGCGGCGCTCCAAATGGACCCCGGCATGCGGACCGCGCTGGACCATCGCCAGAAAGTTCTGCAAGAAATGATCAGGGCGGGGCTTTTGAAAGCGGTATCGCTCAAAGATGCGAAGTTGATCAGCCGGGAAAGCAAATATTGTCTGCAGGTCGGTGAGGAGCTCATCAAGAGTGTTCACGGCCATGTGATCGAGTCGGAAAGCAAAGCATTGTTTGAGAGGATCGTAGCCGATTTCAAAGAGCAGGGAGACTTGCTTATTGAGAATGGGGTGATCATTCAGCCCCACACTTTCAGCGCGTATCTTTTGGCCTCTTCGGAGATGGATCTTATGGATAAAGGGGGTGACCTTTCTCAAAATCTCCCGGGTTGGTTGCGCGCGGACCCTATTTTTGAGCCTGCGGCCGGGTACCCCATTTCCTCACTCTATCAAGAAATGCAACAAAATAAGGCAAAACTATTTTTACAGCAGCATGGGTTCTCTCTTAATGCCTGGGACCGGTATACGGGCGAAGACTGGAGGAAAATTATCGACCTGTTTCAGGAGATCGTTTCCGGTTTTACGGGCCCCCAAAAAGCAGCGCTTGTGAACCTGGGCAGTCTCAACGGGGGCCAGTTTGTGATGACGGCTCTGTATCTGCTTGGTAAGTGTGACGAGCGGGAATGGGCAAGGGCGATCTTCTCAAGGACCAATGATGTGTCTAAAATGATAGGCGAGGAACCTGTCGGCCCCGAAAATTTGACGGAGGAAGCCCGCGACATGCTCATCGAAGCGATCATCCGCGAGCATGAAGAGAAGTGCCTTGTGGTTAAGCATTACTTGGAATCTTTCCGGAAAACACCCTAGCATCTCCCGGAGGAAAATACGAAGTGGCCGCAAAAAGGTTCCGGTGATTCAAAGAACGGCCGAGCTCCCAGCGGCCATGGATATTCAGTCCCGCTTCTTCAGAATCGGTTCTCCCGCGTCAGGGATGGCAGGGGGAGTGAGTCTTCCCGGCGCTTCCACCAAGGTCCGGATGTTGTGCGCCGGGGAAGTTTAAAATGACAAGTTCTTTTGAGGAACAGATCCAAAAACTGGTGAAGAGCGGACGTCTTTCAAATGCGGTCGCAGATACTTTGACCAGCTATTATGCCAAGCGATGCGACGCACTCAAGGGGGAGGCCTCGGGAGCCCCTCCGAAAATCAGCCTGGTGGAACTTATGGATCTCATAGATCTTCTGGAAAAAAAGAAAGAATTGCCCAAAGACTCCGGTGCTTCCCAAGCACCCCCTCCTTCCAAAGTGTACTCGCTCGGCTCGCCCTCGCAATTTCTCCATGAAAATAAAGATGAGTACCTGACATCCGGGGTGGATAAGGCAGGGTTTGAAAAAAAACGCTTGGAGGCCCGTATCGAGGAGCTGAGAAAGAAATGCGAGGGACTCGAAGAGGATCTGGCGGCGGAAAAAAGGGCCCACGTAGAAGCTTATAAAACAAAACCTGCTTATGAGGAAAATAAGAAAAAAGCTTTGGAAAAAGAGAATGCCCTGCTGATCGACGTGATCAAACGCATTCGCGGTGACGGGGAAAAAGCAGGGAAAAGGGCGGCCGAACTTGAGACGGAAGTCAGGATCGCGCGTGCACAAATACAAAGCTTCGAAGAAAAAGCCCATGCGTTAACATCTTTGGAGGAAATCCGTGCCCGTCTCGAGAAAGATCTTGGTACGAAAGAGGAAGAATCTGAAAACTTGAAGGCCCGGCTCCGCGAATTTGAGGAGGCCTCAGAGGAGAGTCACGACCGGATCCGGTCCTTGGAGGATGAAAAGGAGCAATTATCCAGGGAACTTGAAACGAAGGTGGCGGAGGAAGCGCGGTTGTGGGAAGAGATCCGGGGGTTGGAGACAAAACGCGCTGAAAGGGAAGCAAGCACTGTCGAACTGACCGAGAAACACCGGATGGCAGTGGAAGCCCATGAGAAACATCGCCTTGCGCTGGAGGAGGAGAAGAGCCAACTTGAGGGCGAGAAAAAATCCCTGAGGATAGAACTTTCCGAAAAGGCCAAGGCGTTGGCAAAGAGAGAGGAAGTGAAGGTTCGTCTTGAGAAGGATCTGGAGGGAGCGCATCGCGATTCCGGGGTCTTGAGCTCTGAGAAGGAACGCTTGGAGCGGGAGAAGGAGGCTTTGTTAAGAGCCGGGGAAGAGAAAGCCCGGGCATTGGCCGAGGCAGAGGAAGTGAAGGCCCGTCTTGAGAAGGATCTGGAGGGAGCGCACCGCGGTTCCGGGGTTTTGAGCTCTGAAAAGGAATGCTTGGAGCGGGAGAAGGAGGCTTTGTTAAGGGCAGGGGAAGAGAAAGCCCGGGCGCTGGCCGAGGCAGAGGAAGCGAAGGCCCGTCTTGAGAAGGATCTTGGCGTGAAGAAAGAAGAGTCCGAAACTTTGAAGGCCCGGATCCGAGAATTTGAGGAGACCTCGGAAAAGAGCCACGGCCTGATCCAGTCTTTGAAGGATGAAAAGGAGCAGTTATCCAAAGAACTTGAGACGAAGGTGGCGGAGGAAGCGCGGTTGCGGGAGGAGATCCGTGGGTTGGAGGCAAAACGCGCTGAGAGCGAAGTGAGCGCTGCCGAACTGACCGAGAAACACCGGATGGCGGTGGAAGCCCACGAGAAGCAGCGTCTTGCGTTGGAGGGAGAGAAGAGCCGGCTTGAGGGTGAGAAAAAATCTCTCGAGACAGAGCTTTCCGAAAAAGCCAAGGCGTTAACGGAGGCAGAGGAAGCGAAGGCTCGTTTTGAAAAAGACCTCGATACAAAGGAAGAAGAGTCGGAGACTTTGAAGACCCGGATCCTCGAATTTGAGAAGGCCTCGGAGGAGGGCCGCGCCATTATTACCGCTTTGGAGGACGACAAAAAGCAGTTAGAGGATAAAAGACATCAGCTTGAGAAGGATCTTGGCACGAAGGAGGAAGAGTCGGAGGTCTTGAAGACCCGGCTTCGCGAGTCCAGGGAAATATTGGAGAAGAGCCGCGCCGTTGTTGTTGCTTTGGGGGACGATAAGAAGCATTTCGAGAATGAGAAACACAGTCTTGAGAAAGCTTTGGGTGCGAAGGAAGAGGAGTCGGAGATCTTGAAGGCCCGGATCCTCGAATTTGAGAAGGCCTCGGAAGAGGGCCGTGGTCTGACCCAGTCTTTAGAAAATGAAAAGAAACAGTTGTCCGGCGAACTTGAAACGAAGGCGGCGGAGGAAGCGCGGTTGCGGGAGGAGATCCGGGGGTGGGAGGCAAAATGCGCTGAGAAGGAAGCCGAGGTTAAGGCGAGAGAAACGAACGCTGCCGAACTGACCGAGAAGCATCGTATGGAACTGGAAGCCCGCGAGAAGCAGCGTCTTGCGCTGGAGGAAGAGAAGAGCCGGCTTGAGAGCGGGAGAGAATCCCTGAGGATAGAACTTTCCGCGAAGGGGGAGGAAGCGGTTCAGTTGGGATACAAACTTCGTGAAGCGGAGAAGACCTTGGAGGAGTTGAGAGGGAAGATCCAGGGATTGGAGAAGGATCTGGAGGGAGCGAATCATGATTCCGAAGTTTTGAGGTCCGAGAAGGATCGCTTGTGGCGGGATAAGGAAGCTTTGGTGAAGGCCGGAGAAGAGAGAGCCAAGGCGGTAGTGTCTTTGGAGGACGACAAAAAGCGATTAGAGCATGAGCGGCACAATCTTGAGCGGGATCTTGCGCGCCTCGAAGAAGAAAAGCTGTCTTTGGGGAAAAACCTGGAAGACCGGCTCTCAGAGCTCGTGGCTTCAGAACAAGAAAAGGAATCTCTCGCCGGAAAAATCGAGAAAAAAAAGGAAGAGATCGAAAATGCTTTAGCCAAGATCAAAGATCTTGACGAGGCTCTGGCTCAGGCCGAGGTTCAAACTCGAGACGTCCGGAGACAATGCGATGGACTTGAAGACGAAAAAGAACAGATAATGAGAGAAAAGGATGAAAAGATCCGCATTCTGGAGGCCTTGACGAAGACGATCCAAGAGAAAGAAAAGCTTTTGAACGAAAAAGGGATCGCCCAAAAGACTCTCGAAGAAAAACTCGAGGAAGAAAAAAGGGCCCACATGAAAGTCCAAGCCCGTGCCCGGCACTTGGAAGCAACCTTGCTTACCCTCGAAAAAAAAATAGAAGAACTTATTTCCCCGCGGGATCCCAACCCCTGACGTTTTAAAAAGCGATCTCTCCGGAAAAAACGACCCTGTTTTGCTTTATGAAAGAGAATTTCTTATCCAGACCCACTATTCCAAGTGGCTTTTCCGTTTGAAGGAAGCTAGAATGCGGGCATGTTCAGAAGCTTTGCGGCCCGTCTTTCGATCGTTTTTTTTCTTTCGAGCGCGTTTGTGCTCGTGGGCATCTTTACTTTTTTCTACTTCAAAGCGACGAAGCTTCGCGACGACGCCTTTAAAAAATACCTCGAGAACCTTACCGAAGTCAGCGCCAGCCTGATCACGGGCGAAGATATCCAGGCGATCTCTCCTAAGACGGGTTGCGAAAATTTCCCTGAAACCCTGGCCTTGATCAAGAAACTCCGGAGCGTTCGCGCGGTCGATCATGATATTTTTGATGCTTACATCATGGTGGCGGATCCGGATCCGGATTATGTCCGTTTTGTAACGAACGCTGATCGCGAACGCACACCCGTGGGTTGCGGGGAGCGCTATGATATTCGTGATGTCCCGGAGATCCGGATAGGATTTCAAAAACCCTACGCGGATCTGCAAGCCAAGACCGACCGGTGGGGCACCTGGGTCTCGGCTTTTGCCCCCGTGAAGACGCGCTCAGGAGAAACTGCCGGGATCATCGGGATCGATATCGCCCAGCAGACGGTTTTTCAGATCCGGCAGGAATTTTCCAACCTCTTCCTCATCTCGATGGCAGCCTGCCTTGGTTTTTCGCTCGCAGGCGGTCTCTTGAGCTCGATCTGGCTCACAAGGCCGATACGGCGGGTGGTCAAAGGAATGGAAACGGTGGGGGGCGGCGATCTCGAACATAAACTGGAACATTTCTCCGAGACCGAATTCAATCGCATGTCCGGGATCTTCAACGAAATGACGATATCCCTTAAGCGTATCATGCTTGAGTTAGCGGAGACGGTGCGTGAGAACGAACGCGTGAGACGCGAATTAGAGATCGCGACCGAGATCCAGCAATCGATCTTTCCCGAACATCCTCCCGACGTCGAGGGACTGGAGATCGAGGCCAAGAGCGTCCCCGCCAAAGAAGTGGGAGGGGATTATTATGATTTTCTTTCCGTTCCTTCGCGCGACCAGATAGGTTTTATCATCGCCGACGCTTCCGGGAAGGGGCTTCCCGGAACTCTTTATATGACCCGTTCCCGCAGTGTGTTCAGAGTGATCTCCTCGGAAGTGACGCATCCGGGAGAGACCTTGAGCCGGTCGAACAATTATATTGCGGCAGATGCCTCCTCGGGGAAGGGGATGTTCATCACGGTCCTCTACCTGCTGTATGACACAAAAAAGAAGCAGATGACTTGTGCTAACGCAGGTCATTATCCGCCCTTATGGTTCAAATCCAAAGAGAGAGCCTTTACCGAGATCACAACGAACGGGGTCCCCGTGGGCATTCTTCCGGAACAAACCTATCCGGAAGAGACGATCCAGCTTGCTTCTCAAGACCTTCTCGTGATGTATACGGACGGAGTGATTGAGGCCCGGGCAGCCCACGGCGAAATGTTTGGTATCGAAAGACTCAAGCAGTTGATCGCACAGAACAGTTCTCTCGGAGCCCATGATCTTTTTATGAAGATCCAGGACGGGATCAAGGAATTCATCGGCCAAGCCCCGCCCTTTGACGACCTGACGCTTATGGTGGTCCGGGTCAAGTAGGCCTCCAAGGGTCCATCATGGGAAATACGTGCTTTTCCCCTTGTAATTAAAAGGCTTATGAATAGTATGTTCATAAGATATTTTCTATTTGGTAACCTGAGGCTGGGATTTTTAAATTGTCGATGCTTAAAACGAACAGACCCTACGCTTCTTTTCTGCTCTTTACGCTCCTCCCTTCGCTTCTGATTTTTTTTGCAGGTTGCCGGACCCTGGAAGTTCCCGCAAAATCTTCGGCCATGTGGACGCCTCCTCAGTGGTATGCCCAGTCCAAGAAGCCGGAAACGGTTCTCGTGGCCGTGGAGGGAAGAATGCCAAGCGCCGAAAAACCCATGAAGCTTATCGAACTGGTCAGTCTCGCCTTGCAGAACAATCCCTCGACCAAGCAGGCATGGCACCAAGCCCTTTCGGCCAAAGCCCGGGTCGGGCAAGCACAGAGCGCCTGGTACCCGACGGTGAACATGGAGCAGGATTTTGATACCCAGCATACCGTTTCCAACCGTCCCCTTCAAAGTCTGAATCAAGGCGATATCGGCGCTAATATGAAATTGACCTACCTGCTGGTTGATTTTGGAGGCCGGAGCGCTAAAGTGGAACAGGCCTTTCAGACATTGCTCGCGACCAACTTCCAATTCAATCAGACTTTCCAGAACCTTCTGCTCGATGTGGCATCCGCTTACTTTAATTTTTTCAGCACGACTGCGTTGCTTGAAGCCGCCCATATGGATGTCAAGGACGCCAAGGCGGCGCTTGATGCGACCAATGAGAGATTTTCGGCCGGGATCCAGGCAAAGGTGGATGTGCTTCAGGCTACCGCGAGTTATCAGAAGACTTTATATGGATTAGAATCCGCCAAAGGGAACCTCAAGACGGCCGAAGGAGATCTTGCGAAGGTCCTTGGTTTTCCCGCAGGGACGCCGCTCAATATCATGCTTCCGCAAAAAGACGTGGAATTCAAGGTGGGGACACGGGAAGTGGGCCAATTGATTGAAGAAGGTCTGGCGAAACGTCCCGATCTTGCCGCGGAACGCGCCAGCCTTGCAGCGAAGATCGCCGCGATCCAAGCCGCCCGGTCGGATCTGTGGCCGACCTTGAACGCTCAAGGATCGGGATCGAACGATTGGTACAAATATTTTGGCCGGCATGGTCTGAATTATGACACTCAGCACAATTACGGCTATGCGGCCGGGGTGAGCGTCAATTGGCCTCTTTTTGAAGGATTTGACACGGTTTCCAAGATCAAAGCCGCCAAAGCCGATGCGGACGCCGAATTCGAAAATTTGCGGCAGAAGGAGTTGAGCGTCACGGCGGACGTTTGGGACGCCTATTACAACTTCGTTACGGCCACCCAGAAACTCGAGGCCAGCAAGGCTTATCTAGATGCCTCGCAGGGGTCGTATGATCTTTCCATGGACGGTTATAAATCGGGCCTGAAAAGCATCCTGGATGTTTTAAACGCCGAGTCGGACCTTTCGGACGCCCGGAGCCAGGTGATCAATTCACGGAAGGAACTTTATACCAGCTTTGCCCAGGTAGCCTACGCGACTGGCACGATCAACGAGAGAACGGATGCCGCCCGGGCCGAGAGGGGTACGGTCGAGCTCTAAATTACTAGAAGATAGGAGAATTAAAAAAATGCGATTATTTCCTTCCAAGTTCCCTGTCCCGGCGAGTTGGTTTTTCGCAGCGTTTTTTTTGTTCCTTGGGAATGGATGCTCAGGGAAAAAAGAAATTCCCCCCATGCCGCCCCGGCCGGTCCAAACTGCCGTGGCTTTCCAAAAGGATGTCCCTTCCTATATCGAGGCTTTCGGGAATTTGGCGGCGCTTGTCAACGTAGACATCAAGTCCCAAGTCACGGGCAAGATCCTGCAGGCGAATTTCACACAGGGACAGAGGGTCGCGGCAGGGGATCTTCTCTTTACCATCGATCCCTCAGAATATAAAGCCGCGCTCGATAAAGCCCAGGCGACCGTTCAGGCAGACGAAGTGGATATGAAAATGAAAAAAGATACCCTGGAGAGGAACCGGGGGCTTGCCAGTAAAGAACTCGTGTCCCAGCAGGATTTTGAAAAGTACGAAACAGATGTGGAAGCGGCGGAGGCCAAGATCACTCTCGATAAGGCCGAAATGGCCCTGGCCGAGATCAATTTAGGTTACTGTTCCATTAAATCTCCCGTCGATGGAGTGACGGGGAAAGTGCTTGTGGACCCGGGGAATATCGTGCTGGCCAATAACGGTCCTACGCTTGCCAATGTCAAGGCGATCGATACGCTCTACGTGGATTTCACAGTGACCGACCGCCAGTTAAGTGAGATCCGCAGTGCGATGGCCTCAGGTGTTTTGGAAGCGGAGGTCCGGGTCCCCGACGACGGGAAGTCCTATGTCGGAGAATTGAAACTGATCGAGAACGCGATCGACAACACGACGGGGACCATTTCTCTCAGGGCCATCGTTCCCAACAAAGAAAATGCGTTATGGGCGGGTCAATTTGTTTACGTGAAACTGATCCTCGGGATCCAGAAGGATGCCGTGTTGATCCCGTACGCGGCCGCGCAATTAGGACAAAAAGGAACTTTTGCCTTTGTCGTCACCCCGGAAGAGAAAGCGGATCTCAGGATCCTCAAGACCGGCAGCCGGCAGGGAAATGACATTGTGGTCGAGGATGGCGTCAAGGCGGGCGAAAAGGTAGTCACGAGCGGGCAAATGGGATTGAGCCCCGGCGTGGCAGTTCGCGAAATGACGAACACGACGCCCGAACGAAAATTAAGTTAGCGCAACGTACTACGCGCAACGCACAACGAACTCGTTTTGAGCATTCACGTTGCGCGTTGACCGAGGTAAAAAATGAGTTTTACGGAAGGCTTCATAAAAAAACCGATCATGACGACGCTGCTCATGGTGCTCGTCCTGCTTTTTGGTATTGCCGCATTTTTTAGTCTCCCCATCAGCGATCTTCCCGTAGTGGATTCTCCCGTGATCACGGTGACAGTGGGTTATCCGGGCGCGAGTCCGGACACCATGGCTTCGACGGTGGCGGCGCCCCTTGAAAGCCAGTTTATGCAGATCCCGGGACTCAAATCGATCATTTCCACCAATACGGACAGTCAAACGCAGATCATGCTTACGTTCGATCTGGATCGGAGCATTGACCTCGCGGCGCCGGACGTACAGGCCGCCATTTCGCGAGCGCAGGCGAATCTGCCGACGGATCTTCCGGCGCCGCCCACTTATACAAAAACAAATCCCTCCGACACGCCGATCATGTACCTGATGGTGACTTCCGATAGCCTGACCCCCGGCCAGCTTTATGATTACGCGAACCGGACGATCGGCCAGCGGATCTCCATGATCGAAGGGGTTTCACAAGTCCAGGTCTACGGATCACAATCCGCGATCCGCGTCCAGGTGGATCCCGCCAAGCTGGCCGCCTATGGGATCGGGTTGAATGATATTGCCAAGGCCGTTCAAACAGGGACCGTGACGATCCCGGGAGGGAGCTTGAACGGAAATGCCCGGACTTTTTCGATCCAGCCTCAGGGGCAGATGATCGACGCCAAGGAGTATGAGCTGCTAATTGTGGCCTACCGGAACGGCGCTCCCATCCGGTTACGGGACATCGCGACTTGCGTGAACAGCACCGAAAGTGATGTCGTGAATGTGATGGCGACAACGCAGCCGGGCGAGAAGCTGCATACCGGCGTGGTCGTGCTTCCTGTTTTCCGTCAAGTGGGATCGAACACGGTGAGTCTCGCCGAGCGGATCAAGCAAACGGTCGAAGAACTGAAGCGCGAGATCCCGGGCTCGGTCCACTTGTCCGTCTACTACGACAAATCCGAATCGATCATCGAATCCATCAACGATGTGAAGAACACGATTCTGATCGCGCTCGTACTGGTCATCCTTGTCATTTTTCTTTTCCTCGGGCGTTTATCGGACACGGTGATCCCCGCGATGACGTTGCCGGTTTCCATCATCGCCTCGTTCCTTGTCATGAAGGCCCTACATTTCAGTTTGGACAACCTGTCGCTCATGGGGATCATTCTTGCGGTCGGGTTCGTCGTAGATGACGGGATCGTGGTGCTCGAAAACACGGTGCGTCTGATCGAGCAGGGCATGAAACCGTTCCCGGCCGCGATCAAGAGCGCTCAGGAGATCAGCTTTACGATCCTTTCCATGACGCTCTCGCTGGCCGTGATTTTTATTCCGCTCGTATTCATGGGGGGTGTCGTCGGAAGGATCTTCAGAGAATTCGCGATCACGGTGGTCGTGACGATCCTTTGTTCGGGCGTGGTGTCGCTGACGCTCACCCCGATGATGTGCGCGCGCATGTTGAAGGCCAAGGTGGAGGGAAAAGAAAAAGAGAACTGGGTCCAGAGGATCATGAATCCGTTCATGGACAAAGTGATCGGAGGATACAGCGTCCTCCTCAAAAAGATCCTGTTGCGTCCGTTCATTACGATCATCCTGTGGGTGGCCTGTCTGGGCGGGACCGTTTACTTTTTCAATGTGCTGCCCCAGACATTCCTTCCGGACGGGGATAGCGGCGCGATCATGGGGGGCACCTTGATGCCTCTCGGGACTTCGACCCAGCAGGCCCGTGAGTATCAAGCCCAGGTGAATCAGGTGCTTGAGGCGGACCCCAACATTGAACGGACGCTGACCGCTTCCGGACTTCAGACCGGCTCCGACCAGAGCACCGGGTTCATCCATATCGTGCTCAAGCCTTCTGGGAAGCGCCTTCCAATGGCCAAGGCTTTGGCGGAGATCCGCGGCAAGTTGTCAAAGATCGCCGGAGGGTTCGCGTTCCTTAAAGCCACGCCCGCTCTTCAGATCAGTACCGGCGGCGAAAGCACCGCTTCAGGGAGCAAATATTCCTATACGATCCGCGGCGCGGATCAGGAGCAAGTTTATGGGAGCGCGATGCAACTTGAAAAAGAGCTCCAGGCACATCCCGGATTTGTGGACATTCAAAACAGCGTCAAACTAACCTTGCCGACCTTGAAGGCCACAATCCTTCGGGACCGGGCGTCGACCCTAGGGATCACGGCGCAGGATATCGAATACGCCTTGTCGCTGGCTTATGCCCAAGGCAAAGTGACGCTTTATAAAACCCAGATTGATCAATACCAGGTGATCGTGGAACTCGAAAAGGAGTATCAGAAAGTTCCGGAAGACCTTTCCCGGGTCTATGTCCGGGCAAGCGCCACGGGAAAGATGGTGCCCATGAGTTCTGTTCTCGAATGGACCGAGGTGGTGACCCCGCAAAATGTGCCGCACGACTCGCAATTGAATTCCGGGACGATCTCCTTCAACCTTAAGGAAGGGGTCCCTCTCGGAGACGCGACAAAATTTATTGAACAGACCACTGAGAAGATCCTCCCGGCCGGAGTCACCGGGAAATTGCAAGGTGAAGCGGAAGAATTTTCGGACGCCATTGCAAGTCTCAGCCTTCTGATCCTTATCGCGATCCTGATCAAATATGTGATCTTAGGCATTCTCTATGAAAGTTACGCGCATCCGGTCACGATCCTGACGACACTCCCGGTCGGGACGCTCGGCGGCCTTGCCACGCTTTGGATCTTCCACTCCGAGATGTCCCTTTACGCTTATGTCGGGATCTTTATGCTGCTCGGTATTGTGGCCAAGAACGGTATCATGATGGTGGACTTTGCCAACCAGGGCCTTGCTGAAGGGAAGAATAACTTTGACGCGATCCACGACGCGAGCGTTGTGCGCTTCCGGCCGATCCTCATGACGGGACTTGCGGCAATCATGGGCGCTTTACCGATCGCGCTCGGATATGGCGCGGACGGTTCTTCCAGGGTCCCTCTCGGATTGGTCGTGGTCGGCGGGCTGGTCTTTTCTCAGGTCGTAACGCTCTTTGTGACGCCCGGGCTTTTTCTCTACATGCAAGCTTTCCAGGAAAAGGTGCTCGATAAATTCGAGCTCACTCGCGCGGGTTCTTCTCGGAAAGAAGAATAAAACGGAGAGACCATGTGTTTTTATATGAATGACGCGGGGATGCCATGCTGAACTTGGAAAAGAAATTCGAGCAGTTCTTCCGCGACCGGTTCAATTACCTTCTTATTTTAATCATCATGCTTTTGCTTGCCTCCCCGCTCCTGAGACTGCACCAAGGGGGAGGCATTGCTTCCGTGTTTTTTGTGCTGATCTTCGCCGCTTTGAATATCTTTATCCTCCGTATCATGATCGAGCGTCCGGCAAGGTTCTGGGCAGCATCGGTCTTTTTCTTTTCAGTGTGCGCGTTCGATCTCATTGCCAAGAACCTCGGACCCGGTTGGTCAGACGGAGCGGTCATTTTTGCGGATGTCGTCTACATCGTTTTTCTTGCGATCTTTCTGAGCCATCTTTTCCGGGCCCTTTTCAACGAAAAAAAAGTGACACACGACAGCATCAAAGGAGGGATCTGTATTTATCTGCTTCTTGGGATCATGTGGGGGGTCATGTATCGCATTCTTTACTTTTTCGATCCCGGGGCGTTCATTTTTCAGGATAGCACGGCGATCAATCTTTTCTATTTCAGCTACGTGACACTGACGACCGTCGGTTATGGGGATATCGTACCGACGAGCCGGGTGGCCGAGACCCTGGCCTTCATGGAAGCTGTGATGGGACAGGTCTTTCTCGCGGTGTTCATTGCACGGCTGATGGGTCTTCACATTGCTCACGTGATCGGCAAGAAAGGTGAAGACAGGGAATGATGCCGTTCCCCGATCGCAAAACAAGGGTCGCGTGTTCGATTATCAATAAAAAAGTGCTGCGGAATGCCCGGGACTATCCTCGGGGAAAGCCGGGTTCTTTAAAAGCGAGGCTTCGATGAAAGGCAGGGCTTTTTTCTTTAGCTTCAGGACCCGCGTGACCCTGGTGTTGATCTTCGCGATGGTCTCCGTGACGGTGCTGAATAATTTTCTTGTCTATCGCTTTAATCTCGCCTCTCATTTTGAACAACTCCGGAATTCCCTGATCGTCATTGCCCAAACAGCCTCCTTGGCCGTTGATGCGGAAGCACTTCAAAAGATCCCTTTAACATGGGACGGCGTCCGGAGTCCCGCCTATCGTGAAGTGGTCGCGAAACTTAATCAAGTTCTGAAAATGAACAGGCAGCTTCAATATACCTATGTTCTTGCGAAGACGAAGACTCCCGGGATATTGCGATTTTTGGTGGATCCTGAAGTTCCCGAACGGAATGGCCGCAGGGAAAGAAGCGCTGCTCGTCCCGGGGATCTTTATGATGCGAGCCGTTTTCCGGAAATGTTGGAGGGTTTCAACGCTCCCTCCGCCGACCGTCAGCTTCAGACCGATCCATGGGGTGTCACGCTCTCCGGTTACGCACCGATCTTCGGAAAAGACGGAAAGGTCGTCGCGATCCTTGGCGTGGATATTCTGGCGGACGATATCAATAAAATGCAGGAAGAGATCAAACGACGTACGGCATGGGTGTTGCTTGCGGGAGTTTTGTTCTGTTGCGCGCTCGGAATTTTGATCGCCGGAAGCGTTTCAAGGTCGGTGCGAAGACTTGCGGAGGGGACGCGTCAGCTGGCTGAAGACCATCTGGACTACCGGGTTGAAGTGCGGTCCCGGGATGAGATCGGGGAATTGGCGGATTCTTTTAACAAGATGGCCGGAAGCCTTTCTAATTCCAGGAAGCGCCTGCAAAATTATTTTTTCAAAGTGACACAAGCGCTTGTACGGGCTCTTGAGGCCAAGGATCCCTATACCCAGGGACATTCGGAACGCGTGGCCAACTTGGCGCGTAGCATTGCCTTGGAGCTTGGGGTGAGTCCCGAAAAAGCAGAACTTATCTGGTGCGTGGCCGAGCTTCATGACATCGGAAAACTTGTGATCCGGGAGACCCTTCTGAATAAAAAAGAAAAACTGACCCCCGAAGAGTTGGAGACCCTTAGGGAGCATCCTGTGACCGGGGAAAAGATCCTTGAGTCGGTTCTGGACGAGGAACTGCTGCGTGTGATACGTTCGCATCATGAGCGTGTGGATGGGAAGGGTTATCCCGATGGCCTCAAGGGCGAAGAGATCGACCAGTCGTCCCAGATCGTTTCCATTGCTGACGCCTATGACGCCATGACCTCGGTCCGGTCCTACCGCAAACCCCTGACGCCCCACGAAGCGGCCAATGAAATTGAACGCGCGAATGGTGTTCAGTTCCGTCCCGAGGTTGTCAAAGCGTTCTTCAAAGTGATCAACCGCACGGGATAGATGAGCGAACTCCTTCCGATGAGAAAAAGGATCTCGATCTTCGTTCTGTGTTCATTTTTTATTTGGCAGGCCCCCGTAAGATGTGACAACTTGACGCCTCGCGCGTCAAGCCCCTCTCGGGGTCTCTTTGTCTCATTGATCCAGAACCCGCCGACGCTCTCAAACCGTGAAGCCATCATGAAGCTTGTCGATTTCGCGAAAAAAGCCCGTATCAAGATCCTTTTTGTGCAGATCTATCGCGCAAATCAGGCGTGGTTCCCTTCCAAGGTCGGAGATCCTGCGCCGTATGAAGCCGCTTTGAAAACGCTTGGGGAGGACCCCTTCGCGTTTCTGATCCAAGAGGCGCATGACGCGGGGATCGAGGTGCACGCCTGGCTCAACATGTTGAGTCTCAGCGCGAATGAGGATGCTCCACTCCTCAAAAAGTACGGCTCCGATATCCTGACGAGAAATCCTGAGGAAAAAAGAACGCTCGCCGACTACAAAATTGACAGCCAGTATTTTCTTGAGCCGGGAGATACGCGGGTCCGGAAAGAACTCGTCGCCATGGTGGAAGAGATCGTCCGGACCTATCCTCTTTTGGACGGCGTTCAATTTGATTACATCCGCTATCCGGACAGCCATCCTCGGTATGGCTATACCCCGGTCAACATGGAGCGTTTCAGGAACTCGACCGGCCTCAAGAAGATCAAAGAGGGGAGCCGGGCATGGAATGACTGGAAACGCGCTCAAGTGACGGAACTTTTGAAGCTTCTCGTTCAAAAAGCGCGGGCCATCCGTTCCGACATTCATGTCTCCGCGACAGGGTGCATGTCCTACGTCCGCGCGCTTCATGAAGCGTTCCAGGATTGGCCGTCCTGGGTCAATAGCGGTCTTGTGGATTTCGTGACGGTCATGAACTATTCACCGGATCCGGCCGAATATGAACAGTGGACCGGAGTGGCCAAGGACAAGGTTTCGGACCGCACACGATTGTATATGGGCGTCGGTGTTTACAAGCTCGTGCATGCTCCGGAAGTTTTTGAAAAAGAATTCCGGTCCTGTGCAGAGTCGGGGATCGGGCTCTGTGCTGTTTTCCACTATGGCAGTCTTCTCGAAAACCCGGCGCTTGAAAAGCCGCTGCTTTCTCGGGAAAAGGACCCCAGGAATGAAAAGGTCTAGAGGCATAGCGGTGCTATCCCTCTATTTCATCGCGATCAATCTCATCACTCTGGATTATATCGCGGGCTTTCACTGGGGGGTCAAAGCGCCCATCCTCTTGGCGCTTTCCTGTTTTTTTATGAACACGACGCTTATAATCATGGGGGAGCCTCTCAGTATCATCTTGGCCGTGCTCCTCGTCTTATTAGGAATATTTTTATTTTTCTTGCGAGAAATAGCCCGTAAAATATTCATTTATGTTCAGGGGCTTTCCATCCTCGGGGGGTTCTGCATTGCGCCGGTGGAGATCGCCCGTTGGAGCGGGGGCGGAAGCGTCGCGGAACACGCGCCCGCGATCGTGTTTTATTCGGTCGTTTTCAATCTCGTTCCGGCCCTTTTTATTATTTTTTTCACGCGCGCCAAAGTCAAAGAACAATTCCGATGACAGACGAAAGAGAACAAGAGGGGGTTGCGGGGGTGAATATTAAAACGGGAACTTTCTTTAACGGATGGGTCGGAACGGCTTTGATCTCGATGTTTCTATTCAGTTTTTGGGGCTGCGAAGTTCCGGACGGGCCGTACCGAGAATATTATGCGAACGGGCAATTGAAAGACGAGGAAATTTACCGGGACGGAAAGCGTGAAGGGCTGTCCCGGTGGTACTATGCGAACGGGAAACTCAAAGGCGAAGCGGTTTTCAAGAACGGTGAACATGAGGGATTGTCGCGGGATTATTATGAGAACGGCCAGTTGAAGTTCGAGGTCGTTTTCCAGAATGGAAAACCGGAAGGGCCCTATAGGTCTTATTATGAAAACGGGCAATTGGAAAGCGAGGGGGTTTTTAGGGGCGGAAAGGTTGAGGGAATGCCCAAGGTGTATGACGAGAGCGGAAGTTTGAAGCGGTAGAAAAATGGCCGTTCCTCGCGTCACTTTTTAAAAAGGAGAACGATCATGGACCGGATAGAAATAGCGAAAAAATTTTATACACAGGCGCAAAGGATGACGGTCGGGTTGGCGGCTTCCGTCGTGGCGTACGGAGCGATGGGGTATTATTTGGTGCACATGGGAAAGGTAGGCCCCGCGACCCTGAACGCCCAAACCTATCCGCTTGTGAAATACGGAGCTTTGGCCGCGTCGGTTCTCGGGATCTTCGCGATGGGGCAGTTGAGTCACCGGATGTTCAGCGCCTTTTCGGCTCAAGTTCCGAACACGGAACGTTCACCGCAAAAACTTTTTATGAGAACGGTTCTGATGAGCGCAGGGGCTGAGCTTCCGTTACTGCTCGGCATGGTCCTGGTCTTTCTCGGGCATCAGCCTTACGATTTCATCCCGTTCGCGGCCGTTTCTCTCGTAGGGTTTGCTTTTGCATTCCCTAAGAAACAAGAATGGGTGAGCTGGCTGGGAGCGGATTTTTAACGAGTTCGTAAGGTGTAAGGCGTTTTGTGTGCGGCGTACAAGCTTTTTTCGCCGTACTCCGTACGCCGTACGAGATTAAGTGGAAATGAGACCTTCGAAGAGCTCTTCGGGGGTGAAACGGCGGATATCAAGGACGGCTTGAAAGACCGGCATATATTCCTGCAGTTGGAGGCCGGTTTCCGTGACCTGGGCAAGATCGACCTGGCGTTCTTTCTGGTAACTTTCCAGAAAAATATTGCGTACCTCTTGCCGCACCGCGCCGGAAAGCCGCACGGCGATGAAACACAAGAAGAATCCGATGTCCCACACCCTTTTATCCTGACTGCCGCAAAACTCCAGGTCCGTGAAGTAGACCTTTTGCTCCACCGCGACCCAGATGCAGTTGACGGGCTGAGTATCGATCAATGAAAAACCCGCCCGGTGGATCTTCGCCAGGCCGATCGCACATTGCCGGAGCACGGCCTCATCCCCAGGACCCAGCGTCCGACGTTCACCGATGCGCTCCAGGACCGAATCGACCGTCTCTCCTTCGATGTGTTCAGTGACCATGACTTTTTCAACCGCATCGTAGGCGATGAGGCGCGGGACCGGGACGCCGATCTTGTCGAGCTGGACGCGGCTGACCACGTCCACGGTAAAGCGTTCGTGGGTCTTGCCGCCGTAAACGGCGGGAAACGGGCTGACAAAACTGAGATGCTTGGCCCAAAAACTTCCGGCATCGAGGAAGATCTTAACGAAATAACGGATCTCTTCTCCCGTGTTCTTTCGACACCGCCACGTCTGATTGAAATTGCTGACCCCTCCTGAGACGGACTCCACAGTGAGAGTTTTCGGGTCGATGCCGTCAAAGGCGAGTGCGTGCCGGCTGAGAAAAGTCTGGCAGTTCGCGATCTTGCGCCAGTAGCCGATCTTGAAAACGCTGATCATAAGAGAACCGGCCATCCAGGGGAACAGGATCACGGTGCCGGCGAGGATCTTGAATGCGACACGAGGACGGACCTTTTGCATGTGTCCGGCGAACTTCGACCGGAATTCGGAGAATCTTCGGCGTAACCTTTCCCGGCGTGTCGTCATAGGAGCCTGTTCTTTTGTACTCTCAAGGGACAGGCAAGCACTCTAGCTCGCCCCCCTATGAGGGTGGTTAAGATGCGAACGTATGAGAGAGCGAAAGGCATTATATCTCCATCTATCCTTGTCTTGGATTTTTTTCTTAAATGACAGACAAGGATGGCCCCAATTTCCACTGCGTGAAAATTGATAGGTATTGGGACCATTTTCTTTACAACGGAGAACCTCCGCCGGCGCTAAAATAAACTTTGACAAACCGTTCGACATAGGGCACAATTCTTTCGTAGTAAGCAGGAGGTAGAACATGATGTGTACCGCAAGGTTGTATGTTTACCTTGCGGTTTTTTGTTTTTACCCTGTTTCGAACTCCCCGGAAGGGGACAACAAAGCGGGCTAGTTCCAACTGCACCAGGTTGATGTTTTTACCGTAGTGAAGGTTGAACTTGTCATGCGTTACTATAATTCAAGTGAAAGGAGCAATATCAACCATGGTACAAGGTAAAGTAAAGTGGTTTAACAACTCAAAGGGCTATGGATTCATCTCCCGTGAGGGTGGCGCTGATGTCTTCGTGCATCACACCGCGATTCAGGGTGAGGGATACAAGTCTTTGGAAGAAGGCCAAGCGGTCGAATTTGAAGTGACCCGCGGTCCCAAGGGCGAACAAGCCTCTAACGTTGTGAAGATCTAAGAACCACAACTGGAACTACAAAGAACCCCGTTGGCTTCGGCCAGCGGGGTTTTTTTGTGTCTCTTTTTACGTCTTTTTCAATGTTACATCTTCACTCAGACGTCCCCACGGGAAAGCCTGGAGCGGGGTATCTTCGGTCGAAAGTTCCATCACGAGCCGTTTGTTGTCCGTGAAGTAAGGGTCGTTGGTGAGATTCTTATTTTTATGGGTCGGTTGTTCAAGCGCGGTGTTTTCGATGAAACCATATCTTGAGACCTTTTCCACTTCAAGCATGTCTGCCAAGAGATAATCACGCGAGTCGTCCAGGTTCGGATCGATCTTGTGCGTGGTCATGTACCAGTTTTTGAAGGTGAATTTGACCCCGATATCGCGGCTGATGGCCCCTATCCAAACGGGCTTTCCGTTGTAACGCATCGAAGTGTACCAGAGGCGGAAATGCAGGCGTTGGTTGATATTGTCTCGCGTTTTCTGGAACGCGATGTCCTGCGGATGATCGCGATAGTAAAGCGGACTGACCGGGGAGTAGCGGTCGTTTTCTCCCGTGAGGAACGCCTTAGCCATCGAAAATCCGGAACTCATCGTGAGCACGGAGGTCTCATCCCAACCCGAAGAAGTGAAGATCGTGATCAGGTTTTCAAGCTCTCCGATCACCACGAGGTTCAGCGGGTCGCCGTTTTGAGTGCCTTTCTTGTTGGTGGCACAGCAGGGAAGCTGTTCAAGCTCTTTGGGAAAATCCTCATCCGTGTATTTCAGGATCGTTTCTTTTGAATAACGGTTCGCGAAATCCTTCGTGGTGTAGTCAGGTTTCATGCCCGGGACCGTCACCACAAAGTCAAAGACTTCACGCTGTGGGTCCCCTATAAGATCAACCTTGACGTGCTTGATGCCCTGGTCAACGGAGGTGTAAAGAAACCCCTCGTGTTTTTTGCCAGGATGGATGACATAACTATGCATGGACACTTCTTCGAAGATCTTGTCCATTTTTTTATTTGCGTAGCGGATCCTGAAAAAATTGACCGGGACCAAGACGAGGGCCGGGAAGAAAATGACCGCGAGGAGACCCGCTTCGAAGAACTGCCGGGTCTGCTTGTAGTGGGCCATATAGGCGGCCTCTTCCGCAGAATAATAATTGGGGTCCATATTCCTGGGGATAAAAAAGTAGGTGTTGTCACTGCGGTTGTCGATCTCGAGCCAAAGGGGCTGTATGCCTCTTTTGGAAAGGGAGGTGCCGAAGAATTTTTTTGCCTCTTTGTTGCTCAGGACCGTCAGGGTGACCGTCAGGTTGTCACGCGTTTGAGTTTGCGCTCTTTCCATGAAGGATGTGCGTTCTGTGGGGTGAGGCCGGTACCGGACACAGCCGGAAAAAACAAGGGACAAAACCAGAAAAGAACTCAAAACGGGATGCTGTTTTTGGGTGAAAGTCATTTGAATTTTGTCCTCCACGGAACGATCTTTATTGTATAATATCACATCACGGTAAGGAATATCCAGAATCGCATCTTCTTTACCCGAACGGAGATAGGCCTCATGAAAAAAATATTCCACCTCGCGATACTGCTTTTTCTCATCGGCTGTTCGACGGTTCCGATCACGGGCCGCAAACAACTTTCCTTTATCCCCCAAGGAGAACTTCTGACTCTGAGCGATCAAAGCTACAAGGAAGTTTTGAGTAAGTCCACCCTCTCGACCGACGCGCCATGGAATCAGAAGGTCACGGAGGTCGGTCAGAAGATCGCGGCCTCGGCCGGGACTTTCATGCGTGAGAACGGGATGGAAAAAGACCTCGCGAACTACAAATGGGAATTCAATCTGATCCAAGATGACAAGACCGTGAACGCGTTTTGCATGCCGGGCGGAAAGATCGTGGTTTACACCGGAATCCTTCCGGTCGTAAAAGATGAGAACGGTCTGGCGACGGTGATGAGCCATGAAGTGGCGCATGCGATCGCAAATCATGGCGGCGAGCGCATGAGTCAGGAACTTCTAGTCCAGGCGGGCGGCATGGGGCTCGCGCAGATCATGAAATCAAAACCCGCATTGGCTCAAAACATCCTGATGCAGGCCTACGGAGCCGGTTCCCAGGTCGGGGTTCTTTTGCCGTACAGCCGGAGTCATGAATCTGAAGCGGACCATATCGGACTGGTCCTCATGGCCCGGGCGGGCTATGACCCCAAGACCGCCGTCGCCTTCTGGGAAAGGATGAGTTCTTTGGGGGGAGCGAAACCCCCGGAACTGCTCTCCACCCATCCCGCGAACGCGCGCCGGATCGCGGACATTAACAAAGAAATTCCGGAGGCGGAAAAATACTATAAAAACTAACGCAAAGTAGAACGAAGGGTGTTACGCGAAGTCTGCGTCGCGTTCGCCACCAACTAAGAGAGGACGGAAAATCTATGAGCGGGATTTACGGGATCGTTTCTAAAACGCATTGCACCGATTCTCTTTTTTACGGTACGGATTATCATTCTCATCTCGGGACGGAGTTTGGCGGGCTTGCGGTCATGGAGGGCGAGAAATTCGCGCGCCAGATCCACGGGATCAGCCAAAGTCAGTTCAAGTCCAAATTCTTCGATGACTTGCCGCAGCTCAAGGGCCATAAGGGGATCGGGGCGGTCAGCGATTCCCATGAGCAGCCTATTTATCTCAATTCAAAGTTCGGCCCGTTCTGCATCGTGACCATGGGGCTCATTGAGAACGCACAGAGCCTTGTCCAAGAACTTCTGCAACGAGGGCACTCCTTTGCCGAGATGAGCGCCAAAGGGCCTGTGAATACGACCGAACTGATCGCCCGGCTCATCACGCTCGGGGATGATCTTGTCAGCGGGATCGAGGGGATGTTCGAGAAGATCGAGGGGTCCTGCTCGCTTCTTGTTTTGAATCGCGACGGGATTTATGCTGCGCGGGATCGCTTAGGGTATACACCGCTTGTGATCGCAAGGCGGCCGGGCGCTTACGCAGTGGCCTCCGAGACGTCATCATTTCCCAACGATGATTTCAAGGTGATGAAATATATGATGCCGGGGGAGATCGTGCTCTTGACCGAAGACGGTATCCAATCCAAGAAAGAGGGCTTGGAAGAAATGCAGATCTGTACATTTCTTTGGATCTACACAGGATTTCCCGCCTCCGATTATGAGGGCATCAATACCGAAGCCACCCGTGAACGGTGCGGTGCGGCCCTTGCGCGGCGCGATAAAGATATTGAAATCGATATGGTCTCCGGGGTTCCAGATTCCGGGACGAGTCATGCGATCGGATACGCCATAGAAAGCGGCAAACCTTTTCGCCGACCGCTTGTGAAATACACGCCGGGGTATGGGCGCAGTTATATGCCGCCCACCCAGGAAAAGCGGGATCTTATCGCAAAAATGAAGCTCATTCCCATCCGGGAGATCATCCGGGACAACCGCGTCGTCGTATGCGATGATTCCATTGTACGCGGGACCCAGCTCAAAAATTTCACCATCAGCAAACTTTGGGAAGCCGGTGCGAAGGAAGTCCACGTTCGTCCCGCCTGTCCGCCCCTGATGTACCCGTGCAAGTTCTGCCTTTCTACGCGGAGCATTCACGAACTGGCGGCGCGCAAGGCGATCCGGGAACTGGAAGGACAGGACATCGAAGACGTTTCCGAATATGTGGACTCCAATTCTCCAAAACACCAGAAAATGATCGAATGGATCCGTAAGGACCTGAACGTTACGACGCTCCGCTATCAGACGGTAGACGATATGGTCGAAGCCGTCGGGCTTCCGAAAGAGAAGTTGTGTCTTTATTGCTGGATGGGAGAGTGTCCCGCTTCGAAAAAGAAGGAGTGTCACAAAGCTTATAGTGAGGGAGCACTAAGAAGTTAGTACGGGGTAAGGTGCAAGGTGTACGGCGTACGGTGTTTCTTCTCTGCACTGATTTTTCATTAAAAACTAATAAGGAAATTAGTGCGGTCCTGACTTCCTTGTATCTTTATAAGAGTCAGGGCCGCACTCCTTACGCCGTACGATGAGCGTCCCTTAAGCTCGGAGGAATTATGAAATATAAACTTGTAGCATTCACAGTTGCCATGATCTTTGCTGTAGCCGGGATGGTTTATGCGGCGGACGAGCAGGCTTCTCTTGGGACCCAGGCCGCGCCCCAAAGCCTTGGCAGGCAGGCAGGTGAGGTGGCCCGGGAGTTGAAGGACACGGCCGGTGAGGGTCTTTCGACGGGGGCCATAAAGGTCGCTGAGTCTTCCAAGAAGGTGGAAGCCGAGGTCCAGGAAACCGTTAAAACACTTCAGCAGCAATGGGATGCGCTTGCCAAACAACTCCAGGAAAAGACCCAGCAGATTCAGAAGGAACTCGCGCAGCAATGGCAGGATTTCAACAAGTCCTTCAATAAACAGCCCAAGTCTTAATTTTATTTTTTTGAACGATGACTTGGACAACACTAGTTTGCAATTAAAAAACTAGTCGAGGATAGGGATATCGGAAAAAATCGGGTCAATGAACTTTTATTTTAATAGAATGAAAGCCAGGTGAAGGGCATTTGATGAAAAAAAGGATCCTTTTGGTGGATGATGAACCCAATGTTCAAGTGATCGTCAATACGCGTCTGACGGCCATGGGTTTTGAAGTTTTGATCGCCCAAGACGGTCAAGAGGGTTTGAACCTTGCACGCAAAGAATCTCCGGATGCGATCCTGCTGGATCTTATGCTTCCGAAACTCGACGGTTATAAAGTCTGCCGGATACTCAAGTTCGACAAAGCTTTTGAAAATACCCCGGTGATCATTTTTTCGGCCAAGGGGAGTGAAGCGGACAAAAAGCTTGCGGAGCAGGCCGGAGCCGACGCGTACATGGTCAAGCCTTTCAACCCGCAATTGTTCACCGAAACGATCCAGAAGCTGACGGGGGTCTGAGCCCATAGCGGGCCCCGGACCGGAAAAAACGATGATCTCAGACGTTAAGTTATTGGAGCTGTTGCTGAAACAGGGGATGGTCACACCGGATACGGTCCTGCTCAAGAACTTGAAAGACAACACTTCTCACACGGCCCGTTTGTAACTTCCAGTTTTCTCCATAGCATTTTCCTTTCCGTTTTTTCTCATAAGCATGACTGGCGTATGAAGATCTCAAGCCGTCCGAAAAGGGGAGCGGCTCTCTTTGAGTCTCTCGGCTGGGATGTGATACAATCCTTCCGGTCGGTCTCTTAGTTTTTAATTCACCCGTTTTCCTCGAGATGATCAGGTGATAAAATGGCGGAGGTAAAACATGCCGGTATCGTCCACCGTTCAAACCGCAGCTCAAAACTTGCTTGAGGGGAAATTTATGGAAAAGGAAGTGACGGCGTTACAGAAGTTCATCAACACCGCGATCGAATTTCTTACTAACTACAGCTTCCAAGTCCTTGGGGCCATTATTGTCCTTGTGGTCGGTGCCTGGGTCGGGAAATGGGTGCAAGGAGTTGTTCTCAAACTTTGCGAAAAGAAAAAACTCGATATCACGTTGTCAAAATTCATTGCCGGCTGCGCCAAAATGTCGGTGCTGGCCTTTGCGATCCTGATCGCGCTCGGCAAATTCGGGATCACGATAACGCCTTTGATCGCAATGATCGGTGCCGGCGCTTTTGGCGCAAGCATGGCTCTACAGGGGCCGCTTTCCAATTATGGGGCCGGACTTTCAATCATTCTGGGCCACCCGTTCGTGGTGGGAGATACCATTGTTGTGAAAGGTCAAAGCGGGGTCGTTCAGGAAGTGAAGCTGGCTTCGACGATCCTCACCGATGAAGATGGCGTGAAGATCACGATCCCCAATAAACATATTGTGGGGGAGATCATCCACAATTCCTTCAGGTACAAGATCGTGGAAAACATGGTCGGCGTCAGCTATTCGGATGATCCCGAGAAGGCCATCAGGGTGATCCAAAAGACGATCGCAGGTTTCCAAGATGTTGCCGAGACTCCCAAACCACAAGTAGGTCTTCAGGAGTTCGGGGATTCTTCGATCAATATCGGTTGCCGCTACTGGATCCCGATGACGAAATATTTCCAGACCCTCTGCGCGATCAACCTTACGATCTATAAGGCGCTCATCGCTGCTAAGATCACGATCCCGTTTCCGCAAAGAGATGTCCATATTGTATCGGGGAAAGTTGCCTAAGGCAGATCCTCAGTTCAAAATCCGTTCTATCTTCGGAGGTCAGGCGCTCTTTTCCGGGGATGGCTCAGATCATAGAGGAATATGAAAAAGATCCTCATTCTTTCCTTGGGTGTCCTTGGGTTCTCATCGCTTATTTCCCAGGTGGTACTGATCCGGGAACTGGCGATGAGTTTTTACGCCAATGAGTTTTTCATCGGCTGGATCCTCTTTTGCTGGCTCCTCGGAACTGCTTTAGGGAGCGTGTTGGGCTCGAGACTCTTTCATGATACAGAAAGGGTCTTTCGTTCATTAACGATCTGTCATATTTTCACGGCTTTTCTTTTTCCCCTTGCGATCGTTCTCATACGTTCCGGTAAACTGATCCTCGGGACTCCGGCTGGGGCACTTCCGGAATTTATACCGGCTCTTCTTTTCCCGCTTGCGGTCCTTATGCCTCTTTGTGGAATGATGGGGATCCAATTTGCTGTCGCGGCAAGAAGCCGGGCATCTCAAATGCCGGAAGGGGAATCAGCAGGAGCGGCGGGATGGGCGTATTTTGGGGAATGCCTTGGATTCATCGCGGGCGGAGTTCTTTTCAGTTTTGCATTGATTTTTGTCAACGAGTTCCGGGTGGCGGCGATCCTTGCCGTTTTGAATCTCGCGGTTGCCTGCGGGATTTTTCATGTTTTCCTTAAACAAAAGGAAAAAGTTTGGCGGATCTTGGTTCTCACAGCGGTCCTTTTTCCGGCATGGCTTTTTATAAGCAGCGCTTCTTTGCAACAGCAGACGTCCCAGTTAAGGTTCCCGAACGAAACGCTCATCCGGACCGAGAATACCATTCATGGGAATGTGTCGGTCACTCAGTTGGGGCCACAATATAATTTCTATCAAAGCGGCCTGCTTTTGGGGGCGGACCGGGAAGACCTTGCGAGTGAATATCTTGTCCATTTCCCGATGCTTGCGCACCCGGCACCCCAAAAGGTCCTGCTCCTTGGAACAGGATTCAATGGACCTTTGCAGCAGATCTTAAAACATGACCCCCAAAAGGTCTGTGCGGTTGAGCTTGATCCTGAGCTTTTGAAGATCACCCGCGGATTTCTTCCGGAGGATCTCCGGGCGACCCTTCACGATCCCCGGGTGCGGCTTTGGGCCACGGACCCAAGGGATTTTCTCAGGTCCGAAGATGGGAAATTCGATGTGATCATCGCGAATTTCCCGGACCCGGCATCGGTGCTCATCAATCGCAACTACACGGAGCAATTCTTCCGTTCCGTCCGTTCCCATCTTTCGTCCGGAGGGGTGTTCTCGACCCATATCACGTTTTCGGCGAATACCATGACCCCGGAACTGGAACGGCTCGGCAGTTCGGTTTACGCGACGCTCAGCCAAGTTTTCCCGTCCGTGAAAGTGCTTCCGGAAGATACGCTTTTCTTTTTAGCCTCACGAGAGAGCGCGTCTTTTTTGAGTCCCGAGGAGATGATCGACCGCCTTTCCGGGCGGAAGATCAAGCCCGACTTCGTGACGGCAAACCAGATCCGCTATCGTTTCACGAATGATCGCGTGGAGCGTGTCGCAGCGGTTTTCCGTAATGCGATATGGAAGACCAAGAACACCGATCTGAGGCCGCGCACTTGTTATTTTGAATTTCTCCGGTGGCTCAGCCAGTTCAATCCCACGATCACCGGGATGTTCTTTTTTCTGGCCACCCTTCCTTTTCCGGTCGTTTTGACGGCGGGCTTATTCATGATCTTGATTCTTAGTGCATTCACACGGGAGTCCATGAAGCGGGTGCGTAAACTCGCGCTTGTCAGTATGGGGACCGCCGGTTTTTCTCTGATGGCGTGTGAGATCATAGTGATCTATCTTTTTCAGGCGGCCTTTGGGGACCTTTATTACCAGCTGGCCTGGGTGATCACAGCGTTCATGGCGGGGTTGGGGGCGGGAACCTGGGCGGCCATGAGTTTGAAGAAGATCCCGGAGAGGTTCGCTCTTGCGATGCTCCACGTGATGAACGCAGCATTTTTCTTTTTGCTGATCAAAGTGTGCGTACGGATCTTTTCGAAGGGGGTTTTTCTTGGGGAAACCTATCAGTACGCCTTTTTAGGGGTGGCGCTTTGGGGCGGTCTTGCGACCGGGGCCATCTTTCCGTTTGCGAACCGCCTTTATCTCACCCGGGGTAAGGGAGACCGTCTTGGAAGCATTTATGCGGCGGATCTTTGGGGTTCGGCATTGGGCGCCCTTATGACCGCGGGATTTTTCATTCCGATTTGGGGGGTCCCGCAAACGCTGATATTTTTAGGATCCGCGAACGTTCTTTTAACGCTGCTCTTTCTCTTCCGAAAAGACCTCGGCCGAAAAGACCTCTAAGCGCACATCCGGATCTTTCCAGCAGTCCCTGGGCAATCCGGCTTTCTGGGAGCAAAGTTCGCCCAGGAAATCTTCCTTGCTCCATCCCGTCTCGGTCGCGACTTGCGGCAGGAACACGCCGTGATGAGATCCTTTCGAGACTTGAACGCCGTGCTTTCCAAGTTCGATCTCGTCTGCCGCTTCGATTTTTCTGAGCGGGCTTAGGACCGAGATCTCATATTCCAATTGCCCGAGTTCATTCGTGCTTACCGGCTTGAACCGTGGGTCCTGCGAGGCCGCGGAAATGGCCATTTGCTGGACCATAAGATAGAGGGGCCCCGAAGGGTTGAACCGGCCGATGCAGCCACGAAGTTTGCCATTCATTCTCAACGTTACAAAAGCGCCAAGCGGTTGCCTGAGAGTCGCCGAAGCGGGGGAGAAGTCGGGAACTTTCCAGGTTTGGACAAAACCTTCTACGGTGGTGCGCGCGATCTGGAGAAGTTCTTTCTTTTCTTCCGCGGTCATCCCTTGTTCATCCGTTACGTTTTTCTTTTCTTCGGTCGCGGGTAGCGGCGCTGCGGGCATCGTGCTTTGCTTTGCGACAAAAGCGACCGCGCCGTAGCCGACCACGCGGTTTTTATCACCCGAGGTATCTCCGGAATTCGCATATTTTAAATAAACGGGGGTTGTGGGGCCGAGCGCTTGGGTGAGAAGCAGGACCGTTCGCACACCGCTTGCGCCGCACAGAAAAGTGTCCGCGTTCGGGACCCCTTCCGAGGCGTGTTGTTTGAGGATGGCGTCCAATGCGTCCGCCCGTCCGGTTTGGATGGCTTGCAGGGTTTCACGGTCCGCAGTCGTGGCGTTCTCGTAAGGCGGGTAGTGAGACATGTCTGTGCTCGCAACGAGGAGCGTTGTATCATCCATGACCGTCTTTAAGGCGTCTGTGAGGATTTTGGAAAGTTCGGGATCATCGCTTCCGAAAAGCAGGGGAACGATCTTAAAATCTTTCAAAACGCGCTGGAGGAAGGGGAGTTGCACTTCAAGGACGTGGTCCCCTTCGTGGATGTCCGGCCGGTCCATGATCTTCGGAGATGAGGCAAGGAGTTTTTCGGTTTTTTCCTCATCGATCGGTACCCGGCCGAGCGGCGTTTCAAAACTTCCTTTCCCGTAGATCGCGATCCCGTCCAGAAAATGCCGGTGACTGTTACAGAGAAGCACCACGGTCCGGATGTCCCGGCCTTCGAGTTCCTTATAGGCATAGGCTGCGACAGGGGCGGAATAAACGTATCCGGCATGCGGCACCATGATCGCGCGGATCGGTTCCTTGATCTCGGGAGGATGGGCCTCGCGCAAAAGCGTGTCCACGTATTTTTCGAGGGCCGCTTTACCCCCGGGATAAAATGCGCCGGCCACAGCCGCTTTGCGGACATGCTCATCTTCGCTTTTTTCTTTAGTTCCGGGAAAAGTAAAGGTGAATGCGAGAGAAAGGATGGCAAGCCCCGTTAAACACGCAGTGAATGTTCGTGGAGGGAAGTTATTTCCGGACGCCTTGGATTTTTTCTCCATCGGGGCGGTCTCCATCTTTAAGATCGTTGGCGAGTGCGACGGGGTTCATGGCTTGAATTCCTTTCCGGTGCTAATTATGAACGATTGAATAGATCCCGTAAATGAAAAATAGGGTGGCTACGAGAAAGCCGCTGATGCGGGCCATGATCCTGAGCTCTTGAATTTTGGAAGCAAACCCCACGGATAAAAGAGGCAGGAAATAGACGGAGCTCGCCAGGAAGAAAAGCGCGAAGTAGAACATGCCATAAAGGGGGCTTTGTTGCTGAAAAACATAGGCGACGGACAGCAGGAACGGCGGGCAAAGATTGATCCCCATGAAGAAGCCCATCACTAAAGGGCTCCGGGCCTTTAGCCATTTCGGGGTCGGGCAGAGGCTCTTTTCACGCACAAGGCCGAGGAGATAAAAAAGAAGTACAAGCGATAACACGATAAAGGAGATATCCGTGGCGCGGCGCAGCCACCGGGGATCGAATTTCTCTCCGAGGTAGCCCACAAGCAGGCCGAAACATAGATAGCCCATCAGGCGTCCCGCCAGGAATTCAAGGAGGACAAAGAGGTTTCTCTTGGGGCTGCGTTCTTCCGCGCCGAAGAAAACGCCCATGAACGGAAAGCAATAGGTGAGACAGAACGCCCCCACCGAGAGCCCGGCTAAAAGGGGTTGCATCACGAGTTCCCAATTCATGTTCGTATGTTAAAGAAGGAGCGTCTTGAAGGAAAGCGGAAAATGGGAGGGCGTCAGGAGGATTTCCTGGGACAATGGTGGGAGAGTTTGTCCTTGAGAGCGGCGAGGATCAAGGTGAAGGAGCCTTTTTGCTCGAGTTTGTCGCAAACTAAATAAAATGAGGGCACGACGAAGAGTGTCAGGATCGTTGAAACGAACACGCCGCCGATGATCGCGACGCCCATCGGGATACGGGTCTCTGCACCGGGGCCGAGCGCGAGGGCCGGAGGGACTGCGGCCGCGATGGTGGCGACGGAAGTCATGATGATCGGGCGTAACCGGATCGGGCAGGCGGTGAGGAGCGCATCGTAAGTGTTCATACCCCGGGTTCGCATCTGATTGGTGAAATCCACGAGCAGAATGGAGTTTTTTTTCACGATCCCCATCAGCAACAAAAGACCGATGAAGCTGAAGATGCTGAGGGACTGGTTTGTGATCAAAAGCGCCCAGAAGGCGCCCACGAGACTGAAGGGGAGCGCCAGAAGGACCGTGATCGGGTGAATGATGTGATTGAATTGAGAAGCCAGGATCATGTAGGCGACGACGATGCCCATGACAAGCGCGAAGATGAGGCTCATCATGGATTCCTTGAAGGTCTGGCTCGTTCCGCTAAAGACGACACGGTAGGGGTACGGAAGCGTCTCTTCGGCGATCTTTTTGGCTTCCTGAATGACGGTCGCGAGAGACTTGCCGGTCGCCTCGCTCGCGTAAATACTGATCGCGCGTTCGCGGCCCTGCCGGGTGATGCTTAAGAGACTGGGGCGCTCCGTGATCCTGACGACATCGTCGAGTTGGACCATTTCGCCGCGGTTATTCCATATCCAAAGGTCCTTGATGTTCTCGATGCTTCTGCGGTCCTGGTCGTTCGCTTTGACCCGGACATCGTAGCGCCTTCCGTCCTGCGTATATTTCGCCACGCGCTCGCCACCTATCATAGCGTTCACCGTGCGGGCGATCGTTTCGATACTCGCGGCATGGTCGAAGGCCTTGTCACGGTCCGGAGTGATCCGTACTTCCGTGAGGCCGGAGCGGTAATCGCTGTCGATATCCTGAAAATAGGGGCTCTTTTGCATCTTGTCCTGGATCACCTGAGCGTATTCGATCAATTTGTCCCAATTGGGGCCCCGGATCGAGAATTCGATGGGGTATCCGCGTGTGGCCGAGAATCCGCGCGTGGAAAGGTCCTGCATGATCGCCTTCACGTCCGGGATCTTGTTGATGCCGGTCCGGAACTCGTTCATGATATCTTGCTGGGTCGGGCGCCGCTTCAGTTTCGGATCATAAGGCCGGTCTTTCGGTTGCTTGAGGGTCACGAAGAGCATGCCCGCATTGACCTCTCCTTCGATGCCTCCCATGCGTATGCCAATGACACAAAAATAGCGTTTGACGCAGGGGTTCTTCATGGCGAATTCCTCGACGACCTTGAACCGTTCACTCGTGAAATAAACCGAAGAGCCAATGGGCGTTTCCAAGGCGACCAGGAACATGCTCTGGTCCTGCGCCGGGACGAATTCTTTTCTGAGCAGGGGGGCCGTGATCATATACGAGGCGATACAAAAAACGAACGAAAGAAAAAGAACTTTCCACCTGTGTTTGAGGGTCAGGACAAGGCCTTTGCCATAAAGCTCTTTGAGTTTGACCAAGCCATGTTCAAAAGCCCTGCCGAACCGGGTCTTACGTTCCCCGATCTCAAGTAATTGAGAACACCGCATCGGTGCGAGCGTCAGAGCTTCAAGAAGAGAAAGAAAAACCGCGGCGGTGATCGTAACCCCGAACTGAAGGAAGAATTTTCCGATGATGCCTTTCATGAAGACGACAGGAATAAAGATCGCCACGATCGCCAGTGTCGCCGCAAGCGCCGCAAAAGTGATCTCCCTCGAACCGTTCAGCGCGGCGTCGACCTTGCCTTCGCCCATCTCGCGGTGACGGACGATATTTTCAAGCACCATGATGGCGTCGTCCACGATAATACCGATCGCGAGCGAGAGCCCCAGCAAGGTGAATATGTTCATGGTGAAGCCCGCGAATTTCATCACGATAAAGGTTCCGAGGATCGAGGTCGGAATGGCGAGCAGGATATTCATGTTCGAGCTCCATGAGCCCAGAAAAAGCCAGCACACCAGGGACGTGAGAACGGCGGAGAGGATGAGTGTCAGGAAAAGCTCATGGACGCTGTCCGAGATGAATTTGCTCGAGTCGAAATTGATCCCGATCGAAAAATCCTTCGAAAGTTCACGCTGAATTTCCGTGAGCCGTTTTCGGACGCCTTCGGCCACGGCGACGGTGTTGGCGCCCCGTTGCTTCCGGATCCCGAGGCCGACGGACGGCTGTCCTCCGGTGCGCGACATCCTCCGGAGGTCCGCAAGGCCGTCCTCGATCCTGGCGACCTCGCTTAATTTGATCGGACGGTAAATGGGTTTTCCATCACGGTTATTGATGACGATCTTTTCGAATTCTTCAACGGACCGGGCCTCTCCCATCGCACGGACCGAGGATTCCTTTTCCGGGGTTTCTAATTTTCCGGCGGGGATCTCGATGTGCTCGGTCTGGATCGCGGAGATTACGTCCTCGACCGTGAGCTGGTATGCGAGAAGTTTCTTGGTGTCGATCCACACGCGGAGGTTCCGTTCGAGGAACCCGCCGAGGAAGATCTCGCCGACGCCGGGGACGGTCTTAAAACGGTCCTTGATGCTCCGGTCGACATAATCCATGAGGTCCTTCAGAGGCAGGTCCGAGGTGATCGATAGCCACATGATCGGTTGGTCCTCAGGATTGAATTTCTGGATGATCGGGGGGTCGACGTCGGCCGGGAGCCTGCGGCGGGACTCCGAGATCTTGCTTTGGACCTCTTGAAGTGCGACGTCAATATCACGATCAAGGTCGAACTCGAGTTTGATGCTGGCTTTTCCCTCCGCAGAAGAGGAAGAGATGTCGCGGAGTCCCTGGATCCCCATGACCGAATCTTCAATGATATCGACGACGTCGCTTTCCATCACCTCAGGTGCGGCGCCTTCCCAGGTCACACTCACATTAAGCACGGGGAAGTCCACGTCCGGCATCTGTCCGACGCCCATGCCGTGGCAGCCCAAAACGCCGAAGACCATCAGGGCGAGCATCAGCATCCAGGCGAACACAGGATTTTTTATGGAGATCTCGGAAAGATTCACCCCGTACCTCCCACAAAATCTATGGGTTTAAGGTGGGGAACAATATCGGGCCGTACATTTATAAAATATTGTGATAGCTCCATTGGGTCAAAGGAGGTTACGGGGTTCATGACACTTGTCCAATCGCGACCCGGAAAGCCGCCTCGTCCTGCTTCATGACGTAATAAGTCAAATTCTGGCGTTGCCGTGTGTTATGAAGGGATTCTAGGGCTGCGAGGACGTCCAGGTTGTTTACGAGACTGCGGGTGTATTCCTCGGATTGGATCGCGTAATTGTTCTCGGCATCCCGAACCGCTTCCTTCAAAAGATCATTCGTTTCCTTGGCAGAAACCCAGATCTGATAGCTCTGCTTGATCTCGAGCTCCGCTTGACGTTTGGCGAGGGAAAAATGAAGTTTTTTCTGTTTTAGGATGCCGATGGAATCTTTGACTTGTCCGACCGTTTCGCCGCCCGAAAAGAGAGGCACGTCGAACTTGAAAAGTGTGTCCCAATCCAGGTTCGACAAAGTCCCTTCGCGACGCATGTATTGATTGTGGTCCAGCGTGATCGTGGGCCAGAACCCGCTTTGGGCGACGAGGATGCCGCGCCAAGCCGTCTTGACCGCTTGTTCCGCGGCCTTGACATCGGATCGTACCCCGGCCATTTTGAGATGCTCGGTAAGTGTTTGTGAAGAAACTTCCTCCGTAGCTTCTTCCTGGAGCTTCCGTCCCTCAAGATCGGTCCCTGTCAGGAATTCCAGGAGATAACGGACCGTTGCGAGGGCTCCCCGGGCGGCAGCCAGATCCGCCTCCAGTATTTTAAGATTTGTCTGAGCCGTGATCACTTCGCTTAAGCGCGAGCGACCTATCTTTTCGCGTTCCTCCAATTCTTGGATCCGCTTTTGGAGAAGTTCTTCGATGCCCTGGTTGATCTCGATCTCCTTTTCATATCGAAGAACATTATAAAAAGCGCGGGCCACGTCCGTATAAAGAAGTTCTTTAGCACGGATCCATGCTTCCGTTTGCTCCCGCCGATAACTTCCGGCACCCGTTAAAGCCCCGATCGCTTTGAAACCCTGGAAAAGCGGCTGACTAATCGTGAACTTACTTTCGTGTACGTTCGGATCTCCTATGAAGTCTCCGGTCAAGTTGCTTTTTTGGTCGTCTTGAATTGTGCGATTGACGATGAAGTCCACATTGCCAAGTCCCTGGCTCGCCGCATTGAATATCTGAGCCGTGGCGCGGGAAATGGCCTCTTTCTGGATCGCCACGGTTTCGCTTTGGATCAGTGCGAGGCGGTAACATTCTTCCAGAGAAAGCGTGGGGCCCAGGGCCGGGGAAGTTTTTTCTTCCGCCCGAGCGACGGGCAAGGTCGAGATCACCAGCGTGAGGCAAAAGATCAGGAATTTTTTAGTTTTCATTTTTAGACCTCAATAGAAAATCGTCCATAACTTTTGATACTGTTAGGTAGAAGCGGCTAATGACTTGGTGCTCTTTTTCACTGAATTGATCGTAGGCTTTCAGAAGAAGACCGAGACTTTGTCCCTGGATCTCCGTGATGATCTTTTTCCCTTTCGGAAGGATCTCCAGCAAGATGACACGCCGGTCTTCAACGTGGGGGACGCGTTTCAGACATTTTTTCTCTTCGAGCCGGTCCACAAGGTTCGTGACGGCAGGCTTTGTGATCTCAAGGCGGCCGCTGATCTCGGTCATGGAAACGGAGCCGAGCAGCATAAGTTGATAAAGAAGAGTGTATTGCGGCAACGTCAGATCGACCCGGTCCAGCATCTGGGCATACATACGGGAGAACTTCGGGTGAAGTTCTCTGAAGTTCGCTACAAACGTTTCCCGTTCGTTCATGGTCCGTGTCTCCTGAGGCGGTGAGATAGTTAACACTATTAACTATTAACATATTGAAGTATATAGGGACAGAAAGAAAAAAGCAAGGGGCAAACGAAATTTTCTTAAATCAGCTGAAAAGGCGGGCCGCCAGGATACCGTTCAAAATGAACTGAACTGCGATCGCGGCGAGGATCAGGCCCATGAGACGCGCCATGATCTTGAGGGCGATCGTGCTGAATATTTGGGAGCGGACGGCAACGGTCGAGAGAACCAGGAGTGTGAGCGCTGAGACGAGGAAGATCGTGCCTGCCAGGATCACGTGATTCCCGAATGTTCCGGCTTTGTTCGACAGCAGAATGACCGCGGTGATGGCGCCCGGGCCGGCGAGCATCGGGATCCCCAAAGGGGTGATGGCAACATCATGTTTGTCGATGCCTTCGGCCTTTTCTTCCTGAGTTTCCTTCATGGCCGTGCGCCGTGCCCGCAGCATATCGAGGGCTACGAGGAGAAGGACAATGCCTCCGGCGATCTCAAAAGCCGGGAGCGTGATCCCAAACACCGTGAGAAGCCGCTGGCCGAAGAAGAAGCTCAGGATCAGAATGCCGAACGTGATGAGAGAAGCCCACTGGGCCATGCGGATCCGTTCCGGAGTCGTGTTTTTCTGGGTCATGGCCAAAAAGGAGGGAATGATCCCTACCGGATCCACAATGACAAAAAGGGAGGTGAACGAAAGGATCGCAAAATCGAGAGAGTTCATCATAACGTAAACATCGGCAAAGGTTCCGAGCGCCTTTACCTCTCTCAGAGAATGAATTTGGGAAGCTTGGAGGGTGGGGGCAGATTATGGCATAATAAAGCGCCATGATCATTTTTAGAAAGATCCTTTTTTATCTTTTTTTTGCGCTCTATCTTGTTCTGTGCCCGATGATTATCCTCTATGCGCTTGGCTATATTTTCACGCCCAAAGTCGAAGAGGGGTTTGCCAAGACAGGATTGATCCACATCGAGACACTTCCTCCGAATGCTTTTCTCTCAATCGGGAATAAACGTTATATCGAAAGGACGCCCGCCACGATCCGGAATCTTCTTCCCGGTCCCTACGATGTGAAAATCTTTCTACGTGGTTACAGACCCTGGGAGCGAAAGGTCAAAGTGGATCCGGGGAAGGCCGTCAATCTTGAAAAAGTCCTGTTGGTCCCGCAGAGCATCAAGGCCCGGACCCTGGTCGCCGAGCCTTTTGAAGACCTGTTGCCCGTCCCTGGGACGCGTTACCTGCTTCTCAAAGGCGCGGGGCATGCCGGAGATTTGAAGGTATTTGATTGGAAAAATGAAATTCTCCGCTCCGTTCTTCCGGGGACATCTTCTTTCGCGGTCGCGAAACTCATCAAGATTTTCAGGGTCAAGGAGAGCTCTTTCGTCATCCTTCAAGTGGAGACTTCCGAGGGTATGAAATTCCTGGGGTGTCAGCTCGATAAGGAAGGACCGGAAGTCAAGGACCTCTCGGGTCTTTTTGTGAAAGGAGAACCTTACGAAATCTTATGGGAGGGCGACCATCCCGACTATCTCTTTGTATGGCAGGGTCAGGACCTTTCGCGATTGGACCTCGTGAAAATGATAGTGCTCCCTGATTTTCTTTCAAAGATCCGGGGTTTCGGGCTTTTCAAGAATAAAGTTTACGCTCTTCGCGGGTCCTCGATCGTTCGCTTGGGTTTCAACGCCAAGAAAGGGGAAGAGGTGTTGGTGGAGAAAGGCATTTTTCTCGAAAATCTTTTTAAAAGCGCTGGAAAATACAGGATCGATTTTATTTCGAATAATGCGGTCGTTTTTTACGGGGAGCTGGGAGAGCTTTTCTCGAACGCGCTGCCTTATCATTTCGTGGAGGAAGGAATGCGAGGGTATCAGGCCGGTACGGATGGTCGGAAGATCGTGCTGTGGCAGAAGGAGCGGGTCGGCGTGCTGGATTTTGAGAGACCTGAGCGGAGAAAAGAGTTTTTCGAGCGCGGGCCCGAGATCGAATGGGCCATTGAGAACGGTCATGATATCCGTCAGGCTTATTTTGTTCATGATGCGGACTCTATTCTCTTCTGTGATCAGAACAAAGTGTTTCTTTCCCGTGTGGGAGAGTACGGGATCCCTCCGGAGAGGATCGTTACGGTGCGGGAGGGAAGCGGGATCTTTTACTCTGAGAGGACCGGGAAACTTTATTATCTGGAATCCTCCCGGGGAGAGCTGGTGGTGGCGGATATTCTTCCGGAAGGCATCACTTTTTCCGGTGTGATCAACGAGCTGGAAAAGGAATCCCAGGGAGCCGCGAAATGAAATTCCGTTATTCGCGACAGGGTTTGAACAAAAAAGAAATCTTGCTCCAGCGTTTCTTCGAAACGCTTCCGGGTCTGGCCAGCTGGACCTTGATCCTGGGGCTGGTAGCGCTTTCGATCTGGGCGCCCTTGATCGCCGCGATCACGGTGATCGCTTTTATGTTGGCCTGGGTCCTGAGGCTTTTTTATCTGACGATCTTTCTTTTTCTTTCTTATGCCAGGCTTTCGATCGAGAAGGATACGGATTGGCTCGGGCGTATTCGTGGGATGGATCGACTCGATGCTTACCCCGCAGAAATCCGGAAGGTGTGTTCCGGGAAAAACTGGCATCAACGGATCTCTCGTTGGGTGCATCGGAAAGATATGGAACGTTTGAAAGAATCGGGGAATATCCCGCCGCGATCGTCGGAGATCTTCCATTTGGTCGTGATCCCCGTAGTCAAAGAATCTCCGTCGGTGGTGGAGGCGAACGTCCTGAGCGTAGCGCAGAATAAAGCTTTTGCCCGGAAGACGATCATTGCGCTTGCGGTGGAAGCGAGGGCGCAGCAATCCGTGAGAGAAGGGATGGCGAAGATCGCGGAGGAGCACCGCGACCGGTTCATGGAGTTCCTCGTGGTGGAACATCCGGACGGCCTTCCCGGCGAAGCGCGCGTGAAAGGCGCTAACACAAGTCATGCGGCGAAGGCCGCGGCGAAATATTTTGAGAAGAACAAGATCCCGTTCGAGAATGTGATCGTTTCCTGTTTTGATGCGGATACGGTGGTGGGTCCTGATTACTTTGCCTGTCTGACCTATTGTTTCATGAATTGCCCCGACCGGCACCGGGCGAGTTTCCAACCCGTTCCTGTTTTCCACAACAATATCTGGGAAGTTCCAGGGTTCGCGCGTGTTGTCGAGACGGGTTCTTCTTTTTTCCAACTGATCGAGACCACAGATCCGAAAAAACTCGTGACTTTCTCGAGCCATAGCATGAGTTTTAAAGCACTCGTGGAAGTGGGGTATTGGTCCGCGGACATGATCTCGGAAGATTCCGGGATCTTTTGGAAATCCTACCTTTACTTCGACGGGCAATATCAAGTCGTTCCGATGCCGATGACTCTGTCCATGGATATCGTGGATGCGGGTTCCTGGTGGGGGACCCTGGGGAGTCTCTACAAGCAAAAAAGACGATGGGCGTGGGGTGTGGAGAATTTTCCGCTTGTGATGCGCGGGTTCCTGGCGAATAAAAAAATATCTTTTTACGACAAACTGCAGCATGGTTTCAAGCTTTTTGAGGGGCAAGTGACTTGGGCGGCCCTGCCGTTCCTGCTGACTTTTGTGGGATGGCTTCCTGCGATCTCTGCCGGCAATGAATTCTCGAACACCGTCCTTTACTACAATGCGGGCCGGTTTACCCAAGCCATCTTTGGGCTCTCCACGATCGCTCTTTTGGGGACTATTGTCATGAGCCTCCGCCTCCTTCCCGAGAAGAAGAAAAAGTTCTCGTTTTTTTGGACTTTGATCCATGGCCTGGAGTGGTTCCTGGTCCCTTTTATCCTTGTTTTTCTGAGCGCCATGCCTGCTTTGGACGCCCAGACACGGCTCATGCTCAACAGGAGAATGGAATTCTGGGTTTCAGACAAACGAAGGAATATTTAGTCTATAACCCGTTTAGAATAAATAGGTTATGTGTTACTGCGTCTTTTTGTCTCAGCAGAATCTCTCTGTGGGACCGATTGAAAAAAAGCTTCACTTGTTTGACATGAAGTGTTTTCCATCGTACACTTCTCCTTAGAAGTCGATAACAATAGTGAGGTGCAGCCCGAAAGAGCCCCGAAGTTCAGAGGGGTGGCATCGGAAGGATTCGAGCCCTTCGGATGACGTGGAAAATGGATCAAAGACGTCTTTAGTTTTGAGTGATGACCTGCAAGCGCGGGGTATTGCTTGGGACTCAAAGGCGTTTTTTTATACCCATTCAGAGTTAAAGGAAATCGTTCGAGCGATGGTGCAGTCCTGATTCTCATTTATTTAAAATAAACGGGTCATCAGGGCAGTCCTTGTCGACCGTTCAGGAAATGAAAAGAAGACAAGGGCAGTACCGCCTCACAAAACCCAGAGAATTTCCGGGCTGCGTCGCGAAAAAAGCAACATAAAAAGGAGAATAGAAGGATATGAAAAGCAAACTAGTGGTAAGTTTTTTGGTGATGACGATGCTTTGCCCGGCTTTTGCGTTTGCCGCTGAACAGGAACCCGTTGTCATTGATGAAACGGTTGCTGTGGCGGAAGATGCGGCGACCGGTGATATTGTCGGCGATGCCGTTGAAGTGGATGAGCTCTACGCTCCGGAGACCGCGAAGGATGCCAAGGCCGAAGCTGAGGAAGAAGCAGCGATGTAAGACTTGCTGCCTGCCCTTCCGGGGCAGGGGCATGATCGCCTAATACCCGGTGTTTCGGGGAACGGGAGAAAAGAAAAGGTGAACCCGGCTTCTTGACGGAGCGGGCGGGCTAATCTGCGGTCCGAACCGAGCACTATCCTTGTCTTGAATTTTAGTTCCTTAATGGATGACAAGGATTGCCCCAATTTCAACTTTGTTGAAATTGAAGGGGATTGGGACTAATCCCGTCGGCGTTGCAGATTGTTTTTATTTCAGATAGAATACGCAAGAAGGCCGACCCTTCGTGGGTCGGCCTTCTTGGTATATGGAGAGAATGCCCCCGATCCTTTTTTTTGTTTAAAGAACAGTTCATCTAACCGGTTTTAAAGAGAAACAACATGTCCGAAGTATTGGCCTGGTCGATTTTTGGCGGGATTGTTTTGATTCTGCTTGTCCTGGACCTTGGGGTTTTCCATCGTAAGGCGCATGAGGTCAAGATGCGGGAGGCTTTGATCTGGAGCGCGGTATGGATCGCTGTGGCCTCGTTGTTCAATCTCGGCATTTATTGGCTCAAGGGAAAAGAGCCTGCCATGCAGTTTCTGGCGGGGTATATCCTCGAAAAGTCGTTGAGTGTCGACAATCTTTTTGTTTTCCTTCTGGTCTTCAAATATTTTCATTTACCCGGTCGCTTTCAGCACAAGATCCTCTTCTGGGGAATTCTTGGGGCCCTTGTGACCCGCGGGATCTTTATCGCTCTCGGGCTCGAGGCGATCCGCCATTTTCATTGGATAATCTATGTCTTCGGCGTGATCCTTATCTGGACCGGCGTTAAGCTTGTGTCGCAAAAGGATCAAAAAGTTGATCCGGAAAAAAATATTTTCCTGAAGGGTTTCAGAAAAATCATGCGGATTACCGAACTGTACGATGAAGAAGGGCGGTTTTTTATAAGAAAGAACGGCTTTCTTTTTGCAACACCCCTCATCGCGGTTCTGATCGTGATTGAAACCACGGACGTGGTGTTTGCCGTGGACTCGATCCCGGCGATTCTTTCGATCTCACGGGATCCGTTTATTGTTTATACCTCAAACGTGTTCGCGATACTGGGGCTCCGGGCGCTTTATTTTGCCCTCGCGGGGTTGATGCGTCTTTTTCATCATTTACATTACGGCCTTTCGCTTATTCTGGTTCTGATCGGTTTCAAAATGCTTCTTTCACATTTTTATCATATCCCCACCGCGTGGACGCTCGGAACAATATTATTTATCTTGGTGCTTTCGGTGATCGCGTCTATCGTTTGGCCTCTAAAATCAGAGGAGTTTACAAACGGTTAAGTTCCCCGCCCTCCTTGGGAGAAACCCTTTGTCGTTCCGTAGGGGCGTGAGATTTCCTAAAAAAAACGCCCCGCCGTTATTGAGGCGGGGCGTTTTTTCATTGGTTTCTTCTAAACAATCAGGGCTTTTGTCTCTGCCGGCGGGGTCGCCAGCTTCGGGATCCGCATCCGGTAAAAGGACCTCCACACAAAGCACAGTCCTGTAATGAAAAAGACCGCTCCGCTGATGCGGGTCGTTGCCGGGTTCATCTTGATCGCGATCTCGACGGCGAGCATACCGAAGAGCGTTGAGAACTTGATGATCGGGTTGAGGGACACCGACGTGGTGTCCTTGAAGGGATCTCCCACCGTGTCGCCAATGACGGTGGCAGCATGAAGCGGCGTGTTCTTCTCTCCTAGGTCGACCTCGACGAGTTTCTTGGCATTGTCCCAGGCACCGCCGGCGTTCGCCATGAACATCGCTTGAAAAAGTCCAAAGACCGCGATGGCCAGGAGGTAAGCGATAAAGAAATAGGGGTCGAACAGCGCAAAGGCGAGCGTGAGCGTGAGCAGCCCGAGGAAAATATTCCACATTCCTTTTTGGGCGTACTCGGTGCAGATCTGCACGATCTTGATGGAATCCTCGCGCTTTGCTTCCTTCATGTCGAGATCCATGTTTTTCTTGATGTACTCCACCGCCGAATAGGCTCCCGTGGTCACGGCCTGGATCGAAGCGCCGCAGAACCAGTAGATCACGGCTCCGCCGCAGATAAGTCCGAGTAAGATCGGCGCGGCTGTGAGAGCAAGTTTTTGGTTCAGCAGGATCTCTCCGATGTTCGCGGGCACGAACCCGCCCGCCGCGGCGGCAACCGCCGTAGAGTGAAGATGCTCCTGCAAGAGCAGGATGATCGAGAAGATCATGGTGGTGGCACCCGCGACAGCGGTCCCGATCAACACAGGTTTTGCGGTGGCCTTGAAGGTGTTGCCTGCCGAGTCATTGGCTTCGAGGTAGTGTTTACCCACTTTGAAGTCAGGTTTGAAACCGAAATCCTTTTCGATCTCCTTTTCGATCCCGGGGATCGACTCAGTCTGGGCCAATTCGAAGATCGATTGCGCGTTATCCGTCACCGGGCCGTAGGAATCCACCGCAATGTTCACCGGGCCCATGCATAGAAAGCCATAGGCGACGAGACCGAAGGCAAAGATCGAGGCGTGGGGCATAATGTTCTGAAGCCCCATCCCTGAGATCATAAAGGCCGCAAACATCAGGCCCGCTATCAGAATGCCTTTCCAGAATGCTGAAAAATTACCTGCCACAAGGCCCGAGAGGATCGTTAGTGATGCACCGCCTTCGCGCGATGCTGTTACGATCTCTTTGACATGCTTGGAGTGGGAGGAAGTGAAGGCCTTGGTAAATTCAGGAATGAGGAAGGCCGCGAGAGTTCCGCAGGCGATGATCGAAGCAAGCTTCCACCACAGCGTCGGGTCCGGAAGGTCGCCCACAAGCAAGTACGACATTCCGTAAGAGGTAGTAATGCAAAGTGCTGTGGCGATCATGATCAAACGCGATAGCGGCTCCTCGAAATTGAACTCTTTCAAATTCTTGTACTTGCGCTCCGAGATGGCCTTGTTGATGAAGTACGAAACGCCTGACATGAAGTCCATCAGGAAACGCATGGCGAAGATCCAGACGATGAGTTTAGCCTGGAGGGTCGGATCTTTCACGGCAAGTGTAATGAAGAAAATGAGCGCGACACCCGTGACGCCATAGGTTTCAAAGCCGTCGGCAGTGGGACCCACCGAATCGCCGGCATTATCACCCGCGCAATCGGCGATAACGCCCGGGTTGCGGGGGTCATCCTCTTTCACCTTAAAAACGATCTTCATGAGGTCTGAACCGATGTCGGCGATCTTGGTGAAAATGCCTCCCGCGATACGAAGAGCGCTCGCTGCCAACGATTCTCCGATGGCAAAACCGAGGAAGCAGTAGCCGACGATCTGCCGCGGCATAAAAAGAAGGATGATCACCATCATCACCAGCTCAATGGAGATCAAGAAAAGACCCACGGACATACCCGCACGTAAGGGGATATTGACAACGTCCCACGGCACGCCGCGCAGAGAGGCAAAAGCCGTCCGGGCATTGGCGTAGGTATTGACGCGGATCCCGTAATAAGCCACGAGCGTCGAGCCTGCCATGCCGACAATAGAGAAGAAGAGGACCATGCCCAAAGTCGTCACAGATTCATGCTGGAGTCCCATGAAGTAATAACTCATCGCACACGCAATGATCGCGAACAGGATCGCCAGGAACTTGACCTGTTGCTTGAGATAGGTCTTGCAGGTTTGGAAGATCGTTTCCGCGATGTCAAGCATCGATCTGTGGGCCGGAAGCGCCTTGATCTTCATGAATTGGTAGAGAGACAGGCCGACCGTCCCGAGGATCACTATCGCGCCATAGAGGAGGATCTGAAAGCCCGAAAGACCGCCGAGCAGATTGAAGTGCCCCTCATGAAGATCCGGGATCTTCAAATCCGCTTCACTGGCCCATGCGGCGCCTTGCCGCAGGCAAAGCATGCCTAGAAACGAGAGTCGAGTGAAAAGTTTTTTCATATGTCTCCGGCTGAATTAATAACTCAAGTCTTGCAGATCTTCGGTGGAATGACCCAAAAACGCATTGCCCAAGCTAATAATCATCTTTTGTTGTTGATATTAAATAAGGTTCTTAAAGGCTTTATATGCTGAATGATGCCGAATGGGCACTTATGATAGCGGAACGCCAGAAAAATTCCACCCAAATTTAAACACCCTGATGATGCCATTCATTTCCAGGAGGGTCCATCAGGACTGCACTGCCCAAGTCTTTGTTTTATTTTCAATGATGATGACTTGGACTGCCCCAATTTCCGCTTTGCAAAAATTGATAAGTATTGGGACTGATTTCTCGATTCATTCTTTAATAGAAAATCAGGCGCTCATGGGAAAGCGGCATAGAGAAGGAGGCAGTCCTCTATTGATTGTCTGCCCGCTTCTGCTATATTAGGACTTCTTATGGCAGTTATGATCAAACGGGTCGAAAGACCCCGCGAACTCAAGTGGTATCACGCCGGCGCCATGCTCTATGGCGATTGGGGCACTTCGAAGGCCTACGTTCTCGGGATCGCCTTCGCCCTTGCCGGCCACGCCTCGTGGTTTTTCCTCGGGCTCATGTCCCTCTTCATGATCCTGATCGGGATCTGTTACATGGTCGTCTGCCGCATTTATCCAGACGGCGGAGGAGTTTATTCCTCGGTGAAGCAACGATCCCAAACGCTGGCCGTGATCGGGGCTTTTCTTCTTATCGCGAATTACACCGTGACCGTCTCCATAAGTGTGCTAGCAGCCTTCTATTATTTTAACGTACCGTATCCGGAGCTTTGGGCTGTCGGGGCGATCCTCGTGATTGGTGCCATGAATTGGGTTGGCCCCGGGAAGGGTGGTAATGTCGCGGCCGTGATCGCGGTCTTCGCTTCTTTGACCGCTGTCATTCTCTTTCTTTTTACGATTCCTCATCTCCCTCATGTGCAACTGGTTTTGCCCGCCAGCGGCCTTATGAAGAATTGGTCGGTTTTTGTCGGGATCGTGCTTGCGCTTTCAGGCGTGGAAGTGATTGCGAACATGACGGGAATCATGGTGGAGCCCGTAAAAAGGACCGCCCGCCGCGCGATTATGCCCGTTCTGATCGAAGTGGCGGTGCTAACGTTCCTCCTAGGGGTCGCGATGAACGCTGTTCCCGGCTTGCAAAACCACATTGAAGATATGCTCCGCGCTTTAGGCAACTATTACATTGGCCCCTGGTATGGGAATGTAATATCGATCGCTTTCGGTTTTCTGCTTCTTTCCGCCGGGAACACGGCGATCACTGGTCTTGTGAGTATTCAGTTCGCGATGGCGAAAGATCGTGAATTGCCTCCGGTTTTTGCAAAACTCAACCGGTTCGGCATGCCGTGGCTTGCGCTGATTGTAGCGACCTTGGCGCCGATCATTGTGCTCCTAGCGGAGAAAGATATCGTTCACTTGGCGGCACTCTATGCGATCGGCGTGGTCGGGGCCATCGCCATGAATCTTGCGACCAGCGCTACAAATTTTTCGATCCGGTTAAAACTTTGGGAACGTATTCTTTTGTTCACGGGTGCGTTGATCACGATTTTTATCGAGCTAACGATCGCGATCCAAAAACAAAACGCGCTTTTCTTCGTCTTGACCATTTTGGGAGTGGGTCTTGCTCTCCGTTATGCGGCCAAGATGATCGCGCCGGTGACGATGCCGGAGCTAGCTTCAACCGTCAACTTGCTCACGGTGGCCGAAGCCAAAGAACTCACATCGCTTTATAAAAGTTCTGCATTTGTGGCCATGAAGTCTTTTAACCCGGTACTGCTTGAAGAGGCCGCCCTCCATGTGAAGGCGATGGGTGAGAATTCGGTTTATCTGGGCTATGTGGAGGAGACACCCCCATCGCCCGAGCTTCCGACCGAAATGGAACCGTCGCGGGAATCCGTGGAGGTGCTCGGAAAAGCTCAGGAGAAGATGGAAGAACTCGGCATTACGGCGGTCCCGATCTGGCAGGTAGGGGAAAACCCCGGCCGATTGATCGCGCGCGCGGCCCAGGAACTCGACGTCAAAACCGTCGCGATCGGCGCCACGAAGCGCAGCGCTCTGATCAGTCTTTTGCGCGGCGACGTGTTGCGAACGCTGGCCCATAACCTTCGCAAAGAGTGCCATTTATTGATTGTCGGTTAGCCTCTTTTTGAGTATCCTATCTTCGTGGTTTTGCCATTCATCGAACGTAATGCTCTCAGGTACCGTTTTTCATTTTTTATTTACGGGTTAACGGTACCAGCACTGCGAACCCATAAGATCAATATATAACGCAGTACAGGAAAGAGAACATGAAAACTTTCAAGATCCTTGCCCTTTTTTTTATTCTGGCGTTTTCGTTTTCCGTGACCCTTTGTGCGGAGTGGTTCGACGGAGAGGTCCAGAAGATCGACGCTAAAGCCCAGACGATCACGATCAGCGAGATCGATCCGATCACGGATATCGAAGAGAAGAAAGAGATCTTGGTCGACGGAGTTACCGTTTTTTCGGGTGTCATGTCCCTCAAAGATATCCGCGAGAACGATATTGTCACGATCGAAGCCCAGTACGACGAGCCGACTGACGCCTGGAAAGCCCTTTCCGTCGAGGTTGCCGAGGCCGGTGCTTGAAAATCCGGGCAACCGATAAAGCTTCGGGGTCCCGGGCGCGACATACCGCGGGATCTTCCTTTCAAAAATACCGCAGAACCTTTGGCGTTCTGACCACTCCCGCCAAAGAAATCTTCCACTCAAGCTATCACCTTGGGCTTCTTTCCGGGATCTTGTCCCGGATCAAGACGGTGAAGGGCCGCCTTAAGATCGTCATGATGCCCGCCAGGCCCTACGGGAGTCTGGATCAGATCCTCAAGGAACATCGACTGGACGGGCTTATGATCTTGACTTGGCGATGGATCCATCCCAAGATCGCACAATTGATCGAAACTTCCCGCCACACACGGGTGCTTGTTGTGAATGATCCGGTTCCCGGTCTTCGAGTGAATAGCGTCTCTATCGACACGAATGCGGGCATGGCACAGGCGGTAGCCCACCTTGTGAAAAAGAGTCGCCGGAAGATCGGGATGCTGCACGGGCCGTGGGAAGTTCCGTTCAGGGCGGGGCAAAGGAAGGTCAAAGTGTCTTTTGTCGATACCCAGCTCAAGGTGCGCGGGTTCATCCGGGCGCTTAAGACCCAGCATATCCTGCGCGACCCCACCTGGCTCCGTTCGGGAGCGGCCAACAACGAGGCGGAAGGCTATCGCATGATGAAAAGGTGGCTGCGGGAAAAGAATTTGCCCGGTGCGATCGTGTGTGGGAACGATGACCTTGCGTTCGGAGCATTAAAAGCTCTCAAAGAAACCGGTAAACGCGTGCCCCAGGACATGGCGGTCGTCGGGTTCGACGACAACGAATGCGCGAAGAGTTCCTCGCCTCCGCTTACGACCGTTCGTCAGCCGCTCGTCCAAATGGGAAAAGATGCCGTGGATATCCTGATCCGGCAGATCGAACGTCCGTCCTCCGGGCCTGTTTCAAAACGGTACCTTCCCAAACTCATCGTCCGTAAAACCGCCTAAACATTGTGCAACGTTTTACGCTCAACGCACAACAAACCTGTCAGCGTTGTGCGTTGCGCTTTGCGCGTTGTGCCGCGCTTCATTAATATCCCCAACAGCCGTAACTATACGCAAGGCTTCATCAGCTTTCAAAGGGGAGAGTATGCTTATTACGGTCATTGCCGTTGTCGTCGCGCTCGGATATTTTTTCTATCCATTCAAACTCGCCGGGCTGAGGTCACTCCTCAAGTATCTAGCGGGGATCTTCTGCCTTTGGGCGGCGCTTTTTTTTGCCGTGCCCTCCCTGGACGCTTCAGTGGTACACCGGACCGGGATCGCGTTTCTCATGATAGCGGGCGGACTGCTTTGTACGGACATAGTGATCTCGGGTGCGCTGTGGCTTGCCGAGCGGGTGGGTAATCTTTTCCGGAAAACACCCCAACTTCCGCATTATCTTCTTGAGATCTGGTCGGCCATGGAACGGATGGCATCGCGCAAAGTGGGTGCCCTAATCATTCTCCAGTGCAAACAGCCTCTGCGTCCGCACATGAAGGGCGGGATGCCCTTTGATGCGGAGATCAGATCCGAGATCCTTGTACCGCTTTTTTTAACCTCGTCGCCCGTTCATGACGGCGCGCTGGTGGTGCACAAAGGCCGCATGCAGACCGTCAAGGGGATCCTGCCTCTTGCGTCGCTTTCCGATCTTTCGCCGAGCTTCGGCACGCGCCACCGTGCGGCGATCGGGATCACGGAAAAAATCGACGCGATCGCGCTCGTGGTCTCCGAAGAACGCGGTCAGATCAGCGTGGCCTATCGGGGTTCCCTGATCCATATCGCCGACCGTACGGAATTTCTGAAGACCCTGCAGTGGGTTTTGAAAGGCAAGAACATCCTTCGCCTCAAGAACGCGAGTTTCATTGTGACGACCAAAGTGCTGGATGATCTAACATGACCAGTCATTGCGAGCCGCGTAGACGGCGCCTGGCTTTCATTAAATTTTACATTGGAAGCCAGTGCTGTACTTGCCGTCTTTTAACATACAACAGTAGAAAGCAAGTACGAAGCAATCTTTTTTAAAAACGAGATCGCCATGGCTCGCCTGCGGCGGCCTCGCGATGACAGAGAAAATGAACATGGAAAAATTCATCCTTGCGATCGATCAGGGGACAACGGGTTCGCGGGCCATTCTTTTTGACGTGGCGGGCAGGACCGTCGCAAACGCCTACCATGAATTCAAACAATATTTCCCGAAGCCGGGATGGGTGGAACACGACGCCCAGGAGATCTGGCGCTCCTGCGAGTCCGTGATCGGCGAGACCCTTCGCAAAAGCAAGATCGCCCCCGGAGAGATCCTTGCCATCGGCATTACAAACCAGCGCGAGACCACCGTGATGTGGGACCGTGAGACCTCGAGGCCGGTCCATCGCGCCATCGTTTGGCAATGCCGCCGTACCTCGGATATCTGCCGCGCGCTCAAGAAACACGAGCCCAAGATCCATCAAAAGACGGGACTTGTGCTCGACCCTTATTTTTCCGGCACCAAGATCCGGTGGCTTCTCGACCATGTTTCGGGCCTCCGCCGGAGGGCTGCCCGGGGGAAGATCGCGTTTGGGACGATCGACAGTTGGCTCGTCTGGAAACTCACGGGCGGACGTTCCCACGTGACCGATCTTACGAATGCCTCCCGCACGCTGCTTCTCAACATTAAAACAAAAAAATGGGACCCGGAACTTCTCAGGATCTTCGGCGTTCCCAGCAAGGTTTTGCCGAGGCTTCAGTTTTCCGGATCGATCTTCGGAACTACACAGAATGTTGCCGGGCTTCCGGCCGGTATCCCGATCGCGGGAGTCATGGGGGACCAGCAGGCCGCGCTTTACGGTCAAGGCTGTTATGAAGCCGGTACCGTCAAAAATACCTATGGCACGGGTTGTTTCATCGTGCTGAACACCGGCAAAGAACTTGTCTATTCGAAAGCGGGGCTTCTCACCACGCTCGCAAGTGATTTTAAAGGTCGCCCCGTTTACGCGCTCGAAGGCGCCGTGTTCATCGGGGGCGCGGTCATTCAGTGGCTTCGGGACGGTCTTAAGGTCATCAAGAGCTCGGCGGAAACTGAAAAGGCGATCCGGGGTCTCCGGGATACGGACGGGGTTTATGTGGTGCCGGCGTTCGTCGGGCTTGGAGCGCCTTATTGGAAAAGCGAGGCGCGCGGCCTCATTGCGGGGATCACTCGCGGGACCACGACGCCCCATTTGATCCGGGCGTGTCTCGAATCGATCGCTTATCAGAGCAAGGATGTTTTCGATATCATGCAAAAGGCGTTCGGCCGTCCGATCCATGAATTAAAAGTCGACGGGGGCGCTTGCAAGAACGATCTTCTGATGCAATTCCAGGCCGATATCCTGAATGCAAAGATCCTCCGGCCCAAAGTGATCGAGCTCACGGCCCGGGGCGTGGCTCATCTGGCAGGTGTCACCATAGGACTTTGGGAAAAAAGCCATGACCTCAAAAGACAACACCGGATCGACCGGATCTTTACCCCGCATATGAAGGGTCGTGACCGCGCGCGGCTTTACCAGGGATGGCTCAAAGCCGTTCAAAAAGCCATGCTCCCATGATCCGGGACATCGAGCGCTTCAGAAGAACGACCTACGACATTCTCGTGATCGGCGGAGGGATCAATGGAGCCGCGATCGCGCACCTTGCGGCCAGGCGCGGCATGAAGGTAGCCCTGCTCGAAAAAGGTGATTTCGCGAGCGGCACCTCGAGCAAATCGACCAAACTCATTCATGGCGGCATCCGCTATCTTGAAAATCTCGAAGTGGACCTTGTCTACGAGTCCCTGAAAGAACGCCATATCCAGCTTACGACCGCGCCGCATCTGGTAAAGCCCTTGCCGTTCGTGATCCCGGTCTATGAAGGCGACAAACGCCCGCTTTGGATGATGCAGTTTGGCGTTTTTCTCTATGACCTCCTGGCCGGGCGTTATCGGGTGAAGTCCCGAAAAAATCTCACGCGCGAAGAAGTGATCCGCCTTGAACCCGGCATTGAACAAAGAGGTTTGAAAGGAGGAGTGCTTTATTATGACGCGCAGATGGACGACGCGCGGCTCTGTCTTGAGAACGTTCTGATGGCTGTCCACTACGGCGCGCACGTCGCGAATTATGTAAAGGCAGTTTCCTTCATGAAAGAGAATGGCCGGGTCGCGGGCGTCAGGGCACATGACATGTTAGGGATCCAAGAATTCGAGGTGCGCGCGAAGCGGGTCATTTGTGCGGCTGGGCCCTGGACGAATGAGCTCCTGCGTCTCGATATTCCGGGCGCCCGGAAAAAAGTCCGTACGACCAAAGGGATCCATATCGTGTACAAAGGCGAGATCTCAAAACACGCCGTCCTGATCGGGTCTCAAAGCGACCGGCGTATTTTTTTCGTGATCCCCTGGATGGAGAATTCCCTGATCGGCACGACAGACACGGATTACATCTCGAGTCCTGACGCCGTGACAGTCGGGAAGGAGGATATGGATTACCTCATACGCGAATCCAAGCGCGTTTTTCCCGCACTTGATTTCACCCCCACGAAGATCCTCGCAACGTTCGCGGGCTTGAGGCCGCTTATCCGTAAGGGTGGTTCCGCGCGCAAGGTCTCGCGAAAGCATCTTTTCCATGATTCGAAGTCCGGTGTTCTTTTCGTGGTAGGGGGCAAGTACACGACCTACAGAAAAGTGGCCGAGGATTGCATGAACCGTATCCACAAGATCTATGAAAAAGAAGAATTTACGGTCTACGGCAGCGGGGCGATCACGGAGACCGCCGAGGCCGCGGCTGCGCGCTCCGGTCTCGAACGGGAAGTGATGCAGTCTCTGATGGACCTTTACGGTGCCCGCTACAAAGATGTTCTGAAGCTTGTCGAAAAAGACCCCGGTCTCAAAGAAAAAGTTTCGGTCACGCCGCCCGTGATCAAAGCCCAGCTCGTCTATTCTGTCGAGACCGAAATGGCCCGGACCGTGGAGGACATTACCGACCGTCGCCTCTCGCTTGTCTTCCGCGGCCCCGTCTCCGCCCAAATCCTCGCCGCCATCTCAAGCGCCCTTCCGAAAAAATAATCCTCCATATTCGGATAAATTCCATTTCAGGCCATCACTTTTTCTGCGATCAAAAACTTCGCCGGGAAGTGTGTTTCGCCAACGTTCGTCATGCCCCACCGAAGCATGACTTTCCGCCAAACTGCGCGGACGGATCCGCCCACGATTTGTGGCGGACACTCGCGAGCGTCGGCCTCGATTTAAAACCGTGGCTCTCGGCCTCCTTAGCGTGGCTCGCCACACTTCCTGCCCTCGTTTCTTCTAGAGAAGACGAGGGGTTGAGACGAGGCACGCTAGTCCCAATACCTATCAATTTCAGAGGATCTGAAATTGGGGCAATCCTTGTCAACCATTAGAGAAAAGAATGAAAGACAAGGATAGAAGGACGAGCGGGCAGGGACTTCTCGAAGAGAAGGAGCGAGGACTGGAGGGCGAACGAGGGAATCCACGCCGGGGATTCCCGAGTGGTGACGAAGCTCAAACCTTGAGCCTTCCTCTTCGTAAACGCTTGAAGTTAGGATGAAGTGTACTCTTAAGGCAGCTTCTCGATTGAGTTTGGGAGATTTTCTGGTAGGATACGCGCTCCTGCCAATCTCTACGGACAAGGATCCAGAGCATGATCTCAGCGAACGGCGTCACTTTACAATACGGCAAACGTATCCTCTTCGAGAACGTGAATATCATGTTCACACCCGGGAACTGCTACGGTCTGATCGGGGCCAATGGTTCCGGGAAATCCACGTTCCTTAAGATCCTCGCGGGCCTGATCGAGCCCACCGCCGGGTCCGTTGCTGCGGGAAAGAACAAAAGGATCTCTTTTTTGAAGCAGGACCAGTTCGCCTATGATGAGTTCACGGTGCTTTCGACCGTGATCATGGGCTACGAGCGTCTTTATAACCTTATCAAGGAAAAAGACGCGATCTACGCGAAGCCTGATTTTTCGGACGCGGACGGCATCCGGACCGCAGAACTGGAACATGAATTCGCGGATATGAACGGCTGGGATGCCGAACCCGAGGCGGCAAAACTCCTGAGCGATCTCGGGATCCCGGACGCGATGCATCAAGTCCCCATGAAGCAGTTGGAGGCAAGCGAAAAAGTGCGCGTGCTTCTCGCGCAGGCGCTTTTCGGGAACCCCGATGTCCTGCTGCTCGACGAACCGACGAACCATCTCGATGTCGAAACCTGCATGTGGCTCGAGGATTTTCTTTATGAGTTCAAGAATACAGCGATCGTCGTGTCGCATGACCGCCATTTCCTCGATCGGGTCTGCACTCACATCGCGGACATTGATTTCGGAAAGATCCAGCTTTTTACCGGTAATTTTTCCTTTTGGTCGGAATCCAGCCAACTCGCGCTCCGTCAGAAGAATGAAGCGAACAAAGATATCGAGGCCAGGCGCAAGGAGCTTCAGGCTTTTATTTCGCGGTTCAGCGCGAATGCTTCGAAGTCACGGCAGGCCACGTCGCGCAAAAAACTTTTGGAAAAACTGACGCTTGAGGATATCAAGCCGTCCTCCCGTAAATATCCTTACGTGGCATTCAAACCGGAGCGGGATTCCGGCAACGACCTTCTAGAGATCGAAGGCCTGGAGAAGTCGGTCGAAGGGGAGACCCTGTTCACGGGCCTCAACCTCCGGGTGGACAAGGGCGACAAGATCGCGTTCCTGGGTCCTCTGGACCGCGTCAAGACCACGCTTTTTCAGGTGCTCATGGGCGAGCTTGCGGCGGACAAGGGGGCCTTCAAATGGGGGGCGTCCACGACCCGGGCCTATTATCCGAAGGAGAACGGGAAATATTTCGAGACCGATTTGAGCCTGGTCGATTGGCTGCGCCAGTTCTCGAAAGAAACGGACGAGAATTTCATCCGCGGTTTTTTGGGGCGCATGCTTTTCTCGGGGGAAGAATCACTTAAGAAAGCGTCCGTTCTCTCCGGAGGCGAACGTGTGCGCTGCATGCTCTCGCGCATGATGCTTGTCGGCGCGAATGTGTTGATCCTGGACGAACCGACGAACCATCTCGACCTGGAATCCATCACCTCACTCAATAAAGGCCTCGAGAGTTTCAGCGGCACCGTGCTTTTCTCCTCGCACGACCATCAATTCGTCCAGACCGTAGCCAACCGCATCATTGAACTCACGCCACGCGGCATGATCGATCACCGGGATATCACCTTGGACGACTACCTCGCCGATCCCGGGCTTAAGGCTAAACGCGCCGCTCTTTACGCCAAGTCCGTTTAAGCTTCTAGACCCTAGCTGTAATGTTTCATAACATCGGTAACACTTTTGCCTTGCTACAATGATGGCAAAGGAGGGCTGCCGATGCGATATAAACGAATCCCTTTAATGATCAAGGTTCAATGCATGAGACTTTTCAAACAAGGTCATCCGGTGCAAA
>JBDRCT010000004.1:0-2116 GCA_043821445.1 Candidatus Omnitrophota bacterium | reverse complement strand
TTTTTCGTCATTCCGGCTCCCGCCCCGCGGGGCGGGGATAAACTCCAGCCGGAATCCACTACTTTCATAGAATTACAAAAAACCTGGACCCCGTTTTTCAACGGGGTGACGACTTCTTACGAAACCGTCACATTTGAGAGGCGAACGCTCCCCTGGGCATGATGTCGTATCTCTTGAGGTGGTTTTCCTGCGGCCTGTAAGGCCCTCCTTTTATACGGTCAGAGCACAGGAATCATTTCTTTTCCCGATTTTAGGCTCCCCAAAATGCCTTGTGCAGGAAAGGGTTCTTTGTGTAGGGGGAACAACTGCCGATCGCACGGCACATGATTTGCTATGGTATATTAGTTGTTATGAAGATCCTTGATGACTTGATATCCCCGTTGAACTTGGATGCCCCGGTGAGGGAGATCCGCCAGGGCGTTTTTCACACAGGCGTTTTGACCCGGCACTGCGGGCTGGCCGCAACCCTGCCCAAAGATGCATTGCGACAGGAACCGCCTCTTGTCAAGGAGGCCGGATTCCTGTTAAGTAAGGCCCCAAGGGAGCTTGTCAAACTCGCCTATTCCGAGAGCATCCTCGAAGCGGCCATCGGGATGGCCGCCATCAACTCATTGATCGAGATCGATGAGGATTCCTGCGTTGAGCTCAATGCAGCCGAGCTTATCCTGGAAAAAGGAGAGGGGAAAAGGGTGGCGATCGTTGGTCACTTCCCTTTTGTCCCCAAGGTTCGACAACAGGCAAGAGAACTCTGGATTATCGAGAAAAACCCCAAAAGAGGCGACTTTACGGAGGCTGACGCGGATCGCCTTATTCCGCGGGCCGACGTCGTAGCGATCACTGGAACGGCGCTGACCAATCACACACTGGAATCACTGCTCAAGCTGTGCGACCCCCAGGCCTATGTCATTATGCTGGGGGATACGGTCCCTCTCTGCCCGATCCTTTTTGATTACGGCGTGGACGCGCTCTCGGGGACCAAGGTGGTTGACACCGAATTGGCCTTGCGCTGTGTCAGCCAGGGGGCGAACTTCAGACAGATAAAGGGGACGAGGAGACTCACCATGGTGAAACGGCCTTAAGGCGACTGGTGATTTTACCTATTCTTTCTTTGCGAAAATGAGCGAGGCAAAATGGATCCCATGATATGGATTTTTAAGATGTCTAGCAGGTTGCTGAGAAACACCTGCTAGATGGGGGATGCTTTTTCATGGACATTCCGCAACCTTCTACGGGCCCTAACCAAGCCGCTGCCGGCGCCGACAAGGAGACCCGGGAGATCAAGAAAGTGGCGCTGTACGCCTTCATGTTGAATCTGGTCCTGGTGATCGTAAAGGCCGTGCTCGCCATTTTTTCCGGCAGTCTCGCGGTCACCGCGAGCGCCATCGATTCTGGGACGGATGCCATTGCCTCCCTCGTCCTCCTAGGTGGATTGAGCCTTTCCACCCGAAAATCCCCTGCATTCCCCCTTGGCCTGTACAAGATCGAAAACATGATCTCTGTGATCGTGGCTCTCTTCATTTTTTTTGCGGGCTACGAGATTGCCCGCGAGGTCCTGGCGCCGTCTTCCTCACCGCCAAGAATCTCTATGATCGTGCTCACCCTGCTATCCGCAGGTGTCGCGGCAACCTTTCTTTTTGGACGATACGCCATGGTCGTGGGGAGACGGACCGGGTCACCGACCTTGATTGCGGAAGGTAGGCACCGGCAGGTGGACGTCTTGTCATCCCTCGTGGTCCTGGTATCGGTTGTTCTCGGTTATGTCCGGAAGGACATTTCCCTATTCGGGATTTCCGTGGACCAGATCGCGGCCGGATGCATCGTGATTTTCATTGCCCATGCGGGATGGGGCCTTCTCGCGGACGGCATGCGTGTCCTGCTCGATGCATCCGTCGATTTCGAGACCCTAGACCAAGTCAAAAAAATTCTGGAGGATCACCCCATGGTCGTAAAGGTCCGGTCGCTCACAGGACGCAATGCGGGCCGGTTTCGCTTCCTCCAGGCGGCCTTGGTCGTGAGAACGGACGACCTTAAAAGAGCGCACGAGATCAGCGAAGCCCTGGAACTGGAGGTTCGTGAAAAGATCCCGCATGTGGAGAGGGTCTTGATCCATTATGAG
>JBDRCT010000003.1:0-83540 GCA_043821445.1 Candidatus Omnitrophota bacterium | reverse complement strand
AATGTATCCTGGGATATGAATGGTAGGCCGATATCAACCGGTCCCCATAGCATCCTTAATGAACATTCCCAGTTAGATCGCAGGAAGCAACAGTCTTTTTCGAATGGTCGGTTCACGCCGCCATAAGGGGGGATGCAAGATGTCTCCCTACGTAAAATCAGAGAGATTTTAACAAAAATCCCTCTCCCAAGGAATCGGGGGAGGATAATACCAGGGGGGATCGATGAAGAGGATCGCGATCGTGAGCGGCGTCCGGACGCCGTTTATCAAGGCCTGGGAATCCTTTGACAATATCCCGGCCCATCAACTCGGTGCTCTGTGCGTGACCGAACTTCTTCAGAGGACCGAGCTTGACAGCCGTCTGGTCGATGAAGTGGTGATGGGGTGCGTGGGCCAGCCCGCGGAAGCCGCCAACGTGGCGCGCGTGATCAGCCTTCTTGCCGGAATCCCGCAAGAGAAAAGAGCCTACACCGTGGGGCGTAACTGCGCCTCGGGGTTCGAGGCGATCACGAGCGCGGCCGAAAAGATCCAGTGCGGAGTGGATGAGATCGTGATCGCGGGCGGTACGGAATCCATGTCCCATATGCCGATGCTTTTCAAAAAAGAGACGGCAGCACTTTTCCTGAAACTCTCCAAAGCCAGGACCTTCCTCCAAAAACTGCGGATCTTCACAAAGATGCGGCCACACCATTTCGCTCCGACGCCGTCCCTGGTGCTCGGTCTGAGCGACTCGACCTGCGGACTGAATATGGGTCAAACGGCCGAGCTTCTTGCCAAGGATTTCGGGATCTCGCGTGCGGAACAGAACCGATTCGCCTTGGAAAGCCACCGGCGCGCCGAGAGTTCCCAGGAGAAACTACGCGAGGAAACCATGGACGTTCTCGTTCCTCCCGATTACAAGGCGTGCATCCGGGATGATAACGGGATCCGCAAAAATCAGACCTACGAAGCGCTTCAAAAGCTCAAGCCGATCTTTGAGAAACATACGGGGACGGTCACGGCCGGAAATGCGTCGCAGATCACCGACGGCGCCTGCGCGCTCCTCATCATGCCGGAAGAAAAAGCAAAGCAAATGGGCTATGAAGCCCTGGGTTACTTGCGGGATTATCTTTATGTGGGGCTTGAGCCGGCGCGCATGGGTCTCGGCCCGGCGATCGCGATCGAAAAGATCCTGAGGCGGAACAAGATGTCCCTCAAAGACATCGATCTTTTTGAGATCAACGAGGCTTTTGCGGTCCAGGTCCTGGCCTGCCTGCGCGGGCTTGCGTCCGAAGAATTCAGTAAGAAACATTTTCCGTCCGGAATGCCGGTAGGCGAGATCCCTCCGGAGATGCTGAACGTGAACGGAGGCGCGATCGCGCTCGGACATCCGGTAGGGACCAGCGGTGCGCGTCTTGTGCTCACCTGTCTGAAGGAAATGAAACGGCGGTCCCTGCGACGGGGGCTTGTTTCGGCCTGCGTCGGGGGCGGTCAAGGCGCGGCCCTTATCCTGGAGAGATAATCATGACAGCCCATATCCATCTGAAAGAAGAACACGGCATCGCGCGGATCGAATTCGACCATCCGGAAAAAGAGGTCAATCTGCTGGATACGGTCACCATGCTGCAACTGCAAGAAATCCTGAGCGTCGTCCAAAAAAGGGCGGACCTTTCCGCCGTGCTTGTGACGAGTGTGAAGCCAAAGATCTTTATCGCTGGGGCCGACATCCATGAGATCGAGGGTCTGACGGACCGAAAGCAGATGATCGAAAAGACCGAAGGCGGAAAAGCCATTCTCCGGATGATCGCGGATCTCAAAGTCCCGACGATCGCGGTGATCAACGGCGCCTGCCTTGGCGGGGGATTCGAGCTTGCGTTGGCGTGCAAGTACCGTGTCGCAAGTTTTTCGGATGGGGTCAAGATCGGACTGCCTGAAGTTCAACTTGGGATCCTGCCGGGATTCGGGGGCACGCTCAGGCTTCCGAAACTTATCGGGATCGTCAAAGCACTTCCGCTGATCCTGGCGGGCAAGGTGGTCGGGGCGAAAGAAGCATTGAAATCCGGCCTCGTCGACCGGCTTTTTCCTGAAAAAACCCTGCTCTCTCAGGCGATCGAATTCGCAAAGGCCCTTGTTTCGGGGCAAGAGAAGGTCGTAAGGCAGCCTTTGCCGTGGTTCTTTGAAAAGACCCCGCTGGGTCGCATGCTGGTCTACCGCACTGCGAAGAAGAACGCACTCAGGCAGACGCGCGGTTTTTATCCCGCCCCTCTTAAAGTGATCGAAGTAGTCCGGAAATCCTACGGGCTTTCTGTGGATCAAGGTTCCCGGATCGAGAGTGAAGGATTTGCGGACCTCGCGGGTACAGAGGTCTCGAAGAACCTGATCCGGCTTTATTTCCTGAACGAGCGGTACAAGAAATTCCCATGGACGGACCTGAAACTCCGTCCCGAGCCGGTTCTGCAGGCCGGGGTGATCGGGGCCGGTGTTATGGGAGGAGGGGTCGCCCAGCTTTTGAGTAACCGGAACATCCCCGTTCGGGTTAAAGATATCAATACGGAGGCCTTGGGAGGGGCCTTGCGCGAAGCATACCGTCTCTATTCGGAATCCGTGCGAAGAAAAAAGATGAAACCCTTTGAACGTGACAGGAAAATGTGCCTGATCTCCGCGGGACTGACTCTGGAAGGCATGCGCCGCTGCGGGTTCATCATCGAAGCCGTGGTCGAGGACCTCGGTATCAAGCAAAAGGTTTTTCGCGAACTCGGCGAGATCACCGAGCCGGGAACGATCCTGGCTTCCAACACTTCATCCCTTTCGATCAATGAAATGGCGAAGGTGACACCTCATCCCGAGCGGGTCATCGGGCTTCACTTTTTTAATCCGGTGAACCGCATGCCGCTTGTTGAAGTGATCCCGGCCGATGTGACGAGCCAGGAAACGATCGAACGGACCGTCCAATTCGCGCGCGGACTCGGAAAAACGGTGATCATTGTGAAAGATGTGCGCGGTTTTCTTGTCAATCGTATCCTGGTCCCCTACCTTAACGAAGCGGGATACCTGATGGAAGGGGGTGTGAGCCCGCAGCGGATCGATTCTGTGGCCAAGAAGTTCGGGATGCCGATGGGCCCCGGAGAACTTCTGGACCATATCGGGATCGACATCGGATTCAAGGTCGCCCATATCCTGGAAGAGGCTTACGGCGTGCGCATGAAAGTAGCGCCGGTCCTCGAACGGCTGAAGAACAAAGGTTATTTCGGCAAGAAAATATCGCTCGGTCTTTACCGTTATCGGGGCAAGAAAAAAACGCTGAACCCCGGCCTGGGTCTGCCGAGGCCGGCAAGGGCGATTTCGGATGAAGAGATCCTGAAGCGGCTGATCTATACCATGGTCAATGAAGCGAGCCGTTGTCTTGACGAGAAAGTGGCGAATGAGGCGGGGGCCGTGGATATCGGCATGATCATGGGGACGGGCTTTCCTCCGTTCCGCGCGGGACTGCTCCGTTACGCCGACCATGTTGGCCTTGGGAATATCGTTGAAGATCTGAGCCGCTTCTCCGGAGGGACGGGCGGTGCGCGCCTTGCGCCCTCGCCGCATCTCGTGAGCTTGGCGAAAAACAGGCAAACGTTTTATTGACATTTTGAGCATCTCATAGCGATCTTACGACAGGAGATAAGCATGGACATGTTCGGGAAAAAAGTCGGGAAAGAAGAACGGGCCTCTCTCGAAGTGGCCGAGGCGTCCCGCCAGACGGAATGGAAACAGGGCAGTTTTTTGCGGGGGCTGTACGAGGGGAAATATCTTTGGGACTTGGTCCATCCTTTCCCGGAGCAAACCCCAGAAGATAAGAAAAAAGGCGATGAGTATCTGGCTGCGATTGAAAAGTTTCTGTGCGAACAACTCGATCCGGAACAGGTCGACCTGACAGGGGAGATCCCGGCCGAGGTGGTCCGGAAGCTTTTTGAAATGGGAGCTTTCGCTCTCAAGATCCCCGAAAGTTACGGAGGATTGGGGCTAAGCAAGGTTAATTACGGAAGGGTGATGCATCTGATCTCCAGCTATTGTAGTTCTACGGCGGTTCTCCTTTCCGCGCATCAGAGCATCGGAGTTCCCCAACCGCTTCTTGATTTCGGCACTGAAGAACAGAAGAAAAAATTCCTGCCCCGCTTCCGCAAGGATGCGATCTCGGGATTTGCGCTTACGGAGCCAGGTGCTGGAAGCGATCCGAGCAAAATGACCACCACGGCCACACCGGTCGAAGACGGGAAGTATTTTCTGCTGAACGGCGAGAAGCTGTGGTGCACGAACGGCGTGGTCGCGGACATCCTGATCGTCATGGCGCTGACGCCGCCCAAAATAGTTCACGGGAAGGAACGGAAACAGATCACGGCGTTCATCGTGGAAACAAACACTCCGGGCTTTGAGGTCAAGCATCGTTGCGAATTCATGGGGATCCGTGGCGCGAAGATCGGGCTCCTCAAATTTACGAACGTGAAAGTCCCTCGCGAAAATATCGTTGCGGGAGAAGGGGAGGGGCTGAAGCTTGCTCTTACCACGCTTAACACGGGCCGTCTGACGATGCCTGCCGCAGTTACCGGAGCTTGCAAGTACGCGCTGCGCGTCTCCAGGATCTGGGCCGCGAAACGCGTGCAGTGGGGCTCTCCGATCGGTGAACACGAGGCGATCGCCGATAAGCTCGCAAGCATGTCCGCTTCCGTTTTAGCCATGGAGGCCATGACCTGGTACGTGACCCATACAGCCATGCGGGAGCATGCGGATATCCGGCTCGAGGCCGCGGTCGCGAAAAAATTCTGCACTGAAATGTGCTGGCATGTCACAAACGAAGCTCTTCAGGTCCGCGGTGGCCGGGGGTATGAGACCTCGAAATCCTTAAGAGAAAGGGGAGAAGACGAAGACGCTTATCCCATCGAGCGCCTGGTTCGCGACTCCAGGATCAATACGATCATCGAGGGGACAAGCGAGATCATGAGTCTTTTTATCACGCGCGAAGCCCTGGACATCCATCTTAAACGTATGCTTCCGCTTTTCAATCCCAAGGCGGGACTCTTCACAAAATTAAAAGCTATTTTCGCAATGGGTATCTCCTACGCATTTTGGTATCCGAGGCTTTGGCTGCCTGTCTTTGGATTCAACAACACGGAGGGGATCCCGCCTCAGCTTAAAAAGCATCTCATTTATGCCAAACGCATGACCCGGCGCCTTGCGCGCAGCATGTTCCACAGCATGATGATCTACCAGCAAGCGATGGCGAAAAAGGAAAGTCTGGCCGCCCGATTCGTAGAAATCGGGTGTGATCTTTTCGCCATTTCCGTGGTCTGTTCCTATGTGGCAGGCAAGATCAAAAACGGAACATCCGAAAAGGATCTAACGCTCCTTGCCGATCTTTTTTGTCGCATGACCCGGACAAGGATCGCCCGCCAGTTTCATGAAGTTTGTTATAACCAGGATGGTCTTAAAAAAGCCGTTGCAAAAAAAGTTCTAAGCGGGCAGTACGAATGGCTTGAGTCGGATATCATCAAATAAGGTGCCGTATTAGCAATCATACTCTTTAGGGGGCCATGGGAACGTGGGCAGCATCAGCCCGGGCTCTTTTTTGAAATTTTTTGCCGAAATAACGAATCGCAAGGGCGCTTGATCAAGTCCAAAAACTTCATCCCGAGACTGATATGTTCTTACGAAAGCAGGGATCCACTAAAACTAAAGGGGCCATTTCATTAGCTTACGACCCTCATTCGTCTTCCTTTTGCAATTCTAAGGAAAGCGCTTATAATGTGCCAGCTTTTCAGACCCCGTAGCTCAGTTGGATAGAGCATCAGCCTTCTAAGCTGAGGGTCGCGCGTTCGAATCGCGCCGGGGTCGCATTTTTTTAAAGTCCACAATCTAAGCATGTAAAAGCCCCAAAGGGTCCATGCCCCTTTGGGGTTTTTTTATGCTTCTGAAGAGTGGGTTGGCGGAAATGAAAATGAAGAGTGTGCGCAGTTAAAAAAGCCCCTAAATCTGGTTTTCGGCATTTCTGAATATTTTACCTTTAATTCGGTTCTGTTATTCGTCATAACTCATTTAATTATAATAAGTTAAGAATTGTTATATATATAATGTATTCATATTGACAAAATATTACTCATAAGCTACTTTTTAGATGTAAGGAGGTACAGAGTAGTGCAATATATAGCATTAGGTGTTAAGTAAGTACATTTAATAAATGTTTGAGTTAGTGAAATAACGGGTCATTTTTTGACATAGTTCTTTGCTGGTAAGTTTTGAATACAGATGAACGAGAAAAATGTGTCTTATTTCGTCATAGGAGCGATATGAAAACTGCATGGATGGGAAAACGGACTAAGAAGACGGTTAGTTTGCTGACGATGGGATTTTTTCTTGTTTCCCAGTTCGCGTTCGCGAATCCCGGCGCCGGGATCGAGATCGCGGTCCGCCGAGAAATGCCCAGTTTTCTCAGGATCGACATCCCCTCAGAACTCGCGACTCTTGATGGTCTCTACGAGGCGCCTCTTCAGCAAGATCCTAAACTCATTCTCCACATTCAGAACGCGCACGCCAATTACGGGGCGCAGCAAAAGATCAAAGAACTTTTGCAGTACTTGGAGAAGCAGTACGCGATGAAAACGGTCTTCGTGGAGGGCGCCTCGGAAGATCTTAATCCCGATTATCTCAAGATGTTCCCCGACCGGGAGCGGAACATGAAACTCGCGGAATTCTTGGCGAAGCAGGGGGAGTTGACGGGCGCGGAACTTTATCTCTTAGAAGCAGACCACGGACCACAGACCGCAGACCACAACCAAAGAACAGATTCAAAGCTTCAGGCTACAGTCTCTAGTCTGAAGTCTGGCCCGGTACGGGCCGTCGGCATTGAAAACGCGGAACTTTATCGCGAGAACTATGACGCACTGAAAAAAGTGTTTGGGTCGGAAGCGACAGTGAAGCGGTACCTGGAAGGGTTTGAAGGGCGGTTGTCGACCTTGGCTTCCAAGGTTTTCTCGAAAGACCTGCTGAAACTTCTCGGGGAGTGGAAGAAATTCGAGAAAGGGCACCGGGAATTCATGCCGTATGTGAAGAGCCTCGCCTCCGAGTCGAAGAGAGTGCTAGGCGTCGATCTCGAAAGCCTGCTTTCCCAGGTCGAGTGGCCGCAGATCACGCGCCTTCTTGTCCTCCAGACGATGGAAAAAGAACTGGATATGCAGAAGGGCCTGGCGGAGCGGGACCAGTTGATCCGATTCCTCAAAGAAAAACGGGTTTCCGCGAACCTCATCCTGGCGATCGAAAATTTCCGGGATCAGCAGGTGACCATACTGCAAGGGACGCAGGGCGGTACGGCGGCACCAGTCGAACCGCGCGACCTGATGGAACAACTCGTCACCGAAGCAGGACCCAAGGGTTTTTATTTTTACAATTATCCGCATTTTAGTCTTTATGCCGGTTATCTCATCCTCAAAAGCGAAATGGACCCGAAAGGGCTTTTTAGCGAGATCAGGGTCCTGTTCACGCGGATCCTGGACCGGTTGGCCGGGAGCCAGCGCGAAAAACAGTTGTTGGAGCTTTACCGTAACAAGGAGTTAGTACGAAAACTTCTCAACCTCGAATTGACCCGTAAGGACTGGCAGGAGGTCCTCGCAAAGAAAGACCTGCTCGCGATGGATCCACTCGTCGCGGGACTTAAAGAGATTGGGACAGCGGTGAGCCGGGAGTCCGGCTTGCCGCTTACCAATTTTGAGACGAAGCCGGTCAATCCGAAATTCCGCAAGGAAGTGACGGAGGTGCAGGAAGCGGCCTACAAGTTTTATGAGGCAGCGCGTAAGCGTGAGGACGTGTTCTACGAAAAGATCGATTCGGTGATGCGGAAAGAATCGCTCTCGAAAGCGGTACTTATTACCGGTGGTTTCCACACGGACGGGATCACGGAGCTCCTTCGGGAGCATGAAGTGAGCTACGGCATTCTCACCCCGCGCCTCAGCGAGAAGAGTGATGAGAACCTCTACCGCAATGTCATGCTCATGAACCGCTCTTATCCGTTCGAAATATCCAATCTGGAAGCTATTTCTCTTTTGCAACCTTGGCTTGCCGCTGAACGCCAGGGTATGATCCCACGTGATGCACTGAAACCGATCCTTCGCGGAATTATGGAAGCGGCTGGTGTCGAACTTAAAGTTGCCGTAAAAATATTTAATCAACAACTTCAGGAGCTTGCCAAGACCGGGGAGAACGGCGGTATTGAACGACTTGAATATGCAGGATTCGGCAAGGGAACCGGTAAGCCCACCTATCGCATCATCCGTCGCTCCGAAGCGCAGGTCCAAAAACCAATCTCCGGGGTTGTTTCGGGTCAACCCGATCTTTCTGGGGTGTTGGCCACTCGCGCTGAAATTCGCGATGCGCTCGCCAAGATTGCAGGGAGCCAAATGCCTGGACAGCCGGACCCGAGAGTTCTCGATGCTGCAGCGAAATTTAATGAGCTAGGCATGAGCGCGGAACAACGTGTGGAAACGAAGGAAGTTGGTACGACCCCAGAGCTTTTGACGAATGCCGCAGTGAGGGCTGAGATCCGGCGACTTGCCGAAGAAACTGGTAAAAGTCTTGCCACGACTGCCGCCTCCGTTGCCCAGGTTATGGGGCAACCGTCCGGCGTCAGAGACATGCCTGTCGGAATCCGCTCTGTCATTCCATCCACTTCCGCTTTGCCCGCACTCCCGCATATTTCGGGGAATGAGGTGTTTAGAGCGTCACCGCCTTTCCAACGATCCGAAATGAGAAACTACGAATCAAGTTGGAAGAAATGGGATGGGGAATTCGCTCTTTTTGAGGCCCAAAGAAAAAGAGTGGAACAACAGCTCAAGGGCCTTCTTCGTTTGCCTCAATTTAAAATCCAAGTCATACGTGATTTTGATCCGGCGACAATTCGCAAAGATAGTCTACGGCGCATGTATTCCGCCGACATTTTTGAGGGTTGGCCGGAGTATATAAAACTTTCTAGTCTTAGCGGCGAAGATTTTCGAGGGATCGCGTTAGCCTTTTGGGATGAGCTGTTGAAGCCCAACGTCACTGTGACCATTGATGATGAAGAAAAAGTTTTTAGCGGATGGGATGCTCAGGGTGGATTCGTTCGAGATTCCAAGTATTTATTCCTCAATTTGGCGGCAAGCTCACCGCAGAATCTTATTGCTTATCACGAATTTTCGGAAGTGATGATAAAAAAATATGGGGTGGGTCTTGATTTGGGAAGCGAGCCCATAACGGAGTATACGGTCGATCTAGTAACTTTAAAGATGCTTGCCGCGCTTAAGCGGTTTGATCTTATTGAAAAATATCAACACGAAGTTTCAATGCGGACGATCGAGGAATACCCCGGCTTATCTGTTGAGGCTAAGATGGCTGCTGAAAAGAACGCGCAAGTTATTTTTGACAGAGCTCAGGGAAAAGGCCATCGCTCCGAACAACGGGAAGATCAACTCGCTCAATCGGAGACGGATTCGAATCCTGTGATTGATAAGGCACCGATTCTGAACGATATGAATAAGCTTTCAACAAAAACTCCGGCTGCCGGGATGGCTTCCCATACAGTTCAAGCGCAACGCTCCGAGGCGAGGGATGAAGGACAAGTGTCCCCGGGAAAGCCAGATGAAATGGAAGGTGCGCGGAGGGCTGATAGAATTCCGGAATGGTTTCCCGGAAATCCTTCCGATTCCATCGAAACGCGTCAAAATCAATTGGTTGAGGAGGTGATGCAAGCGGGTTCGGTGTCGGCCTATGTTCGATCCAAGGGGTTTGCTCAGGGGCAAATCGCTCAAGTGAATTATTATCTTCGCCACCATCCGGAAATCCGTGACCGAATTGTTCGTAGTCCTTCCTGGATGCCGGGGGATGTGACCATGTCCCTGGCTCAACGGCACAAATTGTTGATAATGGACTTGCTTAAGGCCAAAAGCGTATTGGCCTATGAGGAAGCCGCTGGTTTGAACAAGGGAACAGTCTCAAATTATTTCAACAATCATCCCGAAGTAAAGCAGGAATACGATAAATTGAAATTTCCAGATTGGTTTCCCGGGAAACCCGGAGAAGATCCGGAAACGCGTACGCGTAAATTTCTCACAGCGCTTGCCAAGGCGGGCAGTATTCCCCTATTGGAGAAAGAGTTAGGAAAAACGATCCATTTGATCCAGAGCTATCTCCGGAATCACCCCGACCTTGAACAAAAAGCCCACGATGTCCTGGTCCCTTCCTGGTTCCCGGGGAAACCCGGGAAGCAGACATCGGAGGAGCGGGGTGCGATGCTTGTCCGTGAGATCGCAAGGCGTGGCGGCCCGACAGCGTTTGCCAAGGTTCATGATCTCAAACCGACAGCTACAATTGCCTATCTGAGGTATCACCCGGAGCTCCGGCGTGAAACAAACCTGTTGCTGAATCTGGTCCAGGGGGTTCCCAATCGAACGAATCTGGAGCAGTTCTTTTCCGATCCGGGCCTGCTTGAAGACTGGATCAAACAATTCGAGACAACGCGAGAAGCAATGAAAACTTCTCGGAACCTGATGGATGTTTCACTGATCCGTTTGTCCGCTTGCCAATGGGTCTTTGAAGGACCTGAGAGGGCCCGGCTGGCACTGGCGTACGACCGGCTGCTCGCGCGGCGGCTTTGGGGGGAGGACAACGGCCTCAAAACCGTTGATATGCGGCGGCAGATTCAGGACCTGAGGGAACGCGATGCTGAAGCCATTCTTGAACGGTTAGACGGGGTATCTACCGTTTCTTTGCAAGATCTCTGGACGGCGCTTGAGGGCCAGCTTCGTACCGCTGAGTCCGTCAACGATTTACGCTGGTTGATCAATTTTATCCTTGCGGAAAAGAAAGCTGCTTTTCTATGGAAGGACCATGGAATGACCCTTGCGGCGGATACTCGGGAACCTTACACGAAGTCTTACGATGCAGAGAAACAAAGCGAGGCAAGATGGGATTGGCTGACCACCAAATTGCATCGTTGGGCCGAAGCGGTATCCGGGATCATCAAAGTATTCGATGAGCGATTCACAACGCAACGTTTGGGACGGGATTGGGAGCAAAGACTGGAGGAGATACACCGTGAAGCCCAACAGCTTCAGGGTCAGGGGCTTTTGGGAACCATTACGATCCGGGAAGTTCGCAATGCTGACGAGTTCTTGAGGAACATGGAAAGTATTTTGACTAGGTATACACCTGTCGAGCAGCATGTCAATGTGCAGGGTTATAATTCCGCAAAAAAGAAATTAGAGCCCCTTTTGGAAAATTTAAGCAAATTTAATAAAGATACCCGTCTCCTGGAAGAAATCCGGCCAAAGCGAAAAGCGACTGGAGACGTCAATGCCGATGTTCTTGCCCGCAACCTTGCCCTGGACGTTTCATTTCAGCAGAGTGTTGCCGGCTACTATGCCATGCACCGTCAACTCCAGGATGTCTCCGCCGGTTCTAACTATGGGACGTCGGTCCGGGAGGCGCTCCGGGAGTATGAGATCAAGAGATTGCGGGAAAAAACGCCGGAAGTTTTGAGGAGCATTCAAACGGCGCTGGAAAAAACAACCTTGGAATCCAGGGTCCAAAAGCGGTTGATCGAAATGGATATGTCAAACGTGCAGTCAGGTGAAGGAAAAAAGCGCTCCGAATCGAGGGAAGATCAACCTGCTCAGGCGGAGGCAGATTCAACTCCTGCGGGCCCAGCGACCGCTCTTTTGAATGCGGACGGCGGTGTCATTGCCAAGGTTGGTTCATGGAAAAATGTGACGTTCGGCAATTATCAAAAACAGATTTTGACGGTCTTCGGTATCACCCCCGATGAAACCAAATTCTACCGCCGCACTTTTGGAGATACATACGAGGCAGAAGTGGGCGGCCGAAAAGTGGCGATCAAAATGGTGGGGGGAGTTGTCGGGGCATTAGATCCGGAGAAATCCTCAGCGAATATTAAGGAGGAAGTGGCCATTTTGCAGATAACTCAACAGATAAAAGGTATTCCGAAATTTTATGGAGACATTCAAACACAGGACGGCAAAACCGTTGCCTTAGTCCGAGAATGGTTTCCTGGAGATCCTCTCGATATAGTTGCCACAAAAATGAACCAGGAAGAGTTGAAGGATGTTGCCGACCAGGTCGAGGTCATGATTCGCGATATTTTAAATGCTAAGCCAGAGCTGTTTTTTTGGGATGAAAATCCGAGCAATTACGTTATCCGGGAAATCGGGTTCGAAAACGGGAAAAGAGCTTTTGAAGTGGGGGGTATTATTGATTGTGTTTTTACGGCGGATAAGAAAAGGATCACGAGGGAGGAGTCCGATGCCGCGGTCAGAGCGCTGAAAGAGGCCATCTTGGCACTGAAAGCGGCGGGGACAGCGGAAACGGTACCGGATGCCGAAGGGGCAGATTCAGCCCGCTCCGAATCAAGGGAAGGCGAGCAACTCCCTGCCCAAGTCAAAAAATTCCAAGAAGTCGGACGCGCGCCATCCGCTTTTCAACGGGGGGAAGACAGAACGTCTTATCTACGCGTCTTTGCGGATCGCGCAAATCATCCGGGGGCAGCTTTAACAATGTTACCGCTTAGTCCAGCGGAACTTTCTTCTATAACCGGCGCCTTTGAACCTGTTTTAAGTGACGTTCAAGAAACGAATGCCCTTAAAACAGCACTTGAACGTTTCTTGAAATCAGAAAACTGGAATTCTTTCGGACAAGATTCTCCGGTTATTGCAAATCGCAAGCCCCAGCATTGTTGGGATTATGCCAGGACCATTGCCGTTTTTCTTAGTTTCCTTGAAGAGGAAGGGTTAATGAAACAATGGACCTTTTTTGGTTATGCCTCTACGCCCGCTTTGGGAAACCACGTCGTGACGGTCCTCCAGAGACGCGGAGCATCCGAAGACGACCGCGAGTCGCTCATCGTGGTCGATGCCTGGGTGCGTGACTTTGGGGAGGAAATCCTGGTGGAGCCTTATACGGAGTGGCGCCGTCATTTTCTGATTCATACTCTCTACCGGGACAAAAACCTTGAATCCTTAAATCGTGGAATTTCGAGCCATAATGTTATCACCATAGAACGCACTCCAGATGACGGCTCCGCTGTATCGCCGGTATACGACGATGTTGCGTCCCTCTACTATTCGAATCGTCCTCATGAAAAAATAAGTGAAAAAAATCTTCTTTTCCGTTCCAAGGCTTCCGCCATTTCAAATTCACCTCCTGCGATTTCCGTTGAGAGCGGTCAAGGCACGCCTGCCCCGATCGCTTCCGAAATCTCTTCGGGCCTGGAACCCAAGAAGACCCAAGGTCGTTCCGAGGTGAGGGAAAACTATTTCAAGGAAACTGCAGTTCAATTTCCGGAAATGGTCAAGGAGTTGAAGCCGCTTCCGCCGGATATCCAGCGTCTTTTAGGATTGGGGCTTCATGATGCAGAAGATTCTTTAGCGCGGCGGGTTCCAAAGCCAGGCAGTACTACAACCGAACTTGAACTCAAGTTGGCAAATATTGCGAAGGAAACGGTCGGACTGGCCCAATATCCAGACAAGGATTTCCTCGCAAGGCCAGCAATATCTGACCTGTCAGGAAGGATACGATCTGCAGAATTCGAGCAGTTGTCCCCTGATCTTTCTAAAAAATTTGTTAATCATGTTCGTTTTTACAATCTCGAACATGCCCCCATCGTGCCCTTCACCTATTTTAATTTTGGGGAGGATGTTTATTTTAGGAAACGTCAGATCACTCTTAATGGGGAATCTTTGAACATTACCCATGCGCTAGTCCTCAGCGGCTCTGCTCTGGCCCAGGTTCCGGTGCAGGCGAACCTTACGGAATTTTTCCTTGTGAACGGGGTTTATGTTGGATGCGGCGTGACGCGTTATGAGGGGCCGGCGCGCGCGGAACTTCAATACAATATTTTCCCTGAAGTCCCAGGGACTCGGTTTGGCCGCAGCCAGGTCGAAGGGCTGTCGAAGGCGATCTATGGACTGAGGCTTGAGGACCTGGGGCAAATACTGGATGAGGGGGCTGTTGTGACGGTTCCGTTGCATCAATTTACGGCGGATGAGATAGCGGCGAACAATGCCAAGACATTGGGTTTTTATAAAAGTCTTGAATTTGAACCTTCGAATAGTGCCGTGAAGTTGCCTACGGGAAAGATCATCCCGGAGGAATTCACGGAGGAGTTAAAACACAAACTCAACTTGGGTTTGAAGAAAGTTCTTTCCCGGTCCGAAGTGCGGGATCAAGGGGGAGCCGCGGCGGTGTTTCCCAAAGCGGTCGATTTAGAGGTTTTGAAAAGAGCTCCGGAATACGCCTGGTACGTCAACGACAGGACCACGAATGAAAAATGGTACCTAAAACTGGACACACCTTCAGAAATGCAGAAAGAAAAGAGAGGGTATCAGTTAGCAGCGCTTGCGGGTGTAAACATACCGCGCTGGACCGAGATCTCTGTGGAAGATTTATCAATGCCCGAAAAATTTTCCAGATATTGGAACGCGCAGATTATGGGTTTGCGCTACGACATCAATTCTCTGAATTCTGTGACCGCCATTTTGTCCCGTGATGCAAACGATCTGACTTTGCCGGAGTTGGCTGACCCGCGTACTTCGGGGATCGAGAAGATCCTGGCGTTTTTGGCGCTTACCGGGGCCACCGATTTTAAACTGGACCATAATGTCGGTATTTCCACGATCGACGGACGCCGCTACTATGTCCTCTATGACCTGACCAATGCTGCCGGAATCCAGCCGATCGGTACGCCGTTCTCATTCGATGGTCCCTTGGTGTTGAAAGCGTTGAGTGAAGCGGGTCCTGAGTTCCTGGTTCAAGCCGTACGCGATGTGGCTTCGATCGATCCCCAGGATCTTCAGCGCGTCCTTGGGGGAAAACCGGAAGATGTTTTGAGCTTGATACGGACACGGCAACAGGCTCTAGGAGCGACGGTCCTGCAGGCTTTAAAAGTAGTCAAAGAACAAAATGTAGATCGCCTAGACGCGGAAAGATCCGCGCGGATCAATGCATTAATTAATGCTCTAGCAGAACTTAACATAAATGCCGGATCAACGGTGGCGCCAAAAGCCGAAGAACAACAGCCTCCCGTTACCCGTTCCGAAATGCGGGAGGTGCCAGGAACGAAAGAGTATTACAGAAAAAGGATCGACTACCTGAAAGGTTCCCAGGAGCGTATTGCAACAGGTCGTGATGCGGAGGGCCGTGAAATTCCCGAGATATTAACATTCGGGGATAAGCACGGGAAAGTGGGGGATCTGGAAGCGATCCTGTCGGAGGCAAAGGAAGCTGCCAGGACCGGGAAGCCCCTTCACATCATGGGTCACGGAGACGGATTTGACCGCGGAGGCCAAAACAAAAGGGTCTGGGAGATCTTTCAGGAACTGGTCCAACTTACCCAAGATCATCCCAATATCAAGGTTGACCTATTCCTCGGGAACCACGATGTTTTTATGATCGAATCCGTTCTATTAAAGGATCCGAGTACGTTTACGGATTGGATTATCAATGGCGCCTGTGCAACGCTCAAGGAGTTTGGATTTCCATTCCGGCCGGGAGAAGTCGAGGCGGCAAATCAAGCAGCAATTAAATATCGACGGGCAATCCAAAAATATAGCCAGGCACGCAAGACAGGTGACGAAAGAATGCTCTTAGAGTCATTAAAGGAAATGAATGAAGCAGAACAGAAGGTTGGCGGTTATGCAGCGGATTGGCTGGTCCGGGATCTTTCCTCTGTTCAAGAGCTGGCTCTCTGGATGGTTCGGAATTTCAAACTTTTTGCCGAGGACGAGCGCGGGTTCCTTCATGTCCATGCCGGTATTCCCATGAACAAGGACGGAAATCCCACGATCGACCGGGAAGCATTGGAGAGGCTTGGGGAAGAATGGTCGGCCATTCAAAAGGGGTTAGAGAACGATCCGAGGTTGGAAATAAAAGCCAATCAGGATCATCTGACAGGGTATTTTTTGAGCGCAAAAGATATATTTTGGGCCAAGAAAAAAGACTGGATTGATCAATTCTTCGGCTCCTCCGTTGACGGTGCCGAGCCCCGGGTCAATGAAGCTGTTCTTGATAATTACTTGACGAGACTTGGCTGTGCCGGAATTGTTGGTGCACATATCCACTTGAAGAAATTATTTCGCGCAAACAACCGGGTTTTTATCATTGATGTGGACGAGGGCGATCCCGGTCATCTGGCGTTTAACAAGGGCGGGATCCAGTTCAATGGCGCAAGCGGTCGGATCGACCCGATCGCTACAAAAGAAGAAGTTCTTGCCGGCATGGATGCCGAGATCGCGCGGCTGGAGGAACTCCTCGAAAAAGCTCCCGACGCAGGTCAAGTCTCCCCAGCGATCCCTCGAACGGAAGGTCCAAGGTCGTCACCTGCCAGTCCTTTGGACTCCGAAGCTTTTCGGGAGATGGAGGCGCACTGGAAGGAGCTGATCCGTGGTTCCACGCCCGAAACGATGGATGAGGTTTATATCCAAGCCTTGACCGAAATGGATCAACTAAGTCGGGAGCCGGGACGTGGGGAACAATTTCGAAAAGACTTTTTTTTCTGGCTCGAGGAGAAGGTCAAGCGTCGGGAATTGACTTATGGGAAGGCTTTAGGGCAGGCGATCCGGATGCTTGGGGAAGACCCTGATCCCATTGCTGCCTTTAGTGCGTTGGACGCGGCCCTCCTCGACGACCGGGGAGCGCATAAGGAAGATTTTAAGGCCACATTAGCCGCGATGTTGCGATCTGCCGGGAAAGAAACAACGATTAACGTTTTAGCGGGTTTGGCCGGCGAAGAAAACAAAAAGAATGACCATTGGGACAGGTTCAATGAGGACGGGTCCGTGGACGACCTTTTTAGCGCTTCAAGAGAGAACATGAAGTTTCTCCAACTAGTGGGCGATCAGCGGGTTTCACTGGAAGTTCGTGCGAAGCTTATCGAAAGATACAAAAGGATAAGAAGATCCCTGCTTGCGGAACAAGCAGCCCGCCCGATGATCGATAGGATACTCCGAAAACATCCGGAGTTGTTTAGTGGCCGCTCCGAGATGCGGGATGAAAAGGCCGTGTTCATTTATGATGTAATTCCAGGCCTGGAAAAACGTGAAGAGGAGATTCGCCGGGTTTGGGATGAAGCATGGATCGCTGCGGGCCGGCAGGCCAAGGTAGAGACTTCTGCCCCTAGGGTGCGGGGAGTTTCCGCAAAATTAAAACGGAACGCCTCATTAGTACTTCTCGCGGCATCGCTAAACTTTTCGAATCCGGTGTTTTGGGCGAGGACCGCGCCTGTTGCAGCGTTTGTGATGACCGCGGGAACGGCCTGCAGCCAGGGGGCGCGGGGCCTCTCGGTAGTTGCACCGAGCGATATACCGGTTGGATATACCGCATTCCGTGATCTCCCGGCTGAAGCGAAAAAGGTCCTGGAAGAAGCGTGGGCAGAGATCGCGGCGATGGCGCCCAATAGCAGAGATCCCGTTGTCCGGGACCTGCTGGCAGATCCCAATTGGCAAAATCATGTCTTTGTCAGTCCCAATAGCACAGACAGGCCCGGAGGTGGGGCAGGTGGGCGGGCGTACTCGCAGCTTATCGCGGTCGATCAGGGCGCTCTGGATTGGGTGCTAAAAGACCGGAACGCGGCATGGGAGATATTTACAGGGACCCTTCTCCACGAATTGATCCATATGGCGCATTACCAGCAGGGTTTGGCTGGAAGCAGGAGCTTTTTGGCGGAGGAGAACGTTACCCGCGTTGAAACCGCCGAATTTTTCAAAACCCGATATTATGTTTTCGACCCCCCAAAATATGATCCCGCGAAGGCAGCCTCTGTGCCGCTGGCGGTAACACGATACGACCCCAATTCGGACGGTTACAAAACGCCGCCCGTTCCAGACAGTGTTGTTGTCTTCAGCATATCGAGCTCCGGCCTGATCAACGCCTATCCCGGTCAACTGTCCCAGGCAGTCATCAATTGGGCCGTTCAGAATTCCCGCTCCGAAATTCGGGATGAGGATAAAGTACGGCTAAGGATCATAATTCCCAAGTCCGAACTTGCCCGTATCAAACGAACGCTTGTGATCGGTACACTGTCATTGGTGTTGCTGATTGGGGGGGCGGTCTATTACGTGTTTCACAATGCATTGCTGCCAGGCAAACCTTCGACGGTCAGTACGGCCCTCGTCGCGCCGGTGAGGGCACTTACCCCATTTGATCTTGAAGCGCTGCAAGGCGATTTGACGGCGATCGATACGGAGAATATACAGGACGAACGGATGCAGCGTATTGTCCGTCACTACCTGGACACCATGGTTTTCTTAAGGGATTCCGAGAGGACACTTTATCCCGGCATTTCTGAAAAAGAACGTGCCGAGCGCATCCAGCATCTGGCGTTCGCTGCGATCTATCTGACCTATCTCGAAAATCCGACGTTCGAACCCTATCAAAAGAAAAAAGGTCCTGCGGCCGGCCCCTTCCAGATCGAAGCCCAATCGGCGGTCGACGTTTTTCGCGAAGCAATGATGGCTCCTGAAGGCAGTCCTGTTAGGCAGCTCATCGAAAAGAATTGGACGCCCGGCGTGGACGCTTTTTATAAGGCGCTTAAGTCCCCAACATATAACACCCTGGACTTAGACAATATAAGAAAGAAAAAGAGGGGGAGACCGGAAACGGCCAGGGTTCGTGAAAGTATCGCGTCGGACCCGACGTTGCAGCATCTCCTGTGGCGGCTGTTTATCCTCATTCGTATGGAACCCTCAGCCCAGGATGTTGCCGGCCGGCCCGGGGAGAAGGATGGGTGGCCGCGGTTCCACAGGAAATACAATACGCCTTACCTGGGAGATACCGCAAAGCCCAGGAACGAGGGGGAGGAAGCCGACCTTCATTACGGGCTTGCGACCTACCTAAAAGCGGTTGCCGTTAAAGCGTTTGCGGCAGAGTTGGTGGAACGAACGATGGGCGAAGCCTTAAGCGACAGTTACCGGAAGCAAACGGCCGCACTTTTCAAGAATCTCACGGTGGATCTCTACCAGGTCGAACATGTCAACGTGCCCCTTACCAACTCGCTTCGCAGGATCCGGGATGCCGAGTCGCTTGCGGAAGCAATTCGGGGAGAAATGGATAAACCCGCTAAAGAACGCAATCTTAAGAAGCTTCAACAATATAGGAACCGCATTTCTATTAATCTAAGGAACCTTGCAAAACTTGAAACGGGGTATCTCGGTGAGGCCGGCCGAATGCTTAAAAAACTGGAAGGTTATTCCAACAAAGGGTACACGGCGGCCGAATGGGAAATGATCAAAAACGAGGCGGCAAAGGCCGTTCGCGATGCGAAAGATACCGTAGAACGGTTGACCCCAGAGCTCAATCAGTACGCGCGACAACTGGATCCTATTTTAAAGACCCCTCCGAAAACCGTGAAACCCAGTCCACAAAAAGCAAAAGCCGGAAAAGCTGCCACGCCCAAAGGCAAGGGGCGTTCCGAGATGCGGCAGGAAGAGGTTCAAATCTTCTCAAGGCGGAACTTGTTGCTGGGGGCTCTTGGTTTGTCTCTTGGGATTGGGGTGGCACAGAAGGCAACGGTCGATCATTGGAGTAGCGAAGGGACCCGCGAATTCGATCCCAAAAAATATGAGTTCCGCATTGTGGAACGGAAGGATATCAAACAACTGCTGGCTGAGGGGTGGACCTACGTCTCGAACGCCAATCCTTTTAGGGAGATAAGCAGGAGAGCCATAGGGTGGTTCCGGTTGAGCGAGGATGCTCAGGATAGGGCATTCATAGAAAACGGATCAGCCATGTTGAAAGGAATTTTTCTACTGAACAGGAACGGAGACGTGCTTATCAGGCCAGCAGAAGGCTTTCGTCCGGAGAATTACCCGAAAGAGCAATGGGCGCAAGGTTTTCAGGCCGGTCCCATGGCTATCACGGAAGGAAATTTGAATCCTAATATTGAGAATTGGCATAAAAGTATTTTCTCAGGCCGGAAAAGCGTTGTGGGGGTAGATCCAAGCGGAAGGGTCCACACTCTGGATATTTTTGGCTGGGATATTTTTGGTTGGACGGGACCGACCACGGCTAAGCTTATAGAGGCATTAGAAAACTGGCACACCACCTATGACATCAAGGAGGCTCTTTTTGTTGATGGCGGCGATACCGGGGACCGGTTCACCCAGCAAACACCGGCAACGGCTTTGATGGCTTTCCCACGCTCCGAGATGCGGACAGAGAAAATAACACAGGAGAAGATCGACGAGATCAATGAGCAGCTTCGGGGGCTGGAAGTGGCCATGAGAGAAGGCGGCGCTGTCGATGTCTATTCGAGTCCGCCGACAAGTCACAAAGCGGCAGTAGCAGATTTGCTGAACCTCCAGGTAGCAGTAGAGGGTGGCCTCAAGATCACGCACCGGAATTCGGAAACCGGAGAAATTGAAACGGTTACCATTCCCGCAAGCACGCGATTGACGCCTGAGACAGCTGAAAAATTGGGAATTCGTGTTGAACCGGACGCTTTCAAATCATCGGACGGCTGGGGAACACAGGACGACGGAAAGGAACAACGTTTGAAATATCTGCGGGCACACCCAAGTGTGACGGATCTTCAAAATTTCCGTTTTTATATGTCGGATTTCGATAAGATCGGCGCCAAGAATCTCGCACTCGGCGGGAAAGGCATCGTGGGGGTCATGAGCCTGGAAAGATCGGGTGAGCATCTTATCACGCCCAAAGACTCACCCGTTCTCGATTACCGGAAAACGATACTTGTGATCGCCAAAAAATATGGCCTAGAAGTTTACCGGGGTGTTGGAGGCGATGAAATCATATTCGTTCCCGCAAGGAAAGTTACCCAAGAAGATCTGGAGAATTTCCTGCGAGACCTCAATGAAGAATTTTTTGGACGCTATGCGGTTTTAGAAGTGGAGAAAACGCTTACTGAAAATGAAGCGAAGATTTTCGAATCAAAAGAATATGCTTCCGTACTTAGCGCAGTGCTTTATGCGGGGAGCACATACATCCGTGTCGATCGGAGGAAGTTAGATGCTGAGGGAAAATGGCAGGACTTTTTGCGAGATCTTCATACGAAACTGAATCTGGAAGGCGATCAGCTTCACGAGATCCGATTTGAAAAGATCCAATCTGAAAACGCAACTCCCCAAAAATGGGGATTTCTCACTATTTCTATCGGAGCGGCTCCTGCTGCCGGGAACCCTGAATTCCCGGAACAGTCCGGGGTGCTGGACTATTTTAAAGAGGTGATGAAAGACGTTAAGCACGAGGACGGCGGCAATTATTGGACTTATATAAAGGATGACGTAGAAACTTTAAGGCCTGAGCGCATAGAACTTTTTGATGAGTGCGCGATGTGGCTGGCCAATGACGCACTTTCGGAAGCTAAAAAGAAAAGGAATCAGGTGAAAGTCGGGATTTTTGTTAAAAAGGAAGTGACTCGGGACAAGATCGAAGAGGTGTCGAAAAAGCTCGCAGAACGGGCATCGAGCTCTGAAAAAAGGGACCCGAAGATCATCGACACCCTTACAGGTCTCTTAACCGAAGGAGCGGGACAGGAGGCAGCGCGGAAAGTTGATATTAAGGAAACGAGACACCTCATTGTTCTGGGTTACAAGGGACAGGCGATCCCGAGAGCCTTCCATGAATATCAAAACATGGACGGGGTTGGCTATAAAGGCGGAGATCAGGCCATTACAGCCGTTTCCGGGAGCGCCCGCGAACTTTTTGGGGTCAAAGATGAAGAGACGGTCCCAGAGATGCTTGAAAGGGGAGAGATCATCTTCCGGGTGGCCCCGGACGAAATAGTGGAAGTTTTTCATGGGGATGTCCAAAGGAATCGTGGTCCGCCCACCACCATCGAAACATTTGACAAGGCGGGGTTGAAGTTAGAAGAGGAACTTAAAAAAATCCCGGGTACTCCGGAAACGACATCTCCCATACTTCTGTTGATCATTGCCCAGCAAGCAGACCTGGAGCGTCTCAACGGACTCGCTTCTCAACTCACTCCTCTTCAAAAGATCGATAATGTTATGAAGATGGCGGCGTGGCTTTCGGATGTGGTAAAGGCGGTTTCCCCGGAAGATCTCGAAAAGGCCATGGACGTGGACGAAGGGAAATACGGTAAGATTGCCAGATTCAACCCCGCCAAAGCTCCCGCGCTTCTTTTTCTTTTCTACAAGGCTCAGCGCGAAAAAGCCAGACAATCCCTAGACGAACTCGGCGGCCGTCGCGTGCCTTATTCCGAACTCATTGCTGAAAAGCCCGTTTCCCGCTCCGAAATGCGAAAAGGAGTCCTGACGAAAGTTGGGACAGAAGTGGTCACGATCGAGACCCATGACGGGGTCTTAGATTATCTCCGGGAGCGGTTCCGCGAGAGAAAACAACGGGGGGAGGCCAACCCCGCTTTGCCGATCCTGGTGAATTTTGACGCCCATCCGGATGTTGGAACGTGGACGCAGCAATATTTAGTACCCATTAACGAAGGGAACTGGGGGTCGCGTGCTTTACGCGAAGGACTTATCACTTATTTTGTCCATGTTCCGCCATCAGAAAAGATCCTGGGCCCTGTGGCGATTCGTATTTGGACGATGCAAAAGATAGGATGGTGGTTCAGGCCTGTGATCGTTGAACTGAAGGGTAAGGAGCTGGATCAACTGGCCGGGAAGATCTTTGGAACCGAAACATTCGTGACCGTTTGTGCTGACGCTTATTCGCTCCAAGAGTCGCCGCCGGAGTGGATTACGGTGAACATGAGAAAGGAACTAGGAACTGCAGGGTATCACACCGACCCAAATAACTTCGGGAAACAAAGCACACCGCTTTTGGATTTCCTGAACCGCTACGGTCTCCAGCCCGATCCTAAAGTCTATCTCACAAAGTCTCCCGATTGGGTCGGTCCGCAAGTGGATGAAGCCTATTTGGAGTCTCTCGCAGGTCATCTTAAAGAGGCCATACCTTCAGCTCGCTCCGAGACGCGGGAGGATATTTTGGGGTATCTGACGGTTTCCGTCAAGAAACGGCAGATCCTTTCGAACGAGAAGGCGAATGAGATTGCTTCATGGCTTTTGAGTCCTTCGGCGGGTGAGCCGCTTAGGCTCGATCTGGTCCAACAAACCCTGGACTATATTTTCAGGATCCGGGCATTCACAAAAAAACCCTGCGATGAGCTGCTAAAGCTTTTGTCCCAAAAGCTCCGGGAAAGCATGGAGATCGAAGAGAAGCAGACCGGGAGCTTGTTCGAGTGGATGATGGAGAACCAGGTCGTGCCGCGGAACGTTCCCGCCGAAGTTTTCGAGGATTTTTTCAGGACCTATTTGAGCCAATATCGTATCGATCAGAATCCTCAAGGGCGGTTTTTTTACAATCTGCCGCCGGGACTTGATAGCAAAACAAAATTAGTTTTGGCGACACAGAATATGAAAAAAATGGAACAGATGTTCGCTCCGGAGTTCCGGAGACGTCAATCCGTACAGATCGCGCGTATCAGTGGCACACCCTACTTGATCGAAATGCGCTATGGCTTCGGGAAAGGCTCCTCCGGGGTTCTCATAGCCATCGGGGAGGCGATAGGTGAGAGGACCCAATGGATCTATCGCATCGGCGTTGATACTCAGCAGGCAGAGAACGGTGAAGCATTGAGAGTGGCTGTGATCACGGGCGGGCTTAATCAAAAGGAACAGATTCGGGAGACCTTTCCGCAGCGCATTGGGCTCCATCCGGGATTAGCACTTCTCTGTGTTGCGTTGGGGCTGGCGCAGCAAAAAGGGTTCGCGGTCTTGTCAGGAATTAAGGGTAAGTACATCCCGATACAAAAATATGTTTTGGAAGCCAATCCCGGCGCCATTTATGACCGGTTCAAGATGAACGGCGGGAGGGGAGAAAATGAGTATGCCCGCTGGAGGACGGTGAGTGACTTGTTGGCTATTTGGGAGAGTGAGCCGCCCAAAGTAAAGGAATCCTGGGCGGAAGGGGCCAGGAAGATGTTCGCGACCTTCAGGGATCTGGAGGAAGTCAGCATCGATAAGTTGAACGATTTTGTTGAAAGGGAATTTACCGATCAGATGCCGGGTGGAGCGCCTGGGACGGAGAAACGTTCTGAGGTGCGCGAAGCTGAAGCAGCAAAAATCGAAAAAACTCGTGTTGCGGCTGAACTCAAGGCCGTTGGAAAGCGCCTTGAAACCGAATCTCCGGGAGCTGAGCCGGGAACTCAACGCTCCGAGATGAGGGTCGTTCGTGAAGCAATCTCACCTGCTGATATGTTGGTTGTCGAGCAGGCTAAAATTGGGCCAAATGTCGAGGCAGTGAATAATCTGGAGGTTCAGGGAGCGAAAGGGCCGGTCATTGTAGCGGCGGTGGCGGGGATGGTGTTCGATGACGGGTTGAAGGCGGAGCAAATGGCTGATGTTATTGTGCAACTTGCGAACGCGAGCGCTGCGAAAACCGCGGGTTGGGTCACCGCTATTCGGGATGTCTTTACTGGGTTGGCAGGAGCATTATTTGGGAAAACGACCCAAATTGAAATCATGGACAAGCAGGGGCTTGAGATTGAGCTCGTGCCTGCGGATGCGATCATTGAGCCCGCAGATCTCGGGACATTGGTTAATAAAATGCAAGGGAAGGTTATGGTGTTGATGGCGGACGGTGCGGCTGAAGTTGCGGCAGCAGAGCAACGAAAGAGGGGAATGGAGCAGCGATTAGCAAAAACTCTTAAGGAATTAAACGCCGAAAAACGTTTTGATATCATCGTGGTCGATAAGAATAATCCGGAAACTGCTCTGAATAATTTTATCACCTCGAAAATGAAAACAATGCCGGCGATTTCCAGAGGGCCACTGGGTTATGTCTTTATGGGTTCCGATCAATTTTTGAAAGTGTTCAAGACGGATACAGGCAGGGGGCTCATGATCAAGGAGCCTTATAGTACGGATGTGAGCCGCCGGGTCGCGACTTCGACCCTTGCGTCCATCGTGTCCCAGCGAATCCTGAGCGCGAGCGAGGTCGATGCGATCAAGGAAGTACTCAACGGAGAGAAAGATGAAAATGGTTTCCGTTCGTTCAGCCAGGATGCTTTGAGCAAGATGCTGGTAATCGCAATGCAGGCGTTGCAGGCGATCCAGTCTGCCGCGTAAACGATCTCTCAAAAGACTAGCGCGTAAGCTGATAAAAACCTTCCTATTCCATACGGAAAAACCTTACAATGCCGCTGTTTTTGTCTTCCAGTAAACGGACGGAGTTTTTAAAATGAAAGAGATCAAAGTTGGGATCATGTCCTTGGGATGTTCCAAGACGCTCGTGGATAGCGAGGTCATTCTGGGGAAGGTCCGGGGTGCTCATTATTCGATCACACAAGATATCAAAAAAAGCGATGTGGTGCTGCTTAATACCTGCGGGTTCATCCGGGACGCCAAGCAGGAGTCGATCGACGCGCTTCTGAAACTGCTCGAGCTGAAGAAAAAAAAGAAACTGCTCGGAGTGGTCGTGGTGGGATGTCTGGTCCAGCGGTATGCGGAGGAACTCCAGAAAGAATTCCCCGAAGTCGACGCTTTTATCGGTTCCGGGGACTATATGCGAATCGCCGAAGTCCTGAAAAAAGTCACGGATGGGAAGAAATTTGTCAGCGTTCACAAGGCCGGTTATCTTGCCGGGGCCGATGAAGCGCGCATCTCTCTGACGCCTCCTCATTTCCGTTATCTTAAGATCTCGGAAGGGTGCGATCATGTGTGCTCCTTTTGCGTGATCCCCAAGCTACGCGGACGTTACCGTTCCCGTCACATCGCGGACCTTGTCCGGGAAGCGGAGCAATTGGCAGACGAAGGCGCCAAGGAGCTTGTCGTGATCGGTCAGGATATCACGAGATTCGGATGGGATTATGCCGGCAAGTCACTCTTACCACAACTCTTGGAAGCCTTAGGGACGGTGCGGGGTGTCAAGTGGGTGCGTCTTCTTTACACTTATCCTTCGACGCTGACGGATGAGATCATCCGGGCCGTCGCAAAGTCAAAACAGGTCTGCCGCTACATAGACTTACCGCTCCAACATATTAGTGATAAAATACTCAAAGCTATGCGGCGGGGGAATACGAAGAAGCAGACCGCGGAGCTCGTACGGAAGTTGCGGGCCATGATTCCCGGGGTGGTGATCCGGACGAGTTTTATCGTGGGATTCCCGAGCGAGACGGAAGAAGATTTTGAAGAGCTTCTGACTTTCATGCGCGAGACGAAATTCGAACGCCTCGGGATTTTCCGGTATTCTCAGGAAGAGGGTTCCCCAGCCGCGGAATTCTCCGGACAGGTTCCCGAAAAGATCAAAGAAGAGCGCTATCACCGGGCCATGCGGTTGCAGCAGGAGATCGCGCGGGAAGTGAACCGCCGTTATCTCGGCAAAGAGCTCCGGGTGCTAGTCGAGACGCAGAATGAGAAAGATCCAAATTTGTGGACGGGGCGTTCCTTCATGGACGCGCCGGAAGTAGACGGCAGTGTTCTTATCCGAACGGCAAAAGAAATAACAGTCGGAAAATTTTACACCGTCAAGATCACGGATACACAAGACTATGACCTCGTGGGCGAAATATAAATACTCTCTCCTGATCCCGAACGTGCTGAGCATCGCGCGGGGACTGATCGGGCTTTCTCTACCGTTCTTGATCCTGCGGCCGAGCCCGTCGGGACATCTTTGGGCTTTTATTTTGTTCATCGTAGGTGCGATCACCGATTATTTCGATGGTTGGATCGCCCGTCAGTACAAACTTGAATCCGACTTTGGCAAGTGGATCGATCCTTTTAATGACAAGATCCTGATCTTAGCGCCGATGGCTGCTTTTGCGGCCCTCCATTTTTATTCGATCTGGTGGGTGGTTCCGATCTTTATCCGTGAGATCCTGGTGACATTCTGCCGGACCGGGTGGCTTCTCGAAGGGAAGTCCTTGGGTGCCGAAATGATGGGCAAATTGAAATTCGGTTTTCAGACGGTCACGGTGTGGATCGCTTTTGCCTATTTACTTCTGAACCCTTATCCCGCGCTCGATGTAGTGACGGGTATGCTTTATTATCTTCTTCCGGTCCTGTTGATCACGACGGTCGCATTGACGATCATCTCAGGCGGCATGTTCCTCTGGAACCAACGGGCTCATTTCGAATCCGAAGCATTCAACAGGTTCGTTCTTGCGGCTGGGGTGGGGCTCTTTCCGAGGGCTCCCGGGACGTGGGGAAGTTTGCTCGGTGTTCTTCTAGTTTTTCTGACCCGGTGGAGTAGCGGGCTTTACGGGGCGGTTTTTGTGTTTTTTGTCGTGTGGGGCGCTTTGGCTTATGAACGGATCACGGATCCGGACCCGGACCCACAATACATTGTGATCGACGAAGTCTGCGGTATTTTCGTAACGTTCATGCTGATCCCGATCACCTGGTCTTCTGCGATCTTGGGGTTCGTTTTGTTTCGCGTTTTTGACGTATTTAAACCTTTCCCCGTGCGGTCGCTTGAGCGTATTCCGCGTTACTGGGGTATCATGGCCGATGATCTCGGTGCCGGGCTCTATGCCTGGATTATCCTGTTCGTGATCTTCAAATGAAGCCCACGGCCGCTATCCTCTCTGTCGGCAATGAAGTTTTGCGCGGGAGCGTGGTCAACACAAATGCCGCATTCCTCGGCCGTGAGCTCTCCGGCCTCGGGTTCGAGGTCATCTCCCACGGCGTCTGCCCGGATTCGATGGAGGCAATCCGTTTCCGGCTGGGCGAGGTGCTCCGTCGCGTGGATCTGGTCATCATGATGGGGGGGCTCGGGCCGACGCCCGATGATGTGACCCGTGAAGGTATCGCCGCGCATTTCAAGGTCCCCCTTGTTTTTTCAGCCCGGCAGTACAGCCATTTGCAAAAAGTCTATAAACGTTACGGTAAACGCATTCCTCCTCTTGTCAAACGCGAAGCCTTTTATCCCGAGAACGCGAAACCCCTCGTTAATCGTTTTGGGATCGCGCTCGGATTTTTGGTCGAGACCGGATCCAAGATCGTGATCGCGCTTCCCGGCGTTCCTTCGGAGCTTCAAAACATGTATTTTGACGTGGTCCTGCCATTCCTGAAAAAGAAGTACGGGAACCTTTTTAAAAGCCGGAAATTGATCGTAAGAATAGTCGGTATTTCGGAACCCGATGTGATGAAAAGGCTCGGAAAAGATTTTTTTGACGATCCGTTCGATTTCGGGATCTATCCCTCGGCCGGTGAGATCGCGATCTGCATTCTTTCGGAGAAAACCACTGTTCTCGGGCGGCTCAAAAGAAAGATCGCGACCCGGCTCAAGAACTGGATTTACGGCTGGGATGAAACGCCTCTTTCCATCGTGATCGGAAAGATCCTGACAAGAAAAAAGCAAACACTGGCCGTCGCGGAAAGCTGCACAGGCGGGCTTTTGGCCTCGCGCATTACGGCGTATTCCGGAGCCAGCGCTTATTTTCGCGGGGGAGTGATTACGTACCATGCGGACGTGAAAACGGATCTTGGCGTTCCGAAAACACTCATCCGGGAGCGCGGGGAGGTTTCAGCAGAGGTCGCTTCGCTGCTCGCAAAATCGGTCCGTATCCGCATGGGATCCAATTTCGGCGTCGGCATTACAGGGATTGCCGGGCCCGGCGGTGGAAGTTCCCGGAAACCGGTTGGCCTTGTTTATATCGGTCTTGCGTCACCTGACGGAACGGTCCGGACCTGGAAGCATGTTTTCTGGGGGGAGCGTCATCAGATCCAGGAGAAGGCCGCGACGAAAGCGCTTGAATACCTATGGCGGAAGATCTGCTAAAACAGGCCCGGGCGCGGGTATTCCTCGCGATTCCTCTCCATGAGATCTTCCGTCAAGAAATAGAGAACCTCCTGGGCCCGCTTCGCCACGAGGTTTCCGGTGTCCGATGGGTCGAGCCCTTGAAGGTCCATCTGACGCTTCATTTTTTCGGCTCCGTTTCCACAAAAGAGGTCGAACTAATCCGTCTTTTTTCCAAAAAGGTAGCGTCTCTTTTTTCACCTCTTCATTTGAGCTTGGGCCGGGTCGGGGGATTCCCAAGCCTTGAAAGGCCGAATATTATTTGGCTTAAGGTCGAGGAACACGCCGGAAAACTTCTTTCCTTGCAAAAGGCTATTCAGGGGGAGGTTCGGACGCTTGGCTTTGAGATCGAAGCAAGGCCGTTCCAGCCGCATGCGACGATTGGTCGCGTGAAGTGGAAAAGCAAAGATTTTAAGCCGCTCATGACGAAGATCCCGTTCGAATGGCCGACCCCGGCAAAAACCGCAGATCATTTTGTTCTCTATCAAAGTCACCTTCTTCCGGAAGGCGTTCGGTATGAGATCCTTGAAACCTATCCCTTGTCAAAAAAAGCGTAAACTTAAAACTTCACAGCTTCGCCTGGTTTACACGGCCTTGCGGAAGGCTTTTGGACATCAGCGGTGGTGGCCGGGGGACACCCCTTTTGAGGTTATGATCGGGGCGATCCTGACGCAGAATACCGCCTGGACGAATGTCGAACAAGCGATTCTGAATCTAAAGGAAGCCAGGAAGCTTTCGTTTGAAGCCCTGCGCCGGATCCCGGCAAAGAAGCTTTCACAGTTGATCCGGCCGTCCGGATACTTCAACGTCAAGGCGGACCGGCTCAAGGCTTTCATGGATTTTTTGGAACAGGAATGCCGGGGTGATCTTTCAAAACTGAAACGGAAAACAATGCCTGTGCTTCGCAAAAAACTTCTCACTGTCAAAGGAGTGGGACCTGAGACGGCAGATTCCATCCTTCTTTACGCGTTGGGTAAGATGTCCTTCGTGATCGACGCTTACACCAAAAGGATCTTTTCCAGACATGGGCTGGCCAAAGACCGTGACACCTATGAACAATGGCGGGAGATCTTCATGCGGGCATTGCCGGAAAACCGGGACCTTTATAACGATTTCCACGCCCAGATCGTCCGGACGGGGAAAGATCATTGCCGGAAAGTTCCCCGCTGTGAAAGATGTCCTCTCCAGCGGTTTTTTTAGGGAAGTACGGGCAAAAAACATAAAATTCTTTACAACTTGTGCCGTTACTTAAAGATAAGTGAATTGAACAAGGGGTAAAATGGAACCCAAAAAAAAGAAAAAGATCGGAGAGATCTTGATCGAGGATGGGCTTTTGTCCAAAGCTCAGTTGGAGGAGGCCCTTGCCTTTCAGAAAGAAAAGGGCGGCATGATCGGCCAGATCCTCATTGAAAAAAAGCTTGTGGACGAGGAGTCGCTGATCGGCGCTTTGTGCAGGCAGTTCAAAATGCCTTATATCCCGCTTAGGAATTACGCGATCAATCCCGACATGGCCGGTATGCTGACGGCGGGTTTTTGCCATGAGAACATGGTTGTAGCGTTCGATTGCGATCATAAAAAGGTGTATGTCGCGATGACGGACCCCATGAACGACACGGCCGTTGAGAAGATCCGGACGATGACCGGGCGCATTCCCCAGGTGTTCCTTGCCCGGATCTCCGAAGTTCTGAATGCGATCTTTTTCATTTATCACGAGACATCCTGATATGAAAAGGCGATCATGACGGACCCCAAGCGAAGTTCATTGCCGGACCTGAAAGAAGCCCTTCTTCGGTTCGGGGTCGTCAATTCAGGGGAACTTCAGCAGGCGATCCAGGAGCAGGCCAAGAGCTCGAAAAAGCTCCATTTTCTGGACATTCTTCTTCAGAAAGGAAAATGCGACGAAAAAAAACTCGTGGACATTCTTTGTAAAGAGTACGGCTATCGTATCGTCAGTCTCAAAATGCTTATCATTCACAAAGAAGTCCTGGAACTCATTCCCCGGAAGATCGCGGAGGCCTATGTGTGTCTCCCGATCGTTCTCTATGAAAATACGTTGACGGTCGCGGTTGCGAATCCGACCAATCTAAAGACTTTGGATGAACTTCACTCCTTGACCGGAAAGCGTATCCGGGTCTCGGTGGCGGAATATTCCCAGCTCAAGGAATACATACAGAAATCCTATCAGGGAGAGACCGCTGTCTTGGAAGAACCCGTTCCGGATGAAGGCACCGAAGACCTCATCTCTCTTGCCCATATGGTCGAAAGCGAAGCGATCTTCGATAAGCAGCAGCAGGCCTCGGACCTCATGGAGCAGGCGAACCAGGCCCCAGTCGTGAAACTTGTCAACATGGCGCTCGTGGAGGGGGTGCGTCGCCGTGCGAGCGATATTTTCATTGAACCCTGGGAAGGTTTTGTCCGGATCCGCATGCGCATTGACGGTATTCTCGAAGAGATCGTAAGACCCCAAAAAAGTTTTGGCGATGCCATTGTTTCCCGCGTCAAGATCATGAGTCAGCTCAATATTGCGGAGCATCGAGTGCCTCAGGATGGCCGTTTTAAAGTGAGAACTCAGGGCCGGGAAGTGGACATGCGCGTTTCCATATTGCCTTCCAGCTTCGGCGAAAAAGTTTGCTTACGCATTTTGGATACCGGGGCACAGTCTCATGACATTCAAAAACTCGGGTTTACGGCATCAGAGCAGGAGGTGATCCGGACTTCCGCCAAGAAGCCGCATGGGATGATCCTCGTGACCGGGCCGACCGGGAGCGGGAAGACGACCACACTTTATTCGGTCCTTAAGTATTTGGATTCTCCACAGGTCAATATCACGACCGTCGAGGATCCTGTGGAATATCAGATAGCCGGTATCAATCAGGTCAATGTTCGCGAATCCATTGGGTTGACGTTTCCCGCGGCTCTCCGTTCGATCCTGCGTCAAGATCCTGACATTATCTTGATCGGGGAGATCCGCGATGCGGAAACGCTCGATATCGCCGTCAAGGCCGCGCTTACGGGTCATCTCGTTTTGAGCACGCTTCACACCAACGATGCGGTGAGTTCTGTGACCCGCATGGCGAATTTGGGACTAGAGCCGTTCCTGATTGCGTCGACGGTGCTGATGATCTCGGCCCAGCGTTTGGTGCGCCGCCTCTGCCCGCGTTGCCGCTTCGCATACGATCTAGAACCGGATATGTATAAGTTCCTGAACCTGGATCCGAAAAAGAAGGTCCAGCTCTGGAAAGCCAAAGGCTGTTCGCAGTGCCGCCAACTGGGATATCAGGGCCGGAGCGTGATCACCGAGATCCTGGAAATGAAGCCGGATATCTTGGAGCTGATCATGCAAGGTGCGTCCGCGGATGCGATCAAGGCCAGAGCCCGAGAACACGGAATGAACACGCTGCGCGAATCTGCGGTCCAAAAGGCCCTAACGGGCGAAACATCGCTCGATGAGGTTTTCCGCGTTACGATAGCGGATGCTGGGTTACCACCCAGAGGGGGCGGCCCATGATCGACAAGCAAATCGTTCGAGCATGGGTGAAAACAATGGGGCTTTCCGACGGGGAGTGTGACCGTTTGGAACAGACGGCACAGAAACACAATGAAAGCATTTTGAAAATTATCCTCTCAGAAAAGATCCTGTTGGAAGAAGAGGTCATGGATTTTTTGAGCGCTCAACTTGAGATCCCCACCTTGAATCTCCACGGAATGCAGTTCGATCTAGAAGTCCTGAGGATGTTTTCACGGAAATTCATTGAGCTGCATCATGTTTTTCCGGTAGGACGCGTCGGGAAACTTGTGACCGTGGCCACAAGCGATCCATTCCAACTGAGGGTTTTCGATGATATCAAGCATCTGACGGGATGCGATGTGAGTCCGGTATTGGTCACGCCTGCACGGATCGCCGCTGCCATCAGCGACCATTACGCGGAAAGCAAAAACTTTTCTGAGTTCATTACCGAAAAAGACGCAGACAGCCTGGAGCTTGTCAGAGAGAATGAAACGGAGTTGCCGTCTGTCGTGCAGGCCGGAGTCGATGATGCACCCGTCATCAAGATGGTCAACTTCATTCTCGAAAAAGCCCTCAAATCGCGCGCGTCCGACATCCATTTCGAGCCTTATGAAAAAGAATTCCGTATTCGGTACCGTGTCGACGGGGTTTTGAAAGAGTCGTTTTCTCATTCCTTGGAGCTTTATCCCGCTCTCGTGGCGCGGGCGAAGATCATTTCTCTTTTGGATATTACTGAAAAACGTTTACCCCAGGACGGGCGGTTCCGGTTATTACTCAAGGACCGGCAGATCGATTTTCGTGTTTCCGTGTTGCCAACCTATTTCGGCGAGAAAATGGTGTTGCGCGTTCTGGACCGGAGCGGGATCAGGACGGGGCTTGACAAGCTTGGTTTTACGGAAAAACCGACGCGTGCTCTTGCTGAGGCGGTCAAAAAGCCTTATGGGATGATCCTGATCACCGGGCCGACGGGCAGTGGGAAATCCACCACTCTATATTCGATCCTTAACTCTCTGAACACGCCGCAAAAGAATTTAATGACCGTAGAGGATCCTGTCGAATATCAGGTTGAAGGGATCACGCAGACGCAGGTGCAACCGGAGATCGGGCTTACGTTCGCGAACGGTTTACGCGCTCTCTTGCGCCAAAGTCCGGACATTGTACTGGTGGGAGAGATCCGCGATTCGGAGACTGCCGATATTGCGGTAAAAGCCGCCTTGACCGGGCACCTAGTGTTCAGCACACTTCATACGAATAGCGCGGCCGGTGCGATGACACGTCTTATCGATATGGGAGTGGAGCCTTTTTTGATCGCCTCGTCGGTCGTATGCGTTGGCGCCCAGCGTCTACTCAGGAAGATCTGCCCGAATTGCAGGGCCCCGGCCGTCATACCCGCGGAAGTCCTGTTTCGCTGTAAATTTTCCAAGTCGGAATTGGACAGGATCGCCCCGTTCACGGGAAAGGGTTGTATCAAGTGCAACATGACGGGATATTTTGGCAGGACCGGCGCAAGTGAAGTGCTGCTTGTGGACCCGGACATCCGGGAGCTTGTAATCCGGAAAAAATCGAGTAATGTTATTCATCAGCTTGCCGTTGAAAAGGGAATGGAGACACTCTTCGAGAACGCACTGGGACTCTTTAAATCCGGGGTGACCACGCTCGAGGAAGTGCTTCGCGTTGCAAGCCGGGAGTGAGCTATGCCATCGTTTGAATATTGGGTCAAGGATAAGACGGGAAAAGATCTGAAGGGCTTCCAGGACGCCCAGGACGTGCAAGAGCTCGTCCACCAGCTGAAGACGCAGGGCTATCTTGTAGTCCGTGTGGAACAGGCCAAGAAGGGATCTGCCATCCTGAGTATTCAGAAGGGGTCGGCCCCTCCCAAGATCCGGCAGGGAAAGTCCGGGAAAATCAAGTTGGACGACCTTGTGATCTTTTCAAGGCAAATGGCCACGCTCGTCGCAGCAGGGATCCCCTTGATCCAGGCTCTGGACATTCTCGCCGGACAGATGGATAAGGAGAAGTTCCGGCTGGTTCTTCGGAGGATGCATAGCGACCTCCAAACCGGTAAAAGTCTTTCCGAAGCTATGCAAGTGCACCAAAAAGTCTTTTCGGCGCTTTTCATTCATATGGTCCGTGCGGGTGAGATGAGCGGGAAGTTGCAGGAGATCCTGGACCGCGTGGCCCATTATTTCGAAAAGTCCAGCGCCCTTCAAAAAAAGGTCAAAGCTGCGGTGATGTACCCGACGGCCGTTTCGGTCATGGCCTTCGGGATCACGTTCTTCATGCTTGCCTTCGTGATCCCGCAGTTCGCAACGATCTTTGAAGGTCTCAACGCAAAACTGCCTACGCCAACTCAGATCCTGATCAGTATCAGTAACTATCTTGCGGCGAATTGGTGGTGGATCCTCTCCGTCCTGGGCGGAAGTATTTTCCTGTTCCGGCAATTCGTTCGCTCTCCGATGGGCCGGTTGCCTTGGGACTCCTTCACACTTCGCATGCCTATCTTCGGCCCGATCATTTTAAAAGTGGCGGTTAGCAAGTTTGCGCGCACACTTTCCACGCTATTGCGTAGCGGCGTGGCGATCCTCGCGGCTCTGGAGATCGTTTCTAAAACTTCAGGGAATGCCCGGATCGAAAAAGTCATTACGGATCTTATGGGATCCGTGAAGCGCGGAGAAAGCATTGCCAGCCCACTCGAGAAAAGCGATATCTTTCCCTCCATGGTCGTTCGTATGATCGCGATCGGAGAAGAAACCGGAGAATTGGAAGAGATGCTTACAAAGATCGCGGACTTTTATGACACCCAAGTGGACACTGCTGTTTCCGGTCTTACATCTCTCATCGAACCGCTCATTATTGCTTTTCTGGGTATCGTGATCGGCGGTATCGTGATCGCTCTCTTTCTTCCCATCCTTACGCTTACTCAGGCGATCAAATAAGGAAATCCTTCCTCCCGACGCAAAAACATGCAGGAATCTGCCTCAGGGCCCTTCAGTGATGCTTATTAAAGTTGTGGGATATAACTCGGATAACAAAAAAACTAGTTTAGTTATCCAACGTATTGTCGTATGATGTATACCAGCTTAGGCTAGTAGTAGGCAGTGGCAAACATAGAAACAGGAGGAATAACATGTTTATCAAATTAAATAGGAAGGGTTTTACGCTGGTGGAGATCATGATCGTAGTTGCGATCATCGGGCTCTTGGCCGCTATTGCCATCCCCAATCTTCTCCGGGCGCGAATCAATGCCAATGAGGGTGCCATCAAGTCGGATCTGAGGACATTCAGCGGAGCTGCTGAAAGTTATCGTGCCGCGCAGAATCCTCCGGACTATCCGGCTGATATTGCCGCATTGACGACCGCTCCGGCGACGGGCCCTGCGTATCTTGATGATTCGTGGGTCGAAGCCGGAGTCAAGCATGGGTTCACTCTGACGTACCTTACGGTCGCCTCTCCTTCCAGCACGTATTCTCTGCTGGCGACGCCGACGGCTGCTGCGGAAAACACCTACTGCATTGACCAGGCGGGTGTTGTTTATGGTCCGACGGCAGGTGTAGCGCCGACCGCGGCCGATACGGGTTGCGCGGGTGGTACGGCCATTGGTGGGTAATCAGTAAGGAACAAGACAAAGTGGTTTTCGACTCGCCCTGCTTGAAAAAAGCAGGGCGGGTTTTTTTTGGCTGTTTTCTTGGAGATTTTCTGTTAATCTCTCTCTCATGAATAACGATTCCAACAAGTTGGCTTCGCCCGATCAACAGTTCTCAAATTTTTTAAATGGTGTTACATCCATGATCCTGTCGAAAAAAACGGCGGTTTCTAAGGTCACGGCGTGTGATCTTGGCCGCATGCGGACGGTACTGCTTGAACTTGAAAAACGTCCCGGACATCTTTTTGTTCATCATCTCGATATTATCAAGAACGCTTCCCAGGACCAGAAACCGTCCTTGATCCTGAAACCGTTCCTGGACGGAAAGAAGTTCCGGAAGGACGGGATCCGCGTGGCCCTCAAGGGGCACGGAGTTGTGATCCGTTTCATCCCTTTTCCGAAAATGAAAGCCGATGATCTCCGCAGTGCCATGAAATACGAAGCCGAGCAGTACATTCCGTTCGAGCTGAACGATGTGGTGCTCGATTGTGCGGTGGTGGAGGAGGCCTTCGCGACCGATGACGGCGTAAAGATGGAAGTAATGTTGGTCGCCATCAAACGCCAGGAACTTGAGCCGACGCTTGAGATCTTCCGTAATTTGGAATGCCGCCTGTCGGTGGTGGACGTCGACATTCTTTCGGCGATGGCCGCCTTGGAATATTTTCACCTCGAAGATTTCTCTAGGCACAGCGGCATTTTGGACCTTGGCACTGAGATATCAACCCTCGGGATCATCCGGGAAGGGAAGCCCCGCTTTGTCCGTGACATTTCTTACGGGGCCTACGATCTTTTCAAGCGGTTCAAGACCCGTTCCAGTCTCGCGGATGAAAAGATCGAAAATCTTTTTGAAAATAATGGAACTCTGGCGCCCGATGAAGTGCAAGCGATCACGGAAAGTCTTGAAGGGTTGATCCGGGACCTGCGTGTTTCTTTTGACTATTATCATGATCAATCCGGACAATCGAAACCTGTCGCAAAACTCTTTTTGAGCGGTGTAGTGTCTCATCCCGCCGTTTTGAAGGCATTAAGCGAAGGATTGCAGATCCCGGTCGTGACTATGGACATCCTTCCGAAGATCAAATGGGCCCCGGGCGTTGATCCCGAACTTCTCAAAACGAATACATCTCTCTTACCCGTAGCGCTGGGACTGGGGCTTCGCGAAGAATGATCAAGATCAATCTTTTGCCTCAGGAGCTCCTGAAAGGGAAATCGAACGCGACGCGCATTCCCTATATTCCACTGGCTCTTCTGGCCGGGGTGCTTTTTCTTCTTATGACGGTTTTTTTCTACGGAGACTATCTCAAGGCGCGCTCTGCCTACGAAGGCGTGCGTAAGGAATGGGCGAGGTTGAGTCCCCTCATGGCACAGCTGAAGACCCTGGAGCAGCAGGTTGCGGTTGAAATGAAGGGCGAAAAAGATTTTCTGGAAACGAACGTGCTCAATAAGGAACCCATCACCCAGATACTTTTTTGGGCGAGCGATTTCCTGCCTCCAAGGGGATGGCTTACAGAACTCAAAGTGGAGCGGGAAGGCGGTGGATGCCGGTTGACCCTGGAGGGTGTGGTGTTGGCATCCCGCACACAGACCGGCATTGAACAGATCGAGGAATATTTCCAGAAACTGAAAACGAAATTGCCGCTCCAAACATCCGTCGCGGTAGCGACTTCTAAAAGGGCCAACGAAAAGACGGAAGGGACCATTTTTGTCGCTCAAATTGAATGGGGAGTGACCTCCAAACCATGAAGCCGCTCAACCTGCCTTTTGCCGATGTTATAGCATTTCTGAAAAGTGTCGATAAAAAAACCTGGGTGGTCGGTTTTTTGTGTGCGATAGGTTTTTTATTGTTGGTGGTTTTTCTGGTCATTCCGGCTTGGATCGAGCGTCCCATGCTCCGGCGTGATATTCAAAGCATGGAAACTCAGATCCGCCAGGTCAATGACCTGAATAAGAAACGGCCGGAATGGGAAGAGAATCAGAAGGTGTTCGGTTCGCTCATTGAAAGTACCTGGGCTCGTGTTTTTACGGTCGAGGATATGGATCTATTGTTGGGCTCCGCTTCAAAAATGGCGAGTGAGTCGCGCGTGGAAGTGTTGACCTCGAAGCCTTTGACCGCGAAAGTGGCTTTTCCGGCACCCTATCACTTGAAATATCAACCGCGTGGCTATGAATTCACGGTGCACGGCGGCTATCATGACCTTGGCAATTTGATGAGCCGCATTGAGAGTCATGGAAAACTTTTAAGAATACAGAGCCTCGAGGTCGTGCCGGATAAAAAAACGCCGGGACGGCATATTGCGGAGCTGAAGCTTTGGGCGATCCTGAAAGCTCCGCCGCAAGTGGCGCCACCCGCGAAGACGAAGAAGGCAGCGGGTGCTAAGAAGGTGGCGAATGCTAAGAAGTAAGAAGAGCGCATTTTTTTTGGCGATAGCACTGCTAGCTCTGGCGTCGGGGGTGTTTGCCGCTTCTGAAGTTCTTTACGATTCCGGTAACAGGCGGGATCCCTTTGTGCCGCTCGACGGGGGCGACAACACTTCAGTGTCCACAACCTCATCCGGCGTTAAACTGGAAGGTATTATCTATGATCCGGGCGAACATTCGATGGCCATTTTGAACGGAAAGTCCTATTTGAAGGGTGAAACTGTGGGAGATGCAACGGTCGTTAAGATATTGAAGGACCATGTCGTCATTTCTGTGGGGGGGGAAGAAAAAACGCTTTGGATAAGGGAAGAGGAAAAAGCATAGGTTTTGTGATACAATGGAGCTCGTGAACTTCATGAAACAAACGTCTCATCATTTTATCCCGCCTTCGCAAAAGGCCCAGGCTGCAAGACCGTGGACATCCGTTTTTCTTGTATTGCTCCCGTGTCTCTTTTGTGTGGCCGGTGTCGTCCTTGCCGCAGACCCCAATCCGGTCGCAGTAACGCAAACGGCTTCTGTGCCGGAAGCGGCTTCAGCGCCTGCCGCGGCGTCTGGTCCGGTAGCCGAGGATGACACGATCAGCTTGGATTTCAAGGATGCGGACATCGGAAGCGTGCTTCGCGTGCTAAGCATGAAAAGTAACGTCAACATTGTGACCGGTCCGGAGGTGAAGGGTCTTGTGACCGTTCGGTTGGATAATGTTCCCTGGGAAAAAGCGCTCAGTGTCATCTTGAGGACCTATAACTATGTTTTCGAACGCGATGGGAACATTATCCGTGTGACGACCCGCGAAGAAATGAAACTCGAGCCGGTCGAGACAAAGACCTTTGTCCTGAATTATTCCAAGGCCAAGGAGATCCAGGCCTCGGTCATGGATATGCTGAGTGAGCGCGGCAAGATAAAGTCTTCGGAGCGTACCAACATGCTTGTCGTGACCGACATCCCCACGAACCTCTACCGCATCGGGGAAGTGATCAAAAAACTCGATAAGATTACTTCCCAGGCTTTTATCGATTCCAAGATCGTTAATACAGAGGTTTCTAATATCGAAAACCTTGGCATTGATTGGAATGTTGCGGGCGGGCTTACCAGCGGAAGTACTCGTCCCACAACATTTCCATTTACTCAAACATCCGAAGCTCCTTCGCCGGCGTTGAATCAGTTTTTCCCAGTTTTAGCGGGATCCACCTCTGGCGGCGCCGTCGCCGTGGCAGATTACGTAGTGAATCCAGTCGATGCGCGTGGCCTTCCTTATGTGGCTAAGGTAGCAGGGGATACGCCTTCCCTTCAGTACGGTACTTTGGATTTCTCGAGTTTTTCTGCAATGTTAAATTTTCTGGAGACCCGGGTCAATACGAAGGTGATTTCCAATCCGCGGATCGTTGTCCTGAATAATCAGAAGGCCAGTATTCAGGTGGGGTCGGACTATCCGATCCCAAATTTTGAAAGGAACGAAACGACCGGCAGTATGGAAGTGTCTGGCTATAATTACAGAAATTTGGGCATTGTTTTGAATGTTACGCCCCACATTAATTCGGCCGAGGAGATTCTTGTCGACCTGAAGCCGGAAATAAGCAGTGCCGGTCCTCTGATCACATTCATTCCGGGTGCTGGAGGATTGGCAGCGCCCTCCTTCAACATCACCAAAGCGATGACCCAGGTATTGATCCAAAGCGGCCAGACCATTGCGATCGGCGGATTGATGTCAGATAGTGTGGGTTCGACAGAAGATAAAGTGCCTTTTTTGGGGAATATCCCTCTGCTGGGGAAATTGTTCCGCTCCAAGCGACAGGATATGGCAGATAATAGTAAAAACGAAACGCTCTTTTTTGTAACAGTTACTACGGTGGATTCGCAGGGACAGCCTGCGGGTGCCAAAGTTGACGGGAAGAATGACCAGTCAAAAGATGCTCAAGCCCAGCAAAAAACGGCTGCCACGGATGCCGCGCCGGGCGTGAAAGATTCTGAGAAACCAGCAGTCTCGGACGATACGAACAAGGACAAACCGGCCTGAACTCAGGTCCGGTCTTTTAGGTTCTTTTAGGAAGGCCCCCGACAGGCCTTAAGGTTCGTTAAAGATCCGCCTCGGAATAAGTTGACGCTTTTTCTTTCCACAAGCTTTACACCCGCCTAAGTTCCGCAGTTTTCACCGCAAATAAATAGGCCCTCACTGAGAGCCTTAACAAAAAGCCGCGTCATCCTGATCCCGCCGAGGGCGGGAGAAGGATCTCGTTTTGAGGTTCTTCGTCTGATTCTTGCTTTCGCAAGAAAGCATCAGACTCAGAATGACGACATTTTAATGGATCAAACGAAAGGATCAAGAAGGTCATGGAAAGAAAAATTTTAATTTCACAGGATGCTAATGAAAAACAAGTCGCCATTCTCGAGGATGGCCGGCTTGAGGAATTCTATATCGAGCGCGGGGACTCGAAGAAGCTTTTCGGGAATATCTACGAAGGGATCGTGAAGACCGTGATCCCGGGGATCGACGCTGCGTTCGTGGATATCGGGACTGGGAAAGACGGTTTTCTTTACGTCGGCGACGCGCTTCGCTCGCCACTGGATCTCGATGCGGAATTTGACGATGGGGAAGAGAAAAAAACGGAAGGAACAGTCACCGAAGTAAAGCCCCCCGAAGGCGTTGTTGTTGAAGGCAATCTCCAGGCACAGCCCCCGGTACCGGGCCAAGTTCATGGTCAAGTACCAGGACAACCTCAGGGGCAGGGGCGGGGTCAGGGACGTCACGGGGGACGGGACCGCGGGCGCGGGAGGCATCATCAGCAAGGGGGACGACAAGGGGGCCGGAATCAGCCACCGCAACAGCATTATCAGCATCAGCGGCGTCCGAGGATCGAAGAGGTCCTCAAAGTCGGACAGAAGGTTATTGTGCAGGTCGTCAAAGAACCGCTCGGGAACAAGGGGCCACGCCTTACGACACAATTTTCGATCCCGGCACGTTATCTTGTGATGATGCCCGGCGAATCAAAGATCGGGATCTCGCGGCGTGTGGAGAGCCGTTCGGAACGCGAGCGGATCCGGGGTATCTTCAGAAGCCTGGAGATCCCGAAGGGCGTTGGGTTCATTGTGCGGACGAATGCGGAAGGAAGAAGTGACGCGGATTTTACACGGGATATCCGTTATTTGATCCGGCTGTGGAAGAAGATTCACGGCATGATCTCGGCCAAAAAAGCGCCCGTGATGATCCATCAGGAGCTCGGCCTTGTGGAACGCGTGGTCCGTGATCACGTGAACGAAGAAACCACCAAGATCGTAGTGGATCATCCCGAGATCTTCAAGAAGCTTAAGCGCTTCATCTCGGTCTATATGCCGGGGCAGGATCTCAATATCGAGTTCGCGAAGGAAAAGGGAAGTCTCTTTGAACGTCACGGGATCGAAAAAGAGATCGAGCGAACGTTCCAAAAGAATGTTTATCTTAAGTCGGGCGGTTATATCGTGATCGAACAGACCGAGGGTCTTGTAGCGATCGATGTGAATACCGGGAAGTTCACCGGGAACAACCGGGGTCTTGAGGAGACCGTGTATAAGAACAACGTCGAGGCCGCGCAGGAGATCGCGCGCCAGCTCCGGCTCCGGGACGTCGGCGGGATCATCGTGATCGATTTTATCGATATGGAACAAGGGCAGCATCGCCGCAACCTCTTTAATATTTTTAAAGAGGCGGTGAGCAAAGATCGCGCCAAGACACACTTGGTGCAGGTTTCCGAACTTGGGCTGATCCAGATGACGCGCCAGAGAATGCGCCCATCGCTTGAGAGCGCAGTCTACGACACCTGCCCGTATTGTGAGGGCAAGGGCAATATCAAGTCGACCGCGACTATGTCGATCCAGGTCATCCGGGAATTGCGCAAGTCCCTGAAGGATTCCAGGGACCGCATCGTGAATGCGTATGTGCACCCGGATGTTGCGGAACGCCTGCTCCAGCAGGAAAAGAAAGCGCTACGATTCCTCGAGAAGAACACGGGCAGTCGTATTTCGATCTATTCCGAGCCGACCGCGCACCGCGAAGATATCAATATTACGTTTATTAAATAGTACGAATGCTCGATGGACATAAAATTATCTGTTCCACGAACCACGCACCACGGGCCACGTGGTGCGTGGCGGGTGGGCTGTGGCACGAGTTACGCAACCCTGCAATGACATCGAGACAATAATAGTTTATAATCCGCCTATGAATGTCTCGCTGCTAGTTCTCATCACTGTTGTGGCGTCCCTTTGCGGCCTCGCCGCAGTCCTCTGGATTTTTCAGCGTTTGTCCAAGCGGGCCGCTGCCGACGATAAGACCTTCCAGCCCTTTCTTCAGCTCCAGCAAGAACTCCATAATCTCCATACGACTTTGCAAGACCAGATCCAAGCCCTTGCGCGTCAGATGAATGACCAGATGAAACAGAATTCCCAGTTTCTCCAGGAGAACCAGCAGAATTACCGCCAGATCATGGGAGATGTTCAACACCGGCTCGGTGTTTTGCAGCAGGCCACGCAGTCCATGATGGATATCGGGAAAGACATTTCATCCCTCCATGACATTCTCCGCGCCCCGAAACTCCGTGGCGGAATGGGCGAATTGCTCCTCGCGGAACTTTTGCGCCAGATTCTTCCGGAAGATCATTTCGCGCTTCAGTACCGTTTTGCGAACGGTTCCCAGGTGGACGCCGTGATCCGGCTCGGCGAAGGATTGATCCCGGTGGACGCGAAATTCCCGCTCGAGAATTTCAAGCGCATCTTGGAAGCAGGGAGTGACGAAAAGCAGGCCGAAGCCCGTAAGGGGTTCTGGCGGGACGTCAAGAAGCACATCGATGATATCGGGGCGAAGTACATCCTGCCGGAGGAAGGGACCTTTGAGTTTGCTCTCATGTATATTCCGTCCGAAAGTATCTATTATGAGACCATCATTAAAGATGATGCTCAGAATGAAAGCCTTTCGGCGTATGCCATGAAGCGCAAGGTGATCCCGGTCTCGCCCAATAGTTTTTATGTCTATCTCCAGTCGATCGTGCGCGGGCTTAAGGGCATGAGAATCGAGCGCTCGGCGCAGATCATCCTTGAAAATTTAGGTCAGCTGGAAGTGGATCTTGAGCAGTGTTTGACGGATTTTGAAAAGATCGGCGGGCATTTGGCTCACGCTCGTACAGCGTATGAAAAAACGGAACAGCGGTTCCAAAAATTGCGGAACCGGCTGAATATTCTGGAACAGCATCAGGGGCAGGTCGCGGGGCCGGCGCCCAAAGAAATCTCTTTGGAAGAAGATTCTTAAACCGTTTCGCATCCAACGGAGGAAAAATCATGAAATTTTTGAAAAAGATCGGTAAGGCTATTTTTGGTTCGACCAAACTCAAGAAGACTGCAAAATCCAAGGGGAAAGTTTCTAAAAAGAAAACGGTCAAGCCTGGCAAGAAAAAAGCGGCCAGGCCGGCTAAGAAGAAAGTTTCAAAAAAAGTCGCGGTAAAAAAACAGACGAGAATGGTGAAAGTTGCTTTGGCGGCATTGCCGACTGCGGAGGTCACACATTATTTTCCGCATGTGAATGCCGCTGTGCTCAAGATCAAGACCGGGGAGATCCGGATCGGGGATGAGCTTCTGTTTAAGGGCCATACAACAGATTTCAAGCAAAAGGTTGTTTCTATGCAGATCGATCACCAGCCGGTCATGATCGCCAGAAAAGGCGATGATTTTGGCGTTGAAGTAAAGTCCCGCGTCCGCGCTGGAGATCTCGTATTCAAAAAATAGCCCGTTCCTTTCATGAGGAGTTTTAAGCCATGGCCCAGCATTACCTTCGTACTTACAAACCCTTTGTGCTTGAGGAAGTCAAAAAAAATCTCCTCATCATCGGGGATCTTTCGGGCAATTGTGCTTCTTGCAACGAGCTTGGGATAAACGCCTACGATACCAAGGCCTGCCCGAAATGCGGGACGGTGTTCAAGTATATCGCGAGCCGGCGTCTTGAAACCCACCCCTCCGAGCGGTTTCAGCTAGCCAAGCGCCTCGGCGAAAAACGGCCCGATCTCATGTTGATCGATTATCTGGATTATCAAAAAGCCGCGGGAGATAAAGCTGCCCGCGATTTTTTTAACGTCTGATACTGGTTTCCGATGAACTTTGATGCATGACATCACGGAGCGATATGGCCCCGGGCCCGATGGACCTCAGCGAATCAAAAGGACGGCTGGCACTCGCGATCGCGAAGACCCTTAAAGACAAGGGATATATCGCGTATTTCGCGGGCGGTTGTGTCCGAGACCATTTGAGAGGTCAAAAGCCTCAGGATTTTGATATTGCCACGACCGCGACGCCTGAAGAGGTCGAAAAGATCTTTCACCGGACGATCCCCGTCGGCAAGCAATTCGGCGTGATGATCGTGGTTGAAGAAGAAACCCCTTTTGAGGTTGCGACCTTCCGTTGCGAAGGGGGTTACCAGGACGGTCGCCATCCCACCCGAGTTTCATTTAGCCAACCCGAAGAAGACGCCAAGCGCCGCGACTTTACGGTGAACGGCATGTTCTATGATCCCTTCGCGGAGAAGGTGATTGATTTTGTGGAGGGGATGAGAGATCTGCCCCTCAAGGTGATACGCGCCATCGGCGATCCCGCGGCTCGCTTTAAAGAGGACAAACTGCGACTTCTCCGGGCGATCCGCTTTGCCTCAACGCTTGGTTTTGAGATCGAGAAGAAAACCTGGGAGGCGCTTTGTGAGAAGGCTCCCGAAATCCACGAAGTGAGTCCCGAACGAATCCGCGAAGAACTTGTGAAGATCTTTACGCGATCCGGAGCGGCGCGTGGGTTCACACTGCTTTCAGAATCCGGGCTCATGAAAGAGATACTACCTGAAGTGGAAGCAATGCGCGGAGTAAAGCAACCCGAGAATTTTCATCCCGAAGGCGATGTCTATGAACATACGCGGCTTCTTTTGGAGCACCTTCGGCCTCCGGTTTCGGCCATTCTCGCTTTCTCCGTGCTTTTTCACGATATTGGAAAGCCCAAGACGTCCGCAATACGCAAAGGCCGTTTGACCTTTTATGAGCATTCCGGCGAGGGCGTGAAGATCGCCCGCGAGATCATGCGGCGGCTGCGTTTTTCAAACGAGGAGACCGAGGGAGTTTCGGAATGCATCGCCAATCATATGAGATTCATGGATGTGCAGAAGATGCGGGCAGGAAAACTCAAGCAATTCATCAGCCGTCCGTATTTTGAAGAGGAAATGGAGCTCCATCGTTTGGATTGTACCGCGAGCCACGGGATGCTGGACAATCTCGCGTTCCTCCGGGACAAGCTCAAGGAATATGAACATGAAGAGTTAAAACCCGAGCCGCTTGTGAACGGGCACGATCTCATGGAGCTCGGCATGAAACCCGGACGGGCGATGAAGCCGGTTTTGGAAGAAGCTTATGTTTTGCAGCTAGAAGGTCGTTTCAAAAACAGGGAAGATGCTCTAGAATGGTTAAAAAGCGTAGTCCGTAAATCGCAAACCCCGTAAGGAGGATCGAACAATGGATCATTTCTTGAAATTGAATGCGGTGTTGTTGCTGGTGGTGATGCTTTCCGGATGTGTGTCGCTCACTCAATCCGAAAAAAATGCGGTGTATGAGTTGAAATCCTACGGGGTCAATACCTGCAATGTGAAGATCAAGAATCCTGCCGTTGCCGCATGGCTATGCTTATTGCCCTTTGCGGGATATGGGTATCTCGCTTATGGGTCCGACGAAAAATATCTCTGGAACATCATGTGGTTAACTTGGTTCTGGAGCATCCCGGCCGCCTATAGCGACGCCGTGGTATTAAATAAAAAAGAGCTGGTGCGTTACTACCAGTATATGCCAGCGGGTCAAGAAGAACTGAAAGCCCTTCGGAAAAAGTACCGGACCGTGGAGCTTGGCTTGAACGAGATAGATTATAACGATGGAAGAGTCAGGGTGTCGTGAACTCAAAAAAGCGATGGCTGTTTTTGCTTTTGTCCGGCCTCTGTCTTTTTTCTTCTGGCCTTTGCGCAGAGATCGTGACGGAGGTCGGGACGGACGGGACGTTGACGCTTGAGAGTGGCAAGCAGGTGGTCCTCGTCGGGGTTCAGATGGACACAGAAGGGATCTCGGTTCTTCGCGTGCTCGCTCAGAAGCAAGATCTGCAGCTTAAATTGATCGCCAATCCCGTGCCGGGAGCCAAGGAGTTCGCCTACGCGTATCTCAAGGCAAAATACTTGAAGTTTCCCGCAAAGCTAGACGAGGTTCCCGATGAACAAGAGGTTTTGATCAATGAGTTCCTGGTGAAGATCGGCGCCGCCAAAGTGGCCGAGACCCAGGACTTCGGCCACAAAGCCAAGTTCTTGAAAGTTCAGGAGGAAGCCAGGAAAAAAGGCGAGGGTGTATGGTCTTACGAGGTTTCCTGAAATTCCTGGGAGGTCTTTTTGCCGTACTTTTGATCCTCGGAATGATTCTCGGTGCGGTGGGTTACTTTGCGATCCGTAACTTTGATCCCAATATGTTCCGGGCGGAATTCGAAAAGCATCTCACCCAGCAGACCGGTTTTCGCGCAGAGCTTGGCAATATCAAGTTCCAATGGAAACCCCAGCCGCAACTTCAGGTGGCCAGTCTCAAGTTCTATCATCCCAAGAGCCTCGAGAAAATCTTTCAAAGTGATCAGGTCCGGATCGACGCTGATCTGACTTCGGCCTTCCAGAAGCATTTCAGCATGTCTCAAATCGTGATCCAGAGTCCCGAGATCTTCCTCAAACGCGATCGTGGAGGAGCCTGGAATTTTCAGGTCGTCAAAGAATCCGCCACTCCTGCTCCGGCCGTTGCGGTCGCTCTCTCTCAGGGAAGTCTTCTTCCGACGGCCGAAGTTTCGGAGGGAGTCGAAAATATTTCGTTAATGAAATTAAATCGCATTACTCAAGGTTGGGAATTCAAGCTTGGGAAGATCCTCGTCCGGGATGCGTCCATTCACTTTACGGACGAAACAGTCGAGCCAGTCTATGGACTGGAGATCGAAAAGCTGGAGGCCGAGGTGTGGCAGAAAGCTTCCGCATCATTGTTCCATTTTACGGCGGGGGGGGCTGTGTTTAACTCCTCGAAAAGAAATCTCGAAGCGGAGGGGGATCTGGACCTTGGGTTGCGATCGCTGGATCTTTTGCTCCGTTATGGTCCTGAGAAGGCCATGTTCAAAGGCCATCTCAAATTGATCGACAACCTGCCGCATTTTGAAGGGACGCTTGAGGTGCGTGACCTGGACATGGAATCGGTGATTCCAGCCGTTTATAAGAGGAGCGATTATATGACCGGCCGTCTTAGTGCCAAGGCGCAACTTTCTTTCGAGGGAGCGAATCCCGCCACACTCCAACGATCTCTTAAGGGACAGGGAACGATCGAGATCCTGGACGGTGCTCTCAGGAACCGGAATCTTATCAAAGAGGTTTTTGACCGTCTTTCCCCGGTGCTTGCGATCACAAATGTCCTGGGCGGGGAGCCTCCGCCGGAATTGAATGCAATGTTAAAGGAGCGTGACACGCCGTTCCAGTCCTTGCAAGTGTTGTATGAGGTACAGACCGGGATCATGCAGATCAACGAATTCCGGCTGACACATTCCAACTATCAGTTGTCCGGCCAGGGGACCTATGAGATCCTGGACAAGCGTGTCGAAGGTTCCATGCAGTTGTTGTTATCTCAAGCCATTTCAGCTTATTTAATGAAAAAGATTCGCGAGATGGAATTGATCGCAGACCGGAACGGCCAAGTCATGATACCGTTCCGTTACAGCGGCGTTTTCCCGAATGCCGCGGTCCAGCCGGACCTGAATTATATCGGTTCAAAGTTGTTGCAGAGCGGGGCAGATCAGCTTCTTAATCAGGGACTTGAACAACTATCCAAATATCTGGAGCGTAAGAAGAAAAAATGAAAAAAATCCTCATCACGGTCAGTGGTAAAGATAAGCCTGGTATCATCGCCAAAGTAAGCGGTCTTTTGTTCGCCCGGGGATGTAATCTTGAGGATATTAGCATGACTCTTTTGGAAGGGCGATTCGTCATGATGATGACCGCCTGCCTTCCGTCGCCTGTGTCTTGGGTTCGTGTGCTGCAAGGTTTGGAGCTCTTGAGGGGCATTCCCTGGTCCCTGGATTGTCATGTGACCGAGTTGAAAGGGAAGATCCCACGTGGGAAAAAACATGCAAAAGGCTCTCTTCCCTGCATGATCACTGCATTCGGCAAGGACCGTACCGGGATCGTTTATGAAGTGAGCCGCGCGTTGGCGGGGATGGGTGTCAACATTACGGATCTCGACAGCCGGATCTTAGGCAAGGGCGCCAAGACCACTTACGCAATGCTCTTGGAAGTGGATGTCCCGGATAAAGGAGTTCTGGCGGAGCTCAAAACTCTTTTAGCGAATGTCTCGAGAAAGTTGAAGATCGAGATCCAGGTCAAACCCTTGGAACGTGTTTCTTTATAATCTCCAATGAAACCCATTCTTCTCCGGACTTTTCCCGATCCTATCCTCAGAAAAAAAACACAAGCGGTCACAGTATTCGACCGTTCACTCTTGAAGCTTGTGGCTGCTTTGGTTCGTGCCATGAAAAGCCAACCGCACGGGATAGGGATTGCCGCGCCACAGATCGGGGTTGCGAAGGCCGTTGCGATCGTGGATGTTTCGAAACGCGATCCGAGGACAAAACGTCTCGTCCTTGTCAATCCCGTGATCCTTGAAAAAAAAGAGCCGGAAGCGCGCAAGGAGGGTTGTATGAGCTTTCCGGATTACACGGCGTTCCTGAAGCGTCATAAGTGGGTCCGCTTTCGCTGGCAGAACGAACGCGGCGAATTCCAGGAAAAGATCAGCACCGGGATTGAAGCGATTTGCGTGGAGCATGAGGTCGATCATCTGGAGGGCGTTCTTTTTATCGATCATGTGACTTGTCTCAAGACGGACCTTTTTCCCCGATCTTCTACCCGATAAAGAAGCGGGGCGAAGCGTCGCTAAGATTGGGGCCGTCCAGCCCCGACCCTCAGGTTAATTTGAGGGTTGGTTGGGACTGTCCTGGCTTCCTCATCAAAAAAGCTAGTGGAAAGTCAGGGCCGACTACCTTTATGGAAAAGAAATAAAAGTTTGGGCGGTCCCAATACCTATCAATCGAAGCCTAGCTGAGATTGGGGCCGTCCAGACTACCTTTATGGAAAAGAAATAAAAGTTTGGGCGGAAACAGGCCTATGCTATAATTTCACGCTCAAAAACTATTGCAAGCGAGATTGTGAACATCATTAAGAATCATCTGCAGGTCTTTCAGCGCCGGGTGCTGGACGGAATTGTCAGGTATTTCGCTCATAGCGCTCTTGAGACCCGGGCAGAAAAGATCGTCCAGCTTTTTGAAAATCGGATCCCTCGGAAAAGCCGGATTCTGGATCTAGGCGGCGGTTGGGGTTTTTATGCCGGGCCTCTCAAGACGCGGGGGCATGAGCATCTGGTTCTGGATGTTGTAAGCCCCGGTTATCGGAAGGCGCCGGTGGTGCTGTATGATGGCGTCAAGATCCCGTTCCCGGATCAAAGTTTTAATGTGACGATTCTCATGACCATGCTTCATCACGCGCAGGATCCGCAGGCGCTTTTCAAAGAAGTGCGGCGAGTGACGCGCCAGAAGGTCGTGGTCGTAGAGGACCTTTATCATCATGCAGCCGGCCGGTTCTGGACCATTTGCCGTGACAGGCTTTTGAATGTGGAATTCATGGCACATCCGCATCAGTTTCGTAAGGATGGCGAGTGGCAGGAGTTTTTTAAAGCGGCTGGTTTTGAAGTCAGTTCTTTTAAAAGTTTTTATACTTGGCTTTCGGGATTCCGAATTTTGAACGGGATCTATGTTTTGGAAAAAGAGAGTAACGGATAACGGGGAACGCCGGTCGCAAATCAAAATCGTTTCCCTTTCCACGTTGGTTGTTTCCCGGAGTTTTAATCATGACAGCGCTTGCGATCGAAAAGGTCCTTTGGATAAAAGAAGGAGAGGGGATTACGGCCTGCGGCCGTATTCCTGAAGACTCCGAATTCTTTAAAGATCATTTTCCAGGATTTCCCGTGTTGCCCGGAGTGCTGGCACTTGAGATGCTTAAACAGACCGCAGAGCGGTATTTGGCATCGATCGCGAGCGGTGAGGGGCAGCATTATTTTTTGAAGCAAATCCGCGCGACCCGGTTCACGAAATATCTCAGGCCCGGCGACGAATGGGAAAGCCGGCTCATGCTCACGCAAAGCGAGGGCGAGGAAACGACCTGGGATGCGAAGTTGTTTTACCACGGCGATGTCGCCGTATCGGCCAAGTTGACTTTGGCCAGAGTGAAGAACCCGCAATCATCCGCATTGTCATAGACAACTTAGGAAGGAAGCTAGAATGATCATGGAGAAAGAGCTCTTTACGAAAGTTCAGCAAACACTTGCTGGCGCGCTGGGTGTGGATGAATCCGAGATCACACCGGAAGCTTCCCTGAAGCGGGACCTTGGCGCGGAGTCCATCGATTTTATCGATATCGTTTTCCGCCTTGAAAAGGCTTTCGATCTCAAGATCCCAGCCGGCGATCTTTTTCCGAGCCATCTTTTAAATGATGAGCGTTTCGTGAGGGAAGGCGTGGTCACGGTGGAAGGTCTTGCGGAACTTCGCGTGAAGCTCCCTTATCTTGAGCTTGAAGAATTCACCAAAGATCCGCAGATCACGAAGTTGGCGGATTGTTTTACGGTAAAGATGCTCCTTCGTTATCTCAGTGATCGCTTAGGCAAGAATTCCTGCTCCGATCAATGCTGCTCGTAAAACGAAAATCCTCCCGCCGTCTGGGACAAGGTTCGTCCAGCTTTCAAAAAACGATCGTGGGACGGCCCGCCAAACTGTGCGGCGTGGGTGTTGATCTGGTGTCCCGCAATCGTATAAGGCAATTCCTTTCTCGCCACAGGGGTTATGTTCGTGAGCGTTTCCTGAATTTCTCGGAACGCCGTTCCTTCAATCACCTTTCCCTGAAAGGATTTGCCGAACTTTTTACGGCCAAGGAAGCGTTTTTCAAGGCATGCGGTGAAGCCTGGATGGGGCTCGAGGGGTTTCAAGACATGCGGATGAAACGATGCGGAGGCGATCACTTTGAGATGGAATGGCGAACCGGGCGCACCAAGAAGCTTTATCGTGGGGAAGGGCATTTTTTCCGGAGCGGGGACCTGGTGGGCGCACAGGCCATGATCTGGAGATAACATGCGTTGGCTTCTTCTTGAAGAAGTCTATTCGATCCGCAAAGGGGAAAAGGCCGTTGCTTTCGCCAAAGTCCCCCGAGCTCCCTATAGTTCGGAAGTTCTCTTTATTGAGATGATGGCGCAGACCGGCGGTCTTTTGGTCGGTGCGGAAAGTGATTACCAAAAAGATCTCATTTTTGCAAAGATCGAAAACGCGACCATCACAAAGATTCCGAAGTCCGGCACCCCCCTTCAGATCGAGGCTTGGTCCGAAAGTCTTGGGGCCGAAGGCGGCTGGTTGGAAGCGACGATCACATGTGCTGAAGGATTGGTGGCACGAGCGAAACTTTTGCTCATGGCGGTGAGCGGTCTTTCCGCGGAGCAGACGAAGTCCATCACATTTCACGAGGCTTTCATGGATTATTTTAATATCCGCAAGAAGATCCTTCCACCCGCTCGCGAAGCGGAGCGAGGCTCGTCCATCCTTCAAAACAAGATCGAGGGACGGCCCATAACACAGGGCGACCAACCGTCATGATGTCCAAGTCTTTTTTTTCTTTATGCAGGGCGACTCAGACAGTCATGGTTGTCCTGGATCAAACAATGCGCAGGTAATCATGACTAAAAAACGCCGTGTCGTGATCACTGGTTTCGGGGTTATCACGCCGTGCGGGAACGGCTGGGAACCTTACTGGGATGCTGCGCTTCACGGGCGTTCCGCGATCCAGAGCTCCGATCCTCTTAGGCTCCATTGTCCCTCTTTCAAATATGCTGGGATGTTGTCCGGGTTCGAACCGAAAGAATTCATCGAGAACCGCAAATCCATCAAGCTGATGTCCCGCGAGATCCAAATGGCCGTTGCCGCAAGCCGCCTCGCGCTTAAAGACGCCAAGCTTTCTCCGGAACATTATGATCCCACACGTATCGGTGTGACGCTGGGGACCGGGGTCATCAATAACGACCTCGACGAAATTGGGGTGGGCTTCAGGAATGGTCTGGATGAGAACGGACATTTCTCCATGACCAAGTTCGGGCAAGATGGCATCCGCTCGCTTTTTCCTCTCTGGTTCCTGAAATATCTCCCGAATATGCCGGCCTGTCATATCTCCGTTGCGAATCAGCTCCGGGGGCCGAACAATACCATCACGACGTCTTCGGCCGCGGGCACGCAAGCGATCGGAGAAGCGTACCGCGTGGTCGAGCGCGGGGATGCGGACATCATGCTTGCGGGCGGCACGGACTCTAAGCTTAACGCAATGGGGATCTCGCGTTTCCAGCTTCTCGGTCTTCTTTCGACACGCGAAGAGCTGCCTGAAAAAGCTTATTGTCCTTTTGACAAAAAACACGACGGGATCGTGCTGGGAGAAGGTGCGGGGATCTTGGTCTTGGAATCTCTTGAAAGTGCGAAAAAGCGTGGGGCATCGATCTATGCTGAAATCGTAGGGTATGGATCCTCCTCGGATTTTAATTATGATCCGCGCGATTCGGATGACTTTACGGGAAAGCGCGTGGCGATCCGCCGGGCCCTCGAAGATGCCGCGCTCGAACCCGCGGATGTTGATGTCCTTGTGGCGAACGGGAGCGGCATTCCGCAGGAGGACGTCCAGGAGTCGCTCGCAGTCCATTCTTTTTATGCCTCCACTTTCAAAAAGCTTCACGTCACCGCGGTAAAACCCGTGACCGGGAATCTGGTTTATGGAACCGGGAGCGTGGAGGCGGTGGTTGCGGCCATGACCACGAAAAAGGGACAGGTGCCTCCGGTCGTCAATCTTGAGAGCCCGGATCCGGAATGTTCATTGCCATTCGTCAAGGATAAAGCGAAATCTTGCCAAGTCAACGTGGCCGTTCTGAACACATTCGGATTGGGCGGCCAAAACGCGTCCCTGGTATTTAAAAAATGTTAAAGCGTAGAGTGGTAGTTACTGGGATGGGTGCCGTCACACCCCTTGGAAATTCGGTGCGTGATACCTGGCTTCGTTTGACACAAGGAAAGTCGGGGATCGGTCCCATTACTCTTTTCGATGCGAGCCGTTTTCCGACGCGCATCGCAGGTGAGGTCAAGGGATTCTCATTTGAAAAATGGCTTGAGCGCAATCCGCCGCTCAGCTGTGCGAGCCGGAGCACTTTCTTCGCGCTTCAGGCCGCCGCGGAGGCTTACAAAGGCGCCAGCCTGGAACCGCTTGCCGTAAATCCAAACCGTTTCGGTATTTATTTTGGCGCAGGCGACAGCGGGATTGATTTCGGTCCGTTCATTAAAACTTTGGTTCCGTCTTTTACGAAAGATAACGTCGGGGGCGCCGACATTGTAGATAAAGGGAAATATCTTCAATTGGCGATCAAGAATATGAGTGCTTTGCGGGAGCTCGAAAATCAGCCCTTCATGACCGTGACACACCTGACACGTCTTTTTGATATTCGCGGGCCGGTTTCGAATTGTTTGACGGCGTGCGCGGCGTCGTCACAGGCGATCGGAGAAGCCTTTGAATGGATAAAGCGCGGTGATGCCGACGTTATCATGGCAGGCGGTTCCCATTCCATGATCTATCCGATGGGGGTTGCAGGATTTAGTTTATTGACGGCGCTTTCCACCCGCAATGAGGAGCCTGAGAAAGCCTCGCGGCCGTTCGACAAAAAACGGGATGGGTTCGTAATCGGCGAAGGCGCAGGGGTGTTGATCTTGGAAGAGCTGGAGCACGCACGTAGGCGCAAGGCTCTGATCCATGGGGAAATCGTGGGTTACGGTTCGACGGCGGACGCATACCGTCTTACGGATATGGACCCCGAAGGCCGCGGCGCGGCACGAGCTATGGAAATTGCTATGGAAAAAGCTTGCGTTGGACCTCAGAATATTGATTATATTAATGCGCACGGGACTTCCACCGCCGTGAACGATTTGCTGGAAACCCTCGTCATCAAAAAAGTGATGGGCGCTTTCGCGTCGAAAGTTCCGGTGAGCTCGACGAAATCCATGCTCGGGCACATGATCGCGGCGGCCGGTGGGGTCGAAGCGATTATTTGTTTGATGGCCATGCGTAATTCCGTGATCCCGCCGACGATCAACTATGAAGAACCGGATCCCGAGTGCGATCTGGATTATGTGCCGAACACGGCCCGGCGCTCGGATGTGAATATAGCGCTCTCCAACTCGTTCGGGTTCGGAGGTCAGAACATTTGTTTAGCTTTGAGGAGATATGATGACGCATAACGTGATCTTTATGACCGGTGCCACCGGTGTGTTGGGTCAGGAGCTTGTCAAGGAACTGCTCCGGACCACCAATGCCCAGATCGCGCTCCTGGCCCGCGCGAAGAACCGCGCTTCCCATTTGGAGCGGGTCAAAAAGATCCTTACTTCGATCGACATTAATTCTCATCTGGGTTCCCGCATCCATGTGATCGAAGGGGACGTGACCCATCACAAATTTGGGATCAAAAAAACTGAGCTTGAATACCTGGAACGCGAGTGCAAGGTTTTCTATCACATTGCGGCACTTACGGCCTTGAACGGGACCGAAAAGGAATGTCAGCAGATCAATGTGGGAGGCACGGAACACGCGCTCGAACTGGCTTGGGATCTTCGTAAAAAAGGAAAACTTGAGCGGTTCGTCTATTTCAGTACAGCGTTCGTGGCCGGGAGCGTGTGGGACCATTGTTCCAAAGAGGATGAACTTCCGGCCAAACCTGTGTTTGCGAATTACTATGAGTCGAGTAAATACAAGGCCGAGACCAAGGTACGCGAAGCAATGACGAAGGGTCTTCCGGTCACGATCATCCGTCCGAGCATTGTGGTAGGCCATTCCGAGACCGGCGTAGTCTCGGATTTCAATGTGATCTATCCTTTCATCAAGCTTTTCGCTCACGGAGTTCTTTCAAAGATCCCCACACATCGTGAGAACACGTTCAATATTGTGCCTATTGATTTCGTGATCCGGGCGACTTGTGCGATCATTAAAAATCCGCGGAGCATTAATAAGACTTTCCATGTGGTGGCGTCCAAGCCGCCTTCAATCGGCATGCTCTTACAGGTGGGAGAAGAGGAATATTCGACCATTCCTCCGATCGAGGTGATCGACCCGAAGTATTTTAAAAAAAGCAAAATGGGAGCGCAAGAGCAAATGGTCTTCGCGATGATGGAGCCTTATCTGGGCTACTTGAACGGGCACCTTACGTTCGATACCACCAATACCCGCGAGATCCTGCGCGGTACCGGGATCCCGATGCCGAAGACCGACCACGCCTTTCTAAAGACGCTGGTCCGTTACGCCGTCAAGGTGGGTTATCTGGCAATCTGAAAAGACCAGCGCGAACGTTCTCCAACAAATCCACGGAGATTCTTGAATGAAAAAGATGGTCATTGTGATGTTGGTTTTGATGTTATTGAATTTGTGTGTTCCCGGAGCCCAGGCGGAGATCTCCCAGGACCTGGATCCGATGGTCCCTGTGGATTCTCAGGCGACCGTCACGGAAGAAACTTCCGTGAGCAATGCAACGACCGGCCAAGCGAATGATGGGGTGAATGTTACGGGGGCAAAAGCTAGTGAAATAAAAACAGAGAAGCCGAAAAAGGAAAAAACAAAAAAGAATTCCACCGAAAAATTTTCCTCCAAAAAAAGCGGAAAGTCGAGTTCTAAGAATTGCAAGGCGAACAAGGGTAGTTCTCGCTAAGACCCGCTTATTTCACAAAGGCGTTATCTTGGGCAAAAATTCAAGATAACGCTTTTTTTGTGTTAACGCCAGTGGGTTTGGCGTTTGAGAAGGGCCATTTGAAAGGCGTCGAGGAGAATGGCCGTGAAGACCAGTGCCGCGAGTGGATGTAGGAAGGCATAACGCCTTCTAGCTTTGACGATGGCGTAGGCCTTGAAGGCGGTCGCGAGAGTTATGCCCAGGATCAAGACGCAAAGAAGCAGAGAGGCGGAGAAAGATCTAGGGAGTATGACGAGCGCTATAAAAGGGAAAACTGAAAAGAAAAAAACGCTCAGGCCGTATTTCAAGATCAGTTCCGGTTTTTGTTCGAATGCGTGAAGGAAGATCCGGCGCCAGCCTCGCCAGATTGCGTCAAGCGATTCATACATTCTTGTGCCGTAGATCTCCATTCCGAAAGCGCACATCCCGCGGGCTCCCGTTTCTTTTGTCTTTTTCATCAACGCAAAGTCTTCAAGAAAGGCTTCCTTTACGCCCTCGTGTCCGCCGATCTTCCGGTGATGTTCCGCACGTACGAGCAAGTATTGTCCATTCCCGAAATAAACCTTGGATCTTGGATCATTGATCTTTTGGACGGGGAACCAAAGTCCCATGTAGCCCATTGCGCAGGGTTGGATCACCTCTTCCCAAAAGCCGTGGGCGAGGCAACGAGGCAGGAGTGTTAAGAGGTCGAGCTTCCGTTCTTCTGCAAAGGAAAGGGTGGCGTTGAGGCTCCCGGGTTCGTGGCAAGTATCCGCGTCAGTGAAAAGCAACCAGTCGCCTGCCGCATGTTCGATCCCGAGGTAAAGGGCGAAATTCTTGCCCGTCCATCCCCCTGGAGTGGAGGGGGTGTTAAGGTATTTGAACTTTGCGCGTGAATTTCCAGCTAGATCTTCGGATCGGATCTCAATGGCCCCCAGCTTCTTAAGGATCGCTTCTGTTCTGTCCACGGAACAGTTATTGACGACAAGGATCTCATCGCCCTCACGAAGTTGGGCGAGAAGAGGTTGGACGCAATCCTTGATATTTTTCTCTTCATTCTTAACGGGAATAAGGATCGAAACTTTTCCTTGACGGGATGCAAACCCCGTGAGCTTCAAGATGGGTGCTTGCTTCAATTCGGATAACGATCGCCAGCTGCGATAGATCCAGCCTGCCAGGATGAAAAGGAGGAGAAATAACGTGGCATTTGCGATGAATTCCATAGGAGTGGAATCATAGCAAATGGAGAAAGAGGGTCAAGGTAAATAGAGGTTATCCGTCAATTGACCCCGTCTGGAAACTAACATATAATAACGTCTTAAATCGTCTTAAATCATTCTGCATCAAGGAATAAGGATAAGTCTAAATGAGCATAACGGATTACGGGCAAAGATTTCTCCCCAAGGATTCTCTCGTGGAGATCCTGGCGAATTTCCGGGAGGGGCGAAGAGTACGTGTGGCAGGACGTCTTATGACCCGTCGTGATATGGGAAAAAGCGCGTTTGCGGACTTAAAAGACGAGGGCGGACGCATGCAGATCTACGCCAAACAGGATATACTTGGCGAAGAGAGCTATAAGTTCTTTACGGGGCTTTCACTGGGGGACATCCTCGGGCTCGAGGGAGAACTCTTTAAGTCCAAGACGGGGGAGCCCACGATCAAAGTTGAGAAATTCGAGCGCCTTTCCAAAATAGTCCGCACATTACCTGAGAAGTGGCATGGCCTGAAGGATGTGGAGACCCGCTACCGCCACCGTTATGTCGACCTGATCTCGAATGATGAGGTGAGAGCGACCTTTAAAGCGCGTAGTCGCATTATTCGCGAGATCCGCGCGTTTCTCGACAAAAAAGATTTCATGGAAGTGGAAACGCCCATGATGCAGCCCCTGGCCGGCGGTGCCAGGGCAAAGCCCTTTGTCACGCATCATCACACGCTCCACACCGATCTTTTCCTTCGCGTGGCGCCGGAGCTTTATCTCAAGCGACTTCTCGTGGGCGGTTTTGAAAAAGTCTATGAGATCAACCGCAATTTTAGAAACGAAGGCATCTCCGTCCGTCATAATCCGGAATTTACAATGCTGGAACTTTACCAGGCGTATGCGGATTACGAGGACATGATGAATATCACGGAAGAACTGACGCATTACCTTGTGACGACGCTCTACGGAAAAGATGAGATCCCGTATGGCGACAAAACTTTGAACTTTAAACGGCCCTGGGAGCGCATTTCCTTTTATGGCGCGCTTGAAAAAGCGACCGGCATGGACTTCCGCAAGGTGAATGTGCGCGAAGCGGCGAAGAAACTTCACGTCGAAGTGACTGACAATATGGACGATATTGATATTTTAAACGAGATCTTCGGGGAGAAGGTCGAGAAGGATTTTTGGGACCCTGTTTTTGTGATTGATTACCCGACGGTCATGACCCCTCTGGCGAAGGCCAAGACCGAGGATCCGGAGTTGGTATACCGATTCGAACTTTTTGTCGCGAAGATGGAGATCGCCAACGCCTTTTCTGAGTTAAACGATCCTTCGATTCAGCGCGAGCGTCTCATGGAACAAAAAGAGCTTATCGGAGAGTCAAAAAAGGTCGATGAAGACTTCTTGATGGCGCTTGAATACGGGATGCCGCCTGCCGGTGGACTTGGGATCGGAATTGATCGCCTGGTCATGCTTCTTACCAATCAAGCTTCCATCCGCGACGTGATCCTATTTCCTCAGTTGAAACCGGAAAAAAAAGCGACTGAAGTGATAGAATGATACCCATTACACACCGGGTCTGGCATGCCAGACCCGGTGTGTAATGAGGGTGAAAGGAACACATGGGATTTGAAACTTTTATCGCAGGAAGACATCTGACGCGGCGGCGCAAGACGGGTTTTATCTCACTTATCTCTATGATCTCGGTTGGCGGAGTGGCGATTGGGGTCATGGCCCTGATCGTGGTGCTTGCGGTGATGAGCGGGTTTGACCGTGAGCTGAAAAACAAGATCGTGGGTGTTCAGCCGCACTTGAAGATCGAAAAAGTGGACGGGATCGAGGATGCGGATCGTGATCTTGCCATGATCCGAAGGCATAACATTCCGGGACTTGTCTCCGCATCAAGATTCGTCGAGGGGCAAGCCATTCTCAGGAACACTAAGAATGCCACCGGAGTTGTCGTTAAGGGGATCGATCCAGAGGCAGAAGATCTGAGCATCTTTGAGAAGAACATGGTGTCCGGGACTTTGAATTTTAAGGATTCCGTTCAAATTGAGCGTAAGCGGTTCCTTTGGTTCTTTAAACGTAAAATCGAAACGCGTCGCGGCAGTGTTTTTATCGGGGAAAATCTCGCGGCCTCGCTCGGCGCGCAAGTGGGGGACGTGATCTATATGATCACACCCATTCCGGAGCCAGAGAACCCGTTCGTTCCGCTCCCGATGCATGTGCGGACCTGGCCCTTCCTGGTACGCGGGATCTATCGCGTAGGAATGAACGATTTTGACACATCGCTTGCACTTGTCTCTATCGAGCAGGCGCAAAAGGTCTATCAGATGGGCTCCAAGGTTACCGGGATCAGCATGCGCTTTAAGAACGTGGACGATGCGGAGAAATGGAAGTGGGTGATCGCGGGGGATTTTTCAAATCAGTATTTTTTCCGCTCCTGGTATGACATGAACCAGAATTTCTTTCAGGCGCTCAAGGTCGAAAAGAGCGTGATGACGATCCTCCTCGGGCTCATTATCCTGGTGGCGGCGTTCAATATCATTTCAACGCTCACCATGGTCGTGATGGAAAAGACCAAGGATATCGGGATCCTCCGGGCGCTAGGTGCGACACGCATGAGCATTCGCAAGATCTTCGTCATGGAAGGATTCAGTATCGGATCTCTGGGGATCATGCTCGGGGCGGTGATGGGGCTTGCCCTTGCGTACAATCTGAACCCCGTGGCGGATTTCCTTAAAAAAACCACTGGGCTTGAAGTGTTCCCGAGCGATATCTATCTTTTCGACCGTATCCCATCCGAGGTGCATATGCCGGATGTTTTGACCATCATCGGTTTCGCGCTGATCGTGGCGGTGGTGGCGGGTTTTTACCCGGCACACCGGGCGGCGAACCTCAATCCCGTGGAGGCGCTCCGCTATGAGTAACATTGTAGAAGCCCCCCTGCTAAGCGCATTCGATGTCCGTAAAAATTACGAGACGCCAGCCGGGACCTTGCAGATCTTGCGCTCGGTGCAATTGATCGTTCGCAAGGGAGAGATGGTTTTTATTACCGGAAAGTCGGGTTGCGGAAAATCAACCCTGCTGCACATCCTTGGCGGTTTGGACCGGGCGACTGACGGGAAGATTTTCTTTGAAGGCAAGGATATGGTCGAGATGTCGGAAAAAGAACTCGCGCGGCTGCGCAGTCATCAAGTGGGTTTCGTGTTCCAGTTCTATCATTTACTTCCGGAATTGACCGTTTTTGAAAATGTGCTTTTGCCGACTCTGATCGCGGGGAAGCCCAATAAGCCGTGGGTCAAGGAAGTTCTGAAGCGCGTGCGTCTTTGGAACCGCAGGACCCATTACCCCTCCGAACTTTCCGGTGGTGAACAGCAGCGTGTGGCGATCGCGCGGGCGCTTGTAAACCATCCGGCCGTGGTGCTTTGTGATGAACCCACGGGGAATCTGGATCCTGAGACCGCGAGTTCGGTGATGATGCTTTTGAATGAACTTAATCGGCAGGAAGGTCAGGCATTTCTGGTCGTGACACACGATGAGGAGATGGCATCAAGGCGTGAGCGTTCCTATCGTTTGCAGGACGGGGTCCTGGTCCCCGGACAGTCGATGGTTCCGGCCCCGGAAACGATCATTAACAATAAACCTGTTTTATAGGTGAGAACCCAGGAGAAGAAAATGGAACTTCAGATTTATATCGATGGCAAATGGTATCCCAAAAGCGAAGCGAAGATCTCGATCTTTGATCACGGACTTTTGTACGGCGATGGTGTCTTTGAAGGGATACGTGCGTATAACGGACTTGTTTTTAAACTGGATGAACATTTGAAACGGCTTTGGGAATCGGCGCATACCCTGATGCTCACGATCCCCATGGACGAGAAGGCTATGAAAGCCGCGATCCTTTCAACGCTCAAGAAGAATGGGTTGATGGATGCTTATATTCGCGTGGCGGTGACACGCGGAGTAGGGGATCTCGGGCTTTCGCCCTGGCTTTGCAAAAAGGCCACGGTCTTCATTATTACGGATAAAATTGCACTTTATCCCAAGGTCCTTTATCAAAAAGGACTGGAAATCATTACCGTGCCGACGGTGCGGAATCTTCCGGAAGCCGTAAACCCCTCGATCAAGAGCCTGAACTATCTCAACAATATCATGGCGAAGATCGAAGCCAAGAATGGTGGCTGCATAGAAGCGCTCATGCTCAATCATCAGGGCTATGTGACGGAGTGCACCGGCGACAACGTATTCATGATCAAAAAAACAGGTAAGGGGCAGACGGTAAAAGACCATATCCTGCTCACACCACCCACTTATCTCGGAGCGCTCAGGGGCATCACACGCCAGGCTATTCTCGAGATCGCGGAAAGGATCAAGTTGCCTTTTGAGGAACGTATCATTACGAGGCATGATCTTTTTAATGCGAACGAGGTATTCCTGACCGGCACAGCGGCGGAGGTCATCCCGGTCGTGAAGATCGACGGGCGTGGGATCGGCGAGGGCAAGCCGGGGAAGATCACGAATATGCTTCTCAAAGATTTTCATGCGCTGACCCATAAAGACGGTGTGCGTTACACGCTTTGATTCTTCGCGAGTCCGGAGCCAGCCCATCATGATCTGCAATATTTGCGGTACAAAAGAAGCGACCATCCATCTGACAGAGATCGTCAACGGCCAAATGGCCGAGGTTCATATTTGCGAAGCGTGCGCCGAAGAAAAAGGCACGGAGTTCAAGACCTATTTCAACTTTGGGGATCTGCTGGCCGGTATGCCAGGTCTTGAGACGGCGCCAGACGCTTTAGGCAAGAAAATACCGCTTGTCTGCAAAGATTGCGGTATGAATTATGAGGATTTCGCCAAGAACGGGCGTCTCGGCTGCGCTGGATGCTATGTTTCTTTTCAAAAACCTCTTGCGACCGTCATCAAACAGGTCCAGCGTTCAGGTTCTCATGTTGGTAAAAAACCATCCCGTATTCCGAAGGAAACGCGCAGCGTCCACGACCTGCGCCAGCTACAGGAAAAACTCCGCAAAAGCATTCAAGAAGAAGCATTCGAGGAAGCGGCGCGTTTGCGGGACGAGATCAAACAAGCTTTGGCCAAGTTCAAAAAGGCAAAGAGACCGAAAGATGAATGAGATCGATCGTTTTATTGACCAGCCGGTAAATTGGCTTCGCGCTACGGGGCCTGAAAGTGACGTGGTGATCAGCTCGCGCCTGCGTATGGCGCGCAATCTCGCGAAATATCCTTTTTTAAGCCGCCTTGCGGGCGGGCAGCGCATTGCGATCATTCAAGAGGTCGGAGAGGCGGTCAAAAGATCGAATTTCCTTAAAAATGTTTACTTCATTTCTTCAACGGAACTTTCTGAACTTGACCGGAAATTTCTTCTCGAACGCCATTTGGTCAGCCGGGAGCTTTTTTTGGAAGAAGGTAGAAGCGCGGTCGCGATCACGCCGGATGAAATGGTGAGTCTGATGATGATCGAAGAAGACCATTTACGGCTCCAGGTGTTCCAGTCGGGTCTCAATCTCGTCGAAACCTGGCGTATTGCCGATGAGATCGACAGTGAACTTGAAAAAGACCTGGATTATGCCTTCGACGGGACGCTTGGGTATTTGACAGCTTGCCCGACAAATGTCGGAACGGGCATCCGGGCCTCATGTATGCTGCATCTGCCGAGTCTTGTTCTGACCAAACAGGTCCATAAAGTGTTGCAGGCTCTTTCAAAACTTAATCTCGCAGTGCGCGGACTTTACGGCGAAGGAACACAGGCGAGTGGGAATTTTTTTCAATTTTCAAACCAGATCACATTGGGCCAGCCGGAAGAAGAGATCATTTCGAATCTTGAGGGCGTCATTCGGCAGGTGATCACGCATGAACGCGAGGCCCGGGAGTATCTCAAGAAAAAACGCAAAAGCAAAATGGAAGATCAGATTTGGCGGGCTCTGGCGACGCTCAAGTCCGCGCGTATGATGTCCTCCTCTGAGGCGATTCAGCTCTTGTCACTTGTGCAGGTCGGGATCGATGTCGGGGTCCTGGAAGAACAGGTGACACACACGGATTTGAACCAGCTTTTTCTTTTGATTCAACCGGCACATCTTCAAAAGATGAGCGGTAAAGAACTTAGCGCCACGGAGCGGGATGCCCGTCGTGCTTCTCGTATTCGGGAATATTTTGCAAAAGTCATTCTTTAGAGAATGGCATAAATCTCCGTTATTATAGTCAGTCTTACAACGGTTTAATTAATTTGGAGGTTCACCATGTTCGATCGTTTCACGGAAAGAGCTCGTAAGGTCATCATTCTCGCCAAGGAAGAAGCCAAAAGATTCAATCACGATTACATCGGGACGGAGCATATTTTGCTCGGGCTCATCAAGGAAGGGGAAAGTGTTGCGGCGGCGGTACTCCAGAATCTCGGACTGTCGCTTGATACCATCCGCTTGGAAGTTGAAAAACTTGTCCAATTCGGACCCAGCACGATTGTTTCCGGAGACATCCCGTTCACGCCCAAGGCCAAGAAAGTAATCGAGTTGGCGATGGATGAGGCGCGTCGCCTCGGGCATAACTATATCGGGACCGAGCATTTGCTTCTAGGTCTCATCAAAGAGGGTGAGGGCGTGGCGAGCCATGTGCTCATGAACGTGGGGCTTGACCTCAACAAGGTGCGTTCCGAGGTAATCAAACTTTTGGGTTCCACGACGCCGAACGCGGAACCCGGAATGCCGTCATCCGCTATGGGCGGTCCCGGTGGCGGTCCCGGTGGGAAGTCCAAGACAAAAACGCCCGCGCTTGACGCGTTTGGTCGCGATCTTTCACAACTCGCTCGAGAAGGGAAACTCGATCCAGTTGTAGGCCGACAAGACGAGATCCAGCGTGTGATCCAGATCCTCGCGCGGCGCACAAAAAATAACCCCGTGCTTTTGGGGGAAGCAGGGGTCGGAAAGACTGCGATCGTGGAAGGTCTTGCACAGATGATCATCGGCGGCGATGTGCCGGAGATCCTGGCGGATAAGCGAATCGTCGTGCTCGATCTTGCGTTAATGGTGGCGGGGACGAAATACCGTGGCCAATTCGAGGAGCGTATCAAAGCTGTGATGGATGAGATCCGTCGCACAGAAAATGTCATGATCTTTATTGATGAATTGCATACCCTGGTCGGCGCCGGAGGCGCCGAGGGTGCGATCGATGCTTCGAATATCTTGAAGCCCTCTCTTTCCCGCGGTGAGATCCAGTGTATCGGGGCGACGACACTTGACGAATATCGGAAATACATTGAAAAGGATGCGGCTCTGGCCCGCCGTTTTCAAACCGTGGTCGTGGAACCTCCGTCCGTGGAAGATACGATCCTGATCTTGAGGGGATTGCGTGACAAATATGAAGCTCATCACCGGGTGAAGATCCTTGACGAGGCGCTTGAGGCTGCGGCGAAACTTTCCGATCGCTACATTTCCGGCCGGTTCCTTCCGGACAAAGCGATCGATATTATCGATGAAGCAGCTTCGCGCGCGAGATTGTCCGTTACGACCATGCCCAAGGACTTGAAAAAAGCTGAAACCGAGATCGAGTCCCTTCGGCGCGAGAAAGAGGCTTCGATCAAGGCCCAGGATTTCGAAAAAGCCGCAAAAATGCGGGATGATGAACGTAAGGCCAAGGAAGAACTCCAGAAAATGAAAAAGAGCTGGAAGGAATCCAAATCCGAGGTTGAAGTCCAGGTGACGGAAGAGGACATCGCATTCGTGGTCTCCAAGTGGACCGGCGTGCCTCTTTCACGTCTCGAAGAAAAAGAAACGGCGCGTCTTCTAAAAATGGAAGACGAGCTTCATAGGAAGATCATCGGCCAGGACGAAGCGATCCGTGCGATATCGCACGCGGTACGCCGGTCCCGTTCCGGGCTTCGTAACCCTCGTAGGCCCATAGGATCATTTATTTTTTTGGGCCCGACCGGTGTCGGCAAGACGCTTCTCGCCCGTGCGCTTGCGGATTTCATGTTCGGGGATCAAGATGCGGTGGTCGTGGTGGATTGCTCCGAGTATGGAGAAAAATTCAACGTTTCGCGTCTCGTGGGGGCGCCTCCAGGGTATGTGGGCTATGAAGAGGGCGGGCAACTGACGGAGAAGGTGCGTCGGCGTCCGTATTCGGTGGTGCTCCTGGATGAGATCGAGAAGGCACATCCGGATGTTTTCAATATCCTTCTCCAGCTCATGGAAGAGGGGCGTTTGACGGATTCTTTCGGTCGCAAGGTGGATTTCCGAAATACCATTTTGATCATGACCTCGAATGTCGGGGCGGATCTTATCCGGAAACAAGGCGATCTCGGATTTGCGCCCAAAAAAGACGAAATGGATTACGAAGGATTGAAGCAAAAGCTTCTGGATGAAACCAAAAAAGTTTTCCGACCGGAATTCCTGAACCGCGTCGATGACACGATCGTTTTTCATCCGTTGACGCGCCAGGATCTGGAGCAGATCATTCATATCGAGCTCAAGGAAGTGCATGATCGTCTCAAGGACAAGAAAATGGAGCTGATCCTTTCCGACGAGGTTCTGAAGTTCTTGATCGATCAGGGGTATGATCCGGTGTTCGGGGCCCGCCCTCTTAAAAGGACGATCCAGCGTTATATTGAAAATGTGTTGGCTGAAGAGATCCTTGGCGGGAAGTTCGAAGAGGGTGATAAGATCATAGCGGAGATCCGTGGGGAAAGGATCTCTTTTGAAAAAGCGACGTAGCACGAGAGCATGCGTGTATGCGTTCTTTCCTAAAGGCCGTTCTTTTCTTCTTTACGCTTTTCTTCGTGACCGGCGTGCTTCTTTTCAATTTTCTTCTGGGGCGTATCGCGCATTCGCCGGATTTCAAGCGTTTTGCTGAGCAAAGGGTCGGGGAGTATCTTAAGGCTACGGTCCACATTGGCGAGATCAAGCCCTACCATCTGAACCAGCTGGCGCTTGAAAAGATCCTCATCGAAACCCCTTCTGCGCGAGGCGGTTCCCAGCTGATCCGTGCCGACCACCTTCTTTTTCGCTATGATCTGAAACAGCTCTGGAGCCGGAAGTTCGATGCCCCTGTGGGTGTAGTGTTGAAGAATCCCGCGGTTCTAATCGAACAGGATCAATTTCCTTACCGCTATTTTGAGAATGCCGCTAGTGGAGTTTCCGGACTTTCGATGCCATCTTTGGATTTTAAAGGGGGAGAGATCCGTTATTTGCTTTCGTCGCTTGGCAAGGAGATTCTGCTCAAAGAAGTAGAAGGCAAGATCCTGCCGTCTCTTGATAAAAAAGTCCAGATAGACGTTCACGCCCGCATGACCGGCATGGTGAGCGGGCGTGTCCACATTTATGGCGTGGTGGATCCTTCCAAGAGTACACATGATCTTTGGCTGGAACTGGATGCCATGGATCTCGCGCAGGATATTCCGCTCCCGTTTAAAGCGCTCAAGGGAAAAGTCCGTTGGGTGGGAAGCGATCTTTTTTTTAATGATTTGCAGGGGACATTATACGGATGGTATGCGGAGCTTTCCGGAGCTTTTTTGAATCATGAGGGGCAGCCCGAAGTGAATGCGCATGTCCGGATCGGGAAAGGTACCCCGTGGATGAAACTGGATTTTGCGTTGAGTCTGCCGCATCAGACACTCAAGGGAGCTTTTCAACCCATGGAGGGGCAGGTTTTTGATTTCCGCGGGAAAGTCCACCAGGATCGGAAACGTTTTGTAATAGATTCGATCGTTTTGGACTCGGGGTACCAGGGTCAGGGGGAACTTGACTTTGCCAGCGGAAACTATGAACTGAGTTTTGAAAAAGGCGCAAAGCGGATGGCGATCCACTCCAATCTTCGCGGGCTAGATTTTGTGTTCAACTTTCATTTAGATCATATCAAGATTTTTGGCATGGATCTTGTCACACAAGGGAAACTTTTTCTTCATTCCGTATCGCCGCATTGGAACGGCCGCGATCTTTTTTTTAAAGGGGAGTACGAAACTGATTATTTTATTTTGGACCGTCAGCCATTCGAGGACTTAAAGGGTTTTTTTGAATTAAGCCCTGCCGGGATCACAGGTATTCGGAGCACATGGGGGAAAAAATTCCAAATCACGGGACGAGTGACCAAGTTCTGGAAAAATTCGGACCTAAAACTCCTGTTGCGCGTGGCGGATTTTGACCTTGGAACTGTGCACCAGTTCGCGGCGAAACCTTTACCAAAGGCGCTCGGGGGGCTTCTGGAGGGGACGCTTTCCGTGGAGGGGGATCTCGCAAAGCCCGAGGTTTCGGGCATTTTCAACATTCACAACGGAAAATGGGGGCAACTTGATTATGACCGTGGTATCATTCAGCTTCGTGGGTTTCTTCCTTACTTGCCGTTGAGGGATTCTAAGATCTGGAAAGGCCGGACCGTTTTCTTTCTGAACGGGGCCCTGGATTTGAAGCTTGACAATATATTCGCGGGGGTAAAAATACAGACGCCGGACAATCTGGTCATCTGGAAGGGCATCGAGGCGGTCCTCCATAAAAAAGACCGTACTCTGGAATTGAACCGTTCAAAGATTGGTGATTGGGGAGAGCTCTCGGTGCTGGAGGCCCGTTCTGAGGGGTCAAATTCCGGGGCCGGTGTGGGTGAGACCGAGGATGAAGAAAAAGAAGAACCGGCGGTCCTTTTCGGCCCTAAGCTGAAGTTTTGAAGGCATAGAGTCTTGTAAGGGTAGAACTTTGTGAATGTATCGATGGCAGAGGAGAATTATGACGGATTGGAGTGATCTGAGGCGGGCCGTATCGGTCCGGATGTGGCTCCAGAGGTTTGGGGCGGAGTGTCTGGATATTTTTCAAGGTGCCGGAGGGATCGCACTTCTTTTTAAGGACGCTTGCATTTTATTGGTTTCCAAAAAGATCCGTTGGAAGGCCACGCTCGATCAGATGAATAAGATCGGCGTGCAGTCGCTTCCCTTGGTTTTTCTTACGGCATTTTTTACAGGCATGGTCCTTGCATTGCAATCGGCTTATCAACTCCGCCTTTTTTCCGCAGAGAAATTTACCGCGGACTTGATATCGGTTTCGCTATGCCGCGAACTTGGACCGGTATTGACGTCGATGGTAGTGGCCGGGCGTGTGGGGGCTTCGATCGCCGCAGAACTCGGGACCATGAAGGTGACCGAACAGATTGACGCTCTGAAGGCTCTTGCGACGAATCCCATCCAGTATCTTGTCATTCCGAGATTTATCGCGGCGTTGTTCATGCTTTTTTTGTTGACCATCTATGCGGATGTGATCGGGATGTTCGGGGGCTACCTCATTTCAGTTTTCAAACTTGGTATGAGTTCGCACATGTACATCAAACGCGGGATCGATGCGCTGGCGGTCAAGGATGTTGTGACGGGACTCATCAAGGCCTTTTTCTTCGGAGGGATTATTTCGATCGTGGGATGCTATTTCGGATTTACGGCCCGCGGGGGGGCCGAAGGTGTGGGACGAGCGACAACGCTTGCGGTAGTAGTTTCGCTTATCATGGTCATTGCTTCGGACGCACTTTTTTCAGCGATCTTTTATTTCTTTTAAACGGAAGAACGGTGTTTCGTGATCCATATCCAAGGCATTCACAAGTGGTTTGGAACACACCATGTCCTGAAAGGGGTCGACCTGACCATCAAGGAAGGGGAGACTATCGTGATCATCGGCCGGTCGGGATGTGGGAAAAGTGTTCTTCTGAAGCATATCATGGCGATTTTGGAGCCTGATGAAGGAGATATTCGCATTGACGGACGTTCTATGTTCTCGATGAATCTGGAAGAGCAGGACCAGTTCCGGTTACAGCTCGGGATGCTCTTTCAGGGCGCCGCGCTCTTTGATTCTCTGACCGTGCTTGAGAATGTCGGATTTTCTCTTTTTGAGCACACCAATCTTTCTGAGGAAGTGATCGGTCAGAAAGTCTTGGAAAAGTTGCGTATGATGGGTTTAGAGGGGATCGAGAATCTGATGCCTGCCAGTCTTTCAGGGGGGATGAAAAAAAGGGTGGGTTTGGCACGGGCGATTTGCAATGAACCGAAGATCATTCTCTATGATGAGCCGACCACGGGCCTCGATCCGATCAATGCGGACGTCATTAATGAGCTTATTTTGAGGATGCAGAAACAACTCAAAGTGATCTCGATCGTGGTGACCCACGATATGACCAGTGCTTACAAAGTGGCAAACCGGATTGCCATGCTTTTTGAGGGACGAATCATCGGTATCGGGACGCCCGATGAGATCCGAAATTCCCCCGACCCGGTCATTCAGCAATTCATTACCGGATCGGCACGGGGTCCGATCACGGATAAGCAGCAAAAGGAGACGGAGTTATTATGAAAAAGAAAAGTAATGAGGTGTCGGTGGGGGTTTTCGTGATCCTCGGGTTCATTTTTTTGACGTTAGTGCTCTTTTTTGTCAGCGGGGTTTATTTATTTCGTTCGGGATATACCGTGGATGTGATGTTTAACTATGTCAGCATTCTTAATAAAGGGGCGCCGGTGCGTATGGCGGGGGTCCGTGTTGGGGAGGTAAGCCAGTTGGATCTCGTTTATGATGAAGCGAAACAGAATAATCGCGTCAAGGTCAAACTTTTCATTGAAAAGGGAGTGGAAATCAGAGAAAATTACAGCTTCACGATACGAGGCACGCATGTCTTGAGCGAGCCGCATGTGGAGATCACGCCGAACCCCGGGACTTTTCCACTGCTCCATAAAAGAGCGTTGGTGGAAGGAGTGCCTTTGGTCGCGGTGGAAGAACTGATTGACCGGGCGCATGAGATCTTGGACCATCTTGCCGCGATCTTGGGCAAGTTCAAGGCGGGTATGGACGATCAGGGGACGATTGAGGACCTCAAAACCCTGATCAGTAATCTTTCGTCGCTGAGTGGGGCGTTGAACACTTCTCTCAAGGCGGATGGAGATGTGCATCAAAGTTTCCAGAATATCGAGTCTTCCAGCGCTTCTTTGAGCAACATCCTTGAAAAAGTCGAAAAAGGAGATGGGACGCTCGGGAAACTCTTAATGGAAGACGAGCTTTATAAGGAAATGGAAGCGTTCGTGAAGGATGTGCGGGCGCATCCGTGGAAGCTCCTTAAGAAAGACTCGAAAGACAAAAGAAAGTGGTACTTTTTCTTTCTAGCATGACCTGTTCAAAGGAACCGGTGAATATGAATCTTTCATACACGTTATACGCACAACATCAAAGGAGCAGTTATCATGATTCTTGCCATAAGGTTTATTTTTATTCTAGGCTGTACCCTGTTCGGGTATCTTGCGCAAATTCAGTGGCTCTTGAACCTTCAGGTGCCTTACAGCGAGTGGATCTCGGCGGCCATCGGGGCGATGGTCGGCATTCTCATCGTTTCGATTGATATCTTTTTTAAACAATACACGGTCCGCAATATTCTTGCGGTCATTCTGGGATTGGCGCTTGGGCTTCTGACGCACCGGCTTTTTATGATGGTGGTCGTTTATGCCCATTTTACCTCAGAAGTCACGCGTAATTTCGGGATCGCAACGGCGATCGTTTTTTCCTACCTCGGCATTATCACGGTCCTTCGCGGGCAAGATGAATTCAGTTTGATGATCCCGTTCGTGCATCTTGATTCTAAAGGTCCGAGTGAGGAAATGATCCTTTTGGATACGAGTGTTATTATCGACGGTCGCATCGCGGACATCGCGAATACGCATTTTCTTTCAAGCAAGCTGATCCTGCCACGTTTTGTGTTGAAGGAGTTGCAGCTCATCGCAGATTCGTCGGACCCCTTAAAACGCGCTCGTGGGCGTCGCGGGCTCGATGTTTTGAACGCGATCCAGTCCAATCCGAATATTAAGGTGAAAATCCACGAGTTGGATTTTCCGGAATTTAACACCGTGGACGCCAAGCTGGTTAAAATGGGTCAAGTACTTCAGGCTAAGGTTTTCACGAATGATTACAATCTCAATAAGGTTGCCGAACTGCAGGGTGTAAAAGTTCTCAATATCAACGATCTTGCGAATGCGCTGAAGCCCGTGGTCATGCCTGGGGAAGAGATGGAGATCAAGATCCTCAAAGAAGGCAAGGAGCATGAACAAGGTGTGGCGTATCTCGATGATGGGACCATGGTGGTGGTGGATAACGGCAAACGCCGTTTGGGCCATACGGTGAAAGTTACGATCACGAGCGTGCTCCAGACGCAGGCCGGGCGTATGATCTTCGCGAAACTTTCCGATGATAATGGCCATTATCCGGAACGCGGTGCAGAGCGTTGGCGCGATAATCGAGGCGGTCACGGGAATGATACTCGCCGTTCGCGTAACGGTCATGACCGGCAGAGCCATCAGTCCTATCAGAATCCATCGAATTCGCAGAGTTCCCAGATTCACGAAGGAGGGAGGTAGGGTGAATGCGAGTCTCCCTCATCATTCCTGCCGCCGGTCTTGGTAGTCGTTTTCAACAAAGCCTGGATCGTTCTGCCAAGAAGGTTTCTCCGCATGCTTCCAAGCTTTTTTATCGACTGAACGGAGAGCCGGTGCTTCTCAGAACTCTTCGGGCTTTTGCCAAGATCCCCGGGATCCATGAAACGATCGTTGCTATCAGTCCCGAGATGGGTCCGGAAGTGAAGGGATGGGCGCGTTCGATCCAGGGTTTGAAGGTCCGATGGATCTTGGGCGGCAAGACCCGGGCCGAGTCCGTATGGAACGCACTTAAAAAAACTTCCCCGCACTCCGAGTGGATCATGGTGCATGACGGGGCACGGCCGCTCGTGACACCCCAAGCGATCCGGCAAGTCCTGAAAGCAGGTAAAGGTTGGGAGGGCGTGATCTTGGCACGCAAAGTGGTGCCGACGATCAAGAAGGTTCTAACAGAAGACGGACGCATTCGTGAAACGGTGGATCGCGGCACACTTTACGAAGCTGAAACGCCACAGCTCGTCCGGCGTGAAACCATTCTGAAAGCATACAAGCAAAACCCTAAGGCGTTTGAGGCGACGGACGAAGCGAGCCTTTTGGAAGCAATCGGCGCTCGCGTGCGAGTGGTGTCTCACGGGGATTGGAACCCGAAGCTTACCACCCTGACGGACCTGATGCTTGCCAAAGCTATAACGGAAAAAAATAATTTTCGGGAAATCCGTGTCGGGATCGGATTTGACACCCACCGGTTAGTCAAAGGGCGCAGGTTCTATCTTGGCGGTGTTGTGATCCCATCGCCTAAAGGTGCACTGGGTCATTCGGACGGCGATGCGCTGTTGCACACGCTTGCGGATGCGATCCTGGGTGCGATCGGGGCCGGAGATATCGGGGAGTGGTTTTCGGATCGTGATCCGAAATTCAAGAATATTCGCAGCACGAAGATCCTTGGGGTGATCCTCACGGAAGCGAAAAAGCGGGGATGGCGCCCTTTTCACGCGGATACGAACATTATTTTGGAATCCCCGAAACTCTACGCTCATAAGTCCAGGATCCGTAAAAGTGTCGCAAAGTGTCTCGAACTTCCCGAACAGGACGTCTCCATCAAAGCTCGCACCCGGGAAGGTCTCGGCCCCGAAGGAGAAGGTCTGGCGGTGACCTGTGAAGCTGTGGTGAGCATGAAAAGGGTGACCGCATGATTCGATTCCATAATACGCTTTCGGGGAAACTCGAAAAATTCAAGCCGCTCAAAAACAGCAAGGTGATGCTCTATACTTGCGGACCTACTGTCTACAACTACGCGCACATAGGAAACTTCCGAACATTCGTTTTCGAGGATCTTCTTCGCCGTTTTCTGGAGCACAAGGGTTTTCATGTTAAACACGTGATGAACATTACGGATGTGGATGATAAGACCATCGCCGGAGCGAACCGCGAGAAAAAAACATTGTCGGCCTATACGGAATTCTACGCGCAAGCATTTCTAGAGGACACAAAAACGCTCAATTTGCTGCCGCCGGAGATTCTGCCGCATGCGGCAGAATCTATCCCGGATATCATCAAGCTGATCCAGGAGCTTGTAGAAAAAGAATACGCCTATCTCGCGGACGACGGCTCCGTTTATTATCGCATCGCAAAATTTTTGGGCTACGGAAAACTTTCCAAAAAGAAGCTGGACGGAAATATTGCCGGTGCGCGCGTGGACATGGATGAATATGATAAGGAACAAGGGGCGGACTTCGCTCTCTGGAAAAAAGCCAAGGAGGATGAACCGTCCTGGGACTCACCGTGGGGCAAGGGCCGTCCGGGCTGGCACATCGAATGTTCCGCGATGTGCATGCGGCATTTAGGCGAAACGGTCGATATCCATGCGGGCGGTGAGGACCTTGTGTTCCCGCACCATGAGAATGAGATCGCGCAATCGGAAGCCGCGACAGGGAAGCCTTTCGTGAAGTATTGGCTTCACGCGAAGCATCTCCTGGTGAACGGCGAGAAAATGTCGAAATCCAAAGGGAATTTTTTCACGTTTCGCGACCTCCTGGAAAAAGGCTATGACCCGATGGCGATCCGCTACGCGCTTCTTTCGGTCCACTACCGCAATTCTCTCAATTTCACCTTTGAAGGGTTGAAAGAAGCCCGGGAAGTGATTGAAAAACTGGACAATTGTTTTTTTCAGTGTCTGAGCTGCTTAGCTCAACCTATCAGTTCGACGGATTGGGATTCAAAGTATTGCCATGAAATCATCATTGATCCTGCAATTCGCGGTGTGGAGGAATGGTTAGATGAGGATCTGAATATCGCAGGAGCTTTAGCGGATTTTTTAGAGGCGGTTACTGAAATTAACAAATGCTTGGCAAGGATGAACGCGGATGGGTTGACGTCCTGCATTAATTTTTTCAAAACAATGGATGCCATTTTTGGCTTCGACATTGCTTCGGGCGAAGCTATCCCGGGGAATGTCAAAACGGCTTTAGAGCAATATTCTGAGGCCCGGAAAGCACGCGATTTTACGAAGTCCGATCTGATGCGACAAAAGATCGTGGAGCTTGGCTGGCTCGTCAAGGACGGCCGGCCGGGAGAACCTTCCACCGTAAAGAAAGTCCGCAGAGCCTGGGATATCAAGAGATGAAAAAAGGATATTTCATAACATTCGAGGGCGCGGAGGGGAGCGGGAAGAGCACGCAGATCCGTAAGGCTGTCGCTTTTCTGAAAGAGAAAGGCCGTTCAGTGGTCATGCTCCGGGAACCGGGCGGTACGCGCATCAGCGAAGCTATTCGCGCGATCCTTCTGGATAAAGATCTGAAGGAAATGGGTCCCGTGACAGAGTTGCTCCTTTATCTTGCCGCTCGCGCGCAGATCGTTCATGAAAAGATCATTCCGGCGCTTAAGAAAGGCAAGGTCGTCATCTGTGACCGTTTTGAAGATTCGACAAGAGCCTATCAAGGGTTTGGCCGTAGGATCCCATTGAGGGCTATCGAAGACGCAAGCCGGCTGGTCCGGGGGACGCTCAAGCCGGATCTCACCTTTGTGCTGGATATTGATATTGCCAAGGGCCTTGCGCGTGGGGGCCGGCATGACCGGATCGAACGTGAGGCTCTGAGTTTTCACCGGCGGGTGCGGCGGGGATTTCTTGCTTTCGCAAAAAAAGAACCCAGGCGCATGGTCGTGCTCGATACCAGCAAACCCATGGAATGGGTGAGCGGAATAGTCCGGGAAAGGCTCGAACGTGTTTTTGGCCAATAACACCCAGAAACTGGCGGTTCGAATTCTTGAGTCCCATATCCGGGAAGGACGTGTCGCGTCCTCCTATATTTTCAGCGGGTGCGGGAATGAAGGGGAAATGGCCGAGATGGGCAGCGAACGCCACAGCACGGACATTAAAGAAGAGTTTGCGGTGGCGTTTGCCTATGCGCTTGAAAGTCGTGATCCCAAGCTTTTTAGTTTTAAAGATACCGGACTTCTGCAGCGGATATGGAAGCACGGATATCCGGATGTTCGATGGGTGGGGGAAGACCTCACTGAACGGTCGATCAAGATCGAGGCGGTCCGTGAGACGATCCACTGGGCGTCCATGAAACCTTTTGAAGGCGCATGGAAAGTTTGTATTGTGCCGAATGCGGAACGGTTGCCCGAGGTGGCGGCGAACGCCTTTCTGAAAACCCTTGAAGAACCACCCCCAAATACGGTTTTTTGCCTCCTAGTAGAGAATAAGAACAATCTCTTGGAGACGATCCAGTCGCGTTCATTTGAGATCCGTCTCATGCCAATGTTATCTCCGTCCGTTCCGATGGGCGCAGGGTCGCTTGAGGCCCTGCCGGTCCGCGAGATCTTTGAAACTTATGGGTCGATCCCTCGCAATGAAGCAAAGCTAAAACTGGATAGTCTGATGGCGCTTTCCCGTGAGAAGGTCTACCAGATTGTGTCGGGAGAAGACACGGACCCCGAAAAAGTGAACTTATGGCTCGAGGCCATGGACCTTCTTTATGACTCCAAGACGGCGCTCGACATGAACGTAAATCAGAAACTGATGACAACCCGGCTTGCGATGAGGCTTGCGCGACTTTTCCCGTCTCAGAAAGTGGTTTCTTTATGACGAAAACGTATTATCTGACGACGCCGATTTATTATGTGAACGGCAAACCGCACATCGGCCATGCCTATACGAGCATCCTGTGCGATACGTTCGCGCGTTTTCACCGGATAATGGGAGAGAAAGTTTTCTACATCACAGGGACCGATGAGCACGGGATCAAGGTCCAGAAGGCCGCGTTTGAACAACACAAGGATCCCAAGGCTTTTGTGGATGAGATCGTGCCTCAGTTCAAGGAACTCTGGCGCGTGCTTGGGATCCGGTATGATCACTTTATCCGTACCACCGATGACTATCATAAAAAAACGGTCCAGAAAGTCCTGAGTGATCTTGAGTCAAAAGAGGACATTTACAAGGCTTCGTATCATGGCTGGTACTGTACGCCCTGCGAATCATTCTGGACCGAACTTCAGCTCAAGGACGGGAAGTGCCCTGAATGTCGCCGCGAGGTGGATCGCCTTGAAGAAGAAAACTATTTTTTCAGGATGTCCGCTTATCAGTCCTGGTTAGTGAGCTACATTCAAGAGAATCCGGATTTTATTCAGCCGGAGTATCGCAAGAACGAAGTGCTTGGATTTTTAAAAGAGCCGCTCGAAGACCTCTGCATTACCCGGCCGAAGGCGCGCCTTACTTGGGGGGTCGAATATCCGGGGTCCAAGGACCATGTGGTTTATGTCTGGTTTGACGCACTTTTGAATTATGTGACAGGCGCCGGATATCTGACGGATGATAAAAAATTCAAGTCTCTTTGGCCGGCGGACCTTCAATTAATAGGAAAAGATATTCTCCGCCAGCACGCGATTTTCTGGCCGATCATGCTCAAAGCCATGGGTATTGAAATGCCGAAACTTGTGTTTGCCCACGGGTGGTGGCAGATCGGCGGCGCCAAGATGTCGAAGTCAACCGGGAACGTCGTGGATCCAGTTGCGCTTGTCCAAAAATACGGTAGTGATGTACTCCGGTACTTTCTTTTGAATGAAGTGACGCTCGGTCTGGACGGCACTTTTTCTGAAGATCTTTTGGCGGAACGCTATACGAGCGATCTTGCCAATGGTCTCGGCAATCTTTGGCACCGTGTCGCATCCATGATCGAAAAATATTCCGATGGAAAAACGCAGAAAATAAATGATAAATTATTAATTAATGATCGGCTGATGCAGAAAACTTTTGCTCTTTGGCACGCAGTTAAAGAGCATATGCTTAATTACAATCCTCGCGAAGCATTAACGGCTATTTGGTCTGTGATCACTCTAGCGAATCAGTTTGTGGAGGAAACGAAGCCCTGGAGTGTGGCAAAAGATTCATCGCGCAAAGAAGAGCTTGCACAGATCTTAGCTGTTCTATCTGAATGCGTAGCTCACATTGCGGTTTTATTACTTTCTTTTTTGCCTCAAACTGCTAAAGAAATCTTAATTCGTCTTCAGGTGCCGGTGGACTGGGAAATTCCTCGTGTGTATGAGTTTGCACAGTCTATTGTGAAGGCAGATGTTGTGATTCAACGGGGAGAGCCGCTTTTTTCGCGTCTTGATGAGAAGACGTCATGAATTTGACGGACACTCATATCCATCTGCATTTTCCCCAGTATGATGCTGACCGGCGGGAAGTGATCGAGCGGGCCATTCGGGGGGGCGTTAGTTCTTTCCTGAATATCGGCACCGACTTGGAAGGTTCCCAAAAAGCTATCGCGATCGCTGAACAATATCCAGAAGTCTATGCCGCAGTCGGGTTTCATCCCCATGAGACAAAAACAGCCAATCCCGAAGATCTTGCCGAACTCGAAAAACTATTAACGCATCCCAAAGTGGTTGCGATCGGGGAGGTGGGACTGGACTATTTCCACGAGCATTCGCCTCGCGACGTGCAGGAGAAACTTCTGCGGACCTTTCTTGGCTGGTATGACAAGTACCGTAAGCCTATCATTATCCACTGCCGTGATGCCTACGAAGATCTTTTGCGTATTCTCCGGGAACACACCCGGTTGCCTTACCGGGGGACGCTCCATTGCTATTCCTCGGACGCCGGGACCATGAAAAAATATCTGGATCTCGGTTTTCATATTGCGTTCGGTGGGGCCCTGACCTACAAAAAGAACGACAGGTTGCGTGAAGCCTGCGCGCTCTGCCCGAAGGACCGCCTGCTCCTTGAGACCGATGGGCCGTACCTTGCGCCCCAGTCGAATCGGGGCAAACGGAATGAGCCTCTTTACATGATCGAAGTGGCGGAATGTGCCGCGGAACTTCACGGTCTGAACATGGAAAAAATTGCAGAACTGACTACGGCGAACGCAAAACATCTTTTCGGGCTATGCTCCTCATAACCATTTTATTTCTTCTAGTGGCGATGACAGTCCATGAGATCAGCCACGGGCTTGTGGCGCATTGGCTCGGAGACGATACCGCCAAACGCGCGGGGCGTTTGACACTGAACCCGATCCCTCATATCGATCCTTTTTGGACGCTTATTTTTCCGGGGCTGCTTTTTTTTGCCACTGGGGGGCGCTTCATGATCGGGATGGCAAAGCCCGTTCCAGTCGATTTCTCAAAGCTCAGAAATCCAAGGCGTGATATGGTTTGGGTCGCCCTGGCGGGGCCCTTGTCCAATATCCTGATGGCCGTGGTTCTTGCGTTCTTTTTCAAAATGACACATAATCAGCTGCTACTTTATGGTGTTTATATGAATTTAGGTCTCGGGGCGCTCAACCTGATCCCCCTGCCGCCCTTGGACGGATCGCGTATCTTGGCCGGTTTGTTGCCTGTAGAGTGGGCAATTCTTTATCTTAGGATCGAACAGTTCGGATTTCTTCTTGTATTGCTTTTTTACTTTACCGGATTTTTAATGCCATGGGTCCGGATGGGAATGGATTTCTTCTGCTGGTTGCTCCGGGTCCCAAGCCTGACCGAGTGGCTCACACAATGAGGAATTTATGAAAAGTCTGAAGGTGCCGTTCTCGCCGATACGTTTCTTGAATGATACCCTCTATCTTTTAGACCAGAGGAAGCTTCCGGTCCATGAGATCTGGATTCCATGCCGGAGTTCCCGGGCTGTCTGGAAAGCGATCCGAACGATGGTAGTGCGCGGGGCGCCCGCGATCGGTGTTACGGCGGGTTATGGGCTCTACCTGGGTATTCATTCCTTTCGCGGAACGAGAGAAGGGTTTCTGAAGAAACTTCGTGAGCAGGCGGCGTATCTTGATTCCTCGCGGCCCACTGCCCGGAATCTTGCCTATGCGGTCGAAAGGATCGTTCGCAAGGTTGCCGCGAGCAAAGAAAAGCATGTTCCGAAACTCCGGGATCTGGTACGCCAGGAGGCAAAAGATATCCATACTGATGACATTCTGATTTGCCGGGGCATCGGGAAGCACGGCTCGAAACTTTTTAAGCCGGGTTCCCGCATTCTTACGCACTGCAATGCCGGGGGATTGGCAACTTCGGGTTACGGAACAGCGCTGGCGGTCTTTTATGCAATGAAGGAAAAAAAGATCCCATTCTTTGTCTATGCGGATGAGACGCGGCCGCTTTTACAAGGAGCGCGTTTGACCGCTTGGGAACTTTTTAAAAGCAAGATCCCATCGACCTTGATCTGCGACAACATGGCGGCGAGCCTTATGCGAGCCGGGAAGATCGACGGCGTGGTCGTGGGTGCAGACCGTATTGCCATGAACGGCGATACGGCCAACAAGATCGGCACTTACGGCGTAGCTGTCCTGGCCCATGTCCATAAGATCCCGTTCTATATCGCGGCTCCCAGCACGACTTTCGATCTGAGGGCCAAGACAGGGAAAGACATTCCGATCGAGGAGCGGCCGCACTCCGAGGTTTCCGAAATGAACGGTAAGCGGCTCGCTCCGAAGGGCATGAAAATCTTTAACCCTTCATTCGACGTGACGCCGCACCCCTACATCTCAGGTATTATCACCGAAGCCGGTGTTTTGAGGCGGCCTTTCAAACGCTCGATCAAGAAAATCCAGCGACTTCTTAGGGGTAGTGTCCAATAAAAGGGATGCTTCTGCGAAAAAGCATGGACGAGTTCTCATTTATCGAATATCTAAAAAAGAAAATGCCCCCCTCTTCCCAGGTCTCGATTGGAATCGGGGATGACGCGGCTGTGTTGGGCATCAGTAAGAGCAAAAGGCTTGTCGTTTCCACGGATATGATCGTAGAGAATGTCGATTTCAGGATTAAGACCTTGCGCCCCGAGAAGATCGGTCGCAAGGTCTTGGCGGTCAATCTGAGCGATATCGCGGCTATGGGGGTATCGCCCACAGCATTTGTGATCAGTATTGGAAAGCCCCCCTATATCACGGCATTGTGGCTGAAATGTTTTTATAAGGGTCTTTTGTCTCTAGCTAGACAATATAACATCGCGTGCGTTGGCGGCGATTTCTCAAGGTCCCAGGAGTTTTTTGCGAGTGTGACGATCTTCGGGGAGGCTTTACCGCGTCAAATGGTCAAAAGGTCTGGCGCGAAGCCGGGGAATTGGATCGCGGTGACCGGTGCTTTGGGTGGCGCACTTTTGAAACATCATTATGATTTTATGCCGCGTATCCGGGAAGGACTTTTTCTCGCAAAACACATCAAGCCGACGGCCATGATTGATATTTCGGACGGCCTTGTTCAGGATTTATCACATATTCTGAAAGCTTCCGGGGTAGGAGCAGTGCTTGATCTTGATAAGATCCCTGTTTCTCGTGACGCAAGAAAAATCAGTCGTGGAAATGAAAAAAAAGCGCTCGCAAGCGCCTTAAGCGGCGGCGAGGATTTTGAGCTTTTATTCACAGTGTCGCCTGAGCAGAAGAGAAGACTCGAAAAGATCTGGATGAAGGAATTTCCAAAAGTGTCCTTGAAATGGATCGGCAAGATCGAGGGGAAAGTCTCTCGAATCTCCTGGCGTCGGAATGGAAAAAAAGTTGCGCTATCCAAGCTTGCTCAGAAAGGATTCTCGCATTTTTAACATGAAGAAACAAACAGTCATCACGACATCGGCTCATGAGACGATCAAGTTCGCGAAAGGATTTGCCGCCGACCTTGCGCCTGGCAAGGTCCTTTGCCTGGAAGGGCAACTCGGAAGCGGGAAGACTACTTTTATTAAGGGGCTCGCGGAAGGTCTGGGGCTCAAACATCCCGAACAGGTGAAGAGTCCGACCTTTGTCCTGATGCATGTCTACAAGGCCCAAACGCCGCTTTATCACTTTGACTGTTATCGTTTAAATTCTCTCGAAGAGTTGGAAAATATCGGTTTTCTAGATTTCATAAGCGACCCGCACGCCATCTCTTGTGTTGAATGGGCCGAGAAGGCGAGGGAGCTTTTGCCCGCGACTGCCCGGCATATTCACTTTGAGATCCTTGATGCTTCCCGGCGGCGCATCACCATCTTCTCAAAAAAGGAAAGGTGACTCTTGATAAAAAAAATCATTAGGACGTCGATCCTCATAGGTCTTCTGGCGGCGGTTCTTTTTATGTTTAAAAGCAAGTGGATCGAATTTCACAACAGACCGGCGAGCGATCGTTTTAGCCACTCCTCATACAAAAAAGCCGTAGATTTTTCTCGAAAGATACTCAAGAGGGTCCCCCTTGCAGCCGCGCATTATGTCTTGGCGGAGTCGTATCGGGATGAGGGATTGGAGAACCAGGCCATAGAAGAATATAAAAAGACTTTGGAAATGGATAAACGTTTTCTCCGGGCGTATTTGGCTTTAGCAGACATTTACTACCAGCGGGAATCCCATGAAGAAGCATGGGATCTGATTCAAAAAGCCGATGCCTTGATCCCGGACAATCCCGATATCAGGGATCTGAAAAAGCAGGCCTCTTATGGATATTTTCTCGAAACCGGAGTGAAAACATTTGAGAGGGGAGACCGGTTAAAAGCTCGAGCGTTGTTTAAGCAAGCGCTTGCGTCGGGCCCCAATTCTGCCCAATTGCATTATCTAATCGCTTTAACTTTCGATGAACAGCAGGATTTTTATCGGATTGAGGATTATCTGAAGAAAACTATCGATCTGGATCCCAAATTTTATTTAGCCCGTAATTTTTTGGGGGATATTTATTTCGGGAAGAGTGATTTTCAGGCGGCGATCGAGCAATATCAGGCTTCTCTGGACGCTAATCGCGACGATCCTCCCATTCTTAATAATTTGGGTTTGGCCTATATGAATCTCCAGCGGTATGGTTCGGCCATTCCAAGCCTGGAAAGGGCTTTGGCCCTCGATCCCAATAACGTGGAGTATTATCATAATCTGGCAACTGTATACAGAGATTACGGAATGTTGGATAAGGCCACTGAAGGGTTTCTTAGGATCATTGAACTGAAACCCGATGATCCCAATGTTTACAATGACCTTGGCGATATCTACAGGAAAAGGGGGCGGGGCAAGGAAGCGCTTGAGCAATATCGGGCCGGGATTGAGTGTGGCAAAAAATTGCTCTCGGGGGGTGTCCGGGACCCTTCGCTTCTTGTTAATCTTGCGTATGCCTATAATGGGGCCCAAGAATTTCAGACGGCGAAAGACTTGGTCGAAGAGGCGCTTCTTAAGAATCCGAATGATTCCCAAGCCTATATGACTTTGGCGGATGCTTACAAGGGCTTGAATCGTCCTGATGCTGCCTTGATCGCCTTAGATAAAGCAAAAAGTCTATCTCCCAAAAATTCTTTTTTCATAGACGAAGCCATCTCCCTTGCGAGAGAACAGTTGGCGAGACAAAAGCCATAAAAGAGGCTTTATTTTTAGGATGGAAGAAATCGCCCGGTTTCTTGGGAGACTCTTTCTGAGAAGGGGAGTGGGCTGTTCGTCAGAATGTTGCAGATGTGTGATCCTCGAGAAAGTATTCCATAAGCAACACTTCGTCGCTGACTACCCAAATACTGATAAAACATAGCAAATACAAATTCTCCATGAGATGATAGCCTCAAATTATGCATATTATGCAATATAATATGCAAAAAAAACATTGACAGGGGAGAGTGTCAGGTTAAGATAGGCCATGATCAAAAGTGTCCGAGAATGGCCAGAGAGCGAAAGACCGAGGGAAAAACTGCTTCAAAAAGGGACAGAGTCTCTTTCCGACGCCGAACTTCTGGCCGTGCTCTTTGGGCATGGGATGCGTGGGCAGGATGTGGTAAGTTTCTCGCGAAGTTTGCTCCTCCGATTCGGAGGTTTACGCGGGGTCTTAGCCCAACAACCGGCATCTTTTCAAAAAATAAAGGGACTGGGTTTGGCCAAGATCTGCATGATCTTCGCCGTTCGAGAGATAGGCCTCCGTCAGCTTCGTGAAAAAATGATCGGGCAGAATTTCGTCCGCAGTCCTCAGGCTGTGACCGACTATCTTACCGCCGCACTCCGGGACCAGAAGCGCGAGATTTTCAAAGTTCTCTTTTTGGACAAGGCGCTTCGCATCATCGGCGAGCGCGACCTTTTCTACGGGACGATCGACGAAGCCGCGGTCCATCCGCGCGAGATCGTGAAGGCCGCGCTGGAGTTCCATGCCTCGAGTCTGGTGCTTGTCCACAATTTATGTTGAGCTCAACATAAGTTATGTTATGTGGAGTTCTGAGTTATGTTGCGTGTTCTCATCAGTATCACCTCTCTTTCTTGAGTTAAATGCCCATCGATCCCTTTTTCACTACACATAACTAGGGCTGGTAAACTCCTTATCCCTCTTATCAGGGAGAA
>JBDRCT010000002.1:0-26834 GCA_043821445.1 Candidatus Omnitrophota bacterium | reverse complement strand
GTTGAACCTTAATATTTTGAGCAAGCATGCTCCCCGGTCCAATCCGATGAGCAAGGGGTTAAACTACGCTGATGAATTCCGCACACTCGACCTCGAAGCCGTGAAGAAGGACCTCTATGCGCTAATGACCGACTCGAAGGATTGGTGGCCGGCCGATTACGGTCACTACGGGGGGCTCTTCATCCGGATGGCGTGGCATAGTGCAGGCACCTACCGCAAGGGTGACGGTCGTGGGGGTGTCTCTGGGGGCGCGCAGCGTTTCCCGCCTCTCAACAGTTGGCCGGACAACGTTAGCCTCGACAAGGCGCGCCGTTTGCTTTGGCCTATCAAGCAGAAATATGGCAGGAAAATCTCTTGGGCTGACCTGATGATCCTCGCCGGCAACTGCGCTCTGGAGTCGATGGGCTTCAAAACCTTTGGCTTTGGCGGCGGCCGTGAAGACGTCTGGGAGCCGGAAGAGGATATTTATTGGGGCTCTGAGGACAAGTGGCTTGGCGATAAGCGGTACTCTGGTGACCGGGATCTCGAGAACCCGCTTGCCGCCGTGCAGATGGGTCTTATCTACGTGAACCCGGAAGGGCCGAACGGTAATCCTGACCCGGTCGCCTCAGGCCGCGATGTCCGCGAGACCTTTGCACGCATGGCCATGAACGACGAAGAGACCGTCGCGCTCGTCGCCGGCGGGCACACCTTCGGCAAATGTCACGGCGCCGGCGATGCTGCGCTGGTCGGTCCGGCACCCGAAGCCGCCCCGATCGAACAGCAGGGGCTTGGATGGAAAAGCAGATTCGGCAGCGGCAAAGGCGGTGACACGATTGGCGGCGGCCCCGAGGGCGCCTGGAAGCCGAACCCCACCCAATGGGATATGGGCTATCTGAACACACTGTTCAAATACGAATGGGAACTTGTCAAGAGCCCGGCTGGCGCGCACCAGTGGCTGGCCAAGGACGTGGCTGAAGAGGACATGGTGGTTGACGCGCACGACCCGTCGAAAAAGCGTCGACCGATGATGACCACAGCGGACCTCTCGCTGCGCTTCGATCCGATCTATGAGCCGATCGCGCGACGCTACCAGAAGAACCCCCAAAAATTCGCGGACGCCTTTGCTCGGGCGTGGTTTAAGCTGACGCACCGCGATATGGGGCCGCGCTCGCGCTATCTCGGCAAGGAAGTGCCCGCCGAAGAACTTATTTGGCAAGACCCTGTTCCGGCCGTCACGCATGCACTGATCAATGAAAAGGATATTGCCGCTTTGAAGGGTATGATCCTGAAATCAGGGCTGTCGGTTTCGCAACTGGTCTCGACGGCTTGGGCATCGGCGTCGACTTTCCGCGGCTCCGACAAGCGTGGAGGCGCCAACGGGGCTCGTATCCGTCTAGCACCACAGAAGGATTGGAAAGTGAATCAACCGGAGGAACTGGCGAAAGTGCTTAAAACCCTTAAGGGGATCCAAACGGAGTTTAACAAGGCACAGTCAGGCGGCAAAAGGCTTTCGCTCGCGGACTTGATCGTCCTGGGCGGATGTACAGGCGTTGAACAAGCAGCGAAGAGCGTCGGATTCGACGTACAGGTTCCTTTCACACCGGGACGCACGGATGCGTTGCAAGAACAAACCGATGTCGACTCCTTTGCCGTCCTTGAACCGCGTGCGGATGGATTTCGGAACTTTCTCAAATCCAAGTTCGCCGTCCAAGCAGAACATTTACTGGTGGATCGGGCGCAACTTCTAACGTTGACCGCCCCTGAGATGACCGTGCTGGTTGGCGGGATGCGTGTCTTGGATACCAACGTCGGAAAAACCCAGCACGGTGTCTTTACAAAGCAGCCAGAGATGCTGACAAATGATTTCTTCGTCAATCTACTTGATATGAGCACGGTCTGGAAGGCTACCTCCGAGGCTGAAGACATTTTTGAGGGGCGTGATCGCGCAACGGGTAAACTCAAGTGGACTGGCACCCGCGTTGACCTTATCTTCGGTTCAAACTCTCAACTAAGAGCCTTAACAGAAGTCTATGGTTGTAAGGACTCTCAGGAGAAGTTTGTGACTGATTTCGTAGCTGCATGGACTAGGGTGATGAATCTGGACCGTTTTGATCTTACGTAGCCAGCTTACTTCCCCTGCGGCGTAGGATGTGCAGGAAGGATAGTTTTTAGTAAAAGTTTTACTGTCTCAACCTCGCTGGATTCCAGCGACCAGTTGCAAAAGTCCACCAGGCGGGGGAGTTTTATATAAAATGGCGGTGACCTTCAGGGTCGCCGCCATTTTTATTTATAACTTTTCCACCGCCAGTCCTAATTTCATTTGAAGTTCCATGGTTTTTAGGGCAGGCGGGGAAGTTCATCCCCACCTTTACTTAGTAGCATAATCACAGAAGGTTTCTTTCAAGAAAATAACAACCTTGTTTGGGGCTGGCTTGTGGATAGGCACGCGAACCATTTTTGAACGGCGATCACAAATCAAAAAGTGCTATAATGCCACGAAACGGATGATTTCAGCGAGACGGTATCAATGTTATGACCAACATTAAAAAAAATTTTATTTTAACAGCAGTTCTTTTAGTTCTGGCCTGCTTGGTTATCTTTGTCATGCACCTTATCGGGTATGAACCGAGCGGTTTTATTTATCAAGGTTTTTAAAACAGCCAAGAAATGCTAAAAAAATTACCTATTTTGCATTGTGGACAATTATCTTTTTTATCTTTCTTGAAAGCGCAAGTCGCTTTTATCTATTCGGCTTCAATTCCCTCGATTTTGCCAAGATGGACACCGTTCATGATATTAGCCGCTCCGGCTTGTTTCAAGCAGGCGATTCAGGGATCAATCGCGAGCTCAAACCCAACTTGAACCGGTATTTTAAAATGGCCAGATTTAGGACGAATTCGGCCGGATTGCGGGATAAGGAGTATCCCATTCGTAAGGCTCCGGGCACATTCAGAGTTGCCGTTCTTGGCGATTCGTTTACGATGCCCGCAGGTGTCGAGATCGAAGATGCATTCCATGAATACGATCGTCCGATGGGTCAAACATAAACAAACGTCCACACCAACGCGCAAAGGTCCCGCATGAATACGCTCGGGGAGCTTGATTTTAGACGAAAAGGAGACATTGTCAGGGCCCTGGGCTTTCGGGGCGAGGCTCAAGAGCGTCTCTTTGAATTGGCTCGAAAAATGCGAGATGACGTCTTTCAAAAAAAAGCGGAGGTGCGCAGTGTCATCGAGTATTCAAATTTGTGCCGGCAAGAATGTCAGTATTGCGGCATGAGCCGGAAAGTCCGGCTGGAAAGATATGTCATGGACGAAAAGATCTTTTTGGCCAAGATAGGATTTCTTTACGATCTCGGACGAAGGATCATTATGGTGCAGACCGGTGAATGGCATACGAAAGGATATTTTAATAGGTTATGCAACCTCTTAAAACAAGCGAGAGACAAGTATCCGAGCGTGGTATGGGTCTGTAGTTTCGGCAGCCTTGATAGGGAGCAATATAAAAAACTGAGGGCCATCGGCATCCAGAGATATTTGCTTAAGTTCGAGACGTCGGATGAGAACCTTTACAGAGCAACAAAACCCTCGGATACTCTTAAAGACCGGTTATCGCATATTCGATCGCTCAAAAAGATGGGCTTTCTGGTCAGCTCGGGAAACATCGTCGGCCTTCCCGGACAATCAGCTGAAAGTCTTGCGAACGATCTGCTGTTGTTAAAAAAGCTCGATCTCCCCATGGGAAGTGCCGCCGCGTTTATTCCCAACAACCGGTCCGTCTACGCGGACCGTGCCTGCGGAGATATCCACACGACCCTGAATTTTATGGCCATCCTCAGGATCCTTTGTCCGACGATGGTGATCCCGAGTACCAGCTCGATGGAATCCACCTTTAAGGACGGCCAGTACCTAGGGCTTATGGCGGGAGCGAACGCCGTGACGATCCATGACGGCACCCAAAAGGCGGATGAAGAGAAGTTCCTGATCTACGATGCGAACCGGTATATTCCGAGAAACGAGCTTTTTGTTACTTTACGCAAAACAGGACTCGAGCCCTCCCAGACTTCTTTGATCCGGACCAAGATAAAGGACACGCTGATTTACAGGCTTCATCTCAATAAGTTAGGACGAAAAAATATCGCCGTCCGGTCGGAGGGGCGCGTTTATTCGCATCAAGATCTGCATGAGCTCATTTTGCGATTTTGTTCCGTTCTGGAGCGGCACCGGATCCGGGAAGGACAGACCGTCATCCTTGCGTTATATGATTCCGTTGAGTTTGTCGTCGCTTTTTTATCATGCCTCTTAAGGGGCGTCATCGCGGCCCCCATCGATCCTCTGATCGGTCACGACGAATTTCAGGCCATCTTTAACAACGCACAGCCCAGCGGTGTATTGGCGACCCAAAGCTTCTGTGAGAAATTCCCACTGATGAAAACCGTGAAGATCTCCGACGATGATTCGTCCGGTTTTTTTCTGAAGCTCGTAAAGCATGCTCCGAGGGCGAGCTTGCCAAGCACCAGCGTCGAAAGCGATACCCCCGCGGTCATTCTTTATACGTCCGGGACCACCGGGACCCCCAAAGGCGTCGTGCATACCCACCGGCAGTTGCTTGTCACGGAGTTTCCAAAAAAAATCTTGAAAATGACGGGCCGGGACATCATTTTTTCATGCTCGAGGATCTTCACGAGTTTCGGGCTGGGCAACAGCCTGCTTTTCCCCTTTCACACGGGCGCGAGCGTGATCTTATCAAGAACGATACCGAACCCTTTTTCTTTAAAGAAAATATTAAAACAAAAACCGACTTTATTTTTTGCCGTGCCTGCGATGTACCATTTCATATTGGCAGATAAGTCCTTTACGCGGCGGTCATTTCCCTATGTGAGGATCTTTGTTGCTTCAGGTGAAAAGCTTTATGGTGATGTTTTCAGCCGGTGGAAGGCGGCCTATGGCCGGAAGCTGCTCGAATGCTTCGGTTCCACGGAGATGTGCCATCCTTTCATATCGAATGTCCCGAGGCGGGAAAAAAAGGACAGCCCGGGCAAGGTTCTCCCGGGATTCCAAGTCAAATTCGATCCGGACGGCCGTATGGTTTATACGGGGCCGTCTCTCTTTTATGAATACTATCGGGACAGCGCGCTCACACAAGAAATGAAATCGAACGGATGGTTCCGTTCGGACGATATCGGATATCGGGACAAACACGGTTACGTCTTTTTGCAGGGGAGAAGCAACCTTGTGTTGAAGCTGAATGGCCGGTGGGTCTCCATTCCGCAGGTTGAGGATAAAGCGAGGCGATCGCAACTCGTAGAGGAGATCGTGGCGTTCACGGAGGGCGACAGGCTCAGTTTTTATGTTTCATTCAAAAATACGATGCCGCTCAAGAAAACACAGAACGCGTTTCAAAAATATTGCGCGGCCCATCTTGCAGCGCATGAACTGCCGCGAAACATTTATATCGTCAAGCAAATTCCGAGAACGGCAAGCGGAAAGATCAAAAGGCGGCTCGACCGGCTTTCTGCGCACAGAATCGAGGGACAGGCACCTTAGGCAGGGTGGCTTTTCACCCCATGATACGGTAGTTTCCGGGGGTTCGGAATCGGTCACCCCGTAGTCCTGCCCGGAACGATTGTGAAGAGCATTGAGTTTGGAACGAAGATCGGCCGTAACGGAGCTATCGGCCGCACTAAACTTCCTGTGAATATGGATGGGTTGTTCAGTGCGGGAAACTCCGCCAGGCCGGGACCCCAAGGGTTTCGGCGCGCTCGCAAGACCTTGAGGGTCTCGTCTTCTCAGGCGGGGGAGTTTTCATTTTCGGGATCCGCTTCCAGCTGTTTCTTGAACTCACCGGCCTCGAATGGCCAGGAAGAGCGGCCGTAGAGGGCCTCGATGATCTCACTGTAGGTTGCGCCATTGATCCGAAATGGCGGCATTTTTTTATCGATCTCCACAGCATAACGTATAAGCGCCAGCTCTTTTTCCATCATGACGGGCAGCAAAAATCTCTTCCGGACAAATTCCTTCGCTTCGGCGCCCATGCGGTTGCGCAACTCAGGATTTTCGACGCATTCCTGCATTCTGAGGGCGGTCAATTCATAATCATCCGGTTCAACGAGGAATCCGTTGACACCGTCGACGATCTGTTTTTGAATGCCGCCTACCGCACTGCCGATCACGGGCGTTTTTTGCCACATGGCTTCTGAGACGACCAGCCCGAAACCTTCCCGGGTCGAGAGGTGCACAAAGCAGGTGGCCGCGGCCATTAAGGATCCGACGATGATGTCGTTGTTTTCGATATTCACGAACAGATGAATGTCGGACGCGCCGTTCGCTTCTTCGCGGATGCTCTCCAGCATGGCAGCGCCCTCCGGATCGTCGGTGGCCGAGTTCCCGATCATGATCAGAACCGGCGAATGTTTTTTTCCGATCTTTTCTTTCAATAGCCGGAATGAACGGATGATCCCTTTCTGATTCTTATGAACGTCGTAGCGCGAGACTGCCGCGATGATCGGGCGCTCCGGATCAATGCCGTTGGCCTTAAAAAGACCGTGAAGATTGTTCAAGGCCTCTTTGCGTGTGTATTCACGATTCTTTTTCCTTAAAGGATCAATGGAAGGTGTGATCTCATACGCCGGGATTTGGAGATTTTCACGGATGAATTCTTTTGCGGTGAAGATCGCGCCGCTGTAATGATTAATGTAGGGGAGAAGAAAACGCCAGATCCTCCGACTGGCCCGTGAAGTGTCGATGTGGCACCGCCAAAACGTATGACCGAAAAGAATACCGCTCATGATCATCGCCGCGGGCTGCGGGTCGTGGATGGTGATCACATCGCCGATGATCTTTATGCGCTTTGTGTTTTCGCTCAACGTATCCAGGTAGGCATGAAAGATCTCTTCAAGCGCGATAGGTTGCTGGATGCCCTGAAGAAGGTTATGGAATTTTTTTGTGACGCGGAAGAATTCTTCCGACCCTTCGAGGACGAACCAGCGGCCATCGATCCCGAGCCCCCTCGCGAACGGGATGATGCCCTGCAACATTTCCGCGACGCCTCCTCCAACGCAGGTCGAATTGACATTAGCCCAGATCTTGTTCTGCAGGGGCTCGGCGATCTTTTGCAGCCGTTCCAGGAATGCTTTGCCGACGAAAGGTTCATAGTCGCTCAATCTTACGGGATTCAGATCCACATAAACGTTTTTAAATTCCTTGTTCCGGTCATCAAACATCGAGCGGCTCCATTTTTTAAATAGGCATTTTGAGCTTTAAAAGCCTTATATAAAATTATCGTCCTGATATCGACTAAAATAAAGCGTAAACACACCGATCCGGATCGTGGTTCCGGAGTTGAGACAAGTTTCAATTTTTAAAGAAAGAAAAAACGTAACGGCCATATTTAAACCACCGCAAGCGGTAGTCCCTTCGTCAGGATCTGGAGGATTTTGACCTTCCCAAAAGTTATAAGGCAGTTGCGCTTGCCACTCCGCCACAATACATCGGACGAATGCGGCCTCCGGCGCAAAAGCTTGGCGAAGTCCGTCCCGATACCGATCAATTGAGGCATAGCTGAGATCGGGGGCCTTCCGGGGGGAATTCAAAAGGGCATCTCGACATGTTTTGTGCGGTCACGCTTACTTGACAGAACACAGATCGTCTTTTCTCTTTGTAATCAAGTGCATGGCGGCTAGAATGAGACAGCCGTATGACTGAGGTGATCGGAATTTTGACGGAACCAAAAGTATTGTGTTCTAACCCGCAAGGAGAAAATCGATGAAGAAGATCATGAGTTTTCTGGTGATACTTTCCATGCTTTTCACACCGGTGGCTTTTCCCGCGAGCCCGTGGACCGAAGAAAAAGGTTATGCCCGCCAAACATGGGGCAAGCTTCAGTTCGGCTTAACGAACACGCTTCTGGGGTGGGTGGAGTTCTTTTCGACTCCCGTCAGGTATGCCGGCGAAGACAAGAATATTTGGGCGGGTGTCGGGCAGGGGATCCTTGACGGCGTGTCGAACACGTTCGGGGGAGTTTTTCAGCTGGTCACTTTTCCGATCCCTGTGGATGTTGTGATCCCGCACAACGGAGTGGATCTCGGGGGTAAGTAGTTGCCGGCGTTTTTTATCCGAAAAAAAGAGGGGGCCAAGTCCCCCTCTTTTTTTGCTTTCTAATGGCTTTGAGTCCGCTTTCAGGAAAGGTTTATGAGAAAGAGTGATAAGGCACGGATCCTGGTGCTTCTTTTGGCGGGCCTGTTGCTTGTGGGATGCTCCCGGACCCTTCAGGAGAAAAAAAGCACGGACAGCGATCAGGGGAACATCACCCAGCTCAAATTTACCGGGTCGAAAGTGAAGCTCGAGCACGATTTTTAGAAAAAACACCTCAGAAGCGGAAGTGTCATGCCCGGTTTCAGGACCAGGATTTCCGCACGGCTGGATCTGCGATCCAAACGATCCGTGCCTGCCTTGATCTCCGGGCTTTCTCTTACCTCTCGAAGAGAAAAGTGTAGTAGCCCGAGTAGATAACTCTAGAACCGTTCTTGTACGAAGCGCGGCCTCGCACTTTGGTGGCGCCCTGTTTCGACAGCTTAAAGGCGTTGTTCCATTCGCGTTCGCTCATGATGATCTCAAATTCCTTGGTTTCTCCCGGATTGATGTAATTATATCCCTGGGAGCTGGATTGAATGGCGTCCACCTTCTTGGTAATGACGTTCTTGTTCCCATGCTCATCGGTCATTTCAAAAGTGATCGCATCGAGGCCCTGGCTTGTCTCGTCGGCACTCAAGCGCCGGCTTATATTCAAGCGTTGAGTTTGCGAAGTAATATTTTTCAGTGCTATCTTGAGCGGTTTGATAGGCCCGTTGTTTCTTATCTTGATAATATTATTGGCCGGTGCGTAATAAATGCCGTCGTAGTAACCGGTCTCCTCGAAGACCAGGATCTTGACCTCAAACGGCTCGTCGGCATGTGCGGGCGTTTGTGAAATGCCCATCAGCACAAGGAACATGAAAAAGGTTGTTCTTAGCATAGAACCTCCTCCCCGGTTTAAGAAAATTTGAACCTTCTTAAGGTCACATAGGTGGCGGCAAGGATCCCCGCCTCGATCATGATCGTCGCGATCGCCGCTCCCACATAAGAAAAAGAATCGATGAGAAGGAAGATCATCGGAAGACCGATCATGGCCATCATCACATGGATCCGGGCGTAGACGTCTGTTTTGCCGCAGACGAGCAGGAACTGAATGCGGAAAGCGTTGGCACTGATGCAAAAGACGGAAATGAGCAGAAGCCGGAAAGAGAGCACGGTTTCGGGATAATGCCCGCCAAAGATCACTCGGATGATTGGATCCGCGAAAACGAAGATGGGCGGCAGGCAAAGGAGCGATATCGTGACCGTGATCAACTGGATCCTCCGCATGAATTCGAACGCCCGGGCCTTGCTTTTATGGAAGATCTTGCTCAGGCGGGGGAAAAGCGCCTGGGAAAAAGAAGAGAGCGGAAAGGTCTGGCAAAGACCGGCGAGTTTCTCGGCGATGGAATAAAATCCGGTGATCGTATGATTGGTCAGAAGCCCGACGGCAAAAATACGTGTGGTGGTGTACGCGTTGATCGCGACGATCGAAACGAAAATGTCCCATCCCGCCGTAAGTTGTTCCCGCAAACTGGTGTATCCCGGGAAGCGGAACGAGATCCCCAAATGTTTAAAAGCGATGTATTGCCCCCAAAGGCCGGTGACCAGGCCCACCGACGAGACGATGAGCGGTACCATCAGATAGTCTTGGGGTCCCCTGACGAAAAACAGGATAAGAACGGCCATGAGGATCCCGCCCGCGATATTGAGGTCCGCGATATATTTCATTTTTTCCGTGCCCTGGAAGAACCAGACAGGGAAAAGCGTGTTCCCCAGCACCGCGCCGAAACTTAAGACATAGACCATCCAATCGTCCCTGAACTTAGGAATAAAATAAACAATGCAGCCGACCAGGACGAGGCTCACGACCGCCAAGCCTATTTTTGCCGTCATCACCGATGAAAAGACCTTGCTGACCTCCGCGTGGTCGTGCTGACAAAGGGATATCTCTTTGGTGGCGGAGATGCTGAACCCGTAATCGGTCAGGATCATGAAATATTGGACGAAGGCCTGCGCGAAGGCGATCAGGCCGAATTTCTCCGGGCCGATGACCCTGAAGAGGTAAGGCAGGATTAGTACCGGAAGGAGATAGGTGATGGCCTGCAGCACGGAAAGTGAGGCGAAATTATGGAGTACGGTCTTCCGCTCGTGGGGTTTGGCCATGCCGTAAGTTTTTTTGATCTGACGGATTAGAGAATGCATGTGTGTAATTTATACTGTTCCAAGGCGTGAAACAAGCGCTATGCGGACGACAGACAAGAGACAAGAGACAAGAGACAAGAGACAAGAGACAAGAGACAAAGAACTTGTAGCGGGCTTTTGTTTTTTTGCTGCGGTCGGCTGTCTGGAATCTCCAGTCTCCGGTCTGTAGTCTCGTGTCTCGCTATGGTACAATTCGCCATGATCCAATTTCCGAAGGATTTTCTTTGGGGAGCGGCCACGGCGGCCTATCAAGTGGAAGGCGGCAACATCCATGCCGATTGGTGGGCCTGGGAAAAAAAGACCGGCAAGGAGAATTCCGGCCTTGCGTGCTGCCACTATGATCTTTATGCGTCCGATTTTGCGCTCGCGAAAGAACTGGGCCATAACGCCCATCGTCTTTCCGTGGAATGGAGCCGCATCGAACCGGAAGAAGGGAAGTTCTCGGAGGAGGCGCTCAAGCATTACATCGATGTGATCCTGGCCCTCAAAGCGCGGAAGATCGAACCGGTGGTGACACTGCACCACTTCACGAATCCGGCCTGGCTCGCGGACTCGGGAGGTTGGGAAAATAAAAGGTCCGTGGCCGCTTTCCTGCGTTACTCGGAATTCGTGGTCCTGGCTTTGGCAGAGCATGTCCGTTACTGGATCACGCTGAACGAACCGACGATCTATTTTTCCCACGCCTATATTTTTGGTGTATGGCCGCCGCAGCAAAAATCGCTTTGGAAAGCATGGATCGTCAAAAATAACTTGACGGCAGCGCACATCAAGACCTATCGCTTGATCCACAAGATCTACAAGAAGCTGAACATTCCGAAACCTTCCGTCAGCATGGCCCAGCACATGCAGGCCTTCGTGCCGTGCACGCCCAGCCTCAAGAACCGATTCGCCGCGTTTTTACGCCACAAGTGGTTCAATCTCGGGCTGATCGATAAGTTCGTGCGGCATCAGGCCCTGGACTTTATCGGGCTCAATTATTATTCGAGGCAATTGGTGGAGCTCGAGAAGTGGGGCCTCCGCAATCTAGCGGCGGATATTTGTAAAAAAAATCATCACCCGGTTGAAAAAAATTCTCTGGGCTGGGACATTTACCCGGAAGGGCTGCGTGACCTGCTCCTTAAGCTCAAGAAATACAACCTGCCCGTTATGGTCACAGAGAACGGCGTTTGCGTTTCTGACGACACCGTGCGGTGGGAATTTATCGCCGGTCACTTGCGCCGGATGCATCAGGCCATGGAGCAAGGCGTTCCCGTGACGGGTTATCTCTACTGGTCGCTTCTGGATAATTTTGAATGGGACAAGGGGTTCGGCCCGAGGTTCGGCCTGATCGATATCGATTACAAGACACAGCGAAGAACGGTCCGGGAGAGCGCCGTCAAATTCGGCAAGGTCTGCAAAACAGGCGTTTTGGAAGAGAGAAGTTATGAGCTGCTTGGATAAAAAAGCACGGGCAGTGTCCAAATCTTAGGGGACAGGCAGTCAGTGATTGCCTGTCCCCTGAAGTCCGTTCGCATCAATCTTTCGCGTACATGATCTTGAGTTGTTCGTTCGTCGGTTTTTGAGTGTAGTATTCGCCTTCCGGCCCGACATAGCCGTCCTGGGTCCGCGTCACTTTGATTTTGGTGACACTGCCGTTCTTGTTGGGGATATCGAACGTCAATTCCGCCGGCTCCGGTCTTTCCGCGACCGCGGAGGTCTTCGCGTACATCGCCTTCAATTGATCGATCGTCGGATAATCGGGATAGAATTCACCGTTCGGACCGACATAGCCGTCGCTGTATTTTTGTAGCGTGACCGGGATATAACTGCCGTTGGGGTTCGGGACCGTGACCACGATCGTTTTCTCGGGCGCTTCGACCGCCGAAGCGTTGGAAGAGACCACGGAAGGCGGCGGCGTTACGACGGCGTATCCCGCGGGTTGTTTGACGTAATAGGTACTGTTGTAATAGTAGTAATCGGTGTTGTCATAAACGATCACCTTATGCCTTTCGGGTAAGGAGGTGATGATGGCCCCGCGCGGAGCCGAGACGATCACATAGCCGGAAGGGGTTTCCCGGTAATAGGCGCCTTCCAGGTAGTAATAAAGTGCATCGGCCATACGGAGGGGGATGCAGCCCCACGGAAGATAGCGGTAATAGTGGGGATGCGGTGATGAGCCGTGGAAAGAAGATCTTTCGAAATGGTTCGAATGGGAACGCGGGGCTTGCGCGAAGGAGTCTTTGGGCTGGACGAAGCAAAAGACGCTTAAAACCAGAAAAAAAAGTGAGATGCGACAACCGGTTAAACGTTTCATGATGTGTTTCTCCTAGAATAATGGGTGCTTTTTGATCGAGATCCTGCTTCCATAGACAGAGGGGGCTTCCGGAAAGTTCCGTATGGGAAAAAAAATCCCAAAAGAGGACAAAGCGTTTTATTAACTCGTGTTTCGGCCGGGCCCGGCATATAATGCGTTTATGACAACCTCCTTACCGCAACCGACGCCGTCTTTGGCACAGCCCACGCCGGCAACTTTCTACGGGTTGGGGATCGCCCCCCATATTTTAGAAACCCTTACAAGAATGAAATTCCACACCCCCACGCCTATTCAGCAGAAGGCCATTCCTCTTGCCGTGACGGGGCAGGATGTGATCGGGGTGGCGCAGACGGGGACCGGGAAGACCCTCGCGTTCGGGGTCCCGATGGTCCAGCGTCTGACCCAGACCAAAGGACGCGGGCTGGTCCTTGTCCCGACCCGTGAACTGGCCTACCAGGTGCATCATCACATTCATAGGCTCGACCCTAAGATCAAATTCGCGATCCTGATCGGCGGCGCTTCCATGCATAATCAGATCCAGGAGCTTCGCCAGCACCCCCGCATTCTGATCGCCACGCCGGGACGTTTGATCGACCATATGGAACAGCGCTATGTGTTCCTCAATGAGATCAGCATTCTCGTGCTCGATGAGGCCGACCGGATGCTGGACATGGGCTTCGCGCCGCAGATCCATAAGATCCTGCGCGTGATCCCCAAGGACCGTCAGACCATGCTTTTCTCGGCGACCATGCCGGATGCCATCATGAAGATCGCGGCGTCCCAGATGAAATTGCCGGTCCATATCGAGATCGCGAAATCCGGGACCGTGGCGGAAAAGATCACCCAGGAAGTCTTTGTCGTGAAAAAGGAATCCAAAAGGGACCTTCTCAAAAAAGTGCTCGCGCAATATCACGGGACCATCCTTGTTTTTTCAAGGACCAAGATCGGCGCTTACAAGCTCACCCGCGCGATCCGCGAAATGGGACACAATGCCGCCGAGATCCATGCCGACCGGTCGCTTTCGCAAAGGCGGGAAGCGCTGGAAGGGTTTAAGTCGGGGAAATACCGCATCCTTGTGGCGACCGATATCGCGGCGCGCGGCATTGATGTGAAGGGGATCGAACTGGTGCTTAACTACGATCTTCCGGACGACTCCGAGAATTACATCCACCGCATCGGCCGTACGGGCCGCATCGGCGACAAAGGGCATGCCATCTCGTTCGCGACGCCCGAGCAGGGAAAAGACGTCAAAGACATCGAAAAGATCATGCGCATGGCGCTTCCCGTCGCGGAACACCCCGAAATGAAGCTCGAGAGTTTCATCGAGCACAAGCCCGTCAAAGTCGCCTCGTTCGGCGGCCGGCGTTTCGGCCGGGGAGGCCGCTCCCGCGGCTATATCGCCCCCGCCTTCCGCAAATCGCGTTAATTTTCTCTCTTGATCCCAAACGGAAATGCACAGTCCGTCTATTTTCCCGTCCGGAGGCCATTCCCGGAATCTTAAAAACTTGCACAAAACAAGGTATTCTGCATTATAATGCGCTTGTAAGTTGAAAAGGAAAGGAGGCCTTTGTGGACGAGAAACTTTTGAAGGTCCAGGATGTCATGAAGCGGCTCAATGTTTCGCGGAGAACGGTTTACTACTGGATCAATGACGGTATTCTCAAGACGGTCCGGATCGGCGGGATCTACCGGTTCGATCCCAAAGATATCGACCAGCTGATCGAGATCAACCGCACCGTCACGACCGGAAAACATAAAAAGATCCTCGCGATCGATGACGATATTCTTGTCCGGGAATCCATCAAGATGCTGCTCGGCCGCGCCGGGTATTCGGTCACGGTCGTTCCCGACGGGCGTACGGCGGTCACGTTGTGCGAGCAGCAGGACTTTGACCTCATGCTGACCGACATGCGCATGCCCGGGATGGACGGTCTCCAGACCCTGAAGGCCATCCGCAAGGTCCGTCAAAAAGCGGGCAAGGAACTCAAGCCCGAGATCATCATGACGGCGTATGAGGACCGCGCGGCAAAAACGGAAGCGGAGGCGCTCGGGGTCCGGAAATTCCTGATGAAGCCGTTCGAACTTGATAGTTTCCTGGCGTTGATCCAGAAAAACCTCGTTTCATAAAAGCCGCAAAAGATCACTTTCCCCGGAGCCGGAATATTTTTCCGGCCTTCTCTTATAAGGAAACTCCCAGGAATTCTCTCTTTTAGCCCTTCTGCCTAGACTCGCCGCTCCGGAGAGCGGGGGTCCCTCCGGCCGCACCCGACCCATTTTCCCTGAAAATAAATATTGACAAGGGTATTTTTTTGCCTATATTTGCACAAAAGATACTATGTTACACAAAAGATACTACATTACACAAAATTGCTCACAAAAATGAATAAGAGGCGAATCGGGCCGGGCGGCATTATGAGAAACCTCAATTTTGTATTCTACGATCAAAGACCTGTTTCCCCTATCCAGCCCAACCCACTTCCCAGCATTCGGATGAAGACGCATGCCATTAATGTCATAGGTGATATCTAATGCTAGTTATACTGCTATATAATGCTATGTTCTAATTAAAAATTATAGCAAATTATAACAAGTCATTGTTTTTTAAAAGTATGTACTGTACCTTTCACTTGTGAGGAGCAAAAAATGAGAAATTCAAAGATTTTAATAATTATGGTGCTTGGATTGTTTTGCTGGCTCGGGAGCAACGCTTTCGCGGCCGCGCCTATCCGGGTCGCTATCCTGGATTCGGGCTCCAATATCGGCTTCAAAGAAGGCGTCAATTTCGTGGATGATACTTTGAAGGACTTCAACGGCCATGGGACCTTAATGTCCAAGATCATCAAGGAAGCGTGTCCCGGCGCGGAGTTCTACATTGTGAAGGTGATCGGAAAGAACGGGTTGGTGATCCACGAGGATGCCGTGATCTTGGGGCTGGAGTGGGCGATCTCCAGGAACGTCAAGGTAATCAACATGTCGCTCAGGATCAAACCCAGCGAAATGCTGAACGCGGTGATCAAGAAAGCCCACGAGAAGGGGATCATCCTGGTTTCCGCGGCGGGAAATAACGACCGGCACAGCGATTCCTATTATTCCGCCCTCGAAGCGAGAGGGTTTGCCGGCAGCAATCATGGTTTCAACGCCGACGTGGCTTATCCGGCAAAATACCCCGAGGTGATCGCCGTGGGAGCGCTTGATAAATACGGCAAAATTTACGACCAATCGGTCCAGTCGGAGAGAGTGGATCTTTATTTCAAGGGGTACTATGGCAGAAAGGCCGGGACCTCGGTCGCCTCGGCCCAGGTTGCCGGGACCATTGCCCGCGTGCTCGCGGCCCGTGCGGGCTCCGGCGACCGGACGAAATTCATTGCCCAGGAGAGGCAAATGCTGGAGCTGATCGATTCTGTGGAGCTCCGGTGCTCAAAACCGCTCTAGCCTTCGGCCCCCGAAGGTTCTGATCTTTCGCACGGTAACAACTCCATAAGCCCCGTTCCCGAAAATCCCATCAATCCTGTGTGCGGGTTTTAGTTAATCTCCTTCTCCCCTAGGGAGAAGGAAGGGATGAGGGGGAGGAAGAACCCTCACCCTAACCCTCTCCCTCAGGGAGAAGGGAAAACTCGCACATGGCGTCAATGAGTCAAGGCTGAAGCCGTAGGAGCCCGTGTTATAGGAGAACCCTCGGATCCGCCGCCCTGGAAACCTCCGGGGAGGGGGCATTTTAACCCTCTGGAAGGCGTTCGATGGCCCCCCAAAAGCCATTTTTTGTGCCTTCAACCCCCTTGTCAAATCCAAAGGATGTGTTATAGTTCTCCCGAAAATCGGTTTTTTAGCTTTTAAGAAAGCCGTAATGACCCTTTTGAGACAGGCAGCGTTCTGTAAGAAAATCCACTAAGGAGAAAAAAATGAAGAGAACTTTCAAAAATAAAAAAGCAATACTTGCGGTGGCCTTTGTCTTGGCGGGGCTTTTTATGTTCCAGGGCCATTTAATGGCGGAAGGACTTATTCTTAACCGCACGGGGACCCTCCAGGTGACCGATCCCGCGGGTGTGGTCTCGGTGATCAATCCTACCGATCCCTTGCCCGGTATTGTTTCCGGTTCCAAAGTGGAAGTATCGAGCGGGTTGGTTGAGATCGCGCCGTCCGAAGGTTTCATTCAACTCCTGGTCGGGGGTTCCGTCGCCACGGTGAAGGCGGGGGACAAGGTTAAAGTCAGTTTTGACCCGGCCACAGGCAAAGCTGATTTTGCCGTTGACATGGGGTCCATCATCATTGTGACCGGAAATACCACCACAACGCTCGGCGGAGGTCAGCAGGCCCTGATCTCTTTGGATAAGGTTGCCGGGATCGCGACGGTCGAAAGCCTTGCCGGGGACATCGAGACCGTGACCGTGGGCGTGAAAACCATGGTGCTTCAAGGCTCGACCGGTCAGATGAGCGCGGACGCCAAAACAAGGAATGTACATATCGAAAACCCCACACAGGGCTAAAAGAACCCCTTGAGGGTGGGCGGCAAGTAAATTTTCAGAACAAAATTACATCCAAGGAGGATAAGAAAATGAAGACAGTGTCAAACAGTCAAAAAACACTTATGGTGATGGTGCTTGTGTTAGCCGGACTTTTTATGTTCCAGGGCGCTTCACTGGCGGCGGGTATTATTACCGTGACGGCCATTAACGGGAATATTACCCAGTTGAACCCCGGAGATGTGTTCGATACCCCGGGTTCTCCCGACGGCGAGATCCAGACCTTTGACGAGGGCGTAGAGGCGACCATCCCGCGTATCGAAGAGAGGCGCCAGCCGATTCGTGAAGGACAGAGGATCCCGGAGCCACACCACTCGGGTCCTTCTGAGGGAAGCACGTTTATTCCTTCTGAGACACCACAATAAACGGGCGGTTGAATTTTTTAAAAATCTGCTAGCCCTCGACAGCCAAAAAGCGTAGAATCCGCTCAGGTTTGACGCTTTTTGGCCGTTTTTTTTATAGAGATTATCGAAGAGACTATTCAAATATAATGGGGGGGATCAAGATGTCTACGAACAAAATAAACAATAGACTGGTATTTTTGGGCGTGGCATGCACGCTGGTGTTAATGCTGTGTTTTGCCGCAAGCAGCGCGCACGCCGTTTTATCATCTCAACAAGATGCTTCAACGCTCGAATCGGATGTTTTAACGCCTCAATCCGATGCTCCGCAGGTCGGAGCTGTGGCTGTGCCCCCCAGGCCCAAGACGCCCAGGCAACCGTTGGAACCGGCGGAACTGATGACCGTGGCCACTCCAAAAGTTGTCCAAACCGTACCCTCCTATCAGGATGGTTCGCCATACTCCCTTGCTCCCGCGTACTTCTGGCAGCAGCACACGGAGGCGGACATTGCGGCCCAATATGGCAAAGGGGAAGGGAACATCCATTGGGGGAAACTCGAGCTCCATCCTATGGCCGGGTTCGAGCAAAAATACGATACCAATATCGCCCTCGCTCCGCGCGGTCAGGCAAATCCGGAATGGATCTCCGATTACATAGCCGGTCTTGCGGGCAGGATGCCGCTCGTGTCTTCTCGCGGGGATGATTTTCTCGCGGAGGCCGCATACCGCGCGGATTTTCTGGATTATATGCGTCATGATAAACTCAGCCGGGTCGATCATACGGTCCACGGTTCCGTCAGGGGCAATTTCACCAACGGCATCGGGGTCAAGGTCACGGAAGATTTCATTAAGACCCAGGACCAGGCCAATAACGAACTCACGGCCCTTCAAAAACGGTGGTGGAACAAACTGGACGGCAGGATCAACTACACCCGCGAAAAGATCACCGTCGAAGCCGCCTACACCGTCATCATGAACCGGTATCTTCAGGCGCACAATATCAGCTACAACGACCATATGATGACCGGCGCCATTTTCTATAACATCAGCGCGAAAACGCGGGTCTTTAACGAATTCAATCTCGGCAGGATCCAGTACCGCAAGAGCCCCACGAACTCGAATTCGTATTATTACCAGGACCGGATCGGCGTGGAAGGGAAGATCGCCCCGAAGACCACCGGTACGGTCAAGCTCGGGTTCCGGTATCAGGATTATGAACGCAAGACCCAGAAGGATTACGCCCAGATCACCGCTTTCGGGAACATCAAATACGACCTCTCGGAGCGTACCAACTTTAATCTCTACGGCGAAACGCGTCCGGAAGAATCTTCCTACGCCACGAACAGTTATTACATTTCGAACATCGTGGGCCTTAGGGGAGAACATCTTTTGACAAAACGCCTGGCGGTTGCGGGCGGGGTTTTCTGGGCCTATGACCAATATCGCGCGCTTTCGGTCGAAGGCGACCAGGCGGCGAAGAGGCATGATACGCTGTGGGGCGCCGATGCAACCTTGAAATACGAACTCAGGAGATGGTGGCTCCTGGACGCGGGATACCGGTTCAAGCAGAGGGACTCCCGGTTCAATAATTTCGACTACAACGACCAACAGGTGACGATGCGCAGCTCGTTCTTGTTCTAGGGGCGGCTGGACTCTTGAAAAGGGCGTTTAAACTCATGCGTGTCCGCGCCGTCATTTTTGCCTTTCTGATCGCCGCAGTTTCTCTTCCGCTCCCGCTTCATGCGGAGGATTACCGTCTCGGTCCGGACGACGTCCTGGAGATCACGGTCTATCGCGAGGACGAACTCTATCGCGTGACCCGGATCTCGTCTAACGGGAACCTCTCCTTTCCCCTGCTCGGAGAGGTCAAGGCGGAAGGCCTGACCCCCTACGAATTTCAATCGGCCCTCGAAGAAAAACTCAGGCGGTATCTCAAAAAGCCGCAGGTGACTGTTTTTATCAAGGAATACAGCACGATCAGCGTGACGGGCCAGGTCAACGAGCCAGGCTCTTTTCCGCTTAAGGGAGGGTTGACCGTCCTTGAAGCCATCGGCCTCGCCAAGGGTTTTACCAAGATGGCCGGACAGAACAACGTGAAGATCCTGCGCATGGAGGACGGCGAGAAGAAGACCCTTACCGTGAAGGTCGGGGACATCAGTAAAAAAGGGGACAAGTCGAAAGACGTACAGCTTCAGCGCGGGGACATCGTTTACGTTCCCGAAAGCCTGTTCTGATCCAATATTCCATCGGCAGCATTTTAAAAGGTAGATTTTTTAAATTTAACTTGAGTTCTATGTTTTTTTGTCATTCCCGCATGTTTTAAGCGGGAATCCAGGAAAACATGGATCCCCGATAGAAGCATTCGGGGATGACAACTCCTTGACAAAAGAGTGTCGGCTCAAGCGTCATAATAAACGCAGAACCCAAATTTTAAATAAACCCAAAGGAAAACAATGGCAGATCCTCAATTCGCGATTCCGGGGCACATGCCGGAGATCCATCTCGAAGAATATCTCCCGGTGATCTTGCGCCGGCGAAGGCTCATCCTGACTTTTTTTACGGTCGTGGTGACGCTCGTGGGTATCGGCACGCTCACCATGAAGCCGGTCTATGAGTCCAAATCCACGATCCAGATCGAAAAAAGCGGTCCCCGCGTGACCTCGATCCAGGAAGTCGCTCCCCAAGGGGGAGCTTCCGAAAGTTACGGCGGCTCCAGGGACTATTACTACGAAACCCAGTACAAACTGCTTCTGAGCCCAACCTTGTTGAAACGGGTGATCGATGCCCTGGGTCTTTATAGCGATCAAGAGAGTAAACGCAAGATCCAGGACCCGGTCAAAGAGCTCCGTAAATTCGTCCGGGTCAAGCCCATCAGGAACAGCCAGCTCGTCGAGATCGCTGTCCGGGACACGGACCCGAAGCAGGCCGCGAAGATCACGACAGAGCTCGTGGATGAGTATGTGAGATTGAACTTTGACCGGAACATCAAGACCACGGGCGCCGCCGCGGAGTGGCTCACCAAGAAGATCGACGAGCAAAGGCGGCAATTGGTGGAAGCGGAGCAAGCGCTCCAAAAATACAGGGAGGCGAACAAGATCGAAGTCCTGCCGCAGGTAAGGCTCGGGGGAGAGCAGGCCGCGGAGGATGTCAAAACCGAGTTTGCGAAAGCGCAGGCGCTTCTGGATAGTTACACGGAGCGCTATACCGAAGAACACCCGAAGATGATCGAGCTCAGGTCCCAGATCCTCTCGCTCAAGAACAAGATCCAGGGCATGGAAGGCGTGGACGCGGGCAACAAGACCTCCGAGTACCGGGCCCTTGAGCGCGAAGTGGACACGAGTCAGCGCATGTATGATGTCCTGCTCGCGCGGTTAAGGGAGGTGGATGTCACCAGCACGATCAACATCAGCAATATCACCGTGATCGACCGCGCCGAGGTCCCTCTGAAGCCAGTAAAACCCAGGGTCTTGCTCAATATGCTTTTGGCGGTGGTGTTCGGGCTCTTTGGGGGAGTGGGTCTGGCGTTCTTCATCGATTACATGGATACGACCATCAAATCGCCGCAGGACATCCGGGAGGCCCTTGAGTCGCGTTTTCTCGGGTCGGTCCCGGAACTGGACGAGCGCATTCTCGAGATGGAAAAGGACAAATTCACCCACCTTCAGCCCTCGGCCCCGATGTCCGAGCATTTCAGGCATATCCGCACCGAAGTTCTTTCCCTGTTGCCGGAAGGCGCCGATCTGAAGGCCTTCGTCGTCACGAGCCCCGACCCGCAGGCCGGAAAGACGATGACAAGTTCGAACTTCGCCATCGTGATGTCGCAATGCGGCAGTAAAGTCCTTTTTGTGGACGCAGATATGAGAAAGCCCCAGCTTCACAAAGTTTTCAATCTGAACCGGCACGACGGATTGTCGGAGTATTTGACGAGCGCTGTCACCTTTCGTTTAACCATCCAGGACCCCGGGATCGAAGGCCTGAAGGTCGTGACCGCGGGCAATAGTGTCCCCAATCCAGCCGAACTTATCGGTTCCAAAAAGATGAGCGAATTCATCGCGGAAGCAAAAAAGATGTTCGATTTTGTCATTTTTGATACGCCGCCGGTCATCAGCGTCACCGACGCCGTGGTCCTGGCGGGGATGACGGACGCTTCCATTCTGGTGGTGCGCAGCGGTAAGATCCTTGCCCCCGGGGCCCGGAGCGCGAAAGATAAACTGACGGGCGCGAAGAAAAAGTTCCTGGGAGTTGTCCTGAACGGCATGAAGCCGGAAAATAGCGATCTCGGCTATTACCAATACTATCACTCCTACAGTTATTACGGCGAAGACGGCCGGAGGCGGAGCGCGTCGGGTGCCAAGGTAGAGACGTTCAAGGACAAGCTTCAGATCCTCAAGCCCGCCCCCGACAGCAAAGATTCCTGGAAAGACCGGCTTACGACTTTTGCCAAGAGCCTGTTCAAAGACAAGGCGAAGCCGCGAAGCTAAGGGATACACGGCCTGGGTCCGTCAGAGCGTTGCGAAGTTCTCCTGCCAGTTGTATTTAGTTTCCTGTCTGGGGCAGCTTTTTAATTCCTTCTCCCTCTTTGAGGGAGAAGGCGAGGATGAGGGTACAAGAAACCCCCTCACTCTATCCCTCTCCCTGAGGGAGAGGGAAAACGCGCATGTTGCGGCAGAACGTGATTTGAAAAGACAGCGAAAAACATGACACAACATACCCTCAACGACATAAGACCAACGCTTTTCGACAGGCTGAATGAATTACTGCTCGTCTTTCTTCTGATCTTCACCCCGCTCGCCTACGGCGGGGTCCAGCCCCTGTCGGTCGCTCTGGTCGAGCTGACCGCGGCGTTGATGGCGCTTTTCTGGGTCCTCAAGATGCTGTTCCGGCCGGGCGCCGGATTCATCGTTTCTCCGGTCCTCGCGCCGGTCCTCGCCGTGATCGCCTTTGCCTCCTTCCAATTCTTTGATTCAAAGTCGATCTATCCTTGGGCCACCAAGACCGAGGTCCTGAAACTCATTGCTTATGTGTTGATCTTTCTGGTCACGCTCAACACCGTGAGGACCCGGGCCGGGGTCCAGCGCCTCGAGATCATCATGATCACGATCGGTTTTTTCATGAGCATTTTCTACCTAATGCGTTATTTTGGTGCGCCGGCCCCGCGCGGTTTTATCAATCCCGACCATTTTTCCGCGTATCTGGACATGATCATTCCGTTATCGCTCGGATTTTTCCTTGTTCCTTCCAAGGACCCCCGTTCCCGGTCGGCACAGGAGAGCGGGAGCGGTGTCAAAAAAGGGAAGGACGACCTGTGGCCCCTTTTGATCTTCTTTGCGATCATTATGTCCGCGGCACTTTTCTTTACGATGTCGCGCGGTGGCATGCTCAGTTTTATGGCGACTCTTTTATTCATCTCATTTCTTGTCTTCAAAAGGCACTCTCTTAGAAAGAAAGGCTGGATCTTTATCGTGATCGCCGGCTTTATTGTCCTGATGCTCGCCTGGCTGGGTTTGACTCCGGTCATGGAGAGGCTTTTGAGCATACATGCTGAGGTCACGTCTCTTTATTTTTCCGGCAGGTTGCCCATTTGGCAGGGGACGCTCGATATCATCAAAGATCATCCCCTCCTCGGCACCGGGTTAGGTACGTTCAATGATATCTTTCCAAAGTACCAGCCGCTTGAAAACGTTATGTATCACTACACCTACCCCCACAGCGAGTTCTTGGGACTTCTTGCCGAAACGGGGATCGCCGGCTTTGCCTTGACGGGGGTCTGTATCCTGGGATCCATTGTCTATTTATTCCGCCGCTATCGCGAACGCCACGACCCCTGGGTGACGGGCATGTCCCTTTGCGCTTTGGGTTCCCTGGCGAGCATCTTTATCCATTCCTGGACCGACTTCAATCTTCAGATCCCGGCCAACGCCATTCTGCTTTCAACGCTTTTGGCGTTGTTGCTCTCCATATTGAATTCGAAGGAAAATTCTGGATCGGCGACCGGCGACCGGCAACCGGTCACCGGCGACCCCCATTCTCCACCCTCCGGTCATCAATTAACAGCGGATACCGTTCGCTATCTGAAATTTCATCACCGCATCTTAAGATATTTGGCCGCGCTGTTTGTGACGGGGTTGCTTGTGATCTATGGGACGGTTGTGGTCCGGCCCGCTTTGGCTAATTATTATGCAACGATCAAACCTGCCGGCATTCAGGGCCTCGGCGCGGCCTTACGCCTTGACCCTTCGAATGCTGAGTATCATTATCAATTGGGCAGGTTGTATGGAAGATCCGGCCTGTATACCCTGCAGCGGGCGCGATATCTGATGGCTGTAAAGCTCAATCCGACCAATAGTGAGTATCGTCAGTCCCTGGCCTGGGTCCTTGGAAAGAAAAAGGATCTGGCCGAGGCTCGGAAAGAGTATGAATCCGCCATCGAACTTCACCCCAATTTTTATTACCCCTATCAGGCCTATGCGAGGTGGCTCTTGACGCAACCCGGTCAGGAGAATGTCGCGAAAGGCGTGGCCATGTATCAAAAAGCGGTCGCCCTGAACCCCGAAATCAAAGAAGAAGCCCTCGAGGATTACCCCGCCCTCCCTTTGGGCAGGGCCGCAACGTCATCTTAATTCACATTCAAAATACTTCTGATTGGATCATTTAATCAAATGATTATCATTCTATCAAACTAGTTTACAAGATGTATGCTTGTGTTACAGCATCGCGGTGTTCGGCACCGTTTGACGCTTATAATACGGCGGCGCATTTTTATTTTATGTTATAATTCTCTCCTATGAAAAAACCTAAACTTTATGTGATTGCGGGGCCTAATGGCTCAGGGAAGACGACTTTTGCTGAGAAGTTTCTTCCTAATTATGCGGATTGTTTTGAGTTCATCAATGCCGATATGATCGCAAAAGGTTTGTCGCCGTTCACACCTTCGAGGGTTGCGGTGAAGGCGGGTAAAATTTTGCTAGAGCAAATAGCCGATTGTGCACGGCGAAAAGCCGACTTTGCATTTGAGACGACTTTGGCGGGCAAAACCTACGTGAGTTTTTTCAAAAAGATGAAACAAGAGGGCTACGAACTTCATTTGTTTTTCCTGTGGTTGCCTGCCGTCAAACTTGCCTTGGCGAGGATCGCGGACCGGGTCCGGAAAGGCGGACACGATATTCCCGAGCATGATGTCCGGCGGCGTTTTGCAAGGGGTCTTAAAAACCTTTTCCAGTCCTACGGTTCCCTGTTTAATACCTGGAGCGTCTTTGATAATTCCACGGGTTCGCCCGAGCAGGTCTTCAGAGTGGAGCAGGGAATGATCACAGTTCATAACCGGCTCAAATACGACAAAATATCAAAACAAGCAGGGTGTAAAAATGGCTTCTAAGGAAAGTATCCAAACAAAAGCTGATAAGGCGCTCAAGCACGCCGTTCGTGATTTGATCAAGGCAAGACGGGCGGCCAACGAGACGATCGTTGTCTGGAAAAATGGTCAGGTTGCGCGTATTCCAGCCCGTAAGGCGCCCTAGTTTTCAAATAGAGAGATAGTTAAAAACCAGGACAACACACTGCCCAAGCCTTTATTTCTTTCACATTAAGGATTACCCCGCCCTGCCATTGGACGGAGCCCCCGCATCATCCTAAAGAATGGTTTTTATTACACTGTCCTGCTGAGAGGCGTCACTTCGCAGGGATATATTGTTGACATATAAGTCAACAGATAGAACATTTTTGTTGATGAATAGAGCAACAAAATGGATATTACCGAGAACAGAAAAGCGAATGGCGCCTGCTTGACTATTTGGACCCAATAGGTTAAATTAGTCATTACCATGATCAAACGGTTCATCTTAAACAAGTTACAGCAAGAAATGACCCGACCGGAGATCAATATCCTCCTGGGTCCGCGCCAAGTCGGAAAGACGACCCTCCTTTATGAACTCGAAGCTTTCTGCCGTTCGCAAGGCCTTAAAACGGCGTTCTTTGATCTTGAACAGCCGCAGATCCTTGCCGGATTCAATTGTTCCGAGGCCGAGATCATTCAGAAGCTGAGAGAAGCCGGGCAGGTGGTTTTCATCGATGAATTCCAATACATCCGGAACGCTTCCAAGATATTCAAAGCGGTCTACGACTCACGGTCGAAGGTCAAGCTGATCTGTTCGGGCTCTTCGTCCCTCGCCATTCACAAACACTTGAAGGAAAGCCTGGCAGGGCGGCGCATCCTTTTCTGTATCTATCCTCTGCAATACGCGGAGATCCGGGCCTCTTCGAAAAATAATTCCGTGGGAGACTATCTTCGCTTTGGCGGTATGCCCGGCTTGACCCAAACCGGGGATGACGCCCGGAAATTGACTCTTCTCTCGGAACTGATCGGCGCTTATATCCAGAAAGACATCAAGTCTCTTATCAAAGAGGAGAACGTCAGGGCTTTCAACCATCTTCTTTATCTTTTGGCGCAGGACCAGGGCTCCCTGATCTCGGTCCATTCGCTTTCGAAAGAAGTGAATATGAGCGTCAAAGCGGTCAACCGGTATCTGGAGATCATGGAACAGACCTTTGTGAATTACCGGATCTACAGTTATTCCAATAACCTCGGCAATGAGCTCAAAAAATCCTGCAAGACCTACCTCTATGATCTGGGCATTCGAAACCTCATCCTCAAGGACACCTCGGCGCCGGAAGGAAGGGCAGACCTCGGGGTGCTTTATGAGAGCTTCGTCTTTCTGAGATTGCAGGCCGGGCTCGCGCCGAACATGGAGATAAAGTTCTGGCGGACCAAGGACGGCGCGGAGGTTGATTTCGTCCTTCTCAGGGACAGAAAACCCATACCCATAGAAGTCAAAGCCGGTCTCCAGACGAATGAGGTCCCGTCCGGCTTGAAACGGTTTCTTGTCCGGTATCCGAAAACGCCCTTGGCCTACGTCGTGAACGGCACCCATTCCGGTTCTCTCAGATATGAAACAACGGAGATCCGTTATTTGACCTTCGAAGAATTCGCCACGACGGACCTTTAAGCGGCAGGGATAACAGGACCGGGCGTTTTTTTTCGAACCATGGTTAGACACGATCTGAAGCAGATCCAAGAAGCGCACATACCCGGGAAAAACCTTGAACAAGTGATTTGTGGATTTGAGACCGTGGACGTTTAAAACGCATAACCCCTAGCCGTCAGCTGAAAGCTATGAGCGCTAAAGTCTACCGGCTGTAGTCTGTCGCGTTGACTCATAATTATATGTTACCGGGGGGTTGAATCATTGCCTCACAATAGATGTTACCGTGCGAGGCGGTGAATTGCCGCAATTTTCTCGTCGATAGTTTTCCTGAGTTTGAATGGGTTCAGGCTTTTCGAGATTTCTCTGAGAGTGTTTTTCGTTGTGTTTGAAACAAAGGACGAG
>JBDRCT010000001.1:0-7468 GCA_043821445.1 Candidatus Omnitrophota bacterium | reverse complement strand
CCCTCAAGACGATAACCTATATCGTGATCCGCCCGCCCGCCTTCTCAGGCTTGCCCAGGTTAAACGATCGCCCCTCAAGACGATAACCTATATCGTGATCCGCCCGCCCGCCTTCTCAGGCTTGCCCAGGTTAAACGATCGCCCCTCAAGACGATAACCTATATCGTGATCCGCTTATTTTTCAGGTGACTCCGGTCCGGTCAATCAGGTGACGGCTCTCATTTTTCGGATAGTCCTTCCCATTTTCTACCATCATTTGCCGATTTGGGAAATATCTGGAAGGCACGGCAAGGGACCACATCCTTGCCGTGCCTTCACTGCTGCCCAGGTGGGGCCCAATGAGAAACTTGCAGACAGCAAGATGTTTCGGCCCATTTCCCCTGGAAAATTTCAAACCAGCTATCTACTAACTGCCGTGGAATCCGTGGCGACGGACGTTTCAACCATTTAGCTCACCCTGTGAGTCGTTCAATGCGATTCCGTAATAAAAGACGCAGCCGTTCTCTTTGTTTTTCCGGTACTTTACTGTAAGTTGTTTTCCAAACCAGGTCCCGGATGGCTCCTTTTTCCCGTGATTGGCATTGTACCAGGTGATGAATCGGGCGTAGAGAAGGGACGATTTCTCCTTTGCTCCCGGCTCCCGGAGGCAACATTCGTCGATGAAGTCGGCCAGAATATCCTCGTTTGCCCGATACTCCTCGCCGGCGTCTGTGATCTCGCGTGTCGGCTTCAGGCCGTACTGCTGCCAGTGCAGGCAGCCGCGTACCAGCCAGGCGAGGATGCCGGACGCCTCTTTGAGGACATGAATGTCCAAGTCGAGAATCGCGCGGCGCTCGTATGCCTCCTGCGGGTCGCGGTTGACGAATGAAATTGTGAAGGGGATCACGTGAAGCCGCTCCCAGAACGACTTGTCATTCGGCGGCGCCTGCGGCTGGGTGTTGGTCATGAGGAAAAGTTTGTGCGTCGGCGCGAAGCGCGTCGGATATTTGTCGTGAGGGCTCCGGCCGATGAGCTCGTCCTTGCCGCTCAACCATTTTATCTTGGCCGCGGAGAACTTCTGGCCCTCGTCTATCTCGGAGGCGAATGCCATCCGGATCCCTTTGAGCGACATGATGTCCGGCGACGGCGCGGAGGAGCTCCTGGAGAACTTCTGCGAGAGAAGCATCTCAGAAGGGATCGATCCGGCCAGGGTCCCCATGACGTGACTGATCGTCTCGATGATCAGGCTGCGGCCATTCCATCCGGTGCGCCCGTACAGGACCGGAAAGATCTTCTCGTTGACCAGGCCGGTCATCGCGTACCCAAAAAGGCGCTGAAGATAAGCGACCAGCGCCTCGTTGCCGCCGAAGATCTCTAGGAGCGACTTCTCCCAGAGCGGCGCCGGCGCGTCGATGCCTGTGAACTCGACCGGGCTCGCGAGCGAAAGGTAGTCTCCGGGGCGGCCAGGTTTGAGGAGGCCCGTCTCCAGGTCGATGACGCCGTTCGCGCAGGGGAAGAGCATTGGCCGGCGATCGAACTCCTCGCCCGCGATAGCGATTGGGTTTTTGATCGTGCGCGAGAATTTCAGACAGGCGGTCCGGCGCTTGTCATCGCGGAGCTGGCTGGCGCGCTTTAGGAGGTCAGCCTGCTGCTTCCGGAGGCGCTTGAGTTCATTAGCGGAGTCGTCCCCTGTGGCCGCCGCGCAGATATCAACGGACTCCTGGGCCAGCCTCTTGTACTCTGCGAGGTAGTGTTCAACGATCTGCTCCACCGCAGCAAGTGACCGGAACATCAAGTCTCTTTGCCAATAATTACCACCCCACTCAAACCATTCTTGATTATTATTACAAAAAAGAAACTGATCACGGAAGAGCGCCGCAAAAAGAACGCCATCCCCGAGCGCGTTGGCCAGCAGACACTCACAGATCAGCTTGCTCGTGATTTTCGGCGGAGGGTCCGGCGACGCGAGCCCCGCGGACTCGGTCAGAACTCGGTCGTGAACCTGTTTTGCGATGTCATCCATTTTTCATTTCTCCTTCAAACCCTCCGGTAGTTCATATCATATTGATATAATTAATTGATTGGCTATTTACCATTCCTTTATATTCCATAACTATCTATTATTATTATATATAAATATGTATTGTAAATATATATAGTTAAGATAGTAGGGAGGTATTTGCATAGAGAGTGATAATAATGAAAAAATTGAAAATGAAGGAAGAATATACCTGGATGAAACCCTCCAAAGTCTCCAATCGGTCGATCGTCATAGTCGGCATGAAGATGATCCAGACGGCGCGGCGTCCTCCCCGGATGAAGACCTGGTACCCTGGCACGACAACGGCCTCCCCGGATGATCGGCTCCGCCTCCAGAAAGAATTTATTTCCCGCTGTTTTCATCATTAAAATGTGTCTCGAAAAATGAAACGAGAGCATCGACTCGGGCGGGGTCCCCAGAAACCAGTCGGATAATCTCTCCCGCCCGGATCCGGAAGACTGTTGAAATCTCCGTCCGTAGAAGAGAAGACTGATTTGCTAATTCCCGTGCAAGTGCCTCTTTTAAGAGGGTCTTGGCATCGCGGCGTCGACAAAACGTCTTTGCGTATTTCCGCACGGCCGCGAGGGTATAGGTGTTGTTCGCCTGGCGCCTGATTTTTCCTTCTACGCGATGGCGATAGAATGAGCTTCGGGTGATTTTCCACCCTTCAGAAACCAGAAAGTCAACAGCCGCCGAAACATCGGCAAAATTCTTTATCTCCCTTTCTTCGCACATTTGAAATTTCCTCCAAAATATAAAGACCACTCCCTTTTTCCCGTTTTCCCGTTTAAAATTCTACTTACCCGGAGCCAAAAACTGGGGTTTGAATTACCGTGTGCTACCAACCCCCCCGGAAGGACCCGCTGCACCCCCATCCCTGTTGATTGTTGGCCGGAAACCCCCTCGAGGAGTGCGGGGGAGTTTGTGTTGTTGCTGTTTTCAAAAGTCATCTTTTTTCCGGTCGATTTCAAAAGTCACCTTTTTTCCGGCTGTTTTCAAAAGTCACCTTTTTTCCGTATGTTTTATATTTTCATCCCCGCAGCCTCATGGGGGGGAGTCGGTGTACTCCCCCCTCCGGCTTGCCGATGGGTGTGCCCGGAAGGACCTCAAAGGAGTACTGAAAAGGTCCCCCAGCATCGGCAGTTTTTAGATTTCATGCGCAATACCGCCGGTAGATTTCCGGGTGTGCTTGACGCGCTCGCTCAAATGCCACGCTATACGTCAAGCCTTCCCGCGCCGCCACCTCTCTGGCCAGCCGGTCAAGTTCGTCGCCGGCCTGCTTCTTATCTGTGGCCATTCGGTCAAGCTCGTCTCCGGCCCACTTCTTATCTGTGGCCAGTCGGTGATTTTCGTCCGAGAACGTTTTTTCCAAGGATTCATACGAACTTTGGAATCGCTTCCCATCGATCCCGCCGGGCAAGCATTCGACAAATTCGATAAGGTGATCGCTGTCTTTCTGAACACCGGCCGCCTGGATTTGGTCAAACTTGGCCTGTTCTATTATCTTATCGGTGATCCCTACAGATTTGCCGCCTTGACGTCTTAAGAGGTTTCTCTCTACTGGCCGTCGGCCGATACTCCTCAGAAATACAGTGAAGTCTTTTCCCTCAGGCGTCGCGCCCGCCCACTTCAAGTAAACTTTTCCGACCGTCTGCGGGTCATCCTGAATCGATGAAAACAATATTTTTAACATGCTCGCACCTCCTATTCGCCGCTGTTGTATTTTTTAACCAATTCCGGGTTTAAAACGGAAATCCGTTGAAAAGCCTCGGAATACCGGCAACCTTCCCGCGCCGCCAGCTCTGCGGCCAAACTGTCAAGTTTGTCTCCGGCGGCCTTACGTTCAACCAATATCTGATACTCGTTTACTATCTCAGCCATTATGTCACCCCCTACTGTTTGTGCGGCTCCAAGCCGTTTTTGAGATTCACAAAATCCACCAGGTTTAACTTCCGCCAGGCGGCCCTCTCCAACCCCGTCCCGTGATCCTCCAATAACCACCCTTCAGGCGTCACGGGGGCGTTGCATTGGTTTTGAAGGCCAATCCAGAAACGAACGAATGTCTCCCGGAGGTCCGTTCCATTCGGCCCGTGGTAGCGCGACGGGAAGGCCTCCACGATCTCCTTTTCAAGCTCCTCGATCCGCGTCGTCAACTTGCCGACAATCTTCTCTTTTTTTTCTTGCGAAATAGCCCCCGCCGCCTCCGGCAAGCTGTCGAAGGCGCTTTTGACCTCTTCCCAACTCAGTGCCGGCGGAAATCGAAGGTTGCGAGTGCCGACTCGAATGGAATCGCTGGTTAAATACCGGAAGCAATCGCCCCGGGTAGGGTAAGCCCCGAGAAATTCTCTGAGGATCGCTTGCCGCCGGACAAAATAGGATTTGAACGAAGTCTCGAGCCCCTGCATTCGATCATTCTTCGGCAAGGGTGCCGTGGCTATCTGGTTTCTCTCCCTGGAGACCTCCTCCAACTCCGCCACCAGCGCCTGTGTTTTGAAAAATCCATCGATCCAAGAAAAATCCGCAAGCACTCGCGGAAAGTAGTTCTTCTCAATAAATCCCGAGTCCTCTAAGTGAAACATCGTTGCTTTCATGGATACCTCCTTTTTTTTGCTCTATCTAAAGAACCCTTTAAATTTTGTCTAATTCTCCTGTCCGTCCATGTCCTCTCCTGTCACGATATCCTCTGACATGATCCCGTTTTCTTCTTGGTAGAAAAGAATCTGGTCACGAACATATCGCCTAAAGCTTTCCGCAGGAATCCGCAAAGTCCCGCCCTGCCGGACTGGAAAGACCAGGAGAAGCCCATCAGCGATGAGACGGCGAACCGTCCGGGTAGAAACGCCTAGGTCTTCGGCAACCTCATCGATCCGCAAAAAGTTTTTCACGGCCTCCCCCTTAATCCAGGTCCCTCCGTTGCCGCTTAGGAATAATGGCGCTTCGGCTTTCCAGCCATTTCACGACTTCGCTCGTTTTGTAGCAAACTTTACGCCCCGAGCGGACCCGTCCCGCCGGACCTTTGCCAGCAGAATCAAGGTTCGCCAAGTATTTTTCCTTGAGGATCCCGCCGGTGAAACGCTCGATTTCTGTCCGCGCAACCCAGGCGGACGGCCATTTTTCAGCCATTTCCTGAAACAATGATTCTTCCATGCTTTACCTCCCTGAATGGTTTTTGTGTTCCCATGGGAGATGATATTCAACTATCTGATATAAAACATGATGGGCTTAAAATGACCGTCTGACGTGAAAAGGTGTTTTTATGCGGGCTTGAAAATTAAGAGCTTTTTGGAAAAAATGCAGGCGGGGTTATTTGGACTTATTCTGAAAATAATTGTCGTAATATCTTTTTACCGTTTTTTCGGTGAATGTGGGTAGCCATCCAAAATGTTCGGGACTTTTGGCTTTTTTGTTGTTTAGAAGCTCTGCAATCAATTCATGTGCCTTCCTTTGCGGGTAACATCGATCGCTTTTATCGTCGGCCGCTCGTGGGATGAATTCATCAATCAGCCGATGTAGATCATAAATAACCTTTCCTATGCGATAGTTCGCCGTCAAGCTGGGATCTATACCGTCGTTTTTGCACATGCTCTCCCATGCTCGACGGCCTGCGCCTTTCATCCTTTCGTGCCACCCGTCCAGGCGCCCCCTGATCTTCTCGATCTCCCTCTTTTCTTCGGGAAGCAGCCAATCATTTTTGTAGAGATTCGCCAACCACCTTCTGGCATAACTCAAATTCCGCTTGGCCGGCTGCATCGTAAAAACTTGATTTTCCGTTGACAGGTGCCGATCGGCCAAAATTTTTCTAACCTTCATCCCATCAAGGCCGTTTGCCACAAGAGCCGTCACAAAATTTTTATTGTGAGTGATTTTGGCAAGGGGATCAAGTTCCCGCCTGACATAAGATTGCTCGCCCGCGCTAGACATACCCGCCCCCTATGCTGTTCGCCGAAAATGCCTTCTCCAATGCCGCCGCGCCCTCTCTCAATCGGCTTTCGCTCATTTTCGCATAACGCGCCGTCATGACTCCCGTGGCGTGGCCCAGGCTCCGTTGTGTCAGATAGAGGTCATGGGTGCTTTCGTAAAGGTGCGTCGCGTAAGAATGTCGAAGCGAATGGAAGGTGATCTTTTGTTTCCGGTCAGTGACGCCAAGGTTCAACCCCTGAGCAGTCACGACTTCGGCGAAGGCTTTTGACGCTTGCGCCATTGCTCCGTCCGTCGTCTTGGTTCGCTTCGGAAAAATCAATTCATCAGGTCGACCCTGCTTTCGGCTTTTCAGCATGGCCTTTGCCTTCTCGGTCAGATAGGCGGTCCGGCTCCCCGTTTTCGCGTTCAGGATCGCCAAAGTTCCCGCCTCCCAATTCACGCATGACCATGTCAAGGCGGCAATTTCTCCGAAGCGCAGCCCACAATGAAGGGAAAGCAGCGCCGCATCATGAAGGCTCTGACTCTTTGCCGCCAGTGCCGTCAGTAGGGTTTCCGCCTCGGTGACGCTCAGATATCGCAGCTTCATATTGTCCAGCGTCGGCCACTTCACGCTCTTCGTCGGCGACTCCCCGGCGTATATCCCAAGCTTCCGCGCTGTGTTGAAAGCTTGCCGCGTCAACTGCAAAACGTATTGAATGGTGCGGTCAGACTTCTTTCCGTCGGCCATGTCCTTTTTGATCCGTTCAAGGTGGAAGGCGCTGATTTTGGGGAAGGGGAGGGTGCCTATTGTGTCGGCCAGGTGGACCCGGTAGAGCATTTCCTCGATTGTGTGGGTTTTGGCTTTCTTGTCGTGCTCGCATTGCGGAAGGTAGGTTTTCGTCATGAAATCGCCAAAGATGACGTTTCCTTTTTCGGCCAACTCTTGCGCTTGCTTGTCGGCCTCTTTTCGCCTGTCCTCAATTTCCCGCTTCTCGGCCAGGGTTTGCGGACCTTCCCCGGATTTCCGGTTTTCCTTCAATTCCTTCAACCGCTCGTATGCCTTTGCCGCTGTCCAGTTCTCTGACGCCCAGCCAAGGCCCTCTTCACGGTCTTTCCCGGCCAACTTGTAACGAATGGTGAAATATTGATCGCGCTTGACTCCATTTTTCCGCGTCGGATGTTCACGGTAACGGACCCCCGGAAAGTTTGTCTTGATCCATTTTGCCGCCATAATCAGACCCCTTTCAAATAATCAGTATGTCGGGTCAGTCCCGCTCCTGTCCCGCTTTTCTTGCTGAAACAGCCTGTTTTTAAGTGACGCCATGTGAGAATAGAATAATGGCAAACATCGGTAATGTCAAGGGGAATTTTACGTTAAGGGAGATTAAAGGAAAAGTGATAAAATATGATTCGTAATCAGTAGGTCGGCAGTTCAATCCTGCCCATCGGCTCCAGAAATCAAGGGGTTACAGCCTGCAAACCGTAACCCCTTGATTATGTTTGGTGGGTCGTATGGGAATCGAACCCACGACCAACGGATTAAAAGTC